>JAACFB010000009.1 GCA_009937615.1 Gammaproteobacteria bacterium | reverse complement strand
CAGCGGCACGAGTACGAAAATTCCGGCAAGCCAGCGGACAGCAATTGGAATCGATGTGGGAAAGAAGAAGGTCCAGATCATTGCGATGAACCACCAGCCGAGACTCAGCATCAGAAGCGCGGGGCCGAATGCCGCGAACTGGATTGAAAAAGCCGCCAGCAGCAAAGCGATCAATGCAACGAAAATGACCCGGATCACCACACTTGGCGTTGCCAGGAACGCCGACCATTCCCAGGCACCCGCCAGGACAAGCGCCGCAATGACGCCCGCGGCAAAGACCGCCGGCAGCACGAACAAAACAACCGCCAATAGCGATAACGCGATCAGCGCGGTGACTACGCGCTGTTTCATGACGTCACCGCCTTTACCTGCTCGCCCGTGTGTCCGAAACGACGCTCCCGTCGCGCAAAAAACGTCAACGCCTCGTCAAACTGTCGCTCGCCGAAGTCAGGCCAGAGCGCATCGCAAAACCATAATTCGGCGTACGCGAGATTCCACAACAGGAAGTTGCTGATGCGTTGTTCGCCACCAGTACGAATCAGCAGGTCCGGGTCCGGTATTCCGGCAAGTTCGAGCTCCTGAGCAACGCTGTCGTCGTCGATATCATCGACCGACAGGTGCCCCTGCTTCACGCGCATTGCGAGCCGGCGCACTGCCTGCACGATATCCCAGCGGCCACCGTAAGCGACCGCTACCTGAAGACCCAGGCCGGTATTGCCGGCCGTCTGCTGCTCGGCTGCCGCGATCTTGTCCTGCAGTCCCGGCTGAAGCTGCTGACGTGCGCCGATAAACCTGAGCCTTACATTATTCTGATGCAGTTCATCGACCTCTCGTTGCAGCGCCTCAACGAAAAGCCCCATCAGTTTGCTGATCTCCTCGCGCGGACGGCTCCAGTTCTCGCTGCTGAATGCAAACACGGTCAGGTATGAAATACCGCGTTTGGCCGCAACTTCGACAGTCTCGCGCACCGCACCAACGCCGGCGCGATGGCCGGCATGACGCGGGCGCCCGCGTTTGCGGGCCCAGCGGCCGTTGCCGTCCATAATGACAGCGACATGCGTCGGTATGTTGTCATCTTCCGCCATGGCTTCAGCAAATGAGCCCGTAGAGCCCGACCTAGATTTCCATGAGTTCGGCTTCTTTTGCAGCAAGCACTTCGTCGATTTCGGCGACATACTTGTCGGTTATTGCCTGAATCTCATCGTGTGCCCGATGTTCGTCGTCTTCGCCGATCATCTTTTCCTTAAGCAGGTCCTTGATATCACTCAAGGCATCGCGACGAATATTACGAATCGCTATGCGTCCGCCCTCGGCCTCATTGCGGACAAGTCGAATCATGTCCTTGCGTCTTTCTTCTGTCAGGGCCGGCAGCGGAACCCGAATCACCGTACCGGCCGACGCCGGATTAAGGCCCAGGTCCGAATTCAGGATGGCCTTTTCGACGACGGCAACCATCTCCTTCTCCCACGGTGTGACGACGAGGGTACGCGAGTCTTCCACTCCGACATTCGATACCTGGTTCAGCGGCACCTGCGAACCGTAGTATTCGACCGTTATGTGATCCAGCAGGCTGGTATGCGCGCGACCGGTACGTATTTTCGTGAACTCCTGCCTCAGCGCTGCCACACTTTTTGCCATCCGTTCCCCGGCGTCTTTTTTGATCTCGTCCAACACGTCTACCGTCCTCTTTTGAATCTTTTACCTGTCAATCAGGCTGTTACCAGCGTGCCGACATCGTCTCCCATCATCGCCTGAACCAGCGCATTGGCCCGAGTCAGATCGAAAACGCGCAGCGGCAGATTGTTATCGCGACACATTACAACGGCGGTCGCATCCATGACCAACAGCTTGTCGGTCAGCAGTTGATCGTAAGACACTTTTTCATAGCGCGTTGCATCGGGATTTTTGACCGGGTCCGAGTCATAAACGCCATCCACCTTCGTCGCTTTCAGCAACACATCGGCGCCGATTTCTATTGCCCGCAGACTGGCCGCCGTGTCGGTCGTAAAAAACGGGTTGCCGGTTCCGGCCGCCAGCACGACAACCCGGCCTTTCTCGAGGTGGCGAACGGCGCGACGGCGAATATAGTCTTCACAGACCTCGTGGATCTGAATCGCCGACATGACGCGAGCAAAGACCCCTGCGGACTCCAGTGCGTCCTGAATAGCCAGGGCATTCATGACGGTCGCCAGCATGCCCATGTAGTCACCCGTGACACGATCCATCCCTTCGCGCGCCAGACCCGCGCCCCGAAAAATGTTTCCACCGCCGATGACGATGGCAATTTCAACCCCCGCTTTCTGCGCGGTCGCAATTTCCGCCGCCATGCGCTGGATCACCGCCGGCTTGATGCCGTACTCCAGATTTCCCATCAGCGCCTCGCCGCTGAGTTTCAGCAAAACGCGGCGATAAGAACCCCTGGACTCAGTCATGTATCTGCCTCTTCAAGTTGCCGTGCGGGCGCCCGCTGCATGTCCCTCGACGATGGTCTGTGACGTGATAATTTCTCTTAAATCTTTAATAATCAATAAATTAAAGAATATATCTCAACTGGCACCTTTAACCTGCGCCATAACCTCTTCAACAAAATTATCCTCTTTCTTCTCTATCCCCTCACCGACCTCGAAACGCACGAAAGCAGTGACCTTGGCGCCGCCGGCTGCCAGCAGCTTGCTGACGCTGACATCGGGATCTTTGACGAACGGTTGGCCCAGCAGCGTAATTTCCTTCAGGAACTTGTTGATCCGGCCTTTGACCATTTTCTCAATGATATCGGCGGGCTTGCCGGACTCCTGCGCTTGCTCGGTCAGAATGCGGTGCTCGCGCTCGAGCGTTTCCGCCGGGACTCCGGCCTCGTCAATGCACATCGGGTTTGTCGCCGCAATATGCATCGCAATATCGCGCGCCAGCGTCTCGTCGCCGCCCTGCATCGCAACCACGGCGCCAATACGAGCGCCATGCGTATAGCTGCCGATAACCCCATCGGTAGAGATCGTCTCGATTCTGCGCACGCCGATATTCTCGCCGACCTTGGCGATCAGTTCCGTGCGTGCTTCCTCGACAGTGCGCCCGTCAGCGAGCTTCTCGGTTGCGAAGCTGCCGATATCGGTCGTTCCGGTAGCGAGCGCTGCAGCGGCTACCGCGTCGGCGAATGCCGAGAAGTTTTCGTCTTTCGCAACGAAATCCGTTTCCGAATTGACTTCGACCATAACTGCCGTGCTTCCTTCCTGCGCAACAACGATGCGCCCGTCCGCCGCAACCCGGCCAGCTTTCTTGTCTGCTTTGGCCTGGCCAGACTTACGCAATACCTCGGCAGCGGCATCAAGATCGCCGTCTGCCTCCACCAGCGCTTTCTTGCACTCCATCATTCCCGCGCCAGTCCGCTCACGAAGCGCTTTGACCATTGATGCACTAATCGTCATCGCCGGTCTCCCCTTTTTCGCCTTCGTCAGCTGCTTTGGCCGCGACTTTCTTTGCGGCCTTTTTCGCAGTCTTCTTGGCGGCTTTCTTGGCGACTTTTTTTGCAGCCTTCTTGGCCGGTTTCGCCGGCTCAGGCTTAGCCTCTGCCGGCTCAGCCTGAACCTCATCAGCAGCAGCCACTTCGCCTGCGGCCTCCGCATCGGTGGCGGAATCGCTCGCCGCCTCGGCCGCGTCACCCGCAACCTTCAGGTCAGCCTCAACAGGCGCTTCATCGGCAACATCAGGCGACTCAGCTGCTGCCTCTTTGGAATCGTCGGCAGGCGCTTCGGTCACGGATTCTTCGACAATTTTTTCAGGCGTCTCATCCGCAGCTTCTGCGGCATCTCCCGCGGCAGAATCAGCTGCTTCGGCAGCAGCGGGCTTGGCGGCGCCGATGCCCGCCACTTTTTTCGTCGGTCCCTTTTTCTTCACGGGCGTCTTCTTCGCTGCTTTCTTCTTGCGGCCCGATGTCTTTTTGACCTTACCGGCTTCGTCGAGCTCGACGAACTCATCCTCGCCGAGCGCCACTTCGGGCAGCGAGGCCTTGCCCTCGATCACGGCGTCGGCAATTATCCCCGCGTAAAGCTCGATCGCACGCATTGCATCGTCATTGCCTGGAATAACGTAGTCCACGCCCTCCGGCGAGCAGTTAGTATCCACCACGGCAACAACCGGTATCCCCAGCTTGCGGGCCTCACGCACGGCAATATCCTCGTGCTCGACGTCGATGACGAACAGCACGTCCGGCAGCGAGGTCATTTCCTTGATGCCACCCAGGCTACGCTCCAGTTTCTCCTGTTCACGACTGAGGCCCAGCACTTCTTTCTTGGTCAAACCTTCAAAGCCGCCTTCTTCAGCCATTTTCTCGAGCGTCATCAAGCGCTTGACCGATTGCCGGATCGTCTTGTAGTTGGTGAGCATCCCACCCAGCCAGCGATAGCTGACGAACGGCATTTCAGCGCGCACAGCATGCGTTCTGACCGCCTCGCGGGCCGCACGCTTCGTCCCGACGAACAGCACTTTGCCACCGTCAGCGACGGTCGCCTTGACGAACGAGCTGGCTTCCCGCGCAAGCGGAAGGCTTTTCTCGAGATTGATGATGTGGATCTTGTTTCGCTCGCCAAAGATGAACGGCGCCATCTTCGGGTTCCAGTAGCGGGTCTGATGACCAAAATGCACGCCAGCCTCTAGCATCTGGCGCATGGATACGTCTGCCATTTAATTACTCCGGGTTAGGCCTCCGTATACCCCATCTCGCAACCCCTTTTCAGGTGGGGCACCCAGCGTGACGTGTCGGTATACGTGTGGATTAATTGCCTCAAGGGCGCGCGCTTTATACCATAGCCGGCCGCGGCCAACAACGCGGATTCAGGAGATTTCAGGGTTGAAGCGAGATTATCCGGAAATGGGCTACCAACCCGCTGTTTCCTGGAATCCTCGGTTTTGGCCCCGCTACCAGTGAGAGGGTATGACCGTAACCATCAAAACGGCCGACGAACAGGACAAGATGCGGGTTGCCGGACGCCTTGCGGCCGACGTGCTCGATATGATTGGCGAATACGTAAGGCCGGGGATCACCACGGGTGAACTCGACGAAATCTGCCACAAATTCATAACCGAGGTGCAGGGCGCAATCCCTGCCCCTCTCAACTATCGCGGATTCCCCAAATCGATCTGTACTTCCGTCAATCATGTCGTGTGCCATGGGATACCGGGTGACCGCGTACTCAAGGCCGGCGACGCACTGAACATCGATATCACCGTGATCAAGGACGGCTTCCACGGTGACACGAGCCGAATGTTTTTCGCCGGTAAGCCGACAATCCAGGCTCAGCGCCTGTCCCAGATCGCCTATGAGGGCATGTGGCTCGGCATAGAACAACTCGCCGCGGGCAAGCGCCTCGGTGATGTTGGCGCGGCCATCCAGCAGCACGTCGAAAAACATCGCTGCTCGGTCGTCCGTGAATATTGCGGACACGGGATCGGCCGAATATTCCACGAAGATCCGCAGGTGCTGCATTACGGCACCGCCGGCACCGGACTGGAGCTAAGGGCCGGCATGACGCTCACCGTTGAACCCATGGTCAATGCGGGCAAAGCCAGCGTAAGACTCCTTCCCGACGGCTGGACGGTCGTGACCAAGGACCACAGCCTGTCGGCACAGTGGGAACACACGGTGCTGATCACCGATAGCGGGTTCGAGGTCTTGACGCTCGGCGCGGACGATCGTTGATCATGACTGCCCGCAGCCCCGCACACCGATGACGTACACAGCGATCGAATGGGCTGAGTCGTTCGCGGACGACGCGGCATTGGCCTTGCTGCGCGATACGCTGGCCGACGACTCGCCGGGCAGCAGTCGGGTTGCACTCGCAGCGGCCAGCGACAACATAAAACAGCGTTTTCTTGCCGGAGAGTCGGTTGTCACCCTGGTCCATCTCAGGGCGTCGGTCCTGGACGAGCTGTTGATCCATTTGTGGCGCAGGCACACGAAGGATTCGGACGACAGCGCCGCACTCGTCGCTGTTGGCGGCTATGGGCGGGCCGAACTGCATCCCGGTTCGGACATCGACATCATGTTGCTGCTGCCTGACAACCTGTCGGCGGGTAGCGAGGCGCAGATCGCCGGCTTCATCACGGCACTCTGGGACGTGGGTCTGGAAATTGGTCACAGCGTTCGTACGATTGCGCAGTGCGCGGAGCAGGCTGGCAAAGATCTGACCATTGCGACGACGCTGCTCGAAGCACGACTGCTTGATGGGCCGGCAGAGTTGTTCGAGTCAATGCAGGCAGCGCTCGGCCCCGACAAACTCTGGCCCCCGAACGAGTTTTTTATCGAGAAGCGAAAGGAACAGATCGCCCGCCACCATCGTTATCACGATACTGCCTATAATCTCGAGCCCAACGTCAAGGGAAGTCCCGGAGGACTTCGAGACATCCAGATGATCGGCTGGGTGGCAAAGCGGTATTTCGGCGTCCAGACATTTGACGAACTGGTCAAACACAACTTCCTCACGCAGGTCCAGGTCAGGCGACTCAGCGAGGGCCAGGCATTCCTTTGGCGCATCCGCTTCGGGCTGCACATTATGACCGGGCGGCGCGAAGACCGATTGCTGTTCGATCATCAGATCAAGCTTGCCAAGATGCTCGGCTACGAGGATGCGACCTATACGCTCGCGGTTGAGCAGTTCATGCAACGCTATTATCGCACCGTTATGGAGTTGAGCCGGCTGAACGAAATGCTGCTGCAACTCTTCGAAGAGGCGATCCTGATGGACCCGGAAGCGCTGCCAGAGCCGCTGAACGCGCGTTTCCAGGTCAAGAATGGTTTCCTGCAGACCGTCGATGACCAGGTCTTCGTGCACGATCCCTCGGCGCTCCTCGAATTATTCCTTCTGCTGCAGCAAATCCCGGATTTACGCGGCGTCAGCGCGTACACGATTGGCCTGATCAAGCGCAACCTGTACCTGATCGACGAAGAGTTTCGGCAAAATCCCCGCAATCACAGGCTATTCCTGTCTATTCTCCGGGCACCGGAGGGAGTGACCCACGAACTTCGGCGCATGAACCTTTATGGCGTCCTCGGCCTGTACATCCCATCGTTCGGCCGCATTGTCGGCCGAATGCAGTACGACCTTTTTCACGCGTACACGGTCGACGAGCACACGCTGTTCGTCGTCAGCAACCTCCGGCGGTTTGCGCTCGCGCGCTTTGATCACGAATACCGGCATTGCAGCCGGATCATGCAGTCTTTCGAGAAACCGGAGATCGCCTATCTGAGCGGCTTATTTCATGATATTGCCAAGGGGCGAGGTGGCGACCATTCGGAACTGGGCGCGGTCGATGCCGAAGCCTTTTGCCTCGAGCACGGGCTCAGCCAGTACGAAGCGCGGATTGTCGCCTGGCTCGTTCGAAATCACCTGATCCTGTCCACGACGGCACAGAAGAAGGATATTGGCGACCCCGATGTAATCAACGAGTTCGCGTCGCTCGTCAGAGACCCCCTGCATCTCGACTACCTCTATGTATTGACCGTTGCCGATGTGCGCGGCACGAATCCTGCGCTCTGGAATTCCTGGAAGGCCACACTGTTCCGCGATCTCTACGAGTTGACGCATCGGGCATTGCGGCGCGGGCTCGAGAATCCGATTGATCGCGACCAGTTGATCCTGGAAAAGAAAACCCAGACCAGGGAAGCTCTGCAGCAGATTGGCGTTGAAAACGATCTTATCGACAGCGTATGGGCACTATTCGATGACCTTTACTTCCTGCGGCATCGTAGCGATGAGATAGTCTGGCACACCGAGTGGCTCGCCGACTCCGACACCACCTCGGAAGTCGGCCTCATCGACGTGCGCCGGCAAGAGAACGGCGACGGCGTAGAGGCCGTGTTGTACACGCCGCGAATCCGACACACATTCGCGCATGCGACAGCCGCACTCGACGAGCTCGGAATGACGATTGTCGATGCGCGCATCGTGCCGACCGCGAACAACTACAGCCTGGACACTTTCATTTTCATGGAACTGGACAAACGCATGGAGATTGACGAGGCGCGCATGAGCAAGATCCGGCGTGCGCTGACCCGCGTGTTGACCGCCCGAGAAGACAATGTCGCGCGTGTGACCCGCGCAGCACCGCGGCAGGTTCGCATGTTCACAACGAAGACCATCGTCGAGTTCGGCGAAAATACTCCGGACGGGAGCACCGTGCTGGAACTTGTGGCCGCCGATCGGCCCGGCTTATTGAGCAAGGTCGGAAAAGCATTTATCTCGCGCGGCGTCGACATCCAGGCGGCAAAGATCATGACGATCGGCGAACGCGCCGAGGACGTCTTTTACGTCAGCGATGAAACCGGCGCCCCGCTCGACGCCGAAGCGAAACAACAATTAAGTAACGCACTGATAATTGAATTGGGCGACAATAACGTTGCAAACTGATTTTTCGGAATCCATTTAAGGTATGGGACAAACACGTGCAGGACCTGATTGACATTATCGACAAAGGCTTTGCGACAGGCGCTCGCATGGACACGGATGCCGAAAGCCGACAGCTCGGCGAGGCCGTACAGCATGCCATCACAATGCTGGACAGGGGCGAAGCGCGCGTCGCCGAGAGAGTTGATGGTGACTGGCAGGTCCACCAGTGGCTGAAAAAAGCGGTCCTGCTGAGCTTCCGCCTTGCCGACAACCGGGTTATGCCTGGAAAATACAGCCGCTTTTTTGACAAAGTGCCGTTGAAGTACGCCGATTACAGCGAGGCCGACTTCGCTCGGGATGGCGTGCGCGTCGTGCCCGATGCCATCGTTCGGCGCGGTGCCTTTGTTGCGCCCGATGTCGTCCTGATGCCAAGCTACGTGAATATCGGGGCACACGTGGGCAGCGGTACGATGGTCGATACCTGGGCGACCGTCGGCAGCTGCGCGCAAATTGGCAGCAATGTGCATCTGTCTGGCGGCGTAGGTATTGGCGGCGTACTCGAGCCGGTTCAGGCCGGACCCACGATTATCGAGGATGACTGCTTCATCGGCGCACGTTCGGAGATTGTCGAAGGTGTTGTCGTTGAGCAGGGCTCCGTAATATCAATGGGCGTGTACATTGGCCAGAGTACGCGCATCTATGATCGCGCGTCCGATCAGGTAAGTTATGGGCGGGTTCCCGCCGGCTCGGTCGTTGTGCCGGGCAGTCTGCCGGCGAGTGACGGAAAGTACGCATTGTATTGTGCGGTCATCGTAAAGCATGTTGACGCGAAGACACGCGCCAAAACCAGTCTGAACGAACTTCTGCGTAACGCGGAATTATGACCAAGTAGGATGTTCACACTATTCGGAATCAAAAGTTGCGATACCTGCAGGCAGGCCCGGCAGTTTCTGACGGATGAAGGCGTCGATTTCAAATTTCATGACCTGCGCATCGATGGCCTCGACATCCAGACGCTGGAGCGCTGGTCAGACCGAATTGGCTGGGAAAAGCTGCTAAACAGAAAGAGCCTGACCTGGCGCAAGCTACCAGAGGTCGACCGGGTAGACATGACACGAGACAAGGCCATCGCCGCAATGCTCGAGCGGCCGACGCTAATCAAGCGACCGGTCATAGAAGCCGACCACTTCATCGCGGTGGGGTTCGCGAAGGAACGGTTTGCCGAGTTTATGAAAACGAACAAGCTTTAGGTTCGCGCTTCAACCGATTCGACCGGTAATGTAATCCTCGGTCAGCCGGTGCTGTGGATTAGTGAAGATCTTGTCGGTCTCGTCAACCTCGACCAGCAGGCCAAGATGAAAATACGCAACGCGCCGGGACACCCGCGCCGCCTGCTGCATGGAATGGGTAACAATGACAATCGCGTAGTCCTCGGACAGTTCGTCGATCAAGTCCTCGATGCGCGCCGTTGCGATGGGATCGAGAGCCGAACAGGGCTCGTCCATCAGGATCACCTCTGGATCGACCGCGATTGTTCTGGCGATGCACAGGCGCTGTTGTTGACCGCCGGACAACCCGGTGCCGGGCTCATCCATTCGGTCCTTAACTTCCTTGAGCAGCCCCGCGCGCTCGAGGCTTCTGTGCACGATGTCATCGAGTTCGGCGCGATCCGTTGCCAGACCGTGTATTCGCGGACCGTACGCGACATTGTCATAGATGCTCTTCGGGAAAGGGTTCGGCTTCTGAAATACCATGCCGACGCGCGCGCGCAAGGCAACCGGATCCAGTCCTTTGCCGTAAATATCCTGGCCGTCAAGAGTTATCTTCCCCGTAACACGGGCCGACTCAATCGAATCGTTCATGCGGTTCAGGCAACGCAGGAAGGTGGACTTGCCGCAACCTGACGGACCGATCAGCGCAATCACCTCGCTTTTGCCGATCTCGAGCGTTACGTTCTTGATGGCATGATTGTCACCGTAATAAACGTCAATGTTTTCGGCCACAACAAACGGATTCTCGCAGCGAACATTGCCTACGGTCGCACCAAGCTCCGTTGCAATGGTGGCCGGTGGGTCCCGCTTCTCGTCGGGCAAATCAACCTGTGCCGTCGCAGATGTGCGATTTTCAGTTGTTTCAGTTTCGGTCATGATAGCCATTGTCATACAGGGTCCCCGCGAGCTCAAACCTGCGTCACCACTTCCGTTCCATACGCTTTCGGACGATCACTGCTGTCAGGTTCATTAACAGTAAAAAGCCCAACAGCACCATTATTGCTGCCGACGTACGTTCGGCAAACGCCCGCTCCGGGCTGTCGGCCCAGAGATAAATTTGTACAGGCAACGCGGTGGCAGGGTCAGAGAATCCTCCCGGCACGTCAACGATAAAAGCAACCATGCCAATCATCAACAGTGGTGCGGACTCGCCGAGAGCACGGCTCATACCGATGATCGTGCCCGTCAGCATCCCGGGCATCGCCAACGGCATGACATGATGAAAAACCACCTGCATCTGCGACGCACCAATACCCAGGGCCGCCTCGCGTATCGATGGCGGAACCGCTTTAATCGCGGCACGCGACGCGATGATGATGACCGGCAGTGTCAGCAGCGACAGAACCAGGCCGCCGACGAGCGGCGCCGAACGCGGCAGTGCAGCCCAGTTGATGAATACCGCCAAGCCCAGCAACCCGAATACGATCGACGGCACCGCTGCAAGATTATTGATGTTGACCTCGATCAGGTCAGACCAGCGGCTGCGCGGCGCAAATTCCTCGAGGTATATTGCTGCGGCCACACCGATGGGAAACGCCAGCAAGACGGTTACGACGAGCATGTAAAAGGAGCCCATCAACGCTCCACGAATGCCGGCGAGTTCCGGCTCCCGCGAGTCGCCGTTGGTGAACAATGCCCTGTTGAAGTGCTTGGCGATCCGGCCTCTGTCTTGCAAGCCCTTGATCCAACCGATCTGAGGATCCGAGAGAGGCCTCAGCGCCTCATCCAGGGCCGGGTCGATATTGCCCTTCATGAACATATCGACCGTCGATGACGCCGGAACCCAAACCGAACGCCGGGCGCCCAGCAATGCCGGGTCAGCGACCAGCATGTCGCGCAGCTGATAACCGGCACCGACGCTCACCAGCCGATTCAGTTCACGGCGTTCGCCGCGGCTCGTTACCTCTGGAAATGCCCGGCGCAATGCGCTTCTCGCCAGTCCATCGAAGTCTGCGTATTCCAGATCGACAGTACTGCCGGGTCCCAGAATATCTTCACTGAATTCGACGTCGAGCTGAATGAATGTCTGAAAAAAAGCGCTGGAACCTTTGCCGATCAAATCGGCAAAGAAAACGCCGAGAAAGAGCACGCCGACCGTCGTGGCCAAGATACCCGTCAGCCGGAACACCCGTTCCGTGCGCCGGCGTCGCCGCAGTCCCGCTTCAACCTTCTCGCGCGTCGTGGCAAGGCCGTTCATACCCGCATCCTTATTCATATTGCTCACGGTATTTGCGCACGACATTGAGCCCAACAACATTCAACAGCAAAGTCACGACGAACAACATAAGACCCAATGCGAAAGCTGCCAGGGTCTTTGCGCTGTCAAACTCCTGGTCCCCGACCAGCAACGTAACGATCTGGACGGTAACTGTCGTAACTGCTTCGAACGGATTCGCCGTCAGATTCGCGGCGAGCCCGGCGGCCATTACGACAATCATTGTTTCACCAATCGCGCGGGATACGGCAAGCAGAATGCCACCAACGATGCCCGGTAGTGCGGCGGGCAAAATAACCCTGATCATCGTCTCGGATCGTGTCGAGCCCAGACCCAGCGCGCCATCACGCATGGCAGCAGGTACGGCGTTTATCGCATCGTCCGCGAGCGATGACACCAGCGGGATGATCATGATGCCCATCACGAGCCCCGCTGCGAGCGCGCTCTCGGACGCCACCTCGAAACCCATGGTCTCGCCGGCACGCCGCACCCATGGTGCAACGGTAAGGGCAGCGAAGAAGCCGTAGACCACGGTCGGAATACCGGCGAGCACCTCGAGCAGCGGTTTCGCCAACCCCCGCACCCGGGATGTCGAATATTCCGCGAGATAGATCGCGGTCATTAGTCCGACAGGTACCGCCACGGCCATCGCAATACCGGTAATCAGCAGCGTTCCCGTAAACAGTGGCACAGCACCGAAGCTACCGGACGACCCGACTTGATCCGAGCGAATCGCTGTTTGCGGGCTCCAGTTAAGCCCGAACAGGAACTCCGCGACCGGCACCTCTCGAAAGAATCTGATCGCTTCGAAAAGCACTGACAGCACGATACCGATCGTTGTAAAAATCGCGATGCTCGATGCTACGATCAGCGCAATCAATACGATGTGTTCAACGCGATTTCGCGCCCGGAAATCAGGCTTGATCCGAAGCCACGCCACAACACCGCCGACAACAGCGAGCCCGAGGGTCAGCACGGTCAGCATATTTCGGCTGATACTCGTTAATTCCTGTAGCCGAATCGCGGCGTCACTCAGAACAGAGTCCAGAGCGCCGCTGACCACATCGCCAGCTGCGAGATTGCGAATATTGTTGACGAGCAGATCCAGTTCGCCGGCAGACAGCGCCTGTTGCGCATCGGGCAACCCGCTGATCACGATGGCGACGATAATTCGCGCCTCCAGAGAGATCCAGATCAGCATCGCGGCCAGGGCAGGCAGCAGACACCAGATCGCCGTAAAGTAGCCGTAATAGCCGGGCAGCGAATGCAACGCCGACCCCTTTCGGGGCCCGCCGACGAGAGCCAAAGATCGGCTGCGGCCCAGATAGAAGGCGCTCACGGCGATCGCGGCAAGCAGTAATATCAGCGTGGTGCTTTGCATTCGGTACTTATCGGCCCTGAAACAGCAAACGGCGACCCGATGATGGCCGCCGTCGCCTGATGATTAATCTCGACCAGGCGTCAACGACTCACCATTGACAGCGACTTCAAGTTTCGCACGTCTGCGGCGATGCCGGCACGCTCTGCGTCGGGCATCGGAATGAGTCCGCGGTCGGACAGGTACCCCTCTTCTCCCCAGGCACGTTCACTGCTGAACTCGCGCAAGAAACCACGCAGTCCGGGTATCACGTCAACGTGTGCTTTCTTGACATAGAAGTACAGCGGCCTCGCTACCGGGTACCGGCCGTCGGCGATAGCATCGAACGTCGGTGCGATTCCGTCGACCTGGGCGCCTTTGACTTTTTCGGCGTTCTGATCCAGAAAGCTGAAGCCAAAAATTCCGAACGCATTCGGATTGGCCTCCAGTTTTTGCACGATCAGGTTGTCATTCTCACCAGCTTCGACGAACGCACCGTCTTCGCGAATCGTATGACAAATAGAGAGGTATGCGTCCGAATCCGAGCTTCTGAGTTCGTTGATCCACGGGACGGTCCTGCAGCCGCCCTCCATCGCCAATTCGACAAACGCGTCGCGCGTTCCGGATGTCGGCGGCGGGCCAAGCACCTCGATGCGCACGGAAGGCAAAGACGGGTTGACATCCGCCCAGGTCCTGTACGGATTATCGACCAGTTCGCCTTCGCCATCGCCCGGGACCTGTTTGGCCAGCGCCAGGAAGATATCCGCTCGCGACAAATTGACGGACTCGGCACCGATGGCATTGGCGATTACGATTCCGTCGTACCCGATTTTAACTTCGACGATGTCCTTTACGCCGTTCGCTGCGCAGGTTTCAACTTCGGATTGCTTTATCGCACGTGACGAGTTGGTGATATCCGGATAGTCGACACCGACTCCGTCGCAGAAGAGTTTCAGTCCGCCACCGGAGCCAGTCGACTCGACCTTCGGCGTCTTGAACCCGGTGCCGCGACCGAACCGCTCGGCGACAACCGTTGAAAACGGATATACAGTAGAGGAACCGACAATATAGACGTAGTCTCGGCCGGCCTGTGCCATCGCTGTGCCGGTGGCTGCCACCGCCACGATAGTGCTTGCAAGCACGCCTGCTGCTGTGCTTATTTTTGCCACGATTTACTCCAGGGTGATGGGCTAAACTGCGCACAGCTTAACGATCAATTGTTACCGTATTGTTGCAACCAGGCGTCTTCGCCGCACAGGCCGAAGGATCAAAGAGAAACTTTTTTTAGGTATATTTTTCAATTACTTATAAATACTATCGAGATACGATGACAACAGCTGAAACAAAGCATGCCGAGCATCCATCCATCAGGCTGTTGTTCGATCTGATCCGCTGTCCCTCAATCACGCCCAGCGATGCGGGCTGCCAGGACATTCTCGCCGACCGCCTGGGCAAAATGGGTTTCATGTGCGAGTCGATGCCATTCGGCGAAGTCACCAACCTCTGGGCGCGACGCGGTAGTGCCGGGCCCGTCTTCTGCTTCGCCGGGCATACGGATGTCGTCCCGCCAGGCGATGCAAAAGACTGGCTGAGCGATCCGTTCAAGCCGGTGGTTCGCGACGGCCTGCTCTATGGCCGCGGCTCCGCTGATATGAAGAGCGGTCTGGCGGCGATGATCGTCGCCCTGGAGAATTTCATATCCGAACATCCCGACCACGCCGGCAGCATTGCACTACTGATAACGAGTGATGAAGAAGGTCGGGCCCGGGACGGCACGCTCAAGGTAATCGAGGCCCTTTCCGCGCGTGGAGAAAACATCGACTGGTGCGTGCTTGGCGAACCATCGAGCCAGGACACTCTCGGCGATATTGTTCGGATCGGCCGAAGAGGATCGCTGAGTGGAATGCTTACGGTGCGCGGGGTACAAGGCCATGTCGCCTATCCCCAACTCGCTGACAATCCCATTCGGCGCTTCGCGCCCGTATTAAGCGAGCTGCATGCTATCGAATGGGACCAGGGGAATGAATTCTTTCCGCCGACAAGCTTTCAGGTTGTTGATATTCAGGCTGGCGTCGGCTTCCCGAACGTCACGCCCGCTGCACTGACCGCCCGCTTTAATTTTCGATATTCAACTGAATGGGACTACGAGCAGCTTAAGGCCCGCGTCCATACGCTATTCGACGCGCACGGCATTGACTATGAACTGAACTGGCACCTGTCCGGAGAGCCATTCCTGACTGAGCAGGGAAAATTAACGGCGGCGGTCGTACAGGCTGTTGCCGAGCAGACGGGTGAGGCCCCGCAGCTGTCAACCGGCGGGGGCACCTCCGATGGACGATTCATCTCGCCGGCCGGCGCCGATGTCGTCGAACTGGGACCAGTGAACGCCTCCATCCACAAAGTCAACGAACACGTCGAACTCGCTGACGTGGTGAAGCTAACGGAGATGTACCGGCGAATCCTAGAGCTGATGCTGCTCTGAACGCAGGCTGTTCCAGACCCCAAAGGCTCCTAGCGTGCCGACGCCGATCAGCACCCAGGTCGGCATCGACAGGCCGAAAAGACGCCAGACAACGTTGGCGCACTCGCCCGAACCGGTAAACACCATGCGCATGGCATCGCCGACCGGAAAGTTATCCAGCATGTAGCCGAGTCCCGGACCGCAGGAAGGCACCTTGTCGGGCGGTAAGTTCTGCAACCAGACATGGCGGGTAGCGACCGCGCCACCGGCTCCCGCAGCGATCACGATCAAAGCGGCATATACCCGACGGCCCCAACCCTGCGGGTTATGCAGCGCGGCGGCCAGAAACGTCATGCCGAGCGCGATTACCGCCACACGTTGAAAGATGCAAAGCGGACAGGGCTCGAGTTCGAGAACGTACTGGGCGTAGAACGCAAACCCCATCATTCCCGAGCACGCAAGGAACCCTGCCATGTTCAAAATACGCCGTGTCGGGATTGTCATCACCAAACTTAGGATTCGATGTCGGACATCTTGGAAATGTCAGTGTGGCGAACATCCCTGCCCTGCACCATGTAGACGACGTATTCGCAGATATTCTTTGCATGGTCGCCAATACGTTCGAGCGACCTTGCCGCCCAGGTCACGTTCAACACGCGCTTGATACTGCGCGGGTCTTCCATCATGAACGTAATGCACTGTCGCGTCAGGGCATCGTATTCTTCGTCGACAAGTTCATCTTCATGGAATACATCAAAGGCCTCTGCGACATCCAGTCGAGCGAAAGCGTTCATCGCGTCGCGCAGCATATGGGACACGTGAGTACCGAGCGTTTTCAATTCTCGATAAGAATTCGACGGACGATCCATCCCGGCCAGCTTGGAGGCCAGATAACCGATCTTCTCCGCCTCGTCACCAATTCTCTCAAGATCAGTAATCGTCTTGATGATGGCGACAATCAGGCGCAGGTCGCTGGCGGCAGGCGCACGCGTTGCGAGGATGCGGCTGCATTCCTCGTCGATGGAGACTTCGAGTTCGTTAACCTTGTAGTCATCCCGGGCGACCTGCAGGCCGAGTTCGCTGTCGCCGCCGACGATGGCCGAAATCGCGAGGGTCAGCTGCGATTCAACGAGACCACCCATGGCCAGTACCCTGTTGCGCAGATCCTCCAGGTCCTTGTTGAATCGCCGCGATATATGGCCTGTCAGGTCGGAAGCTTCCATAATTTCACTCAGCCCGAATCGTTTGTAGAAAGACTACTTCCATTTCCACTGCAAGTCGATCATCAGGCGATCATAATCACGCTTGTTACCTGACGCCAGATCGGTCTCGTTAATGAAGTATTGCGCGCCGATGACCCAGCTCTTGCTGACACCGTAATTGAACTGAAGAAAATGGCCTTTCGTGTCGGTTCCGCCGCCGCCGAAATCCGAGTCGGTCACGAGACCGAGCGTCGAGTCGGCCTCCTTGTCAGAGTAGTAATAAGTAAACTGCATCTGGCCCCTGTCCTTCGTTTGCCCGATTTTCGTGCCAAGCGCCCAACCCGTATCATTTTCAGATGGGTCGCTGTTGCTCACGTAGTCGAAAAATACCAGGGTTGGCCAGTCGCCAATATCGAATGCGGCCTCACCGAAGACCTCTGTGAGCAGATAGTCGTACCGATAGACGCAGTTCGCGTCCAAAGTCGTGCCACAGGCAAGCCCGTTGTCCTGGATGGCAGTATTGCCGAAATAGTCGCCCGGATCGGCGGGGTCTCCATAGGTCGTGCTTTTCCCTTGCGTCTTGATTGAGTAGTAGCTGAGACCACCGGTAAGATTCACAGCACCGACCTGCCCGCTGGCGCCAAACTGGGCACCCCAGCTCAAACTATCGTTGCTCTTGCTGCTGTCACTTTCGAGATATGAGGTCAGTACGTTGATGAAGTAACGGTCCCTTTTATACTTCAGCGCCAATCCCTCGGGAGTCCAGTCGCCATCCCACATCAGGCCCTGGCCTCCGGCCTTCATGAGAGGATTGCTGAACTTGCCTGCCAACACGTGCAGCCCGTCAGCGGCCTCCCAGTCCACGTATGCGAGGTTCAGAACAACCTCTTTAGACGAACCGCCCCCTCCCAGTGTCTGGTTGGTCGAAACAGGATCATCGCCACCGGTCGCCAAACCGAAGCCGACTTGGATATCGTCGGCCACGTCAGCATTGATATTGGTACGCGCCCTGATTCTATTCCGTCGCCGGGACGAACTACCCTCAGCATCAATGCGTTCGTAGCGATAACGAAAGTCGCCATTCAATGCGACGCGATCGGACCACGATTCCTGTGATACGGGAAAATCGGCTTCCTGCACCTTGGCTACCGAAGTTTGCACATCTGCAATAGCTGTCGAAGCCTGATCCTGCGCGCGCCGGAGATCGGCGTTTTCCGCAGCGAGTTCCTCTAACCGCTGCGATAGCGCGGCGATTTGTTCGCGCAACTGTTCAATATCTTCATCGCTGACCGCACCGTTCGCGCAAGGCACTGCGATACCGTTGACAGCCAGCAGTAAGAATAGAAATCGCTTCATGTCTTATTTTCCACTGTTAGGAGAAGGTTAGCGGCACGTTACTGACGCTCTGTTTCGCTTTTGTGACAAATACATTGCGCTTCCATGACAAAAACATAAAAACGCTAACTTATTGAAATTTTTCCGTTTTAGGGATCACTGCCCGCGCGCGCCAGCGGGATCGGCGGCTCGACACTCAACCGCTCAGCCGGAAAGTGGCAGACGAACTCGCTGCCCGCTCCCACGGTACTCGTCACGCGAAGCTCCGCGTCATGCCTGCTCAACACGTGTTTGACGATCGCAAGCCCCAGGCCAACGCCGCCGTCAGTGCGCGCCCTGCCTTTATCTACGCGAAAAAATCGCTCGGTAAGGCGCGGTACATGTTCCGCCGCGATCCCTTCTCCTGTATCGCTGACGACGAGATCCGCACCCTTGGTTGTTGCGCGCCAGGTCAACGTCACTTTGCCCTCCGGTGGCGTATGTCGGACGGCGTTCGAAAGCAGATTGGTAATAACCGACTCTATTTCCCCGCGGTCGCCGCGCAGGCGGGCTGCCGACTGCGGATCCACGAGAATCTCGGGCATGTCCCCTCGCCCCTGCACCATGTGGCTGGCCGCGGCCAGCAAACCACCGACATCAACGAGTTCGTCGGTACCGGCTTTCCCGGCACCCTCCAGGCGCGACAACTCCAGCAGCTCACTGACGATAAGCGACATCCGTCTCGCCTGTTCCTGCATCTGCCTGACCGGTTTCGCCCAGGTAGACGGGATGTCCGCAGCTTCGGCGAGTGCATCCAGATAGCCTGCAATTACCGTAAGCGGCGATCGCAACTCATGCGAGGCATTCGCAACGAAATCGCGGCGCATCTTATTGAGTGTCATTTGCTCGGTCACATCACGCAGCAGAAGAAGCTTCTCGCTCGGACCGTAGGGCACCACGCGACAATTCAGCCAGGCCCCATCCTTGACCGGCGATGCAATGTCGATGCTCTGCTTCGAGTCGTTATTGCGTAGCAACATTGTCAGGTCGGGGGAACGAAGAATGTTATCGACTCTCTGACCCCGGTCCTTCTTGCGCTTCAGTCCGGCCAGGTTCTTGGCCGCCCGATTGCAGACGATGATTTGATTTGCCCTGTCGAGGACCACGGCACCATCCGGCATCGCGTTCGTCGATTTATGGATTTCCCGCAGCAGCTGAGTGTTCTCGCGCCTGTAACGGTTGGCACGATCACGCTCGAAGGCAAACCTCGAAAAGATTCGTTGCCAGATCCCTTCCCCGTATCGGAATTTGTCGAAGTTCCCGGTTCGCAGGGCACGATCAAACGCTAACAGTTGCCGAACTTGCCAGACAAGCGCGAGCAGCGCGGCAATCAGCGCACCAACAACCGGTCGCTCGTAAATCCAGCCGACCAGAGTCCCGCCCGCCAGGAACAGCAGCAAACCGAGTATGACTTTCTGTCTCGAACTCGCCATACAGCCTGCTGGTCAGGGGTTTCTCGTTGAGAATCGGTATCCCGCGCCACGGACCGTCTGGATGTAGTCGCTCGCGCTCTCAGACGCCAGGGCCTTACGCAACCGGCGAATGTGTACATCAACAGTGCGCTCCTCGACATAGACATTGGCGCCCCAAACACGATCCAGCAGCTGGGCGCGACTGAAAACACGGTCGGGATGAGTGATCAAAAACTTAAGCAGCCGGTACTCTGTGGGGCCAAGCCGGACCTCACGGCCGCAGGCCGTCACGCGATGCCCGGCAGCGTCCAGTGCAAGAACACCGGCCTCCACCGTCTCATCATTGTCACCCTTGGCCCGGCGCAATACGGCCTGAATACGAGCTATGAGTTCGCGAGGCGAAAATGGCTTAGTGACGTAATCGTCCGCACCACTCTCGAGCCCTGCGATCTTGTCGAATTCATCGGCGCGCGCGGTCAGCATGATGATCGCGAGGTCACTGTTCTGCGAATCGCGCTTCAGCATTCGGGTGAGTTCGAGACCGCTCATGTCGGGTAACATCCAGTCGATCAGGGCAAGATCCGGACGTTCATCAGCCAATAACTCTCGGGCTGCGCCGCAGTTGGCGGCTTCAACCGTCTCGTAACCCGCACGGCCAAGATGAAACGCAATCATCTCGCGAATAGGCGCTTCGTCTTCCACTATCAATATCTTATCGGCAGTCATAATCAGGCTTGCACGCGCGCCGGCAGCTGGCGCTCCCGCAGTCGCGAATTACAGCAGGACTATATTACAGAACTGTTACGAAGGCTTAGACGATTTCTCGGCGACCTTTTGCCTCAGATAGGCCGGCGCCAGATCCTGCGGATCGACGGCATCGGCAATTCCACGAGCTCCGAGTTGCAAGAGATGGAGCGCCCGCGGATACCAGACTCCGAGAACCGAATCGATGCGATCACGGTTCTGATCAAGCAGCGCGGGATAATGCTGCCAGCCGAAGCCGGCCGCAACCCGGGAGGCTGTCGTACCCTGCTCGAGCTCCGCAATGGGCGCCTGCGCCTGCAGCCGCTCAGGCATAGCCGGCACGGGCAGTCCGTCTTGATCCCGCCTGAATAGCCCGAGATAAACTTCGTGCATATGCGCATCCTGGGCAACGATCACTTCAGTGGCATCGTGTTCCGCGAAGACTTCCGCGGCGACAGCCGCGAGGGAGGAGACCGGCACAATCTTGATGCCCGCGGCGTAGGCAATGCCCTGTGCCACCGAGGCCGCGATGCGCATGCCGATAAATGAACCCGGACCGTTGCCGAGAATAATTGCATCGAGGTCGGCGGCTACGATCGCGGCATCATCCAGAATCGAACGGATCATCGGCAGCAGGATTTTCGTATGTTCGCGGGGCTGTTCCTCGTGCCGTTCGTATCTCTCCGTACCGACTTGCAGTGCGACGGTACAGGCTACCGACGAGGTATCCAGCGCCAGCAGCTTCAAGCCACACCCCTCCGCCTCTCATGCGCCGCCAGGAAACCAGCGACGTCGGCGAGCGCCGCCGTAGACGGCATAGGCTCGAGACTCTTGAGGAAGGTTTTGCCATAGCTCTTCGTGGTGATTCGAGGATCACAAAGCACAATGACACCGTAATCCGCCTGATCTCGCAGCAGGCGCCCGACGCCCTGCTTCAGCGCCAGCACGGCCTGCGGCAGTTGATGGGCCGTGAAGCCATTGCCGCCCTCGCGGCGAATGTATTCCAGCCGCGCCATCATCAAGGGGTCTCCCGGCGAGCCAAAAGGCAGCTTGTCGATCGCAACGATCGTCAATGCCTGCCCCCGAACGTCCACCCCTTCCCAGAAGCTGCCCGTACCCAGCAGTACGGCGTTGCCGATCTCGCGAAATCGCCGGAGCAAGTCGTCTCTCGGCGAATCGCCCTGAATGAGCAGCTCGCGCCCCAGAAGGCATTTCTTGTTTTTGCGGAACCACTTTCTTGCGGCATTCAGGGCACGGTGACTGGTGAACAGGCAGAACATTCCGCCAGTCGTCATCTCGAGCAGCGGCGTCACGGACTCGAGCACCGCGTCCGTATGACCGGGATCAGACGGCTGTGGCAACCCTGGCGGCAAGTAGACCAGTCCGTTCTGCTCGATCGCATAAGGACTCGGGAACGTCAGTCCGCTCGTCTCCGACAGTCCCATTCGTGAGAGAAAATGCGAAAAGTCTTCGCCAACGGCCAGCGTGGCGGAGGTGAACACCCACGCCTGGTGAGCGGACTCAATCATGCCGCGGAGGGTAGCCGACACATCCAGCGGCGTCAGGTTGAGGCGCAGGCTGCGGGGATTGACCTCGAGCCAACGCAACCCGTCCCAGGTCTCGTCGTTGGCGAGCAGCGCGAGCCGCTCGATGGCGCCCGTCAGCTGCAGATGCAGTTGCTCCAGCTCGGCAGACGCCTCACGAAATTCGCCGATCGCCTGGTGTAAATCACCGAGCGCAAGGCGCAGCGCGTCGAGAGTCTCGCTGACTGCCGCGATGACTTCGCTGAGCTGGTAACGGCCCTCTTTGCGCGGGGCCGCTGCGCGCAACGCTCGAACCGCAGTTGCTACCTTGTCGATACGCCGCTGCAGCTCGGGCTGCTGGAATGCGATTGTCTCGGCACAGACCTCGTCAACCAGGCGTTCGAGCTCGCGCGTACCGAGCGCAACACCGAAAAACTGTACCGCAAGGTCAGGGATCTGGTGCGCCTCGTCCAGTATTATCGCCTCCGCCCCTGGCAGAAATTCGACGAAACCCTCCTCCTTCATCGCAAGATCGGCAAGCAGCAAATGGTGATTCACGACGACGAGATCGGCTTCCTGCGCTGCGCGCCGCGCTTTGACGACATGGCACCTGGAATAGTCGGGGCATTTTTGCCCAAGGCAATTTTCAGCGGTCGAGGTCACGAGCGGCCAAACTGCCGAATCCTCGGCGATCGTGGCAAGTTCTGCACGGTCTCCGCTTTCGGTCCGATGTCGCCACTCGCGTATCGCCCTGACATCACCGGCTAGCGCGTCGGCAGGCTCGGTCACCTGGTCCAGGCGGTGCAGACACAGGTAGTTGGCGCGACCTTTGAGCAGCGCGGTAGATACGGGCCGGCCGATCGCCTGGCCAATCAGCGGCAAATCCCGATGATACAGCTGGTCCTGCAGCGCCTTTGTCCCGGTCGAAATGATCGTTTTTCGACCGCTCAACAGGGCTGGCAGCAGGTAAGCGAACGTTTTACCCGTGCCGGTCCCCGCCTCGACCACGAGCTTGTCGAGATTCTCGATCGTTTCGGCAACAGCTTCGGCCATCCACGCCTGCCCCGCCCGCGGCTGAAAACCGGGCAGCAACTTGCTGAGCGGACTGTTGTCCCCGAAAAATTCCGAAAGGCTGATCATTGCACAAGGATTACACGTTTATCCGGCGAATCACAGGCTGAAAAATGCGGTGAAAGGGTCGTGATCAGAGTCTGCCCGGCTGGCGATCGGGCGCAGCGAGACATGGCGACGAGGAAGTTTCTGCCGACACGCGTATCGGACTATCGGCCCGCGATTTGTTTGAGCGTGTGCTGGTCGGCCTTTATCGAGAAACGCAGGTACGGCCCCTGGGCCGTGTATCGTGCCTGGCTGAAATCGCTGTCATCGAAACCCGTGATGTTGTAGCCCAGCGTCAGCCACATGTTGTCGCGCAGGTTGAAGCCGACATCAAGCCCGAGTCCATAGTCAATGACCTTTGACTGATAGGAGTGATACACGCTGGTATTCACGCCCACATCCCAGCGACTGCGGATGCCACGACGCAGGTCAACGCCAACCAGATCCGTGTAACCGGTATACCCGTCACCGTCAAATTCGCTGCGCACGTATTTGAACGCATACTGCAAGGACATCTGCATCGCCGCGCTGAAACGGCGGTTGGCGTTGAAATTATTGATCATGCGCCAGCTATTTGAGGTCTCGCTGCCAAGGACAGCATCCTCGTAAATGAAATCCGTCCGATTGAGAAACGACCAGGTGCTGTCAGCCATCCGGTAGGCCCAGCCTATCTTGAGATCCGCGGACGTGAGCTCATTACCGGAGATACTGTCACTCGACAGCACGGTCAGGCCGGCGGACAGGCCGTGGCCGACGGTAGGTTCACGGTACCAGCCGACCAGCAGTGAGCCGCGTTCCTCGGTATCCGAATTGCGGTACTCGATCCTCGAGTTGGCGCTCCATGCCTCGGCGCTGTACATCGCACCCGTATAGACGGCGAGAAAATCTTCATTCAGCGACCCCGATACCAGCTCGCGGTCGGGATCGAAGATCCGCGCGTCGTCGTCCACGAGCGTATTCGCCTGGTCGATGCCAACGTCGACGACCCAGCGCTCGTTGAGCTGAAAGCCCTGAATCAGGCCGACGTTCGCAAACAGCCTCGGGCCAAACTCGGTGACTTCGTTGGTCAGAAACGTATTGATCTGGCCGCGATTCCAGGGCGTCGCCTTGACGCCCAGGCGGCTCATCGTCGCGTCGATTCCGCTGCCGCTTGCTTCCTCGTACTCAGCCACGAGGTCGACACCGCTCATGATGGAATAGTCCGCACCAACGACGAATCGCGATGGAAAATCCGAGTTTTCGGTATCTCCCGACAACGAAGTGCTGCCGGTCGCCCGCAGGGTCATTTTGCTGTCGAGAATTCTCTTCGATACCCCCATCTCGGCAAGATCGCTCGAACGAACCTCGTCATCTTCGAACTTGTCTTCAGCGTGCGTCAGGCCGAATGTGCCGGAAAACGACTTGCGGTCGTAGCGCATCTGCGCGCGGACCAGGTTGCGAATATCGCCGGTCTCGAGATTCTGCTGCCAGCCCGCCTCGCCTTCGACCGAAATGCTGTCCCTGACCTCCACCCGCGCGTCTACGCCGAGGCGGCGGACACCGGCGTCGGCAGCGGACTGGTAGCCCAGTCCGAAACCGTCCTCGACTTCGCGAAGGTAGGCCCGGACATCGACCTTTTCGCCGTTATGCTCGAGCTCGATGCTGTGAGCCTCGCCGTCCTGTTCGATGCCGGCGACGACGGCTTGCGTCTGCGCGTATTCGGCTTTGAGCAGCGTCTGGTCACCGATTTGCCAGCGCGCATCGACGCCCGTGAGGTCTGCCTCGGCTCCGCTCGTGTCATCGGTGATATACGTTGCGCCAATCTCGACCTCATCGCCAGCCGTCCTGACCGATACCCGACCGCCTGCGACGAGATCTTCGTCTGCAGTTGATGCGGTCTCGTATTCGATCACGATGTAAACCGGGTTGAAGTCGAGGTCACGGCTCGGCACCGGCTTCTTGAAGAAAATCGTGCCATCCAGGGTATCCAGGTTGTAGTCTAGAAAGCGGCTGAGCTTGGTTTCGCGCAGCACGATGCCGCTGTCAAATCGATCACGCACCTCGATGCGGACACTCTCGCTATTGGCAATGACCGGCGCGATGCTCAGGCGGTAAAGTCCTGACGTCCCGTCGCCGCGAATTTCGTCGCGCTGAAAACCCTGGCTCGACTCGGCGGCAAAGGCCGTATATCCGAGCGTATCGCCTCGGTATTCGCTCTTGAATCCGTTGAACCAGCGCTCGTACCGCGCCAGATCCGTGACGGACAGGCCAGAATTGAAGTCACCGAACAGCGCATTGAACTGACCACGCTCGAGCTTGACGTAAAGCTTGCGCTGGCTCGCAGCCTCGAAGCGCTGCTCACTGGTGTCGGCGTACAGCGGGTAGTAGGCGTTCGGATCCACGACAGTTTGAAAGTTGTTGCGCGTGTCGCTGCGCTCGCGATCCGAGTCGTAGGCGAGCGTCAGCAGATACTCGCCCTTGATGCTGCCCTTGGCAAAGAACGCGATCCGCCCCTCGTCGGCGTAACCCTCCTCGAGGCCTGCCGCGAGGGCTGCGCCCGCATTCTTGGACAACGTGTTGTAACCCGCGGTGCCTTCGGCAAAGCCGACGAGTATCCAGTCGCGCGCGGCCGGCCTGAGCCAGGTGCGCAGCTGCTGTTCTCGCTGGCGCTCGAATTTAAGATTCAGCGTTACCTCGCCGGACCGCGTAGTCGGCGCAAGCTCGACATAGGCGATTCCGTCTGCCCCGACCCGGTAACCGGGTTCGCGTGCGCCGATCGAAACGATCTCGTTTTTCCGCTCATTCTCGACATCCCACTGCGATCGATAGGGCGCGTCGACTCGGAAAGTGCCAATCGTGCCCGCTCGCGAGGGTTGCCCGGTCCGGTCGAACAGGCGTACTGCGATGATCGGTCGAGTCTTGCCATCGGCTACCAGTGTCGACAGCTCCTCGACAAACTCGCCGCGTATCGCCGCTCCCGCATAGTAAATTTCGCGTCGAATCGATTTCGCGCGGCTGCCATCCGCGTTCGATACGATAGCTCGAATCACATTGTTGCCATCCTGAAGATCGACGCCCTTCCAGCGCGATACGGCGACGCTGCGAGCAGCGTTGACTGCCAGCGCGTCGAAGTTCAACGGGCTGACCGGCAACTCGTTGAGGTAGAGTTTTACGCTCTGCTGCGGCTCATGCTGAATCGATATCTTGGTCGATGGGATGGCCGGCTGGAACGAGCGTTCAGGCAGCAGCATCGCGATACCCGGCTCGAGCGAATCGATGGGTGGTTCGATCTGGGACGACGGCATCCCGGCATTTTCATCGCCACCCCCGGCCTTGCGGTCCGGCTCCGCTTCCGTACCCGGGATCGCGCCCTGCGTCGCGATAACCTGCATCCCGCTCGACGCCTGCGTCACTTCGAGGAATGAAGGATTGCTGAACCTTGTCCCGGACAAGACCATCTCCACTCGACGATTCGCCAACCGGCCCGCCGGGTCCGCATTACTGGCGATGGGGTTGTCGGGTCCGCGGCCCTCCACGCGGATATTCTCAGGCGGCACGCCAAGCGCGTCGGCAACGTAGAAGGCTGCCGCCATCGCCCTTGCCTGCGATAACGCGTAGTTATCGGCGAACAGGTGCCGGTTACGTCTGGCGATCGGCTGACTGTCGCTATGGCCGATCGCACCGATCTGGACATCGCTTACGCCCTGCCAGTCCTGTACAAGCCGGTCGAGCTGCCGCTTGTCGTCCACGGACAGCGTGTCGGACATTACGGCGAACTTGAGATCGAGAACGTAACCCTCGTTCTTGCTCACAGCCTGTTCCCTGGTCATTTTTGTCTCGGCAACCGGGGTCTGCTGACCGGCCGCGACCGGCGAGTCAAATTTGGCCATCGCTTTGGTCGTCATTTCGCCGCTAACACTCCTGCCGATAGCGGCAAGAAACTCGACTTTGCTCGTCCAGTTGCCCGCCCGGTCATCGATCGACAATGAAAGGTAGGTATCCTGAACATCCGGATCTCCAGCCTGGGTGCCGTCGACACGCATCGATCCGGGCAGGTAATCAACGCCGTCCGGGAGCAACAGCATTAGATTGATATTCCCGATCGAGACATTGCCCGTACCGCTGAGATTCAGCTCATAGGCGACCTGCTCCGCGTTGTCGGTGCCGAGGTTTTTGAGCTCCAGGTCGATACGGCCCTCCGGGCGGGGTTTACGGAGCAGATAGAAATCGGCCCGCAGCAGGCTGCCACGAGACAACCTGACGAACTGGGAGTCGGCTCGCCCGGCAAACCCGGGCGCATCATCGCAGCCAGCCACGTCAAGATAATCGGGGACGGTCGTGGTATCCAGCTGCGCAACATGGGTGCCGGGCTTGAGGCCTTCGAAATGAAATCTGCCGCCCGCATCGGTCACGGCGTAGCGGCCGTCCTCGAGGTAGACGCGCACGTCGGCGACACCTTGTTCCTCACTGAACGCCACCTGGCCGCAATCGCCCTCGAGTACGCGGCCGATAATCGTTCCGGTTGATCGAAACAGGTCCTCTTTGAGACGAATCGTCGCCGTCGCTTCGTTCGAGACCAGGCCGCCGCCTGCGAAAGCCGTCGCGCGATTGACCAGTTCGTCCTCGCGCGTGCCGCTGACAACCTCGACGACATAGAAAATGCTGGCTCGCTCGTCAATGGCCAGCACTGGTAGCGTGAATTCCAGTAAACCCGGGTCCGGGCCTGTTTCGGGATCGGGCGCATCTTCTCCGTCGATGGACACGGAACCTGGCACGAAACGCATGCCTGTCGGCAACCGGTCGACGATTTGAATATTTGCGACAGCGCCAACCACAGAAGCGTTTTCAAGCACCAGTTCGTAGCGCACAAAGTCCCCGGGCGCTGCTATCGTAGTCGTCGTACGCTTCTGCAGGAAAAGCGCCGATTCCTGCGGGTCTAACGGGATATCCCAGTCAAACGAGAAATCGCCGCTTTGGGTAAATGGTTCTCCGAAAGATGCAGGACCCAACGCGAACGGTGCGCCTGGAAGCCGCTGCAAATCGGAGATGTTCGCACTCGAGGGCGCTGCGTAATCGTCAGGCGGGGTGACTATCAGCCGGTAGTCACCGTCGGGAACAACCGGGAACCGGTACTCGCCGGGACCGAATGCATAACTCGTTCCGGAGCTATCGGTGACGGTCGCGCCCGCTGTGATTGATGCCGGGAACGCACTGATTCCATCATTGCCGTACACGACAGCCGGAGCGCCGGTCAGCGCATTGACAAGCTCGATCTGGACCCCATCGACGATTGAGCCGCTACGCGACTCGAAGACAATGCTCACCGGATCCAGAATCGCATTGGCCTCCGCAACATCGGCCGCATCGACAGGGTCTGTGTAAGTAACCCGCACGGATGAATCCAGGCTTCCCTGGAGCACGCAGTCAGTCGATATCGCGGCAGCGTTCGCCGATGGTACGAAACCGGCAAAAATACCGGTATTTGGCCCGGTCTCAGTCAGCTGGATCGCCTCGGCGTCTCCGGTCGCAACATTGACAACGGTTACGGCCGCCGTATCCAAAACCTGGAAATCCAGGTTCTGGTCCGCGTCATCGAGCCTCAGAAACAACGGTTCGCCGCCGTTGTAGGACGACGCAACCCTGACGTCCTGAACCTGCGCCGGGTCTACCGCTGCCCCGCCACTCAGAACGGGATCCGCCAGGGCGACAAATTCGCCGCCCTGACTGCAGGCAGCTGGTCCCACGGTCTCCTCGTAGTCACCGCTGCCCGCAGCAACGACACGCGTAAACTCGACGCTGGCCGGGGTTCGCAAAACCGCGGTAATGAGCTCGACCGTGTTGCTCGTAATGATCGTGCCGGTTCCGCCCGAGTCCAGGTAACTGAGCGACGCCGTACTGGAAATGATGGCGCCCGGGGGACTTGCGAGGGCGGTTCCAGTCATGAAAATCGCGGTAAAAAGCAGGCTGAATCGGCCGTTTACTGCCGCTTTGGCAGAACGCCATAAATGCCTCGGGGGGAACTGCTGTTCCCCCCGAGACCGTTCTTGTACAAGGCCGCACTGGCCCGCGCCAGGTGGCGCCAGCCAGTGCGTGACGCGGTGCCCGCCACCCTTTCGGGTGGCCTGGCGCCGGTCCGGCTTGTACCGTCTTTCTAGCACCGTGATCGTTCGGTCAGCGCCTAGGAGGCCGGGATTTCGACCCTGAAGCTGACCGTCAGCGTTTCAGACGGATTCACATCGAGGGAAAGTGTCGAACCGCCGACTGTCAGACTGGTACCGGCGAGATCACAATCCGTCGCCGTGCCATCGGTTGCATCACAGAATTGATCGGCACCACCATCGATGTCGTAGCGAACATCCTGGCCGGCACCATAGGCGTCCGGCAGAAACGTCACCAGCGCGTCGATCGCGTCGGTAACAACGACTCCGGTCGCAGCCTGAGTGCCATTGTTTGTGACCTGCACCGAGAATTCGACGATAGCACCGGGAATAGCCTTGGGATTCGTCGTGCCGTTGAACGGATCGCTGATGACCGTAACGTCCTTTCTAACCTCCAGCGCGGCGGTGGCAACCTGGTAGCCGCTTAGAGCGGTCTCGACGCCGTCACCAGGCCCGGGCCCGGCACCGTCCGCAAAGACGACCTGAACCGTGTCCGGATCGTCCGCGACACCGATGTCGTCCGTGACAGGCCCACCTTCCGCGTTAGCGACGCCGCCCTCGCGAACCGTTGCGTCCAGGTCGACAACTGCGACGTCCCCGGTTATGCCTGCTGCCGGCCCGGTAGCAGCCACCCAGATTGTTACGCTCGCATCCGGTGCGAGCTCGTCTACGTATGTAGCAACATCGCTAGCCGGCTCCCAAACACCATCACCGTCATCGACATAGGCTGTGAGTGCGGCCATATCGATGTTGTCATCCTGCGCTCCGCCGAACGGATCCGCCGTGGTGTCTGGAAGGTTGGCCGGATCAAGCCGGAAATCCTGCACCAGGTTGCCTTCGTTTGTCAGCGTGAAACGCGTTGGAACGTTGGCCTGACCGAGGCCGGTCGTTTGCAGTGCGGTATCGACCGTCACCAGCGAGAAATCGACTCTGTTATCAACCACAAACGTTGTCGGATCAAACGTTCCCGGCGCCGATCCTGCCGCAGTCGAAAGAATCGGAGTCTGCCCATTGCCAGCCACAGCGTAGGCGACAGTTGCCTGGTTCGATACGACAGTTCCCGCCGTGGTGCCGGCCGCAAACGCGTGTTGCCCGAGCAACAACGCAGCCGCCGTCATCCCCAGCCTGAGAAACAGGCCGCCTCTTTGTATTACAGTTTTCATCACGGTACTCCTTGGTTTATCAAAACTTCCTTTCCATTCGTAAAAAACGGGTGCCAGGCCATGCAGCTAGTCCAATACGGCGGCGAAACGCGCGGTTCCCTGGGCCCCGGCGGCCAACTCGTTCTGCATGGCCCAGCGTATGTGTGTGAAATCACCGGGGTGCGCCGAACGTGTCTCGCCGTCCTCGGTGACGGTCAGTTCTTCGGCCAGGGCGTAGGTTTGGCCGCCATCGACCGAAAACTCGATGATGGCTCCGGGACCGAATGCAGAGCCCGCAACGTAGGTCAGCGATTCCGCAATCGGATTCGTGATCACGACGTTTTCCGCGGTTTCTTCGCTAGTGTTACGAAACGTGATCGTGTAAATGACCCGGTCCCCGGGCACAACCGTGTTTGCCTCGACCAGCTTCGTCTCGGACTGGCCACTTTCATCGACGGTGACCTCTTCTTTCTGCACGCTCGTGGTTACATCCAGATGCCCTTGCTGCTGAGCCAGCGCATGCGTGCTCGACACCATCATCAAAACCATCAAAGTCGTTAAAATTTTCATAGTGGTCCGCTCCTATCGCTCCTGAAAGATCATTGCGTTAATCAATCGTCACCTGGAAGACGACGGTCTGAATGCCGTCTGCCTGGGTCAGGTCACCCAGGCGCACGACGACGGTCGGCGCGCCCGAGGTATCCAGTTCACCCGCGTCCGCATCGGCACCGTCCGAGATAGCGGCGGCATTCAACCTGATGCTGTCGGGTACGTAAGTTGTATAAACCGGAATTGGGTCACTGAGCGCGCTCGCGGAGGCGATGCCCGCGCTCGTCACTTCGACCGTAACCGTGTAGGTGATCGTGGCGCCCGGGACCGGTTCAGTACCGCCGAAAGGGTCTGCAACGGCCTGCGTCTTGACGAAACTGAGCTCGACGTTCGAGACCAGGTACTCGCCGACCGCGGCTGCCTCCCCCTGGGTCGTGCCGATAATCGCGTCTACTCCACCGTCGCCGAGGCCCGCATACGACGTGCCCGGCACGCCCGTGCCAGTGGTCGATGTCGCTGTCAGCTGGGTAAAGCCGACCTGGCCGTTCAGCGCCGTGCCCGGGATGTCATTCACAAGAAACACATCGACCGACGCATCGGCGGTCAGCACGGGATCATTGACCCCTGGATCGTAGGCCAGGTCACCGACATTGAAGTCACCGCTGCCGTCGCTGTCGAAGTAGATCGCCGGCACGGCCGGAACCGGATCGAAGTCGTCACCAACCAGGGTACTGTCGATTAGAAGGCTGAATGTTTCGTTGCCGTTGCCGGTATTTGTCACCCGAAACAATACGGCCTGGTCTACCGCACTCGGCGAGACGAGCAGCTGGGAGCTCTGCAGGGTTACGACGACGTCAATGCGCTCAACCACGGTGATCGTCGTCGTATTCGACTGCAGCGATATCGGCGTGCCGGCAAGGTCGAAACTGACGGTCGCGGTGTTCTCGATCAGCGTGCCGGCTGGCGTCCCTGCCGCAAGTACCGGCATCGCGCCAAATAGACCAATGACTGCCAGGGCGGCAGCCAACGGCAGACCTCGGTTTCCGGTATCCGTGATTGTCGGATGTTTGTCCAATTTTAGTCCCAAATCGTCGTGCAGCCGATAGCAAAACAGGGCGGATCTCACCGCCCTGCCCGGTTGGTGACAACTTTCCGGGACGGGGGCCAGTGTTTCCATAATTTGGCCGGATTTCCGGTCGAACTGTGACCGTCCTCACGATGTAACTGTGAAATGGCTCACATGGCTGAGATCGATAGCAGCGAAGGTGTTCGAGGCGAGGCGAGGCACTCTTCCCAGCCGATTCGGCTCGACTCAGTCTTCGTCACCACGGCTTCTGTTAAATTCTCCCCTGGACTCGACAACTTGCTGATTCGGCGTCCAAAACCATTTCTCGCGTAACTTGATTACTGAACTTTGATGCTGCGTCTGTATAATTCGGCACCCTGCAGCAGTTGTGCCGTAACGCGGCAACCGGGAACTGACAAAATGACATCGAAACTTTCGGCCCTGCAGGATTGGGTAGACGAGGTTGCCGACCATACGCAGCCGAACGAAATCCACTGGTGCAACGGCAGCGATGCCGAGTTCCAGCAGCTCGTCGATGAAATGACGGTCAGTGGCACGCTGTCAGCGCTAAACCCGGAGACCTATCCGAACTGCTATTTGCACCTCTCGGATCCCAGCGATGTCGCGCGCGTCGAGCATCTCACTTTCGTTTGCACGCGAAAGCAGGAGGACGCTGGTCCGAATAACAACTGGATGGACCCGGCCGAGGCGCGCGCGAAGATGGACGCCCTGTTCGAAGGCGCGATGCGCGGGCGCACGATGTATGTGATCCCGTACTGCATGGGTCCAATCGATTCTCCGTACGCCCGCTGTGGCGTCGAAATTACCGACAGCCCCTACGTGGCCGTCAACATGAGGCTGATGACACGCATGGGATCGGCCGCTCTCGAACGAATCGAGCGCGAAGGCAAATTCGTCAAGGGCCTGCACTCGACCGGCGACCTTGATCCGGAACGACGCTTCATCATGCATTTCCCGGACGAGCTGTCGATAATGAGCGTCGGCTCTGGCTACGGGGGCAATGCGCTGCTCGGCAAGAAGTGCCACGCACTGCGTATCGCCAGTTACCAGGCGCGAAACGAGGGCTGGCTTGCCGAACATATGCTTATCGTGGGGTTGGAAAGCCCGAATGGCTCGGTTCACTATCTTGCGTGCGCGTTTCCCTCGGCTTGCGGCAAGACCAACCTCGCGATGCTGATACCGCCTCACTCCATGCCTGGCTGGAAGGTCTGGACCCTGGGTGACGACATCGCCTGGCTGCACCTGGACGATAGCGGCAGGCTGCGCGCCATCAATCCGGAATCGGGCTATTTCGGCGTCGTCCCCGGCACGAATGCCAAGACCAATAAAAACGCGTTCGATATGATCACCCACGACACGATCTTTACCAACGTCGCGCGGACCGCGGACAACGAACCGTGGTGGGAGGATAAGCAAACCGGCGAGCCCGCTTTTGACTGGCAGGGCCGCGAGTACGATCCGCAAATTGGTAAAGCGGCGCACCCGAATTCACGATTCACGGTTGCGGCCAAAAACAACCCGAGTTACTCGGCACTGGCGGATGCCCCGGAGGGCGTGCCGATTTCGGCGATCGTATTCGGCGGCAGGCGCGCCAGGCTCGCGCCCCTTGTCTACGAGGCCAAAAACTGGCAGCACGGTGTCATGGTCGGGGCCAGCGTCGGATCAGAAACCACGGCGGCCGCCATTGGCGAGGTCGGCGTTGTCCGACGCGACCCGATGGCGATGAAGCCCTTTTGCGGCTATAACTTTGCCGATTACTGGGCGCACTGGATGTCGTTTCCGGATCGGACCGACAAGCTGCCGAAGATTTTCCATGTCAACTGGTTTCGGCAAGACCAGGACGGGAAGTTCCTCTGGCCAGGTTTCGGCGAGAATCTGAGAGTTCTCCGCTGGATCATCGACCGCTGCGAAGGCGATATCGGCGCAAAGGAAACGCCGATCGGCTTCCTTCCCGAGGACGGTGGCATCGATACGGCCGAACTGGATATCAGCGACGAGACCATGAAAGAGCTGCTCAGGATCGATGTCGAGCGGTGGAGGACCGAGAATCAGCATTTCGGCGACTACCTGGACACGTTTGGCGACCGTGTGCCTGAGGCACTCCGCGTCGAACAGCAGCGACTCGCTCAAAAACTAGAAAAACTCTGAAACCGGCGTTCAGCGCGGCGCTATTCGATTGTCTTGTAGTGCACCGCAAGCGGCGAACCCGGCTGTTCGAGCCGCCCAAGTCCGATTGTCCCCTCGCCGGTCAGTTCTGTGCTGTCACGGCGAACGAACTTTTCCTCGCCCTGCACGTTCTGCAGAAACGTGCCGTTCGTGCTCTGGTCCACGAGAATGAACTTGCCGCGCCGCATCTCGACCTTTGCGTGAATGCGCGAGATCAGGTTGCCCTTTATGACGAGATCGTTGTCGTCCGCGCGCCCCATGATGACGCTCTTGTGTTGGTCGTCGACTTCACACGTCTGGTCGCGAAACGTCAGCACGACTTTCGACACGTTTCGCTGCTGACTCTCCCACTCGATTGTCGGCAACATGCTCGTTGCCTCGTCGGGATTCCAAAGTAGTTCATACAAAGCGACTTCGTCGAGCTTCCCGCGAACGGTCGCGAGATCGATCTGCCGCGTTTGTTTTTTGAGATCTTCGCTCATTTTTGCGACTGTCTCGCCCGAAATGACGATCTGCCGCGATTTTGCCTGCGAGGTCATTCGGTTGGCCGTGTGAACGGCAGCACCGAATATGTCGTTCTGCTCCTGCACCACTGGCCCGTAATGACAGCCGATGCGAATGGAGACCGGAATGCGATCTTCATCCTTGCTGTCAACGGAAATACGCGACTGCATCTGCATCGCTGCGCGCATCGCGTCGTCGACGCTCGGGAACGTCGACATGACCTCGTCGCCGATCGTCTTGATCACGCTGCCGTTGAACTGATGCGTCGCTTCCTTCATGACGTCCAGGCACAGGGCGACGGTCTCGCTGGCCTTGGTGTCGCCATACTTGTCATACAGCTGTGTGCTGCCGACAACGTCGGCAAACAGAATCGCAACTTCAAGATCTTTTGCCATAGGAAGCCAATAACTACCTAGAAAATATAGCTATTAAAGGATGAACAGCTACCGCTTTTCGGCAACAATATACGCTATCCAGGCCAGATCTGCCTCGCCCTTGTCGTTTGGCGTGAACTCGCCGTTGCCCTCGCCATCCTCGTCCTCGCCCTCCCAGTAGACGGTCACATTGCTGAACCCGGCCTCCATCAGCAGATCCCGGATCTCTGGGGCTGTCCAAAGGCGCCAGGCATAACTGAACGCACGCTTGAGCTTCGACCCGTCCGGAAACTTGAAATGGATATAGCACTGCATGTGGTTGGTCACCGGATAAAACTCCGCTTGATCCCATATGTAGGTAAACCCGTCTTGCTTGGTCTTTTCCCTGGTCTCCTCGAACGACTCGGCGCCGCCGAACATGTCGAGGAACAGGACGCCGTCGTCTTTCAGCGCATCAAAACAGCGCCGGAAGTAATTCAACATCGTGGCCCGTTCTTCAAAGATCCAGTAGCTGAAATTGAACGCGGCCAGGAGATCGACTTTTGGCGTCTCGACCGTAAGAACATTCGATTCGATAAGGCTTACCCGGGTTTGATCCGCAGTGTCCAGGCGGCCGACGCGGTTCTTGCGGCCCCAGTCAAGCACGGACGGGTCGATATCGACACCGATAGCCGAGAACTCCGGGCCCTGCTTCGCCCACTCACAGGCAAGACTTGCCGTGCCGCAGAAGTCCTCGCGGAATAAATAGCCGGTTCTGCCCGTGACCGCCCTGAACGTTTTGGACAGGAATTCGACCTCGTTCGCGACATTCTGGACCGACTCTTCATAGAGTTCATGGATATCGGCCTTGTCGGCCATCGTCGGCTTCTTTGTTTTATTCGCGGTCTTGGCGCTCATGTCCAGGGCAATCCTTACTGTGAAAATCGGGCCTGCATTGTAGCGGCCGACAGGTCGCGGCGCTATCAATGAAATGTGCAAGGAGCCCAACTCACGATTCGGTTCTTCAAGACACCCGGGTCAGACGCAAGTCTCGCCGCAACCGGTACTTGTGAGCCGGTCCAAGCGTGTATCCCTTCAGGATTATGCCGCTATTGAACACTCCAAGTCGGTGGCGACCCAAAGCATCCCAAAACCCGATTCAGGCCGCGACCGGCATCGCGTCGAGCGCGGCTGCAACAACTTCGGCGCCCGCGCCTTCACGATGAGCATTTTCGGACAGGTACCGTCGCCACGCCCGCGCTCCGGGTTGACCTGCAAACAGCCCCAGCATGTGGCGCGTAATGCGGATCAAACGCTCCCCGTCAGCCAGCTCCTGCTCGATATACGGCAGCATACGATCGACGACATTGCGTCTATCTGGCAGCGGACGATCCGGATGCAGCTGCTTTTCGATCTCGGCGAGCAGGTAGGGATGGTGATAAGCCTGGCGGCCTATCATGACGCCGTCGACGCGCTCCAGCAGCGTATCGATCTGGCTGAGTTCCTGTACGCCGCCGTTAAGCACGATATCGAGTTCCGGGTAATCCTGCTTGAGCCTGAATACGCGCTCGTAGTTCAGCGGTGGAACGGAACGATTTTCCTTTGGGCTCAAACCATCGAGAATGGCGATTCGCGCGTGCACGATGAACTTTCGGCAGCCAGCCGACGCGAGCGTGTCGACAAAGCCTCGCAGGAAATCGTAGCTATCCTGATCGTCGATACCGATGCGTGTCTTTACCGTTACCGGTACGTCGACTTCGTCCCGCATCGCCGAGAAACATTCCGCCACGAGACCCGGCTGTGCCATCAGGCAGGCACCGAACTGACCGCTTTGCACGCGATCGCTCGGACAGCCGATATTGATATTGATCTCGTCAAAGCCGCATTCGTTCGCATATCTCGCCGCCGACGCCATCCAGTCAACGTTGCTGCCGCCGAGCTGCACCGCGATCGGGTGTTCGGATTCGTCATAGCGCAGCAGGCTCCGGCGGTCGCCATGCACAACAGCTGCGGCCGTTACCATCTCCGTATACAGCCGGACGCTTGGGCTCAGGAGCCGCATGAAGTACCGGCAGTGGCGGTCAGTCCAGTCCATCATCGGCGCTATATTTATTTTATTAATCATATATTTATTAAATAAATCTCTTGTTTATTCGAAGCTAGTTTCGGGCCGGGCTGATGCTGCCTCTGACCATTGGCGACGCAAATCGCCGTCTCGGACGCCTGTCAGCGCCCTGGCAGGCGCCACACGCTTCAACCTTGCCAACTTATTCCGAATGACCGCCCCGTGTCTACGCTAAACGCAGCCCGTTCGCTACCGGCTTGTCGGGCACGGCCAGCACAACGCTGCCGTCAGCCTGGACGAACCCCGTCACGAGGCACTCGGAGGAGAACGGCCCGATTTGCTTCGGCGGAAAATTGACGACCGCTACGACCTGCTTGCCAACAAGCTCTTCTCGCCCATAAAGATCGGTAATCTGTGCCGATGAACGGCGCGTACCGACCTTATTTCCAAAATCGACCGTTAACTTCCACGCCGGCCTGCGCGCCTCGGGGAATTCGACGGCTTCAGTGATCGTGCCCACTCGAATCTCAACGGCTTGAAAATCGGTCCAGGTAATCTGCGACATGGTTACTCCTCTCTGAGATAGACGCTGTCCGCGGCAGCCTGTTCTGACAAAGGTACGATCATGTCCGAAGCAATTCTACAGGCACAAAAAAAGGGGGCGGTGAACACCGCCCCGCGAATTAACCATCGTACCCGGTCGATCAGGCAACTTTAACCCTGTAAGGCGTCGTTGCTTCGACTTTAGGCAGATAGATCTCAAGGATGCCGTCCTTGAGTTCGGCTTTTGCGTCGTCAGTCATGACTTCCACCGGAAGGTGGACGCTTCTGAACAGACGGCCATAGGCCATTTCATGACGATAGAACTCGTCTTTCTTCTCTTCTTCCTTGAATTCCCGCTTGGCTTCAAAGGTCAGTCGATCACCTGCGATCGTGATGTCAATATCATCCTTCTTAATGCCAGGCATTTCTGCGCGAATGACCAGGGAGTCGTCCCTGTCAAGGATGTCGACTTTCGGGAAAACCTCAAACGTCTCGTCGAAGTCGTTCCAGAACGGGCCTTTCCAAGCCTCGGGGTCAAAGAAGCCTTCCATCCAGCGGCGCGGGAATCGGTTCTCGAAGAACTCTTCCATGCTGTGGGTGAACGGCCTCATCGCCCTGCCGGCACCAGCTTCACGCTGTTTCTTCGGTAGAATGTTACGTACGTTGGGCATTTCGCTCACCTCCTTTGGGTCACCCGCCGGAGGCATTCCTCCGGCGATAGGTATATTGCGCCCTCAATGGCAATTGCCAATCCGTAGATTTCCGGATTGTGCAATTTTTAAAGTAAGCGTACGGTTATTGGCGTGCGGCCCATTCCGCGAGCGTCAGGTCTTCCTCGACGAGTTGCACGAGCAAAGGCGCCGGCGCCCAGTGGTCACCAAAGCGCTGGCGAAACTCGTTGATTCTCGATAGCACCTTTTCGAGCCCGACTTCATCCGCATAGTGCATCGGACCGCCGCGCCAGGCCGGAAACCCGTATCCGTAAACGTAGACAACGTCGATATCGCCGGGCCGCTGCGCGATGCCCTCCTCTACGATTTTCAGTCCTTCATTGACGAGCGCATAGATCAACCGATCGACTATTTCACCCGCATCGATGTTGCGCCGCTCGATGCCCAGCGCCGCTGCCTCTCGCTCTACGATCTCTAAAACGGCAGGATCCGAGAGCTTCTTGCGAGTCTCGGGATCGTAGCTGTAAAAGCCGGCGCCGCTTTTTTGCCCTAGTCGCCCCATTTCGACAAGGGCATCCGATACGCGGTAACTTTTCGGATCACCGCGCTCTTCGACGGGCAGCGCCGCGCGCGCCTTGTAGCCAATATCGAGTCCCGCAAGATCGCCAACGCTTAACGGACCCATTGCCATACCCCATTCCTGCATCGCCGTATCGATGTCCGAAGGCGTGCTGCCTTCAATCAAGCAGAGCTGTCCTTCGCGCATATACGGCCCGAGCATGCGATTGCCGATAAATCCATAACAGACACCCGACATCACGGGCACCTTGCGAATCTTTTTGGCCAGCGCCATGACCGTGGCAAGCACATCGTCAGCCGTTTTTGCACCGCGCACGACCTCGAGCAGCTTCATGATGTGCGCCGGGCTGAAGAAATGCATGCCGAGCACATCTTGAGGTCGCCCGGTCGCCGCCGCGATTGCGTCAACATCCTGGTAGGACGTGTTGGTCGCAAGGATCGCGCCGTCCTTACAAACGCCGTCGAGTTTTGCAAAGATTGTTTTCTTAAGCTGCGGGTCTTCGAAAACAGCCTCGATGACCAGGTCGCAGTCGGCCAGGGACGCGTAATCGGTCGCGCCTGCGATCCGGTCCCGGCACGTTTTCGCCTGATCCTCGCTTAACTTGCCGCGCTTGACGCTGCCGCCATAATTCCTGTCGATTATCGAGAGGCCACGCTCAAGCGCCTCATCATCGATTTCCAGCATCGTGACCGCGAACCCGGCATTGGCGAAACTCATCGCGATACCGCCCCCCATCGTGCCGCCACCGATAATGCCGACGCTCTGTATCTCGCGCCTCGTGGCATCCCGAGGCAACCCCTTGATCTTGGCCGCTTCGCGTTCGGCAAAGAAGATATGCCTGAGCGCTCTCGACTGGGAGCCCTGCATTAGTTCCCAGAACAGCGCGCGTTCCTGTAACAGGCCCTCCTCGAACGGCATTGTCACGGCGCCTTTTACGGCCTCGAGCATCTTGAGCGGCGCAATCTGGCCGCGCGCCCGCTTCGCAAGCTCAGCCTGCATAGCAACGAACACGCCGTCGTCAACGGCCTCGACGTCGAGGTCGCGCGTGCGACGGATCGGTGCGCCGCTCGCGACCAGATCGGCGGCATACTCCAGCGCCGCCTGGCGCAGGTCGTCCGAGACCACCTTATCGACAAGCCCCAGGTCCGCGGCCTGCGCGGCGCCGATCGGGTTGCCGCTAGCCATCAGTTCGACAGCCGCTTCGATGCCCGTGAGCCTCGGTACGCGCTGTGTGCCGCCCGCGCCCGGGAACAGGCCCAGCTTGACCTCTGGAAAACCCACCTTGGCCGAATCCAGCGCAATGCGGTAGTGGCAAGCCAGCGCCGTTTCGAAGCCGCCGCCCAGTACCGTGCCGTGCAGAGCCGCAATCACGACTTTTTCCGAGGCTTCGATCTCGTTCAGGAGGTCCGGCAAGTAAGGTTCCAACGGCGGCTTGCCGAATTCGGTGATGTCGGCGCCGGCGATAAACGTACGGCCGGCGCACAAGATGACAACGGCCCTGGACTCATCGCTCTTCGTCACGTGGATCGCATCGAGGATGCCCTCGCGTACAGCGTGGGATAATGCATTGACGGGCGGATTATCGACCGTGATAACGCCGATCGAATCGACGATCTCGTAACTGACGGGTGAATTCATTGGTATTTCCTTATTCAGATCGAGGGATAGTTTACTGAATTGAAAAAGGCGCTGGTTTATTTCTGCCATAAATCAAAACCTGCCCCTTAATCTCTGGTACGATTTCCCGGTGATGTACGGTCAACTCATCGAACAAGCGGAAAAATACCTCAGGTCTCTTTACGCACAGGACAATATCGCCGCGCAGCTGAAACGCAGGCTGGCCGAATTACTGGCGGAGGGTGAGGCAAACGCCGATGCGGCCTGCCGGGCCCTTAAACTCAGCCGTCGTACGCTGCAACGCCGCCTGCGCGCCGAAAAGACAAGCTTTCAGAAAGTACTGAACGAAGTACGGGCAGTGCTCGCCGTCAATTATCTGAGTGACAACCGCCTCAAGGCGCTCGAAGTTGCAATGCTGCTGGGTTACTCGAGCATCAGCTCTTTCACGACCGCGTTCAAGTCCTGGTACGACATGCCGCCTGCCGAGTACCGGCAAAAGTACCTGCCCCACGTCTGACTTGCCGCTGCCGCAACCTCGTGGCTAATACGGCAGGTTCTTCTCGACAATCTCCCATTTTCCATCCCTGACCTGGTACAGGTACAGGTAATCGCCACCCTGGTGCTTGGTCGGGCTGAAGGACAGTGACGGGCCGCCGAACGGGTCCTCGTAATAGTCGACCGTTTCGAGCGCAGCCAGCACTTTATCGACCGTCGGATCGGGCCCCGCGGCTTGAAGCGCACTTACGACGAGATCGCCCATAACGTAGCCAACGACCGTTTGTGGCGCCGGCTCCTCACCATACTTCTCCATGTATCTCCCGGACCAGTCTCCGGCCCATGAGCCAGCCGCCCTTTCCGTCTCGAAGTCGGGAAAATAGTATGACGCAGCCACGTAAAACCCATCCATGGCGCCGTCTGCCGCGGCTGCGACTTCGGGCACGTAAGGCACCATGTTCGACACGATTGGCGCGTCCCAGCCCGCGTCCCGCGCGGCGGTGTAAATGAGGATCGCGTCCTTGACCAGGGGGCCAAGCGCCAGCAATTCGCAACCCGAATTTTTGATGGCCGTCACCGTGCCAACGAAGTCGGTCTCGCCGGCTTTGTGCCGGCCGAGATAGACGGACTCGAGGCCATGTTCCTCAACCACTTGTCGGTAGCCTACCTCGACCTCCCCGCCATAGTCGTTAGCAAGAACCTGTGCACATACTTTCCCGTAGTCGTGCTGCTTGATCAGGTGCGCCATGGCGCCGCGAATCTGGTCGCGGTAACTGACAAAGTACGCGAACTTCATCGGATGCAGCGGCTCGTACATCTGCGTCGCGGCCGTCACGGGAAACAAGCTCGGTACACCCGCCTCGAACATGCGTGGCATCAAGGCGATGTTCATCGGCGTGCCCATGCTGCCGACCATCAGGAAGATATTGTCGACGTTAAGCAGCTTGTTCGTCGCTTTCACCGCTATCGGCATCTGGTATTGCGAATCTTCGGCGACAAGCCGAATCTTCCGGCCGTGTATACCGCCCGCGTCGTTAGCCTCCTCGTAACGCATGCGCTGACCAATGGTTATCGGCACGCCCAGTATCGCCAGGCCACCCGACAGGTCGGTATGCGTTCCTATCACTATTTCATCGGCTGTGACGCCGCGCGTCGTCTCGCCCTGCGGCGCGCCCTCCTGCCCCCCGCAACCCGCGATAACGACAGCTATCAGTGCGATCCATTTCTTCATTTGACCACTATCTCCCGGGCTCATCAGCCCGAATACATCGATTCGATTAGATCGCTGTACTTCCGGCTGACGTAGCTGCGTTTGAGCTTCATCGTCGGCGTCAGCTCTTCGTCTTCTGCCGTCAATAATACATCGATCAGCCTGAACTTCTTGACCTGCTCGACGCTCGAAAAGCCATGGTTGACGCGCGTCACTTCCTTGTCAATCAATTCGACGATCTCGGGACGCGCGCATAGCGATCGGTAATCGGTGAATGGCACCGAATGCGTCTGGGCATAATGCTCGACGTTCTCCTGATCGATCATGACGAGGCAGGTCAGGTACTTGCGCGCGTCGCCGATGATGACGGCATCCGATATGTACGGAGAGAACTTTAGTTCATTCTCCATGACCGACGGTGTGATGTTTTTGCCGCCGGCCGTGATGATAATGTCCTTGAGCCGGTCGGTGAGCGACAGGTAACCTTCCTCGTCAAGCTTGCCGACATCTCCCGTTCGAATCCAGCCGTCGACGATCGTCTCGGCGGTTTTGTCGGGAAGATTCAGATAACCGTCGAACTGGCCATCCGAGCGCGCAATGATTTCGCCGTTGTCGTCAATGCGCACTTCCGTGCCCGGGAACGGCACGCCGACCTTGCCGAAACGAAATACGCCCTGCTTCGTGCTCGTCACGATGCCGATCTCGGTCTGGCCCCAAAGCTCATCGATCTCGATGCCAATTGCGAGGAACCACTTGAGGAGATCCGGGGATATGGGAGCTGCCGCAGTCGCGGCTTTTTTTGCCCGATCGAGCCCAAGCACCCGCTTGATATTGCGAAACACCGTGCGATCGGCGATCTCGAACAGCAGCTTGTCGACGATCGTCAGCGATTGCTGTCGCTGTAGCTTGTCGGCGCGCCGCCTGCCGACCGCCAGCGCCAACCCGAAGGCCTTTCTGCCGACCCAGGTCGCCTCGGACATCGCCGTCGTGACCCGCGAGTAAAACTTCTCCCAGACCCGGGGTACGGCGAACATATAGGTCGGTGAAACCTCCTGCAGGTTCTGCATGACGGTCTCGGGACTCTCCGCGAAATTAATCGTCGCGCCGTGCGCTAGCGGCAGCCAGCACGAAAAGACCCGTTCGGCGATGTGGCAGAGCGGCAGGTAGGTCAGAAGCTCGTCGTCCGCCGTCTGCCGCAGATACTCGGGTGCGAGCCGCATCTGGAAGACGATGTAGCGTTGCGAGAGCATCGCCCCCTTTGGCATGCCGGTCGTGCCCGATGTATAGACCAGCGCGGCAAGATCGTCGCCACTGCCCTCCGCGGCGATCGTCTCGATCAGTCCCCGGTTGTCGCGCCCGAACCTGTCGCCGATCTTGTAAAGCTTCTCGATCGGGGCAACCTTGTCGTGCTGGAAGCCGCGCAGCCCCCGCCAGTCGAAAACATAGACTTTCTCGATGCCGGGCAGCGATGCCTCGATTTCGAGGTATTTATCGAGTTGCTCCTCGTCCTCGACGAACAGAAACCGGCAGTTCGAGTCGCTGAGCGCATGCTCGACCTGGCGCGACTGGTAGGTCGGATAAATGCCGTTCACGACGCCGCCGGCCAGCATCGCGCCGATGTCGGCCCATAGCCATTCGCGGCAATCCTCGCTCTGGATCGAGACGACGTCGCCGCGCTGCAAGCCGAGCGACAGCAGGCCATGAGCTATCTCGAAAGCGCGCTCGCGATAGTCATTCCACGAGTAGCTCTGCCAGATGCCAAAGTCCTTCTCGCGCATCGCAATCCGCTCACCACGCTCGATCGACCGCTTGAGGAATAATTTCGGCAGCGTGTCACAGCCGTCGATCTCGATGAATTTGCCCGGCACCCCGTCGTTCAACGCCAGGTCTTCCTCTTCTTCCAGCGCCGCCGCCCGCGCACGCCCTCGTCTTTCTTGCCGAGATAAAATTCCTTTATGTCCTCGCTGTCGAGAAGCTTGTCGCTGGGCCCGTCCATAACCATGCCACCCACTTCCATGACGTAGCCACGCTGCGACACGTTGAGTGCGACGTTTGCGTTCTGCTCGACGAGGAGAATCGTCAAGCCCTGCTCCTGGTTGAGGCGGGTGATGATGTCAAAAATCTCCTGCACCAGCACGGGCGACAGACCCAGTGAGGGTTCGTCGAGCAACAAGAGCCGCGGCCGCGCCATGAAACCGCGCCCGATTGCGAGCATCTGCTGTTGACCGCCCGAAAGATACGTCGACATCTTGTGGCGCAGCTTGCGCAGCACCGGGAAATAATCGTAGACCGTTTCAAGATCGGCGGCGATCGCTTTTTTGTCGCGGCGATTGTAGGCGCCCATCGCGAGATTTTCGGCAACCGTCAGAAACGGGAACACCTCGCGACCCTCCGGCACGTGGGCGATGCCCTGGCGCGCAACCCAGTCCGGATCGCGGCACTGTATCTCGTGACCGTCGAGCAGGACCTGGCCCTTGTTACTGTCGAGCGCGCCGGTTGCGGTCTTCAACAGCGTGGTCTTGCCAGCCCCGTTGGCCCCGAGCACCGTCACAATCTCGCCCTCTTCGACAATCAGGCTGACGCCGCGAATCGCCATGATCGGACCGTAGTAGGTCTCGATGTTGCGCATTTCCAAAAGCGGCGGCGTCATGTGGCGACCCCGAGATAGGCGCGCTGGACTTCGGCATCGTCACGAATCTCATCCGGCGTGCCGATCGCGACCAGTTTTCCGTCGTTGACCGCCATGACCCGATCCGCCACGCGACCGACGAGATTCATGTCGTGCTCGACCATGATGATCGTCACGCCGAGATCGTGCTTGATGTCCTCGAGCCAGAAGGAGACGTCGTCGGTTTCCTCGTTATTGAGTCCGGACGCCGGCTCATCGAGCAGCAGCAGCGAGGGCTCGGCGCAAAGCGCCCGCGCGAGTTCGACATTCTTGCGCGCGCCGTAGGAGAGATCCGAAATCTTTACATCGCGATACTGAGCAATCTCCATCAGGTCGATGATGTCCTCGATCTTCCTGCGGTGCTCAATTTCGGCTGCCCGCACGCCTGGCCAGAACAGGAAATTTGTGAACGGGTTGGCACGAGCGTGGCAGTGGCGGCCGACGAGAAGATTCTGCAGCACGGTGGCGTGCTCGAACAGCTCGATGTTCTGAAACGTCCTGCCGATGCCGGCCTGCACCACCTTGTGCGCCGGCAGTTGCAGCAGGTCCTGATCGCCATATTGAATCGTGCCTGCGGTCGGCTCGTACAGGCGGCTTATGAGGTTGAAAATAGTGCTTTTGCCCGCCCCGTTAGGACCGATTATTGCAAACACCTCGCCGGGCTCGACGTCGAACGACACATCCTCGACGGCGTGCACGCCGCCGAACTCGATCGACAGGTTGCGCACCGACAGCGTTTGCCGCGGCCTCATCGCAGTCGCTCCGTTTTCAGGTAAGACTTCTGCCGCACGAATGACGACTTGCGGTAATACGGGAACGTCTCGAAAAAGAAGCGCAGCTTCATCCAGCGCCCATACAAGCCAAGCGGTTCGAAAACGATGACGACGACGATGATCACTCCGAAGAGCAGCGGCTCGAGCCCGGCGGTCTGCCCGATGGACGGTGGCAGGATGTCTTTCAGAAAGCTCAGCGCGACCGGCAACACCGAGATAAAGATCGCACCGAGCACCGCCCCGAGAATACTGCCGAGCCCGCCGACGACGATCATCAGCAGCAGCTTGAGTGATTCAAGAACCCCGAACGTCTCGGGCACGATGTAGGTAAGGTGGTGCGCTAGCAGCGCGCCTGCCAGTCCCGTGATCGCAGCACTGACGCCGAACGACTGGATCTTGACCCACTCGACGTTGACGCCGAGACAGCGCGCGGAGAGCTCCGAGTCGCGCACGGCGACGAAAGAGCGCCCGGTCGGCGAGCGGAACAGGTTTGATGCGCCGCCGATGACGACCACGGCGAATAACAGGTCGACGTAATACTGCTGCCACGCCGCGGCGAGCGATACGCCGAAGACCTTCAGACCCGGCACGGCGAATCCGGCATGCCCGCCGGTCAGGGCCGTCCATTCGCCGAAGACGGTTTCGATCAGGATACCGAAAGCGAGCGTCGCGATGGCGAGATAGAATCCGTGCATCTTCGACGCCGACCGGCCGATTACCATGCCGAGGGCGCCGGCTAACAATATCGTCAGCAGGATCGAAAGGCTGAAGGGCATGCCGTGCGACGTCAGTATCGCGTGCGTGTAGGCGCCGATACCGAGAAAGCCCGCGTGCCCGAAACTGACCTGCCCCGTATGGCCCGTCAGGACCATCAGGCCGACGCCGGCAATCGCGTAAACGAGCAGCAGCCCGAGCTCGGCCAGGTAGTAATCCGAAAACAGGAGCGGAGCGACGAGCAGCAGACCGATCACCAATGCGACACGAATCTTTTCCCCGGTCTTCGCCAGAAAGCGAATATCGTCGTTGTAATGCGTCTTGAAAAGAAACTGCATCGCTCAGACCTTCTTCTGGTAGGTCTGCACGATCAACCCTTCGGGCCGCACAAACAGGACGACCAGCATGACAACGTAGGCCGACACGCCCTTGATACCGGGCAGGTAGTAATCGGCGAACGGCTCGATCACGCCTATCAGTATGCAGCCCAGGAGTGCGCCCGGAATCGAGCCGAAGCCGCCGACGATTGCCCCGGCGAGGGCTTTGATACCGAGCAGCCCGATCGTCGTATCGATTTGCGTGACGGGGGCCAGCAAGGCGCCTGCAGCCGCGGCGATGAATGCGCCGATCGCCCAGGTTGCCGAGACCAGGCGCTTGACCGGAATACCCATGTAATAGGCCGCCAGCTGATTTTGCGACGCCGCCTGCATGGCAATGCCGTAGCGAGTGCGTCCGAAAAATGCATAGATCGCGGCGACGAGAATCACGGTCGCAACGATAATAGCAATGCGGTCGACGTTGACCTCGACGAGGCTGCCAAATGCGATCTTGCCGTCGAACGGCGTATCGAGTGAATGCGTATTCCAGCCGAAAATCATCCCGGCAAGCGCCCGGAAGATAAAACCGAAAGCGACAGTCAGGATAAAGATGCTCGCCTGCGATTCGCCGATGATACGACGCATGATATGCGCATCGACGAGGTAGCCGACGACCGCGATCGACAGGCAGCCGAGAACGAAAGCGGGCCAGAAGCCCCATCCGAGCACTTCAGAAAAAGTGAGGACGGCAAAGGCGCCAAGCATCATGAACTCGCCATGAGCGAAGTTGACGACCTCGGTTGCCTTGTAAATAAGGACAAAGCCGAGCGCGATCAGCCCGTAAGCGCAGCCTTGCGCTATGCCGGTGATGCCCAAATGGATGAAGTCACCCAGCGGCAGCATACTATTTCCCGTGACCGTTAATCGCGCTCCCCTGCCGCTGGCGCAATCAACCTGCCTTGCGAACGTCCTGAGTCAAGCGGCTGATAACCTCGCCGACCACATTGAGCGCCTCCTGCAGCATTTCCGGTTCGATTGTCAGCGGCGGCAGAAAACGTATCACGTTACCCCGTACCCCACAGGTCAATAAGAGCACACCTTCTGTCAGTGCTTCCGCGGCGATCGCCTTGGTCAGGTCAGGGTCAGGACTATCCGCTTCGCCGTTCTTTACGAGTTCGATCGCACACATAGCCCCGGTGATGCGAATATCGCCGATGCAGTTGTTGACCGCCTGCAGTTCCGTGGCCCAGCTGCGAATCTCCTCGCCAATGGCGCGCGCCTTTGCACAGAGATTCTCTTTTTCTATGACGTCGAGTACGGCAAGACCGGCCGCGCAGGCTATGGGCGAACCGCCGTAGGTACCGCCGAGGCCTCCGGGCGGCACGGAATCCATGATGTCCGCCTTGCCGATCACTCCGGACAGCGGGAAACCGCCGGCCAGGCTCTTCGCCACCGGCATCAGGTCAGGCTCAATGCCGGCCTGCTCGCAGCAGAACAATGTACCGGTCCGCCCGAAGCCCGATTGCACCTCGTCAACGATGAGCAAGATGCCGTGCTCATCACAGATCGCGCGCAGTTTTTGCAGGAATTCGAGAGGCGCCGGGTAGAACCCGCCCTCGCCCTGCACCGGCTCAATTATCATTGCCGCAACCCGGTCGGGCTCGACGTCCGATTTGAACAACGTGCCGAGCGCGGCCAGCGAATCCTCGACGCTCACGCCGTGGTATTCGATCGGAAACGGCACGTGAAACACTTCGGCAGGAAACGGCCCGAACCCGACCTTGTAAGGCACGACCTTGCCGGTCAGCGCCATACCCATCATCGTCCGGCCATGGAACGCCCCTGAAAACGCGATAACGCCGCTGCGTCCCGTGTGGCGCCTTGCTATTTTTACTGCATTTTCAACGGCTTCCGCGCCAGTTGTGAGGAAGATTGTTTTCTTTGGCGACGGACCCGGCGCCGCCGCATTGAGCCGTTCGGCCAGCTGCACGTAGACGTCGTAAGGGGCAACCTGGAAACAGGTGTGGCTGAAACGATCGAGCTGGCTGCGCACGGCGGCAATGACATCGGGGTGGTTGTGCCCGGTATTGACGACCGCGATGCCGGCCGCAAGATCGATGTACCGGTTGCCCTCGACATCCCAGAGTTCGGCGTTCCTGGCGCGGTCGGCAAATACCGTGGTCTGTGTGCCGACACCCTGCGGCGTATTGTTGATGCGGGTCTCCAAGAGTTCTTTATTTGTTGTCATTTCTGATCCTCCCTTGCGGGTAGTATATTGCGAAGACAAACCGAAAGCGCCCCGAAATATTGAATTTAGGCTATCATTCGCGGCTCGCTGAGGAGGACGTTTAATGCGCGAAGTGCTGCAGTTTTATATTGATGGGGCGTGGGTCGATCCGGTCGAGCCGCGCACTCTAGACGTGATCAACCCGGCTACGGAGGAAGTCTGCGGACGCATCAGCCTCGGCTCGACGGCGGACGTCGACAAGGCCGTCACTGCGGCCAGGCGGGCCTTCGAAAGCTACTCGAAGACAACGCGTGAGCAGCGAATCGACCTGCTGCAGGCCATCCTCGATGAGTTCACGAAACGCTACAAGGATGTGGCCGAGGCCATCATGGACGAAATGGGCGCACCGTGGGACGTCGCGAATGGCCCGCAGGCCGGGAGCGGCCCACAACACATCAAAGCAACGATTCGTGCACTCAAAGCCTATGAGTTCGAGGAGCGCAATCGCGATACGTTGATCGTCAGGGAACCCATCGGTGTCTGCGGCATGATCACGCCCTGGAACTGGCCCGTGAACCAGGTTGCCTGCAAAGTCGCGCCTGCACTCGCGGCCGGCTGCACGATGGTGCTGAAGCCGAGCGAGATAGCGCCTTTCGACGCAGCAATCTTCGCCGAGATCGTGGATGCGGCGGGTGTGCCCGCGGGGGTGTTCAACCTGGTCAATGGCGACGGTCCCGGCGTTGGTACGGCTTTGTCGGAACATCCCGGAATCGATATGGTGTCGTTCACAGGATCCACGCGCGCCGGGGTATTGGTCGCACAAAATGCGGCACCGACGGTCAAGCGCGTCGCGCAGGAGCTCGGTGGCAAATCGGCCAATATTCTGCTCGACGATGCCGACTTCGAAACTGCGGTGAAAGGCGGCGCCGAAGAAATATTCTTCAACACCGGACAATCCTGCGATGCTCCCTCACGCATGCTCGTCCCCCGGGACCGGATGGAGGAAGCGGCCGCGCTTGCGGCCAAGGTCGCAAATGCAACCGTTGTTGGCAACCCCCGCGAAGCGGGTGTCCAAGTCGGCCCGCTGGTATCTGACGTGCAGTGGAACAAAGTGCAGGCGCTGATCCAGAAAGGCATCGACGAAGGCGCAACGCTGGCAGCCGGCGGTACCGGCAGACCAGAGGGCCTCGGTAAAGGTTACTATGTCCGCCCGACCGTATTCGCAAACGTCACGAATGACATGGCGATCGCGCGTGAGGAAATATTCGGGCCGGTGCTGTCAATCATCCCTTACGACGATGAAGACGAGGCTGTCCGAATTGCCAATGATACCCCTTACGGTTTGTCGGGCTACGTTTCGTCAGGGAGCCTCGACCGCGCGCGAGCAGTCGCGTCTCGCCTGCGGACGGGCATGGTCCACATCAACGGCGCAGAAGGTAATTCGATGGCGCCTTTCGGCGGCTACAAGCAGTCAGGTAACGGTCGTGAATGGGGTGCTTACGGAATCGACGAGTATCTCGAGGTCAAATCCATCTACGGTTTCGAGGCGGGCAGCTAGATACTGTCGATGAACTGCGTATGTGACCGGAAGAGCACATACCCGACGGACTACCGGGAAAATCGAATGAGATCATTGCTCTGTGTACTGGCCGCCCTGGCCATAACCCTTACGGGCTGCGCCGGCGAAACGAAACTGCCTGTCGCAACCGGCAAGGGGACTGTTCGCGCCGTCAACGCAATAAAGTCGTCACCCGCTTTCCGCTTCCTGATCGAAGAGCGCCTGATCGGAGCGGCCGAGTACAAAAACTCAACGACATCGAGCCAGTTCGACGACCTCGATTACGTTTTCAATTTTGACGTGCAGGTAGCCGCGACCGACACGGAACTGACGCGCGTCGCAAGAAAAGCGCTGACTGTGGTCAAGGACGTTGAATATACCTTCGTCATCAGCGGCAATTACAAGAGCCCGGCGATCACGGTCTGGGAGGCGCCGACACGGGAGTGGAGTGGTACTGAAACCGTATTCGAGGCCCGCTTCGGGCATACGGCTGCTTCGCTGGGCGATATCGACGTGTATTTCGCCGCTACGGGTACCACGATTGCGCCTGAAAACCTGGTCGGCACACTGGCGTTCGGCGAAATCCTCGAAGCCACCGACTTTGAGGCTGGCGATTACGTACTGACGGTCACGGCTGCCGGCGACCCATTGACGGTTCATTTCGTTTCCCTGGCCGGCAGCCGCCCATCGCAATCATCGACGATCTTTACGGTTTTCGATGGCGACGAAGACGATCCAAGCCCATACGTGGCACGCGGATTGCAGCCCGGGGCAACCTTCAACTTGCCGGATGCTCGATTCTCTCCAACCCTTAGGTTCTTCAATACGTCCATCGCGCTCGGCACCGTCGACGTCTATGCGGACGAAACACTGACCGTACCCCTGCTCTCCGGGCATGCGTTTGGCGATGTCAGCGGTGACATCGAGGTGGCCACGGGCATCAATCCTCTGACCTATACGGCCGAGATGAATGTCGGCTCGATCCTGTTTGAAGCTGAGGCTACGGGTTTACCGGGCAGGTTCGTTAATTTCTACGTCATCGGCCCAACCGGTGCGCTCGCCGGTCTGAGCTATCTTCCCGATCGCCGGTCCGTTGTCATTTCGGGCAAGTTTACCCTGTTCAACGCTTCAACTAACCAGAACGCTGTTGACGTCTACATAGTCGAACCGGACGAAGGCATCGTCGACAAGTTCCCTTCCAGACCAGGATTAGATCTGGGGAGCGAACCCTATTTCACGAACCTGATACCGGGGAGCTACGACATCTATTTGACCGTTTCCGGCGAGGAAACGATTGTTGCCGGCCCCAACCGGATCACTGTCGGCGCCGGTGACGTGCTGGACCTGATTGCGCTGGATACCGTAGACCCAAACACCGTCGACCTGGTGACCGTGCCGGCTCCCTGACCTGTCGAGAGATCAGCGACCGATACGCCAGGCTGTCATTCCTTTCCTGCGAGATCGCGGCGGCAGCGCGCGTCGCAGCCGGTTATCCGGCATAAATGCACCGGCAACGCTCGGTCAAGGATGTTCCCCGAGCCTGGAATTGCAGTCAGTCCCTAAAGACCGTTCTGGGTATCCTCGATCAGGGTATCGACGACGGCTATAAGGGCCGTCTGTTCATCGGCACCATTGGAACGCTCGAGTTCGAAACGCTGCAACTGCCGGTGTGCGCTTGTGCCACGCGCGAGGATATTGTGCAACGAAGCAATCTCCTCGGTGCAGCCGAGCGCTTCGGCATCCTCGGCGACAAGATCGAACAGTTCCTCGAGCAGCACCTCGAACGGCACTACCTCGCCTTTCGCCAGGTCGATCAGGCCTTCATCGAAGCTATAGCGCATTGCGCGCCAGCGGTTCTCGCGGATCAGCATGGGCGTATAGATGCGCCAGCGCTGGTTGGCGGAACGTAGCCGATACAGCATGCGCAGGATACAAACGAGCAGAGCCGTCAATGCGACCGTATCATCGAGTCGCGTGCAAACGTCCATCACGCGCGTTTCCAGCGTCGGAAAGCGGGCGCTGGGCCGCAAGTCCCACCAAATGCGGGTGGAATCCTCGATAAGGCCCGCGTCGATGAGAATCTTAACGTGGCGCTGGTACTCGGCGAAGCTGGCAAACCGTTCAGGAATCCCGGTCCGCGGCAATGCGTCGAACACGGTCAGCCGGTAGCTTTTCAACCCCGTGTTGTGCCCCTCCCAGAACGGCGACGAACAGGACAGCGCCAGCAGGTGCGGCAGGAAATACGACATCTGGTTCATGAGGTCGATACGCAGTTCGTCATCGTCGATCCCGACATGAACATGCATTCCGCAAATCAACAGGCGCCGCGCTGCGGCCTGCATCTCGATCGTCAGCTCTTCGTAACGATCCTTCGGCGTTTGCTTTTGGTCGACCCAGCTGCTGAATGGATGTGTCGATGCAGCAATCGGGGCGAGGCCATGACTGTTGGCCACCTCGATAATAATCTTGCGCAGGCGCGTGAGATCCTCCCGGGCCTCCTGCACGTTCCGGCATACCTTGGTGCCGATCTCGATTTGCGATCGCAACAACTCCGCGGTCACCTGGCTCCCGCAGCGTTCCTCGCACTCTTTCATCAGGCTGGCCGGCGGATCAATGATTAGGCCGCGCGACTCGCGATCGACGAGCAGGTATTCTTCTTCGACGCCTATGGTGAACTTCGGCTCAGTATTGCTCATTGTGCCCCCCAGGTGGCAGTCCGCTCTTAGGCCCGCGTTCAGGCCGGAATTCGGTCCTCGCGCAGGCCAATGCGCTCAGGTATCGCTTCGATTATTTTGTGCATGACCGCCGCGATCTTTTCAACACCCTCGACGTCGTTGATCAGGTCCTGTCGAATCTCGATACCAACATGCGGCAGTCCGATCTCCTCGGCATGATGATCGATCGTAAAGTCCTGTGGCGCCTTTCCGGAATAAGGTTCATTGTCGCCGGTCAGGAAACCTGCAGCGCGAAACTCCTCGATAAATATGTCCGACAGCCGCTGGTCCTTGTCCCACAGCACGCCGATTTGCCACTGCCGAGATTCGCCGTTAAGGACAGGCGTGAAGCTGTGTATCGAAATGAACGCAGGCGGAGGTCCGACTGACCGCAGCCGCTGGACCTGCTGGTCGATTGCGTGATGGTATGGCCAGTAAATCGCATCGGCACGGCGATCCTTGTCGCTCTGATGAAGATTGCGGTTGCCAGGCACGAGGATCCCGTCGCCGTATTCCAGGAACGCGCCGGGATCCATGAGCTCCCGGTTACAGTCGACGACAAGGCGCGAATACTGCGCCAAAATGGCGGTTACGCCCAGGCTGCGGGAAAGCCTCTCGGTCAGGGAACCGGCGCCAATGTCGATCGCCAGGTGACACCGCCTTGCGAACGGATCGAGCCCCATGTCACCAAGACTCTCAGGAAAACGGCAGCTCGCATGGTCGCAGACCAGCATGACAGGCGTCTCGGAGAGTGCGTTAAGCACATAAAACGGCGACGGTTCGCGGCTGGACAGCAGCGGTTCATTGGGTTTGTCGTCGAGGCCGTCTGACATGAATCGATAGGTTAGAATTCTTTGTCAGGCAGTGTAACCCATCAGGCGGGGACTTCCGAGAAGCGACTGCGGCCCCACGGCTCGAACGAGCGGACAGAAGTCGGCCGCGCGATGTAATAGCCCTGGGCAAAGCCGACGCCGAGCGTGCCGAGCTTGTCGAGCACCTGCTTCGTTTCCACACGCTCGGCAATCGTCTCGATCCCCATGGCGGACCCGACTTCACGAATCGCTTTCACCATGCTCTCATCGACATTGTCACAAGCTACATTGCGTATGAAATGGCCATCGATCTTGAGGAAGTCGACAGGCAGATTCTTCAGGTAGGTAAACGAAGACAGGCCGCTGCCGAAATCGTCAAGCGAGAACTTGCAGCCCAGGGCTTTGAGCGCCTGCATGAAGTGCACGACGCGCGAGAGGTTCGAGATCGCCGCGGTCTCCGTAATCTCGAAACAGATCGCGCCCGGCGGCAGGTCCTGCTTTTCGAACTCCAGGATGACGTCTTCAAGAAAGCGATCCTCGCTAAGCGACGTCCCGGACAGGTTGATCGCGAGCGTGTAGCGTGCTTCTCCGCCGGAATCGCGGTCGGCCAGCTTCGACATTGCCTCGCGTATAACCCACCGATCCAGCGTCGACATCAGGTTGTAGCGCTCGGCAGCAGGTATGAACTGGTCAGGGCCGACGAGTTCGCCGTTCTCGTCACGCATGCGCAACAGCAATTCGTAATGCCCGTTGCGCTTGTCGCTGCCTTCCGAAATGCCCACGATGGGCTGGAAAAACAGCTCGAACCGGTCGTCTTCCACCGCACTGGTGATGCGGGACACCCACTTCATCTCCTCGTGACGCAGAGAGGCATCGCTGTCCTGGTACATATGCACCTTGTTGCGGCCCATCTCTTTGGCGGAATAACAGGCAACGTCGGCAGAGCTCATGAGCGAAGCTACGTCGTCGCTGTCACTCGTTACCATTACGACGCCTATCGAGCAGCGAATTGACGTGAACGAGTCTTTCCACTCGAAGCGATAGCCTTCGACCTCGCCACGAATCGATTCCGCCACCTGCATCGCTCGAGCCTCGTTGCAACCTTCGAGCAAAATCCCGAACTCGTCGCCGCTTAGCCGGGCCATTACGTCAGTCGAGCGAATCTTGGCGTACACGAGATCAGCCAGCTGTTTGAGCAGCGCATCACCCGCCGTGTGCCCAAAAGTGTCGTTGACGACCTTGAACTGATCGAGATCCAGGTACAGCAGTGCGTGTGCGGACTCGGTGTCCCCACGCAGTTTATCGAGTGCGGTAAAGAGGCGGGTTTCGAACTCGCGCCGGTTGATCAGGTCGGTTAGCGCATCGTGGGATGCCTGGTAGCTCAGCTGCCGAAATAACCGCGACTCCTTGCTGACGTCATGGAACACGATGACCGAGCCAATAATGTTGCCGACCCGGTCCCGAATAGGGGCCGCCGAGTCCTGAATCGGTATCTTGTCGCCGCTGGCGTTAATCAGAACGCAGGTTTCGTCAAGCGAAATTACTCTTCCCTCCCGGAGGCAGCGCATCACCGGGTTATCGATTGGCGCGTGCAGATGCTCTTTGGTAAAGGTCATTATCTCGGTAATGGGCCGGCCCAGGGCGCCGCGCATGTCGAATCCCGTCAGGTCCTGTGCCATCGGGTTGATATAGTCGACCCGGCCTTCAGCATCGGTCGTGATCACTCCGTCGCCGATGGATTGAAGCGTGACCTGGGCACGCTCTTTCTCCTCGAAAACACGCGTCTCGGCTCTTTTGCGATCCGTGATATCGGTAATCGTGCCCTCGTGCGCAACGACATTGCCTTCGTCATCGCAGACAGCGCGCGCGTTCTCGAGGACGACGATTTCACGCCCGTCTTTGCGCCGCAGACGGTACTCGAAGTTCTTGACGTAACCCTGTGCTTCCAACCGCGCGAATACGCGTTCCCGATCGACCGGATTGACGTAAAGCTTTGCCGTGTTGCCGATTTCCTTGAGTTCCTCCGCATTTCCGAAGCCAAGCATCTCGACGAGCGCGGGATTCGCGGCGATCAGTTCGCCGCTCCGCCGCGCGATATACACTCCGTCGACGACATTCTCGAACAGGCCCCGATAGCGCGACTCCGAGTCGCGCAGCCTGCTTTCGTCGTGATGGCGCTTGATCGCGATGCCGGCAAGGCGGGCCACGCGATTGAGCTTGTCCAACTCATCGGTGGAAGGTCCGCGTTTCTCATCGACGAACACATCCAGCGTGCCGATGACGTTGTCGGCCTCACCGCGCAGGAGAAACGACCATGCGGCCGCCGTAGCATGTTCCCCGGTTCCTGCATTCACTGTTGCCCAGGCCGGCTCGGCGGCGAGGTCTTCGCAAAACGTATCCCTCTCATGATGCACGGCTGCACCGCAGCTTATGCTGCGGCTACCAACCCTGACGCAAGCCATGCAGCTCTTCAACGATTCCGGGAGTCCAGGCGCCTGGCTGACGCGCAGCGTTCGACTGTCTCCGTCCAGTTCCATCACCGCGGCACGAAAACCGGAGTTGATGCGTTCGACGCCGCGACATATCGCGCGTAGCGTGCGCTCATAGGGTACGCTCGCGGCGATCATCTCCAGTATCTTGTTTTCTGCAAATGCTATCGTTTCATTGCGCTTGCGCTCGGCGATGTCGGTGATCGTTGCGCGGATCAGCCGGCGGTCGGCCGATGGCAGTCTCGAGAAGCGAACCTCGCATGGAATTTCGTCGCCATCCGAGTTCAGGTGCATCCATTCGAATGTCGGATGTTCTCCGTTCAGCGCCCTATCCACGTAGCCGCGCCGAACGCCGAAAGACGGCAGCCCATCGGCCTGCATCCTGGGGCTTATCTCCTCCGGGCCAACCGTCAGGAGTCGCGCATGCGACAGGTTGAACAATTCGCAGGCTTGCTCATTGGCATCCACCAGGCGGTTCTCGTCAATGTCAAAGACAACGATTGCCTCGGGCGCGTTTTCGACAAGCGCACGGTAGCGCTCTTCACTTTCCTTGAGCACGCTCTGTTCTCTCTGCTGACCGGTTACATCCCGCAGACTGATCACGAACGTCCTGCTTGCGCCGACCTGCAGTTCGCTCGCACTGATTTCAGCGACAAAGCGTTCGCCTCCGGCGCGCTGCGCTTCGACCCGGCCGCCCTCGACCCTGACCCGGGTATCATCGAGGCGGGACATGAAGGGATCGAGGAATTCAGCGAGGGAGCATGTATTGCTGTCGGGCAGTATGCGCTCGATCCGGGAACCAATCAGTTCCTCGCGGGTGAGATCGAAGTAGTGCGAGCAGATCTTGTTGGCGCTGCAAATGACGCCGCCTTCACTGACCGAGAGCAGCGCCTCGGTGACGCTGTCGAAGATCGCTTCGAGAGGTGTCGAGACGGCCAGCGACTGCGTGATCGTCGCCTCCATCCTGTCATAATGCTGGTCGATCAACCGTAGCAACGCGACGAAGTCCGGCTTCTCGATCGCAGACGACTCGGTCGCCTGTCTGATCCTGTCGCGAAGCTCCTTTTGCATCGGGCGACCCGCTCAATCCGTTGAGAACGATTCCAAGGTCGTACTCTACGGGCCGCGGCGCATCCGAATCTGTGACGCAGGTCCGATTTTCAGCTTTATTTTGGGAAATTATTCCCGATTATGATCGACGCCTTACAGTGATAACGGACCAAGACGCAACGGCGATGACTGACTCAATTTCAGAATTTAGAACGGAGAGTAAAGCTTGGCGGGGAGACCGTTCTGGAGAATTAAAAACTTCTATGATGTTATCGATGTCCCGAGGATCATCGGTATCGCAGACCCTGCCTTCCGTTGACACCTAATCATCGCCTTCTCCCCTGTGCTTATATTGGGAAATACGCCAGCTAACGCTGCCACGCTCACCAGATTTAGCGTATCGATACGCACCGGATTTATACTCATCGGCGCTGAAACTGGATGCCGACGGATCCTTCCGATCATGGTACCGAGCATACTCACGCGCATTTTTAAAGCCAAGCATTTCATAGGTATACTCCTTGCCACCCACCATAAACCTTGTATCAAGGGGGGTGCTAGGATCCGGGGGATGTTCGCCGGGATGCGCTGTTTCCGTAGAATCCGGGCCTAAGCCAGAACCAAACCCAGAGGTATCTACGGCCGACAGGCCTCCTAACAGGCCGTGAGCACAGCCTGAAAGCAGCAGGGGCAGGAGAACAATCTTAGTGGGCTTCATCATTCATCGCCGTTAGTCGGTCCTCGCCGGCAGTGTCCGGATCAGCTCACCGTTTTCGTCCGTCGTAACCACGCCGTTTTCCTGGAGTTCGCGAACCGCGGGGCCGACCTGTATGGGCACGGCCGTCACGCTGGAGAACGAGCCTGATTCGGTTTCGACCTCGGCGGCGACATTCAGGTACAGCCTCCCTTCCCGCAGCGGGATTACCCGCACCTGCTGCGCCGCTTTGCCGCGCTCTTCGGCAATGGTTGGCGACACGGCGACTCGCGATGCCTGCGACTCCGGGAGCTGCAGTGCCGTCGAGTCATTGACACGGTAGTTGACGTTGAACGACGTTGCTCCGAGCGCGGAGTCGAACTGCAGGTCGATCGCCACGGGCTGGCCGATGATTGGCTGACCAATGATCCGGTAGCTGATTTGAATCGGGCTGCTCGGCTTGACCGTCGTCACATCGGTGCCGCCGGGTTCGAACGTGACCTTCGGCGCGCTGGTCGATGGCTCGATCACATTGGCGTCGCTCGTCGCCGCACTGCCGTTGCCAGCCTCGTCACCGCAGGCGGCAATCAGCGCCATCGACATTAAAAAGGGGAGCATCGTTCGATACATAGTTTTCACCTGGCTGCATGCATTTCAGGGTGTCGGCGAGAATGAGACGTTCATGCAGATCCGGTCAGGATAACTCGCGGCTGCTTCCTCGTCATCAAAGCGCCATTCCTCGATGGCCGCGATATAGGTCTGGCCGGCCTGTAACGTCGGTGTCGTGAAAGTCTCGATGTTGTCATCCGGCCCGGTTCCGGCCGTGATGAACTGCGCGCCACGAAAAATGTAGATGTCCGGGTCGCTCTGGTCGCGATCATCCGGATCGTCGGTTACCGGTGTCGGCGTCGTTGTCGCAATCTCGACATCGTACTGGTCGGTCACGGGAACCGAAATCCGCAGGTAACGGTCCTCGGAGAGCTTGTTGCCGTCGCGGCCGTCATCGAACTGGCTGTTGAAACAGATGTTCAGCACGGAGCCGTCGGCGACGATGTCCGTGTAGATGGGGAAAACATCGGGTTTACCGGCGGCAAACGCATCGACCGACGGATCGATGCTGGTCACGTTGCTGCCCCAGATATCAAGACCGGTCGACGGGACATCCTCACGAGCAAGCTGGGCGTCGAGCCCGGCCTGGTCACCGGAGTTGAGGATCGCGCGCAGCTCGGTCGCAAACGAGAAGATCGTCGTGAACGCCTCGGTCGTCTTCTGGCGTCCCGTCATGACCTCGTAGATAGGGCCGAATCCGACCGAGACCGTGTCGGCGCCACCGCCGTCATCGGCATCGTCCCACATGTCGTAGATGAACCGCAGCACCGAGATCTCGTCATACCAGCCGCGCGCATTGTATGAACCCGACTCGGCGCCAATACCGAAGCCGCCCGAGGTGCCGGCAACGCCGGTGTCGCAGTACAGCGGGTTGTCCAGCGCCATGCCGGACAGCGCCGTCGCCCAGCCTTCGCCGAAAGCCAGCCGCAGATCGAGCCGATCGCCGATCGAATGCGGGCCACCAAAAGAATCCGATCGCGAAAATTTATCCTCGAAATAGTGGCCCCACTCGTGCACGATCACGTGATCGTCGAACTCCTCGGTGTCGACGTCGGCGTCGCCCAGCAGGAACAGCGAATCGATGCCGCCGTTGTAGAAGGATGCGCCCAGCTCACCGGCGTCAATGTCCGTGGGGCTCGTAAGAGTGTTGTTGACGCTCCAGAATGCGTCCAGCGGCGGGAATACGGCGCTCGGATCCGTTGCTAACACAAACCGCATGGCCGAATAGATCGCATCGAGAATCGCGAACGGCGCGGCCGCGCGCGGTTCGCCGTAAGACGTACCGGTCCAGCCGGTCGTCGCCGTCAAGTTGCGGTTGACGTCGGTCGTACCCGTGTCGAAATCACCGCTCTCGATCACGTACAGGGGGCGCTGGCTTAGCGGCGGCGGAGTGCCGCGATCAGCGACTTCGACGAAGTTGTCACGTACGTCGACATCCCAGCGCGATGTTCCGGTGGTCTTCTTGAGCTCCGCGCGCACGCGCAGGCGAACCGTCAGGTTGGTGTCGATACCCGCGAACGAGTACTCGCCGGTATTGCTCGACTGGGTCTGCGACAGGACGCCAAGCGTCGCTACGTCGATCAGCTGCACGGTCGCGCCACGAACAGGCCGAGCAATCGTGCTGCCAAAGTCGAGGCCACGGCAAACGTCGTTCGGCGGCACGAACTCGTAGTCGACGGTTCCGAAAACCCGCACGGCGTCTGCCGGTTCCTCCACCGTAACGTTGACCGTGTCGGTCGCGCTTGCGGCGCCATCGCTGACAGTGAGCTCGAACGTCAGAATCTCGGGCGCCCCGGCAGCGACATCGGGTGCGGTAAAGGTCGCCTGGGCCGAACCGGCATCGGCGATCGTCACTGCCGCGCCCGCTATCTGGTCCCAGGAAAACGTCAGCGTATCGCCGTTTGCGTCGGTCCCGCTGCCGCTCAGCGTAACGACCGTCAGTTCGCTGACGGACTGGTCGCTTCCCGCGTTTGCGGTCGGTGCCGAGTTGACCGGCGTGCCGCTGCCGCCGCCACTGTCTTTGCTGCTGTCACTCCCGCCGCCACAGGCCGTGACCAGCACAGCAGTAGCGATCAGCGTCGCGGCACACAGCGCCATTCGCCTTGACGACTTCACAGCCATTTCAATGTTCACAGGTCGATCCATCGTGCTTGCCCAAGCATCCGCCGGCGTCGTATGTGCTCAATGATAACTGTCGAGCCTGAACGACGGTATAACGGGTAGCGTCCGTCTTTGGCGACAGTCGATACCCGCCTCGCAATCCATTGTGCGATTCAGGTCCCAATAATTGATCCCAATATTGTTAAACTTTGGCACAGAAATGCGCGCCAAGTTCACAATTTTCGGCGCCGGTTACAAATAGTTACGGAGGAAGTATGGGCCACAAGAAGATACTCGTGACCGGGGGAGCCGGTTATATCGGCAGTCATGTCGTCCGCCAGCTCGGCGCCGCCGGCGAGGGCGTGGTCACGCTCGATAACCTGTCGACCGGATTCGAAGCGGCCGTAACGGCGGGCGAACTCGTCATCGGCGATACCGGTGATGCCGCCCTGCTCGACCGGATTTTTGCCGATCACGACATCGACACGGTCATGCATTTCGCCGCCCATACGATCGTGCCCGAATCGGTTGCCGATCCGCTGAAATACTATGGCAACAACACCGCGAGCAGCCGCACGCTGCTCGAACGCGCGAACGCCCACGGTGTAAAACACATCGTGTTCTCGTCAACGGCCGCGGTATACGGCATCCCGCCCGACGGCCATGCCTCGGAAGCATCGCCGACACAGCCTATCAACCCCTACGGCAGCTCGAAGCTCATGACCGAGTGGATGCTGCGCGACCTCGCGATCGCGGGCGGACCAAGTTACGTGGCTTTGCGCTACTTCAACGTCGCGGGCTGCGAACCTGGCGGCACCATTGGCCAGTCAACGCCAAAAGCGACACTGCTCGTCAAGGTTGCGTGTGAAGCAGCCGTTGGCCGCCGGCCCGGCGTCTTTATTTTCGGCACCGATTACCCGACGCCTGACGGTACGGGACTGCGGGACTACATTCATGTCGAGGACCTCGCAACGGCGCATCTTGATGCATTGAATTACCTGCGCGAAGGCGGTGAGTCGGCCACGCTGAACTGCGGCTATGGCCACGGGTACAGCGTGCGCGAGGTGCTCGCCGCGGTCGAGCGGGCTCATGGGCTGCCCCTGAACATCACCGAGGAACCGCGCCGCGCCGGCGATCCGCCAGAACTCATTGCCGTAGCCGATAAAATCCGGACCGTGCTCGGCTGGACACCTCGGTATGACGACCTCGATACCATTGTCCGAACCAGCCTCGACTGGGAACGCAAGATCGCGGCTGAGGACGAAAGCGCCTACTGGGCCGCCTGACCCGTAGTTCCGTCTTACCGGTGCTACACTCAATGCATTATGATCCGTCGCCCAAGATCCCTTAATGGCCTGATTCTCGTCGGCTTTGGCATCGTAGGCCTGCCGCTGCTGCTCGCCGTGATCTGGGCGCTCGTCAACCTTGACCGGCTTGCGGCGCAAAGCGAGCAACTGGTGTTCACGGGGGTCGCAACGGCCGAGAACAACCGTCTTTTGACCGAGCAGCTCGGCTCGCTGGAGCGCGTCGCGCGCCAGTACCAGGTGCTTGGGAACGACGATAGCCGGCAGCTCATGCGCCAGGACCTCGGCGCCTTCGACGAGCAGCTCGCTGAAATGGCGCAGCTGACTCAACTGGCCGGCGCGGCACCGCTCGCAACGTCGATCAGCGCGACCGCGCATGGAGTCATCGACACCCTTGAGGATGCCGGCCTCAGCGAGACCGAGGCGCAGGCCGCCGTCGACAGGTTCCCGGAGCTGCGCAGGCAGGTCACCGAGCTTACGGCGGAGCTGACTGCCTACGTCGACAGCGAGTTGCGTAATCTGCAGGCAAATACGCGCCGGGCGCAACAGGTATCCGCCTGGCAGGTCGCCGCGCTGGTTCCCGGCACACTGATCCTTGCGCTGTTCTTCACGCTGCTGGTCGCGAAACCGATACGGCAGCTCGATTCCGCAATCGATCAGCTCGGCCAGAGCGGCTTCTCCAAGCCGATCGAGGTTAGGGGCCCGAGCGATCTCGAACGCCTCGGCCGACAGCTCGAGTGGCTGCGTGTCCGCCTGCTCGAACTGGCCCAGGAAAAAAACAGGTTCCTGCGGCACATGTCGCATGAGCTCAAAACGCCGCTGGCGAATATTCGCGAAGGCACCGAACTCTTGCTGGACGGCACGGTCGGCGAACTCGCGAAACCGCAGCGCGAGGTGACCGATATCCTGCGCATGAACGGCCTGAAGCTGCAGCAGCTGATCGAAAATCTGCTGAGCTTTTCGGCCTGGCAGGCCAAGACCGAGGTATTGGCTCTGTCGGACTTCCCCATCCGGGCGCTGGCAGAATCTGTCGCCAAGTCGCAGCGCCTGGCGCTGCAGGCCGCGGACATCGATCTCAAACTGGAGATAGAGGACCTCACCGTCAACGCCGACCGCGAAAAGATGCGCACGGTACTCGACAACTTGCTGTCGAACGCGCTCAAGTTCACGCCGAGAGGGGGCAGCATCACGATTCGGGCGAGCCGTCAGCCCCGGAGCTTTCGAATCGAATTTGGCGATTCCGGGCCCGGCATCCCTGACGACGAAAGCCCGCGAATTTTCGACGCGTTCTTCCAGGGCCGCCGCGAGCAGGGCGGCCAGGTTGCGGGAACCGGGATCGGGCTGTCGGTCGTTCTCGAATGCATCCAGGCACATCAGGGTTCAGTGGAGCTGGTCGATTCGGACGAATTCCCGGGCGCGCACTTCCGGATCGAAATTCCGCAGCAACGTGCCGTCGATCGGCAAAAGTTGGTGGCCAATGCGTAGCAGGTGTCCGGCAACGCCCGCCACCGGGTTGCCGGTGTTGCTGCTGCTCATGATCCTGCTGCAGGGCTGCGCCCAGACGGCGAGCTGGATGGACAGCATGCGCGGTGCACCGGCCTCGTCCGCTGAGCCGGACATTGCCGACGCACCTGATTCGGAGCATTACCTGGGCGAACTGTATCGGCTCGCGAGCGGCGATCCGGCCACGCAAGCCGAAATAGTCGCGGACGCGAAGTCCGCGGCGACGCTGACGCCGGGGCCACAGACCAAACTGCGCTTTGCGCTTATTCTTGCAACGCCGGGACACGCGGAGTCCGACCCACAGCAGGCCCAGGGCCTGCTCCGCGATGTCCTCGCACAGCCGGAACTCATGACGCCTGCAGAAATCTCGCTGGCCACGTTACACCTGAAGTCCTCTGAGGAACTTATTGTTTTGAAGTCCGAGACGCGCCAGCTGCGCGAATCGACGTCCCACGCGGCTCGAACTGAAGAGGCCGCCGTCAACCAGCGACTGGCGATAGTCGAAGAGGAGAATCGCCGCCTGCGCCGTGAACTCGAGGATGCAGAACAAAAGCTCGAGGCGATAACGACGATCGAACGCTCGATCCGGGAGCAGGATCAGTGAACACGATGCTGCCCCGGTTGCCAGGCACCTGTTGCCGATTTAACTCAATCTCACTAATCTGTATTGATGTCGGCCGTTAGCCCCAAGCAAACTGGCAAAATCCTGCTCGTCGATGACGATCCGGGGCTGCTGCGCCTGCTGAGTATCCGGCTGCGAGCCGAGGGGCACGACGTCGAGGCAGTCGACAGTGCGCACAGTGCGCTTGCGACATTGAACCGATTCAGCCCCGATCTCGTGATTACCGACCTTCGAATGGACAAAATGGACGGTATCGGTTTGCTCAAGGAGCTGCAAACGCGTTCACCCGGACTACGGGTCGTGATCATCACGGCGCATGGAACGATCCCGGACGCCGTACTTGCGACACAAAGCGGCGCGTTCGGCTTTCTGACCAAGCCGATCGACAAAGACGAACTCATGGTGACCGTTGCGAAAGCATTGAAAGTCTCTGGCCTCGCCAGTGTCGATGCAGCGTGGGCCTCCGAAATCATCACGCGCAACAAGGGCATGAAGGAAATCCTCCAGCAGGCGAAAATGGTTGCCGCAACCGACGCACGCGTGTTGATCACCGGCGAGTCCGGGACCGGCAAGGAGCTACTGGCCCGGGCGATTCACAATGCGAGTCCCCGTCACGACAAGCCGTTCACGGCGATCAACTGCAGCGCAATGGCCGAGAATCTCCTCGAATCCGAACTGTTCGGCCACGAGAAAGGCGCGTTCACCGGGGCGACAAGAGCTCACAAGGGGCTGTTCCAGGCCGCCGAGGGCGGCACCCTTCTGCTTGACGAAATCGGCGACATGCCGATGCGCCTGCAGGTGAAGCTGCTGCGCGTATTGCAGGAAAACCAGGTTCGGCCCGTTGGCAGCACCGAGGCGATCCAGATCGACGTGCGCGTGATCTCGGCAACCCATCGCGACCTTCAGGAAATGATGAGGGGCGGCGGTTTTCGGGAGGACCTCTACTACAGGCTCAACGTCGTGAATATCAAGCTGCCGACGCTCGACAAGCGTCGCGAAGACATACCGCTGCTCGTAGCCCGTTTCCTGCAGGAGATATCCCGGGAGGCCGACCAGGAACGCAAGGTCTATGCCCCGGAGGCTGTCGAAATGCTCGTCATTGCCGAGTGGCCGGGCAACGTTCGCCAGCTTTACAACGTCGTACGCCAGAATGTCGCCTTGTCGAGGTCGCCTGTGATTTCGGCCGAAATCGTTCAGCAGTCACTCGGCGAGCACGCAGGCAAACTGATGTCCTTCACCGACGCCCGCGATGAATTCACGCGCAATTATCTATCGCAGATCCTTCAGATCACGATGGGTAACGTCAGCCAGGCCGCACGGCTCGCAAAACGCAATCGGACGGACTTCTACAAGCTGCTCGCGCGCCACGACTTGAACCCGGACCAGTTCAAGACCCGCTAGATCGAGAGTGCCAGGTACAGCTCCCGCACTATCGAACTATCGCCCTTTGTCCGTATTCCGGCGTTACGACGCAACATTCTTCTTCGAATACGTCTCCGCCGACACACCGTACTTGTTGAGCAGGTCGTAAAGAGTCGGCCTCGTGATCCCCAGCATCTCGGCCGCTTTCGAGATATTGCCGTAGCTTCGGGTTAGCGCGACCCGAATCGCCTTCGATTCCGCATGCTGGCGCACTTCGCGCAAATTTAGCGATTCTTCCCCGGCATCGCCGGGCGCGATGCCGAGATCGGCCGCTGTAACCAGCTTGCCGTCGGCCATGATGACGGCTCCCTTGATCTTGTTCTCGAGTTCCCGGACGTTACCGGGCCAGGAATAGGACTCGATCGCCTGAACCGCATCCTCGGCGAAGCCGTTCAGCGCCCGGCTCTGCTGCTTGCTGTATTTCTGCAGCAGGTTTCGCGCCAGTATCAGCCGACCCTCTTCACGCTCCCGGAAGGGCGGTATGTTGACCGTGATCTCACTGACCCGGTAGTAGAGATCTTCACGGAAATCGCCAGTCTTGATCAACGCCTCGGGATTCTGATTGGTTGCGCACACCACGCGGACATCGACGGATATCAGCTCGCGCCCGCCTACCCGTTCGATGACGCGCTCCTGCAGGAAACGCAGCATCTTCGCCTGCAGCGAGACCGGCATGTCACCGATCTCGTCGAGGAACAGCGTGCCGCCGTCTGCGAGTTCGATTTTGCCGAGAGTCTGCTTGTGCGCTCCCGTGAAGGCACCTTTCTCATGGCCGAACAGTTCGGACTCGAGCAGGTTTTCAGGGATCGCCGCGCAGTTGATCGCAACGAAATTTTTCTCGGCACGTGGACTGAGCCGGTGCAGCGCGCGCGCCAGCAATTCCTTGCCCGTGCCGCTTTCGCCGAGCAATAGCGCCGTAACGTCCGTGGGCGCCACTTTTTCGATCATTCGGCACACGGCCAGCATGCCCTCGCTGGCCGCCACGATACCGTCGAGGGGTGAATCACCGACCTGGTTTTGCAGCCGGCGAATCTGGGCTTCGAGTTCTGAAATATTGAATGCCCGGTCCACGAGCAGTTTCAACGTGTCGGTATCGACCGGTTTCTCGTAAAAATCGTAGGCGCCCTGCCCGACCGCGGTCAGCGCGTTCTCCTGGTCGCCGTTGCCCGTTACGACGATGATTTTCGTGTGCGGAGCAAGCTTGAGCATCTCGGCGAGGGTCAGGAGACCCTCTTCGACCCCTTCGGGTCTGGGAGGCAGGCCCAGATCCTGCAGCACGACCATCGGCTCATGGCGCCGGAGTTCGGCGATCGCCGACTCCCGGTCCTCGGCCGTGAACACATCGTAGTCTTCGAAGCACCACTTGAGCTGGTTCAGGAGCCCCGGGTCGTCCTCGACAATCAATAGCTTGCGGCTGCTTTCGCTCATGCTGTCCTTCTGACGCCAACCACGCGAGCGCCAATGGTGCCACGTTGCCGCGGTCCTGTGGAGGTCTTGCATCACAGTCGGAACCGCTGACCGCGCTGTCGATTTGCCTGCCCAGGTATTGGCAATGGCGCCGCCATCCGTACGTATTTACCGCTATTGCGAATCATTCGCATTTGCATTAATGTCCCAAGCTGGCTTCAGTATTAGGCTTCAGGAAAGACGCAATGCAACACCTTCGACTCGGTTGCACGCTAGTGACTGCGGCCGTTTCTGTCATTTCGATGACCGCGCAGGGTCAGCAAACCGACCACACCGAGACAAAAGAGCCCATCGATACGGTAACCATCATTGGTCACCGAACCGACGTGGCCGATGTCCCGGGCTCGGCACACGTCATCGACAACGAATCGCTCGAGGTATTCATCGAGAGCGACATCCTTCGGGTATTGCGCACGGTACCCGGCGTATACCTACAGGAAGAGGAAGGATTTGGGCTGCGACCGAATATCGGCATCCGCGGCTCTGGGCTCGACCGCAGCGCTCGGATAGCGCTGCTCGAGGACGGCGTGCTGATCGCGCCGGCGCCCTACTCCGCGCCATCCGCTTACTATTTTCCGACGCAGCGGCGCATGCACGCGCTGGAGGTGCTGAAGGGCCCCGCCGCGATCGTGATCGGGCCGCGCACGACCGGTGGTGCCATCAACTTGATCTCGACACCGATTCCGGCTGAGTCAGGCGGCGCGATCGATCTGCGCGTCGGCCAGCATCACACGAATGACGCGCACATCAATTTCGGCCATCATGGCGAACGCATCTCCTGGCTGCTCGAGACCGTGCAAAGCGCTAGCGACGGCTTCAAGCACATCGACGGGCCGGTCGGTGGCCCGACAGGCTACGATCTCGAGGACTATGTCGCCAAACTTCGGCTCGACAGCGATCCGTCCGCATCGCTGTACCAGAGTCTGCGGTTCAAGCTCGGGTATACGGAGCAGACCTCCGATGAAACGTATCTCGGCCTGACCGACGCCGACTTCGCCAGCGATCCGAACCTGCGTTACGCGGCATCGGCCGGTGACGTATTCGACAGCGAACATGCCCAGTACCAGCTAAGCTATGCGTTAGACCCCGGTAATAGCTGGCGCGCCGAGATCACCGCGTATCGCAATGAATTCAAACGCAACTGGTACAAGCTGCAGTCGGTGAACGGCACCGGTATTGGCAGCATACTCGACGATGCCGCGACATTTGCCACGGAACTTGCCTACCTCAAAGGTGATACCAGCCCCGACGATGCGATTGCGAAGCGCGCCAACAAGCGCAGCTATTATTCGCAGGGCATACAGGCGAGCCTCGAGTGGGACTTCGGATTCGGTGATGCCGAGGTCGCACTGACGACGGGATTACGCATTCACAGGGACGAGGAAGATCGCTTTCAGCACGAAGACGCCTACCGCATGGAAGACGGCCGGCTCGTGGTGACCACCGCGGCTGCGCCCGGCTCGAATACGAATCGCGTTTCGGATGCGGATGTCCAGGCGTTTTTCGCGGACACCGAAATTCGCAGCGGCAGATGGATACTGACACCGGGCCTGCGATTCGAGCACGCCGACATGCAGCGGCTGGATTATTCGACCAGCGACCCGTCACGCGATGACGGACCGGCACGCACCAGGCGAAACTCGGTCTCCGCCGTCATCCCGGGTATGGGAGCGCTGTACCGGCTGAGCTCCGAGTGGCGACTGCTGGCCGGGATTCATAAGGGCTTTAACCCGCCCGCTCCCGGCAGTACGGTCGAAGAAGAGTCGAGCCTGAATGTCGAGGCCGGCACGCGTTACGACAATGAATCCCTGAGCTTCGAAGCCATTTATTTCGTCAACGATTACGACAACCTCGTCGGGACCGTCACCGAGTCCACGGGCGGCGGCGAGATCGGGGACCAGTACGACGGCGGCAAGGTTTCCGTCAAAGGGCTCGAGCTCAGCGCGGCGTACGAATGGGGCGCGGGCCAGGTCCGCATTCCTGTCGATGTCGAGTACACATGGACCCACGAGGCTGAATTTCAAAGCGCATTCGAAAGCGGCTTCGATCCATGGGGAACCGTCGAAGCAGGCGATGAGCTGCCTTACGTGCCGGAGCACCAGCTGCGCGCGTCGGCAGGAGTCGTCAACCCGCCGTGGCGTTTCAACCTCGCTGCCAACTACATCGGCACGCTGCGAACACGTGCCGGCCAGGGAGCATTCGAGCCGTCGGAGTCGATCGACTCACACGTCGTCTGGGACCTCGTGGCGGCCTGGTCGTTCACGCCGAAGCTGTCGACCTACGTCAAGGTCGACAACCTGTTCGACGAAACCTATGTCGCCGCCAGGCGGCCCGCTGGCGTGCGGCCTGGCTTGCCAAGGACACTGTATCTCGGATTGACTTACAGGCTTTAGGTCGTGCGGCAGGTGTAATAGACCGACCATTTACGAGAAGAGGTTGCGTGCACATTGCTGTGGCATATCGGCCATCACGCCGGGCTCGCCAGCATGCTTGCTAAGGTCGGAACGATGTGGACAGGGCCCTGACGATCTGACTGGTTGAACTCATTTTCTCATCCGAATTTTCGGCGACGGCCGATTCGATATCGGCGTCGTCGTTCGCGGCCGTAAAATCCGACGGCGCGATGCCGACAAAACGCTTGAAAACCCGCGTAAAGTAGGATGGGTCGGAAAAACCGACGTTATAAGCGATATCCGCGATATTGGCCGTCGGTCCCTGCAGTTGCTGGCAGGCCTTGCGGACCCTGTACCTGAGCAGGAATTCCTGAAAAGTCAGGTCGTAAGTTTGCTTGAACGCGCGGCTGAAATGTGTCGCGCTCATCCCGCAAAGCCGCGCCATTGCGTCACTGTATATTCGTTCACTGTAGTTCTGCTGGACGAAGTATATGGCCGGAGACAGCCGGTCTTTCTTGCTTCGCGGCGTATTTGGCACGTCGCTGGGAATCGGCGGCTTGAATCTGTTCGCGTTACGGTTCCCCTGAGATTTCTGGAACGAGACGATTTCAAGGAGCCGGCCAACGCACATGCCTAACTCGGAGGGATCTATCGGCTTGATCAGAAAATCCAGTGCGCCGTGCCGGTAGGCCCAGATCGCTAATGACTCCGAGTGCTGCAGGGTTACCATGACGACGGGCATCGACGGGCAAGCACTCTTGATCCGTGAAAACTCGGAAAGTCGGCGCCTGTCCGGGTAGTCATAATCGAAGAAAACAGCGGCAGGCTTTATGTCGGCGATCATTAGCTCGAGGCTGTTAGTCGTTGCGATCGAGCGGACGGAAAAGTTGTCAATGAGAACGCCCGGGATCTCTGAACCGCGAGATGCCACCAGTTGCTCCACCCAGAATAACGTCGGCTTATCCAAAATAATTCCGTTTATTCAAGAAACGCTTACACATTACATAATCCAATGACGAGTCCTTTCCTGGTCACGCAGGCTTGTCTGAGGCCTCTTCACCGTATTGACAAGCAGGACTGGCATTGTGGCGCACTGCGGGTTAACGGTCTTGATACAGGTCACAAAACAGGAAATTGATTTTTAGTTGATCCGTAGCCTGCGCGGCCTGCAACACCTTCAGCGATGCGGTGTCTGCGGGGCCTGCAAAATAATCCTAGCCGCTGCTAAGAACCTCCTACTCATTTTGAGCCGTTGGCAGCTACTGTTTGCCTCGGTCACAGAGTTCCGGTGCGTCAGACGGCAATCCGACTTGGAGACCGAGCTCATATGAGTTCCAAAAGTTAAAAATGAGGAGAACCACAATGATTAAGCAAGTAATGAAGTTTCTTCGTGACGAAGAAGGTTTGACAACCGTTGAATACGCGGTTGCTGGCGGACTGGTTGCTGCGACGTTGGTCGTCGCCTTCGGCGAGCTTGGCGATGGAGTAAGGGGTGTTATCACTGGCCTTACTTCCGCGATAAGTACAGCTACCTAAAAATCGTGAGCCACCGTGCGACCGGCGGGCCACTAACGGCCTGCCGGTTCGCACGGGTCATATCTGCCACATTGAGACTAGTAAATGAATGACGAATTCCAAGTGCTTGCTTTCCTGCCGGGCTATTGCCTGATCGCAATCATGCTTATCGCTACTTTTACCGACATTATCTCTCACCGCATCCCCAACATGCTGATCGTGCCGGCGCTGAGCGTCGCCCTGCTGATCGGCGGATATACCGCGGGTGCCGGGGGGCTTCTCATGTGCCTCGCAGGCCTTGGGGTCGGCCTGGCCATGTTACTGCCGATGTATGCAATGGGCATGATGGGCGCGGGTGACGTCAAGTTGCTCGGTGTTGCAGGTGCCTTTCTTGGTCCCCAAGGCGCGCTGATAGCCGGGCTGACGACGTTCATCGCCGGCGCCATTCTCGGGCTTATGTGGATCGCATGGCGCTGTGCTCGACCCAGCATTGAATACTACGTGGCGAGATTGATGGATGCGCGCGGCTCATTGACAGAAGCCGGCGAAAAATCCGAATCGCCACGAAAATCCGATTCTTTCGCGTACGCACCTGCGGTCGCGATTGGAGCCACATTTGCAATTTGGCAGCAGGGATCTTTATTCCCGCTGGTCCTGGGATAATCATCATGAACAAAAATGTAAATACTGAATATTCGATTCCGGACCAGCTCGGTTTTATGCGCCTTTCGAGGCTCGCGCCGCGGCCGAAGAACCTTCAAGACACAGGCTTGTCACGCGAACTGGTAACGGACCTGATCGCCAAGCACCTTCTGGACCAGGGCAATCTCTCGCTCGCTGCGCTTGCCAACTCACTCTGTCTTCCTGGAGCGATCATTGAAACCCAGCTCGGCTTCATGCGCACTGAGGCCTTGATCGAGGTACGACCCAACCGGTCGGAAGACCCCGGCCTAATTTACGCCCTGACTGATCGTGGTCGCGCAACGGCTCTTGACGCAATGATGCGCAGTGGATACGTGGGACCGGCGCCCGTTTCGCTCGGACATTATTCGATCGTGACCCGGTCCCAGTCGATCCACAAGCAGAAGGTTTCGCGTGCTGCGATGGAGCGTTCTTTTCAGGGCGTTGTGATTGAGCAGACATTACTCGACCAGCTCGGCTCATCGGTGAATTCGGGCAGAGCAATTTTTCTCTATGGACACGCAGGAACGGGCAAGACTTACATCTCTCAGCGCCTGGCCAAGCTGTTTCCCGATCTCACCTTGGTACCTCATGCGGTATCCATCGACAACCACATCGTGCAGCTGTTCGACCCGCTCATGCACGAAGTTATCGATGACAGCGCATCAGAAGAGGCCTACGTGCTCAACAAAGGTCATGACCGCCGTTTCAACATATGCAAGCGACCAACAGTTATCACCGCTGGCGAACTGACCGCAGAGATGCTGGAAGTGATGTATGAGCCATCGGCGAAACTGTTTGAGGCGCCGCTGCAAATGCGGGCGAATAACGGCATATTTATTATCGACGACCTGGGCCGGCAACGAGTCGATCCCAAGACTCTCTTCAATCGATGGATTGTTCCACTTGAGGAGCGCAAGGACTACCTGACCCTGCATTCAGGGAGACATTTCTCAGTTCCGTTTGACGTCGTCCTGATTTTCTCGACCAACATTCATCCACTGGAACTCGCGGACGAGGCGTTCCTGCGTCGTATCGGCTACAAGATCGAATTCACGCCCATGAACGCAGAAGCTTATGAGCGCGTCTGGCGGGACACGTGTGTCGAATTTGAGATCGATTACGACCACCAGGTCCTCGAATACGTCATCAACGAACTGCATGCCAGAAACAAGGTTCATCTGTTGCCCTGCCACCCGCGCGATCTGATCGGCATGGCCGTGGACCACACACTTTATACGAAGAATGAACGTTCAATCGATATCGAAGCGATGCACTGGGCTTGGCGTAATTACTTCGTCTCACTGGACACCACCTTATAAAAGGCAAACGGTCGATCACTCTGTTAGGAGCCGAAAATGTTTAAGAAAAGAGGATTTATTCTGGTTGTACTGTCACTCATCATGGGTGTCGGTGCCGCATACACAGCTAATCGCTGGGTGACCGCGCAGGTGGTCGGCGACGATGACGCCCAAGGCACACATGTCGTCGCAGCCGCGATGTCTATTCCTTACGGCACCAAAGTCGACTCCCGTCATATCAAGCTGGTTGAGATACCGGAAGCTGTGGCACCCGCTGGCTATTTTACGGCGCTGGAAGATGTCGAAGGTACCGTGGCGAAGATATCGATTTCGCGCGGCGAAATACTGATTGCAGATCGATTTGCCGCTCATGACCAGGGCAGCACGCTTGCTGCGCTGGTGGCCGAAAACATGCGTGCGCTTACCGTTCGGGTTAATGACGTTATCGGCGTCGCTGGCTTCCTGTTACCTGGCAACCGCGTCGATGTCCTGTCATCGCGTAAATCGACGAATCGCCGCGCGGTGACTGAAACCATCCTTCGAAACATCAAAGTTCTCGCCGTGGACCAGACGGCGACAACGCAGGAGAACGAACCGGTGATCGTACGCGCGGTTACGCTCGAGATGACTCCTGAGCAGGCTGAAATTCTTGTTAAAGCCCGCACGGAAGGTTCAATCCAGTTAACGCTGCGAAATCCGATGGAGCAACAAATGGCCGATGAACCCGAACCCGAGCCAGAGCCCGCGCCAGTTGCACGGAAGCCCGTCGTTGCAAAAAAAGCACCGACTCGCCCCGTAAACACGTCATCGACAGTGACCGTAATCCGCGGCACAAAAGTAGACACAACCAAGACCAAAACCTGATCACTGCCCGGCAAGTGACCTCTGAAGGAACAAAGTCATGAACAAATCAAACCAATGGAAATGGAAACTGGCAGGATTGCTCTGCGTCTGCATGCTGCATTTTGAGCAGGCTGTCGCACAGGGCGCAGATGCATCCAGCACGAACATGCGGACCCGGGCGCTGAATGTGCCTCTCTACAAGTCCCGCCTGATCGCGCTCAATGCACCGGCAACACGGGTCTCGGTTGGTAACCCCGATGTCGCAGACATCCTTATCTTGAGAGCCACTCAGCTCTACGTTCTGGGTAAAGACCTCGGTACGACCAATGTACTGCTTTGGGACCGCGAAGACCGCCTGGTCGACACGGTTGAGGTCGAGGTAACTCATGACCTGCAGTCGCTGAAGAAGAAGCTGCACGATTTGCTTCCCAATGAAGGCATCGAAGTGCACTCGGCACAGCGCAACATCATCCTGTCCGGCAACGTCTCGAATGTCAGCAACATGGACGCCGCACTTAAGATTGCGCGCGGCTATTTCGCTCACTTCAGCGCTGTCGATACTACCGAGTTCCAGCAAGGCGGTTCCGGTGGCGGGGACAGTGACTCGGGCGGCGAAGTGATTAACCTGATGGCAGTCGGCGGCGTGCAGCAGGTCATGCTGGAAGTCAAAGTCGCCGAGATCTCCCGCACTGAATTACGCCGACTCGATGTGCGATTCAATGCCATCGTGCAGAACAGCACGCGTTGGAACTGGGGCGGCGCGAATGGCGGCTCATCACTTACGGACGGAGGCGGACCGCTCTTCAACGGAATCGGGCCTGGCGGCATTACGCCGCCGGACTTCGCGCCCAACGACTTGGCCATCGACGACAAGGGCTTCTTTGCTAGCTTGTTGACAAATACGGCCATGTTCAACGTGGCATTCGACGCTGCCAAGGAAAACGGTCTTGCGAAGATTCTCGCGGAACCGACCTTGACGACACAAACCGGCCAGGTTGCCGAGTTCCTCTCGGGCGGGGAATTTCCGATTCCTGTCCCTGGTGGCGGTGGAAATAGCGATGCCGTGACGATCGAGTTCAAAGAGTTCGGCGTAGGCGTCAAATTCCTGCCTGTTGTACTCGATAGTGGCCGTATCAACCTGCAGCTTAACATCAGCGTCAGCGAACTGAACTCGGGCAATACCGTCGGCGTCGGTTCGAGCGACTCCTCTTCGTCCTTTGTTATCCCGTCACTGACGAAACGCAGCGCGATTTCGACGGTTGAGCTCGCCGACGGACAGACCATTGGTATCGCGGGACTCATCAACGAGAACCTCCGGGAGGTCGTGACGAAGTTCCCGGGCCTCGGCAGCATCCCTGGAATCGGCGCACTGTTTCGCAGCCAGGAATTCGTCAAGGGTGAAACGGAATTGCTGATCCTGGTTACGCCGCATCTCGCGAAACCTATAGGTCCTGAGGAAATTCGTCTCCCGACTGAGGGCTTTGCCGAGCCTAGTGAACTGAGCTGGTTTCTGATGGGCCGTACGGAAGGCAGTTCCTCTGCATCCGCTGCATCCAGCGACTAATTGGATAAAGGAATAGAAAAATGAATAGCAAATTGAGACTTACCGCAACGTTAGCGCTCGGATTTACGCTTATAACGGGCTGTGCATCACAAACCGGGACCGAGCGCGACTTCGGAAATTCGGTTCGCGCCGTGACCGCCAGCCAGATATATGACTCAGGCGCGGCGCTCTACCCGGAGAAGGAGGCGGTAACCGGCGGTAACGGAAATCGCCTGGAAAACGTTGTCGAGGCACATACTGGCGATGTTGCCAATTCGCAACAGGTCCAGAAGCCGATTGACTTCGGTATTGCCGGCAATTAACGGGGTAAAGCTGTGATTTAGCAGACTGCCTGGAAAAAACAATGCTTACGAGAACAACGGACTTTAATCGAAAAATCTGTCGTCACAGGCAGCGGGGCGTCGCATTGCCATTGGTCGCCATCGGCCTTTTGGCAATGCTGGCGGTCGCGGGCCTGGCGCTGGATGCCAGCCATGCGCTCACCAACAAGACACGGCTGCAGAACACGACCGACGCTGCCGCGCTTGCGGCAGCCAAGGAATATGATCTGGCGAACGATATTATTGCGGCCAATGCCGAGGCGCTCAGCATCTTCGGCATCAATGCCGATGGAGCTGGTAACCATGAGCTCAACGCCGCCTATGATATTGGCGAGATAACCATCAGAATCGAGTGGTCCGAAACTCTCAATCCGTTCATCAATACCGGTGTCGGGCCTTACGTGCGGGTTGTCGCAACCGATTACGATATCGATACCTCGCTTTCCGCGGTAGTCGGAATCAGCGAGATTGGCATAGGCGCATCCGCCGTCGCGGGTCCCAGTCCTGCAATAAAGAGGGCCTGCAATATTGCTCCCTTGGTCGCCTGCGCCAAGGATCCGGAAGACACCAATCTGTTTGGTTTTCAGCCTAATCAGCTCGAGGTTTTGAAAGCCGGGTCCGATCCAAACTGCCCCGCAGACCCCGAAAACCCTGAGGTTGGTCCAGGCAACTTCCAGCTCATCAGGCTTGATTGCGGTGCGGGTGGCAAATGTGTTCGTGAGAACCTTGCGGGCACCTACGACAGCTGTGCGACTATTGACCAGACGGTGGAGACCGAGCCTGGCAATACGGTCGGACCGACCGTGATGGGATTGAATACGCGCTTCGGTGTGTACACAGGCGCCATGCAGGGGACCGAAGCGCTGTATCCGCCGGACGTTGTGACAGCCGAGCCGTCATCGCGCCTGTTTTATGGAAAGAGCGACACAAGCAACGAATGCAGAATAAGACGGACGGATACCCAGGATCTCGTGACCGCAGAGACGATCGACTTCAGTTGGGACGACTATCTGTTCAATATTCAAACCGCTCAGCTTACGAACATCCCTCCGGCTGGCGAGTACGAGCGGCGGGTGCTTACCATTCCTATCGCGCGCTGCGACGGCGAAGATAACGGCCAGTCCACGCTCGACGTCGTCGGTTTTGGCTGCTACTTCATTCTCCAGACCGTAGAACAAGCGGGAAATCTAGCCCATATCTTCGGTCAGTTCATCGAGGGCTGCACGGCCAACGGTACCCCCGGTCCGGATCCAATGTCCGGCCCCGATCCATACCTGATTCAGCTCTATAAAGATCCGGATTCAGGAGATTCCTGATGATGACGCTGAATCTCAACACCGTCAGCCGGCAGCGCGGCGTCGCTCTCGTTGAGACCGTTATAATGACGCCGCTGCTCTTGTTTCTCATTCTCCTGACAGCGGAGGTGACTCACGCTTTCGTCGATCACAACACGCTGTCGAAATCGGCGCGCAACGGGGCCCGGTACCTGGCGTCGAATGCTGCGCTCGGCACAACCGGCATCATCGTGCTGACCGCTCAAAAAGTCAGCGACACGCGGAATCTCGTCGTTTTCGGAAATGCTGCCGGCACCGGCAGTCCGATCCTGCCCGGGCTGACCACTGGAAATGTGCAGGTCACCGATATCGGCAACAAGCGCGTACAGGTTACGGCAACCTATCCGTACTCGGGAATACTTGGCGATGTCCTGCCTACCCTTGGAATTGGCGCAGATATTAATCTGGTGATGAATCTGCAGGCCACGGTTTCGATGCGGGCGCTTTGACATGATTACCCGGTGTCAAAAAGGAACCACTACCGTCGAATTCGCAATCGTTGCCGCCGTTGTGTTGACGATGATTTTCGGTGTCTTGGAAATCGGCCGCGGTTACTACGTGTATGCAATGCTCGACGACGTTGCGCGGCGTGGCGCAAGACTGGCCGCCGTTTGCCCGATCGACGACCCGGCGATTGCTCAGATGGCGATTTACAACAATTCCGGAAACGCTTCTGACAGCCCGCTTGTCAACGGGTTGACTCCCGGGCATGTCGTTATCGACTATCTTGATGATAACAACGGCGTTGTCACGACGCCGACGGACCCGATCCAATTCGGAGAGATTCGCTATGTTCGGGCGCGCGTCATCGATTATTCCCACACGATCATAGCGCCTTTTGTTGGAGGTGGCACAAGCATACAGATGCCACAGTTTGTCTCGATACTGCCGCGCGAAAGTCTCGGTATACCACGGGAAGGCGCGGTCACGCCCTGTTGAAGTTAGGAGTTATTGAATGCCCAAAGTGAACGTCTTAGTATCCGGCCGATCTCGTGAAGAGGTTCAGACAGCTGTCGACATGCTGGCTGGCAATTCACTGTGCCGAGTCGAAGGCCGCGTCATAGCAAACGGTCATGTTGATCCTCTGCATGGATTGTCAACATTGCCTGATCTCCTTTTGCTGTGCGATATCCAGGGCTATGGAGAACTCCAGTCTCTTGCGGACACGCCCGCAGACGAGCGCCCCGCGATTGTCGTTTTCGGACCAGGAGACGATCCCGCGTCTATCCGTCTGGCAATGCGAGCGGGTGCCCGTGACTACCTGACGCTGCCACTGAACGAACAGGACGTGAATGAACTCATAGACCAAATCGCCGAAGAACAAACAAAGAGCGATGTCCGTAAGTCAGGCAGCCTGCACGTATTTATAAACGGCAAAGGCGGGTCAGGGGCAACCTTTCTCGCGACAAATGTTGCCCACGGTCTTGCCAGCAACAATCACAAGGTGACCCTGGTTGATCTTGATTTTCAGTTTGCCGGCCTGTGCCGCTATCTTGACCTGACCCCTGAGCGAGACTTGCTCGAGGCGATACAGGCGGTTGACGAAATGGACGAAATGTCAGCCGAGGCGTTCACGACGAAACATGACAGCGGCCTGCGACTGTTGTCCTGCAATACGGACAAGTTACATCTGAATAACGATATAGCACCTGAACAGCTGATATCGATGCTGCAGGTTTACCAGTCCTTCAATGACTTTGTTATTGTCGATTTGCCCCGCCATGTCGACCTGCTGAGTGCCGCAGTACTCGAAAATGCCGATCGCATTTCGATCGTGATGCAGCAGTCTTTTCCGCATTTGCACGATACCGCCCGATTGCTACATATCATGCGAGACGAGCTTGGCATCAACAGATCGCGGCTGAATGTAGTCGTTAATCGGTACTCAAAGGACTCCGCGATCCTCCTTAAAGATATCGAAAATGCACTGCACGTAGACAACCTCGTCAAGATCCCGAACCACTATCGGCTGACTGCGGAAAGCGTAAACGCGGGGGTCCCTTTGTCGGAGGTAACCCGCAAAGCATCGGTCGTCAAGGGTCTCAAGGATTTCTACCAGAGCATTGGCGGATCTAATGAAGGCGACAGCAGCAGCTCGCCCCGCTCATTGCACAGCCTGTTTCGGAGATAAAACATGGCAAATTCGAGTAATAGTTTAAAAGCAACAACAAAGGCCGAACCGGCTGCAAACGATGCTGCTAACGAGACAATTTCCGACCAGGAACTGGAGTGGAAGCAAAAAATCACTGACAAGCTGCTGGACGTTCTTGACTTGTCGCTGATCGAGTCGATTGGTGAAGAGAAAGCGCGCATCGAGATACGGGAGGTCGTGAATCGCCTGCTCGCGGAGGAGTCGGCACCGCTGAGTCTCCGGCAGCGTCAGAGCGTCATCAAACTGATCGAGGATGACGTCATGGGCCTCGGACCACTGGAGCCGCTGCTCGCCGACAAGACAGTTTCAGACATACTGGTCAATGGCTATGACACGATTTATGTCGAGCGTCGGGGGCTACTCGAGCGCACGAACCTTCGTTTCTCGGACCATCGACACCTGATGAATACGATTGACCGCATAGTCTCGGCCGTCGGCCGTCGCATCGATGAGTCCTCACCGATGGTCGACGCCCGCCTGAAAGACGGCTCGCGCGTCAATGCTGTGATTCCGCCGTTAGCTCTCGATGGCGCGATGTTGTCGATTCGCCGGTTTGCCGTAGAGCGGCTCGATATGGAAAAACTCGTCGAATTCGGCACTGCGACACCGGAGGTTGCCAAGGTGCTCTCCGCCGTGGTCCACGGTCGACTGAACGTGCTTGTGTCCGGCGGTACCGGCGCCGGCAAGACGACGCTGCTGAACATCATGTCCGGCTACATCCCGGCAGTGGAACGAATCCTGACGATCGAAGACTCTGCCGAGCTGCAGCTGCAGCAGCCACATGTCGTACGCCTCGAAACGCGACCTGCAAACGTCGAAGGTAAGGGTGAAGTAACTGCAAGGGACCTCGTCCGAAACGGCCTGCGTATGCGGCCGGAGCGAATCATCATTGGCGAGGTTCGTGGCGGCGAAGCGCTCGACATGCTGCAGGCCATGAACACCGGCCATGACGGCTCCTTGACGACAATTCACGCCAATACGCCTCGCGACGCTCTTGGCCGGGTAGAGAACATGGTCAGCATGACGGGCATCCAGTTCCCAACCAAGGCACTTCGGGCGCAGATTGCCTCGGCAATAAACGTAGTCGTACAGGTGGCTCGCCTCGAAGACGGCAAACGCAAGATTGTCAGCGTCCAGGAAATTAACGGCATGGAAGGTGAAATCATAACGATGTCCGAGATATTCAGCTATCAGCGCGAAGGTATGGACGAAAATAACAACGTTATCGGCGAGCTGCGCTCAACGGGTATCGTTCCCGGGTTCTACCGGGAGCTGCAGCGCAAGGGCATTGACATTCCAATTGAGCTCTTTGGACAGTAGAGAATTAGGTCGCAAGGGAGAAGAACATGCTGAGCGGAGCGACAATTTTCGTATTATTGATCTTTGTTACCGTGTTCCTTTTGATGCAGGGCATGGTTGTGCCCGTCTTCGGGGAATCGGCCAAGGCCAGGAAGCGACTTGAAAAGCGGCTCCAGGACATTGACGCGAATGACGAAGAGCAATCTTACCAGTCGATTCTTCGTAAGAAATATCTCAAGAAGCTCACTCCGGTGGAGCGCTTTCTCGAGAGCTTCTCCACGATGGAATCGCTGGCCAAACTGATAGAGCAATCAGGCCATACAGTTCTTGCTTATCGGCTGGTCCTACTCAGCATTCTACTTGGTGCGGCCGGTTGCTATGTAAGCTGGACCGCATTACGGATGCCGTTGGTAACCGTCCTCATCACGATTGTGCTCGCCGCGATCCCGTACATGAAGATCCGCCAGGACAGAGCCGCCCGTATCGCGAGGTTCGAAGAACAGCTGCCCGATGGCATCGATATCATGAAACGCGCCCTGAAAGCCGGGCATCCTTTCGCTTCGACACTGAAACTGGTAGCGGAAGAACTAAACGATCCAATTGCCAAAGAATTCGAAACCACGTTCAACGACATCAGCTACGGAAGCGATGTTCGCCGCGCGATGCTCAGTCTATTGGCCCGAGTGCCCAGCGTCACGGTGATGGCTCTCGTCACGTCGATCCTCGTGCAAAAGGAAACTGGTGGCAACCTCGCCGAGGTCCTTGAGCAAATTGCGAAAGTCATTCGCGGTCGATTCCGGTTTCAGCGAAAGGTAAAGACGATGACAGCGGAAGGCCGCATGTCAGCGTGGGTTTTGGCGCTCGTGCCGCTTGTTCTGTTTGCCGCAATGTGGGTGATCTCACCGGAATACCTTCCTGTGCTGATAGAAGACGAGCGTGGACATAACGCGATCATCTATGGCTGTGTCTCGGGTTTCGTAGGCATTATATGGATTCGTCGCATCATCAGAGTTCAGGTGTAGAGCATGGAATCAATTCTCGATCAGCTATTAATCGCTTCAGATGATCCAATCATCCTGAGGCAGATGGTGGTATGGCTGTCTGCGCTGTCGGTTTTTATATTGGTATTAGGCGGCGCCGTATTGGCAATCAATTACTTTGATCCATTACGCCGGCGAGTCAACACGTTAGCAGGTAAGGCCCACAAAGAGCAGCGCCTGGTCTTGAAGGTTGCGACTGCGGTCGGGCCGGTTGCCGCCTTCGTTCTGCCCCAGAACGAGCTGGAGCGTAATACCGTCATGCTCAAGCTGCACCGCGCAGGCTTTCGAACACCGATCGCGCTGCAGGCCTTCTACCTGATCAAGATCATGATAATCCTGCTGTTGCCACTGATGGTTGTCGTGGCCGGCAACTGGATGCCTGATATCGAGTCAAACAAGATCCTGGTCTATTCGTTGATCGCGGGCGGCATCGGCTTTATTTTACCGAGCTACGTTCTCGACAAACTTGTGGAAAGCAGAGCTCGGGCACTGACGAATGCATTCCCGGATGCGCTCGATCTGCTTGTGGTCTGCGTTGAATCAGGCCTTGGACTTGCCGCCGCGCTTCAACGCGTGTCGGATGAACTCGGCGTCAGCCATCCGGAACTCGCCTATGAGTTGGCTACCGTCAACGCGGAGGTCCGGGTCGGTGTACCGCGGGAGCAGGCGCTGAAAAACCTCGCCGAGCGCACCGGGCTTGAGGATATTCGGGGTCTTGTCGGCCTGCTCGTGCAAACCATGCGCTTTGGCACCGGTGTCGCAGACGCGCTTCGTGTCTATTCCGAGGAGTTTCGTGACAAGCGTACCCAGAAAGCCGAGGAAATGGCCGCGAAAATGGGCACCAAACTCATATTTCCACTGGTACTGTGCATGTTTCCGATGTTCTTTGTCGTAGCGGTCGGCCCGGCTGTGATCCGCATCATGGACGCTTTCAGTCAGATGTGATCTAGTTCAACCATCTGGGTGAGATGGACCAATTTGATGCGCCAACATTCTTACTATAACACGCTGATTTTGCTGGCGTTTACGGCGATTACGGCGGGCTGCGCCAGCGCGCCTTCCACCCCTAATGGCGCGTTTGCCGACGATGAACTGCGTGACACCGACCGCGACCTCATTTTTTCGACGGAATTTCCGGTAGCCAACAAGGCGGACGCGCTGCTGCGTGCCGATACGGCACGAAAATCCGGCGAGATCGACAAAGCCCTGTTCTTCTACGTTAAGGCGCTGCAGTTCGACCCGAAGGACGCCGATCTGCTTGCCGCAATCGGTCTGCTCCACCAGTACCAGGGTAACGACGAACTTGCTGCCCGCGCTTATACGATGGCCCTGGATGCGAAGCCCGACTACGCCAAGGTACTGGAGGCACGGGGCCTCATCTATCTGGCTCACGAGGAAAATGAACGCGCGCTTGCCGACCTTACCCGCGCGGCAGAAATCGCCCCCGATTCGTGGCAGGCACATAACGGCCTGGGACTGCTCGCAGATCGGGCCGGCAATCATGACGTCGCCATAGGCCATTACGACAAGGCGCTAGCGTTGAATCCGAATTCAGGCGCCATCCTAAACAATCGCGGCTATTCACAGCTGCTCGCGCACAAGTACCTTGGTGCCGAGATCGACCTGCGGATGGCCGCCGAAACGCATGGCCACAAGCAGGCCTGGGTGAATCTCGGCACGCTATATGCGCGCCTGGGTCGCTACGACCTCGCCGTGGAAGCGTTTGAAAAAGTATTGCCGGAGGCCGAAGCTTTCAACAAGGTTGCCGAGGCATCAATTCAAAAAGGCGACTACACGACGGCAGAGACATTGCTCGAGCAGGCAATCCGGCTCTCACCCACCTACTTCCCTGCAGCAGAAGAGAATCTCGCGCAGCTGAAGCTCAAAACGGGCGGCGGCTGAGTCAGCAGGCAATGCCGCGTCTCAATACGCGGAAGATCAGGAAGCCCGAAACAAACGGCGGCAGAGCGGGCAGCCAAGCATGCGTTTCTAACGCGGCGGGTCAGGAAGCTCAGAAGTAGCGGTGGCTATGTCGGCCAGCAACGCTGCGTCTCTGTATGCGGCAGA
>JAACFB010000059.1 GCA_009937615.1 Gammaproteobacteria bacterium | reverse complement strand
TGGTGGCCAGGGGCGGAATCGAACCACCGACACGCGGATTTTCAGTCCGCTGCTCTACCAACTGAGCTACCTGGCCAATATCGCCCGCGTGGCGGGTTCCTGCAGAGAGCGTGGTATTAGACCCACCTGAATCGGGCCAGTCAAGCGTCTGGACGGCATGGCCGGCTGGCGCGAGTTCCCGCAGATACTCCGCGCGGAATCAATCCGGAATCGTTACAATGGGGACTCGACCGCGACATTCCCTGGCATTCGCGGTCCAATACCAAAATGTTTGGGCATAACAGAATCGGCAAAACTTCAGCCGCGGGCGGGCTGGCGGTGTTCACGTTCCTCTCGGTTACGGGCTGCGGCACGACGCCGCCGAAGAATGTCGAGAACATTTGCGAGATTTTCGACGAGAGACCTCGCTGGTACAAAGCGGCGAAGAAGTCCGAGAAACGCTGGGGTACACCAATTCACGTGCAGCTCGCCATCATCCGGCAGGAGTCGACGTTCAAGTTCAACGCCAAGCCGCCGCGCAGGGAGTTGCTTGGTTTCATCCCGTGGAAACGGCCGTCGGATGCCTACGGCTACGCACAGGCCCTGGAAAGCACCTGGGAGCAGTATCAAAAAGACACCGGGCGGCGCGGCGCCGATCGCGACGACTTCGATGACGCAATCGATTTCGTCGGCTGGTACACCGACCAGTCGCAACGGATTGCCGGCATCTCGAAGTGGGATCCATACAACCAGTACCTCGCCTACCACGAGGGCCAGGGTGGCTGGCTCAGAAAGTCATACCGCTTTAAGGGTGACCTCAAGAAAATCGCACACAGCGTCGACCACCGCGCAAAAGAATGGGGTGCGCAGCTTAATCGCTGCGAAGACGACCTCGACGACGGCTGGTGGATTTTTTGACGGCCACCCTTTGTTAGGATAGCTCGATGCTTTTCGCAATTATCGGCGCCCTGCTCGGCGCAATTTTCGGCGGCTTTCCGGGCTTCCTTGTCGGCGGCATCGGCGGCTACGTGGCGACTATCTGGTTCCGGCAGTGGCTGGTCGGGAACCTGCAGGTGGCGCGGTCTGCTTTGCTCGAATCGACCTTCACAGTCATGGGCGCGCTGTGCAAAGCCGACAAGGTTGTAACGCGCGATGAGATTGACACGGTCGAGCAGATCTTTCGCATGCTCAACCTGCACGGTGAGCATCGCGACAGTGCCAAGGCCGCATTCAACCGCGGCAAGCAACCGGACTTCGACCTCGACGCTGCCGTCGATCAGTTCGCCGAGATCAGTCGCGGCCGGCGGCCTCTTATCAACTTGTTCCTGCAGTTGCAGTGCATGGCCGTGGCGGCCGATGGCCGCATCGATCCTGCCGAGCACGCAATGCTGGTACGCATCGCGAAACGGCTGCGGCTCGGGGAAGCCGATATCGTGCAGCTGGAAGCGTTGCTGCGTGCCGCGACGGCCCGACCGTCGGCGGGCCGCGGCACTGTGCAAGACCGCCTGGCCGACGCCTACACCGCTCTCGGCATTTCAGCTGACTCCAGCCCAGCCGAGATCAAGCGTGCCTACCGCAGGCTCATCAGCCAGAACCATCCCGACAAGCTCGCCTCGCGCGGCCTGCCGGAAAGCATGCGCGCCGTAGCCGAAGAGCGCTCGCGTGAAATCAACGCCGCGTATGACCTGGTCAAGGAAGCACGCAACATCAAGTGAGCTATATGGCTTTACCTGCCGCACTGCGGGTGAAGCTAATTCAGTCTTTGTCGCGGCTGGGTATCTCTCGCACATCCTTGTGCTCCGCGACATATGGACATCCTGTCCAAGAAGCCGCTCCCACAAGACAGGGCGCAGGGCGCTAGTTGACCGAGCCTTTGTCGATGACAGTGCCCGTGAACGGACTCGCACCCACTTCGAGTAGCGCCGCTACGACATTGTCGAAACCTGCGTTCGGCGGCCGCCGATAGCGGTCATCGTAGCGGCCGATCGGGATATTGCGATAGTAACGCGACTCGGGATCGCCCATCGCGATCATGAGCGGCGTCTGCCCATAGCGATCGGCCGGGTCGAGTTCGGCGCCGACTTCCGCCAGGAACCGGACCATGTGTTCCCACCCGAGATTCGCTGCAAAATGCAGAGCCGTGCGGCCATCGATCTTGCCGGCGCCAGGGCCGTTGACTGCGTCGTCGTTGGTCAACCGGGCGTTGACGGCTGTGTCGCCGAGCTCCATTGCATATTTCGCAGCCTCGATCGCAGCCAGTTCGTCACGAACGCCCATTTCGGATCCGGATCCGGCCGCCAGCATGAATAGCGTTGCGCCACCGTCGGTCCGGGCAGTGATATCGGCATCGCCCTCCTCGACCAGGATGCGCATCGAGACCGTGTCACCGGATGCGGCAGCCAGCAGCAGCGGCGTGGCACCCGTGGGATCGATCTGCGGCGGGTCCTCGTTGCCACGCAGGAACTCGTTATCGAGGAACGAGAATGATGCTGTCACGCGAGCCTCGACGTTGGCGCCGGCATCGAGCAGCGGCTTGATCAGTGCCGGCGTGTTCGAGCGCTGCCAGCCCAGGTGGTCGGTGTTGGTGCGCGCGTATCCGTTCAGGATGAGGAGCCCTTCATGCGCCGTGTAGTGCAATGCCGTGACACCCCAGCCGTCGGCAATATTCGGATCTGCGCCGCGCTCCAGCAGGTACCGGGCGAAGTCCTCGTGCCCCGCGGCCACGGCAATCACGAGAGCGCTACCCTCTTCGAGCGTCGCGAAATCAATTTCCGCGCCGGCGTCGAGCAAGGCCTTTGCTATTTCCACGTTGCCCGACTGCGCGGCAAACAGCAGCGCGGTGAAGCCACCCGATGCCTCGCGGAAACGAACCGGCTTCGGGAAGTTTCGGCCGAACGAGCTTGGCACTTCGATCACGAAGGGTTCCTGGGCGGGTATGAGCTTCGACCGGGCGTCGGGCCTGGCGCCGCGCGCAACAAGCGCTTTGACAATATCCGCCTGGCCCTTGGCGGCAGCCCACATCAGCGGCGTCTGCTCTTCGCGGCTTTCCTTGACGTTGGGGTCCGCACCGGCCGCCAGCAGCGCGTTAACGCCGGCTGCAGCACCGGTCCTGACGCAGGTCATGAGCGGCGTCTCGCCATTCCACTTGGCCCCGTCGACGTCAGCATCCGCCTCGATCAGTTTTACAATGATGGCAGCATTACGATTCGTGCAGGCCAGGTGCAGCGGCGCCACGCCATAGTCGTTGGCAGCGCCGGGATCGGCGCCGGCGCGAAGCAGCAGGTCGACAGCCTCTTCATCGTCGCGGTACGCAGCCCACGCGAGCGCGGTTGCGCCATCGCCCTGGGTCGCATTAACGTCCGTGCCCTCCTGGTCCAGCGCCGCCTTGAGCCGGGAAATGTCGGCGTCTTTCGCGGCGCTGATGACGTCATGACCGGCTGCCGCGGCAACCTGCATGCCCGCAGACAGCAGCGCAAGAACAGCGACCCACGGTCGCACGGTGTCCAGTGTTCGCCGCTCCATCCGGTAGCCCTTTCCGCGCCTCACCAGCGAAGAACCGGCTAGGCTTTCGCCAGCCAGGGCAGTTTGCCCGTCGCATCCGTTGTGTCGGTCAGGTACTCGTCCGGCGCGATTCCGGCGATGTCCATGACCGAAAGATGCAGGTTCGACACGGGCAGATCGTCATACGCAATGTGACGACCCGTCTCGATCCTGTTCCGGGCACGACCGACAACAAGCGTCGGCACGTTCGTCGACAGATGCATGTTCGAGTCGCTGTGCGCGCCGCCCGTCACGATGAGCGAATTATCGAGCAAGCTGCCGTCACCGTCGTCGAGCGACGCCATCCTCGTGAAGAAGTCCGCGAGCAGGTTGGACTGCAGCAGCTCGATCTTCTCGAGCAGCGCGATCGACTCGGCCTTGCCTTTGTGATGACTCAACGAATGATGGCCGTCCTTGGCACCAAGCTCGAGGTAGTTGCGGTTGCTGCCCTCATGGCCAAGCATGAACGTGATGACCCTCGTCATGTCGGTCTGGTACGCAAGCACCATCATGTCCATCATGAGCTTGGCATGATCGGCGTACAGCGCGGGAATGCCGATAGGGCGTTCCATCCCCATGCCCGCGAAATCCTCGTCAGCCGCGGTCCTGGCCTCTGCAACCTCGATACTCCGCTCGATTTCACGTACCGAGTCGAGGTACTCGTCGAGCTTGTGCCGGTCACTGGCGCCAACTTCGCCCAGCAGACGATTGACCCGGCCGCTGACTTCATCCAGCACGCTGGTCTGCATCTCGATGCGGCGGCGCATCGCCTCCGGATCCAGCGAATCGGTATCACCGAACAGCCGCTCGAACACCTTGCGCGGATTGATCTGGCGCGGCAGCGGCGTCGACGGCGTACGCCACGAGACCGTGCTCGTGTAGTAGCCCGCGAGTCCGTCCACGCGGTTGAACGCCCATTCCGGCGGATCCACTCCAAGCTCCATCGAGGCAAGCTGCGTCTCGTGACCGATCTGCTTGGCTATGATCTGATCGACGGAAATGCCGACTGCGTGGTCGATCTTGCCGGCTGCCTGGCCGGTCAGGTAGGCGGCGCAGGGGCGCCCGTGCGTTCCTTTGCCGTTGACGACGTTGAGACCGGTCAGCACGTTGAACTGGTCGCGAAGATGCGCGAGCGGCTCGAGTGTCGGCGGCATCGCGTAGTCCGTACCCACGCTTTGCGGAAGCCAGCGGTCCATCCGCCGGCCCGTAGGCAGGTAGATGTAGCCGATACGCAGCGGCGATGTCGGGCCGCCGTTGCCGGCGAGCGCGGGCGTCATAGCGTCGATCAGCGGCAGGGCCAGTGTTGCACCGGCGCCCCGCAGGAAGGTCCGGCGCGGAATCGCTTTCTTAAATATGATCATGGCTCAGATCTCTGTATTGGAAGGGAACGCTTTCGACGATTCCCAGGATCAACGAGGACCAGGTGTGGTCCGCGTCTCTTGCGTTGGTCACGATTTCCCGGACAACCGGTTGATCGTTGTGATCGAGCGCCCGTGACAGCGCATAAATCATCAGTTTCTTGGTGACGGTCTCAACGAACCGGTCCGAGTACTTCATCATCTGCTCGCGGAACTCGTGGGTGTCATTGAACGGCGTATTGTCGAACAGTGTACCGGATGCGTCGACCTCGGCGTTGGCCTCGACGTAGCGGGTGCGGAAGTGACCGATACCGTCGAAGGTCTCCAGCGCCAGGCCTATGGGCTCCATCATCCGGTGACAGTTGGCGCATACCGGGTTGGTTCGGTGTTTTTCCATCGACTCTTTCATCGTCAGCACTCGGCCCGTCTCGTCGGCCTGGACCAGCTCCGGCTGAAACGCATCGGCCGGCGGTGGCGGCGGCGCCATGTCGAGCATGTGCTCGAGCACCCAGTTGCCGCGCACGACGGGTGACGTCCGGTTGTTGAACGAGGTCACGGTCAGCAGGCTGGCCTTGCCGAGCATGCCGTGGCGCAGCGTGTTGTCGAGCGTGACGCGGCGGAAATTGCTGCCGTAGACATCGGGTATGCCGTAAAAACGTGCGAGGCGCTCATTAACGAACGTGTAGTCGGCGTCGAGCATGTCCCGGACGCTCCTGTCTTCGCGCACCATGCTCTCGAACCAGAGCATCATCTCCTGCCGCATCGCGACCCTGAGCTCCCCGTCGAACTCGGGGAAAATCTCGGACTGCGGCTGGGCAAGATCGAGATTCCGCAGCGCCAGCCATTGCGAGCCGAAGTTGTCGATAAATTCCCCGAAGCGTTCGTCGGCGACCATGCGCCTGACCTGCTGCCTCAGCACCTCGGGATTCTTCAGCTCACCTTGCTCTGCCACCGACAGGAGTTCCTCGTCCGGGATACTGCTCCAGAGGAAGAACGACAGTCGTGATGCAAGATCGATATCGGACAACGGATAAACGGTTGCGCCGCTTGCCAGCATCTCCGCGGGCGGCCCCTGCTCGATGCGGAACAGGAACTCGGGCCCGGCGAGAATGCCCTGCAGCGCGAGTTCGATGCCGGTCTCGAATCCGCCGTTCTCCTCGCCTTTCTTATACAGGCGCATCAGGCTGGCCGTTTCCTCCTCGGCGACGGGCCGCCGGTATGCGCGCCGCGCCAGTCTCTTGAGAATCGACTCGGCGCAGATATCGTCCTCCCCGCCCTCGGGGCGACACGTAAAAATACGTTCGCGGCTCGGCGTGTCGGCCGCCTGCTCGGCATTGAAAGGACCGGTCACCGTCAGGCCCAGGATGCCCGGATCACCGCCCTTGTAGCTCGGTATGTCCGCGCGCACCAGCTCCGGCGCGAGAAAACCGGTTTCAACAATGCCGTCGTCCAGAAACGTGGCGCCGAGCAGGTGGGTGCCCGCCGTCGCATTGAATCGCACGATCATGTCCTTGTCGGCGGAGAACTCGTAGCCGACCTGGTCGTCGTCACCCGCAAAGTCGACATTGTTGCTATCCGTGAACGCCGGGCCCGTGCGGCCATGCGTCTCGCCGCCGACTTCGAACAGGTCGAGACGCTCGTGATCCATACGCACGTCCACGAGGTGCTTGCGCTCCATGCCGCGAATGTAACCTTCGAGATTGCGGATCAAGCGAACCCGCAGCGTGTACTCGCCGTCTGCCGGGAAGTAGTGGCTCACGGCCATGCCGCCGCGGGATCCGAACGGCAGGTCTTCACTGGCCCTCTCGTTCTGCAGAAACTCCTCGGCGGTCGTAAAGGTCTCGCTGGACGGCCGCGCGGCGCCGGCACCCACCGCCAGGCGCGCGATGCGGCCCGCGGCAAACATGTACTGCTCCATCAGCAGCGGCGACATCGACAATGCTTCGGCGATGTTGTCGAATCCTTCGGCAATATTGTCGGGCGGCAAGTACTGGCTGCCGTCTATCTCGAGCGCCAGCAGATCGCGAACTGCGTTGGTGTACTCGGTGCGATTGAGCCTGTGCACGACCGGGCTGCCGGCGCGAACGCTGTTACTCGCAAGACGGTCCGTTTCTTCAGTCAGGTACGACAGCATCCGCGAATAGCCGGCCGCGTCGGGCCGGATCGGAAATTCGACGGGGGGCATTGCACGCAGCGAAAGCTTCGTGATCACCTTTTCCCAGAGCTCCGGCTGCTGACTGACATCGTCGACGTTTGCGTCGTCGAGCATCAGGTCGGCGGTCTTGGTATAGCGGTTGTGGCAGGAGACACAGTACTGATCGAGAAACGCGCGCTGCGCCGTCTTCGTGTCTGCCGCATCCGCGGCAGCGGCCTGCACTGCCGCGCTGCCCATCGACAGGCCGAGCACCAGCGCGAACAGCGTCCGACGAACCCTCGAACCCGACAACGTAATGGCAACGCTACGCAACACTTGTACCTCCAGCAGACCGCCTCGCTGGTCCGGTCGAACATGAATTGACCGGCCGTGCAAACCCAGGCAGTTATCCGCCAGATGTTATCACGCACGGGCGCACAATCAGCCGCTTCGAGAGCAGGTTATGGTGCATTCAGAAGAACCTGTTTCGCTTGAAATTATTTGCAGTAAGACAGGCATCAGTCCAACACGCTCTGCAGCTTGTTCGCGGCCGCTGAATGCCGGGTGATCGCACTAAAACAGCGTGGCGCGAATGCCAAAACTCCACAGGGCCATGGTGATGGCGATGTACCAGGCAGCCGCGAGATCGTAGTACCGGTTCCGGACGGCGACTCCGATTGCGGTGATCACCGCATAGTGGCCGACATACAGAATGTAATGCGTTTCCGGCACGCCGTTCTCGCGCATCGCCGTAACCAAAAGGTCAAGTAAGCACATGATCGTGAACGTCGAGAGAAACCAGGTCCGGTTCGCCTCAAACAGTTCGCGGTAGTTAACGTCCTCTGGCAGGCGCGGCGGGTACAAGGCCAGGGCCAGTACGTAGAACGACGTTGTCCACATGATAACCGTGAAGAAAGCGGTGAAGGTCCAGGTTTCAAAATCGCGCCACAGCAGGAACACCCACCAGTTCAAAATGAGGACGAAGAAAACCGCGATCGTCCACGCGACATGAACAACATCCATTTTACCGACGCGGCGAAAATGATAGGCATGGCCGAGACCGCCTAACAGATGCGTAAGACCGAAACCGATGACGATGGAGACGAGTACCGAGAGAAATTCGAAATCGGACATTGCAGATTATTCTTGGTGATCGATGCGCTGCATCGTAACATCGACCTGCGCAATTTCAGATCAACCTGGCGCCGGGAAAGATTGCCCCGGTACGGCGATGCTATTAGAGTCATGACATGGTTCGTGTGAATCGCAACTCAGGACTCAGCTCCGCACTGTTCATCGTGCTGCTGCTGGCCGCCCAGTTCAGCGCGGCCGTGCACGCGTTCGAACACGACATCGGCGCAGCCCAGGGTAATCTCTGCCAGACCTGTGTCACGGCTGCCCAGCTGGGCACGGCCTGCATGGACAGCCACGCTGCTACGGCTATCGAACCGCCGCGCCCGAGTCACGATACGGTCTCATTTACCGGCAGCCGCACGACCCACGTCATTGCCGTCCGACAGCGCGGGCCGCCCGCACCACTCTGAAGCCGCCTTCCCGCTGACGGCAGGCAGCACGGCTCCACCTGGAGCCAGGTTCCAATTTCCACGCCACATCCGGGTTCCTTACCCGCGCGTGGCGGCAATAACCAAGAGTGGTGACAACAGTGAATCCAACACGCTTCATAATCGTTCTGTTGCTTGGCTGCGGATTGATAAACACAGCCGGCGCCCAGGATCTCGGCGACGAGGTGGCCGAGCTGCAGAGGCTCGTCGCCGAGATGCGCCAGGACTACGAGCGGCGCATCAGTGATCTCGAAGAGCGACTAGCGAGCGCCGAGCGGCTCGCGGGCAGCGCGGCGCGCGACGCCGACGATGCGGTCGAGCTCGCCGAGCAGACCGCCATCGACCTGTCCGCCGGTTCGTCGGCGCCGAACGCGTTCAACCCATCCATCGGGGCCGTGCTCGACGGTGGCTACGCGGACGTCGGCAAAGGCTGGGAAGAAATCCCGGGATTCCAGCCTGCCGGCGAAATCGGCACTGGCGAGTCCGGGTTTTCGCCCGGCGAGCTCGAGATCAACCTCAAGGCGAACGTCGATGCGCGCTACTTTGGCAACGTGACCTTCGCGCTTGCCGACGAGGACGGCGAGGTTGAAGTTGAGTTCGAGGAAGCCTGGGTACAGACCACCGCCTTGCCCCACGGCTTGTCGGTCACGGGCGGCCGGTTCTTCTCCGAGGCGGGCTACCTTAACGACTTTCACTTCCATGCCGACGACTTCGTCGACCGGCCACTCCCCTACCAGGCCTTCTACGGTGGTCGCTACACGGTCGACGGCATCCAGGCGCGCTGGCTTGCGCCCACGTCGCTGCTGCTCGAGGTCGGCACTGAACTCAACTGGGGCGGGAGTTTTCCAGCGACGATCAACAGCGAGTCGTCGCCGAGCGCCGTCACGCTGTTCGCGAAGGTCGGCGGGGATGTCGGCGCCAGCAACAGCTGGCAGGCCGGTCTCTCGCACGTAAGTTCTGACGCGGTCGATCGCGCTGCCGGTCACGAGGGCGAGGACGAGGCCGGCCTTTTTAGCGGCGACAGCAATCTGACGGCTGTCGATTTCGTCTGGAAATGGGCGCCGCAGGGCAATCCGAACGTGCGCAACGTCAAGCTGCAGGGCGAGTACTTCCGCCGCTCCGAGGACGGTACCTTCGACGGCATCGACTACGCGGGCGACCAGACCGGCTGGTACCTGCAGGGCGTCTGGCAGTTCGCGCCGGCGTGGCGTGCCGGCCTTCGCTACGACGCGGTGACTGCCGACAGCGGACCCGGGCTGGACGGCACCGAGCTAGAGGATCCCGGCCGCAGTTCGGCGCGCAGCAGCGTGATGCTCGACTGGTCGCCGAGCGAGTTCAGCCGATTGCGCCTGCAGTATACGAACGATCGCGTATTGCCCGCGTCTGACAATCAGTGGTACCTGCAGTACATCATGAGTATCGGCGCGCACGGCGCCCATCAGTTCTAGGGGACGGCATGAGAAAGGTCACAGTCGCACTGCTCTCGCTCATGGCGGCCGCGCCCGCCAGCGCCCTGGACGTTTTCGTCTGCGAACCCGAATGGGGCTCGCTCGTCGCCGAGATCGCCGGCGCCGACGCTGAGATCACGGTTGCGACAACGGCGTTCCAGGACCCGCACAGCCTGCAGGCCCGGCCGAGCCTTATCGCCGCCGCCCGTAGCGCGGACCTGCTCGTCTGCAGCGGTGCGGACCTCGAGATCGGCTGGCTGCCGCTGCTGTTGCGGCGCTCGGGCAACCCGGACATCCAGCCCGGCACGCCCGGGCATTTCCTGGCCGCGGACTTCGTGCGGCGCCTCGAGATTCCGCAGAGCATCGACCGGTCGCAGGGCGACGTGCATCCGCAGGGCAATCCGCACATGCACCTGCATCCGCGCAGCATTGAGCGCGTTGCCGAGGCGCTGGCCGAGCGGCTTACCGAGCTCGACCCGGCAAACGGCAGCCGGTATCGGGCGAACGCCGCCGAATTTCTCGCCCGCTGGGATGAAGCGACCTATGTCTGGGAGCAGCAGGCGGAGGACCTGCGGGGCATGCGCCTCGTTTCGCATCACCGCAGCTTCAGCTACCTCGCCGACTGGCTCGGCCTCGACATCGTCGCCACGCTCGAAGCCAAGCCCGGCATCCCGCCAAGCGGCGCGCAGCTTGCCAGGCTGCTCGAGCAGCTCACGCCAAGCCCGCCGCTTGGTATCCTGCGCGCGCCGTTCGAGAACGAGAAACCGTCGCTATGGCTATCGCAGCGCCTCGACATTCCCGAGATCGAGCTCCCGTTCACGGTTGGCGGCAACGACGAGACGGTTGACTTGTTTTCGCTGTACGACACCACGATCCGGATGCTGCTGGAGCACCGCCGGTGACCGCCTTCGAAATCAGTATCATCGTGCCCGCGCTTCTCGCGATGCTGCTGGTCCTCAGCACGCACGTGCCGCTCGGCACCGAGGTGCTGCGGCGCGGCATCATTTTCATCGACCTCGCGATTGCCCAGGTTGCCGGGCTGGGCGTGATCGCCGCCGACTCGATGGGCTGGGAGGCGCAGGGCTGGATGGTGCAGATTGCGGCCGTCAGCGCCGCGCTCATCGCCGCATTTATCCTCCACTGGACCGACAGGCGCTGGCCGGAAGTCCAGGAGGCATTGATCGGCGTTTCGTTCATTCTTGCCGCGACAGCCGGCATCCTGTTGCTCGCCGGCAATCCGCACGGCGGCGAGCACCTCAAGGAACTGCTCGTCGGCCAGGTGCTCTGGGTTACTTATGAACAGCTGCTGCCTGTCGCCGCGGTGAGCGCGCTCGTGCTGTTCGCCTGGTACTGGTTTCGCGATCACCTGCAGGGCTTCGGCTTCTACGCGCTGTTCGCGTTCGCCGTCACGGCATCGGTGCAGCTCGTCGGTATCTACCTCGTGTTCGCCTGCCTGATTATTCCGGCGCTCGCGACGCGGACAATCCGGCGGCGGGGCCTGCGTATTTTCAGCGGTTACGGTGTCGGCATAGCCGGCAGCCTGGCAGGGCTTTTCCTGTCGGTATCCGCGGACCTGCCGGCCGGCGCCGTCGTGGTCTGGGCCCTCGCACTATTCGCGCTGCTGTTCGCGTGGCTGGCGAAGAAGCTGCTGCCGCGCGGGTGAAAACAGATGCCGGTTTCAGTCGTCGACGTCCTCGACGTTGAACTGACCCGTGATCCTGCGCCAGAAGTGGGACCACGAAACGCCAACGGCCAGCACCGCGGCCAGGCACACGAGCGCTATCCAGGTCACGGTCGAGAACGATTCGGCCTCGAGCAAACCGATGTCGAACAACAGCCAGATGATCGCGCCAAGGATAAGCACAGCCAGAGTCACGCCAAGCGTTCCCAGCGCGCGCCAGGTCGCGATCCAGAACACAGCCCAGCCGGCCATTAATACGCCGACGAGCAGCAGGTGCAGCGGCCCGAACGTACTTGCGCCGATCGCGGACGTAACCCAGTGATAGGCAGACTGGCCGCCCGGGTTATACGTCAGCAGCACCAGCACGAGCGCAGCAAGAAACCGCCACAGGAATCCGGCGGCAGTCATGCCGCTCGATGAAACATCCTTTTCTTTCGCCATTTATCGATTCTTTTTTTGATTGAGGGAGGCTTGCCGCCACGCGTGCGCTGCGGCTCAAAATACCCTAACGCAACACGTATTGTCACGGCACCGGGCGCGCGGCAGCAGGCAGGCTGTAACGAAATCTAGCCCGTCATGCGCCAGATCTCACCCTCGTTGATCGAGCGTTCGCGGTGCATCAGGATCCACTCGGCGTGCTCCTCGAGAGCCGCCTCGCCAACGATGCGCAGGATCCGGCGCCGTTCCTCGTCGTTGCTGCTGCGCTCGATGCGGCGATGCGCCTTGCTGAAGGTTCGCAACATGAATTCGTACTGCTTGAGGAGCTCGAAGTCCGCGACGCTGAAACTGTATGACTGGCGCACACCGACGGCCAGCAGCAGGATGCCCATCAATACGACGATCGGGTCGCGCACGCGGTCCGCAACATCGTCGCTCGCAAACACGAACAGCGCGAAGGCCACGGCGCTGATCCACAGCACGGCGGCCGCAAATCTCTCGGTGCGCCGGTTGCGGCCGATCTTCTCGAGGATCTTCCGGCGGTAGTAGCCAAGTTGGCCGCTGCTGTTATCCCCGATCCACTCGCGGATCGAGAACTCGAGGCCAGCCGGGTCATTATTCGGAGACACGTTGCACTCGAGCCCGGCCACGCGCATGACGTTCCTGATCCAGCCGAGATCCGAGTCCTGCATCTGCAGGAAGTTGTCGTGCGAGAACTTCGACACGTTGCCGCTGGTCACTCCTGCAACGGCCCAGTAGAACTGCACGCGCAGACCCTCGGCCAACGTTCGATAGTCGAGGTACTTGCGGTGCCAGGACAGCCTGCCGCCGAGCTTATGCACGGCGGCCGCCAGAACGAAAAAGATGATAAAGGCGAGGATAAAGACCCGCAGCGGCAGCAGGTCTGAGTAGGCGATATACATCAGGCCCATCAGCAGCGCGAGCAGGTGCGTCGAGCGCAGGACCCAGAGGAATCGTTTCTGGAAATAGATCGCCAGCCAGTCCGCGGTGCGAAACACGTGATCGATGTCGCGGGCGCCGGCCGGCAGCATGCCCGCGCTGTCGTCGTCAAACAGCGGCCAGGCCTCGGTTGCGATCTTGTCTTGATGCGCTTTCGCATCCTGGCTGAACTCGCTCGTGAGCTCTAACACCTTCCGGTACCGGCGGGGCATCTCCTCGGTTCGCGGCGAATCTTCGTCGGTCGTAAACCACAGGCACGACAGCCGCGCCAGTCCGTCCTCGGGCGCGCCATCGGGCCGGTCTCGAGAGCAGGCGATGTGATAGACAAGGTCGCTCTCGTCGTCGGCCAAAACCAGCCGGCTCGTGGTCGCCCGGGAAATATAGCCCGGCATCACGTCGTCGTGGTGAAAGCGCACGACCTGTCCCGTGCCGCCGAGCTCTTCCGACTCCTTGCCGTCCCACAGCGCGAGCAGGATGTGGCAGTGCGCACAGAGAAACACGCCGAGCTGCGCGTATTGCCGGTTGCGGTTGGGGCCGTGCTCGGCGATCGTTTGCGCGGTGTTTCCCGTTGTGATCGGTAGCTCGAAAATCTCGGTTGCCTGTGACAGCAGCGTGTTGAATTTCTCGCGTGCGATCGGCGTCTCGAAGTCCTCGAGGTATAGCTCGCGCGGCATCGGCAGCGGTGCGATCAGGGAGATTCCGAGAGTCAGCGCTTCTTCGGCGACAAGCTGGTCGGCACCTTCGGCCAGCGAGGACATGACCGTGATGCCGCGCTCGGGAAACTCGTCGAGCAAACGCCGAAAAAACTCGCGGACGTGCGCACGGATAAGCGGCACCTCATCGGCAACCAGGTCACGGTGACCGGTCACGGCGACGATCAGCGGCACCGCGTAGCCGGTCTGGCCGGCGACAACGGTCTGCGATGCTTCGAAGCCAGTATCCGTATCCATGCGCGAAAGAATACCTCAATAGAATGACCGCGTACGAGGCGGCACAGGTCGTACGCGCCCTATCGGGAAACGGTCACGGCATCAAGGCGATTTCCGGCACCTGCTGCCGGTTTGAAACCGGGTTCGAGCGGCACTGTTGCTCGGCAGGCGACACCTTGCGCAAGTGCCCTACCTACTGAAACGATGATCACTGCAACCAACACCGCCTGTCAGCCAAAAACCTTCTTCGAAGGGGCAATGCCGAATGCCTCACTTTACGAAGTCAAAAAAAAGAAGGACTCCGAAAAGTCCTTCTCTCAACCGGGGCCGGTGCCGCGGCACTAAGGCCGCTTGTGGCGCCGCCAATGTCGGCCTATGGGCTAGTCAGTTATCCACGTGGTGTCATCCTCGGCCCAACCGGTTTCGCAGACCAGCGGGATTGTCGGCGCGAGGATCTCATCGATTGCGTACGGCAGCACGGAGGCATGCGCGATCAGCGACTGGACGCGACCCAGTGCGTCATCGGCCGGGTCGGTACAGTCTGAGTCGTCAGCATCGATGAACGTATCGCCGTCGTTGTCGATACCGTCATTACACGCCGCCAGGTATCCTTCATTGGACTCGGCAGTGGCGATGTAATTGTTGATCTGGCTGCCGAGGGAACCGTAGAGCCGTGACGCCTGGCTGCAGTTCTGGCTACCGGATGAAGTGTTGGTCAAGGCACCGACCAGTTTCTCCTTCGCATTAAGCCGCGTCTGCTCGAGCTGGTCGCAGGTGGCCGCATCGAGTGGCGCCGCATTGCCGCTATCAACGTTGACGCACGCCGGATACTCGAACGCCTCCAACTGCTCGAAGTGACTGTCGACGAACTTGGCTGCCGCGCTGTCGTCGACCACGGTCCCGTTAAGGTTCAGGAGCCCCGCTGTATCCAAATACCACTCCCCGGCCGCGTTTTTTGCAGGCGGGAGCAGCGCCAGCATCGTATTAAGCGGATACAGGGAACAGCAGCCCCGCCTGCTACGAGTCGACGAGCAATCGTAGGTAATCGCAGAAGCCCTGTGTTCCTGGCCTCCGAGTTTGCAACCAGCCGCGTTACACTCGAATCCGTTCTGCTCTCGCTCCGGCGCCCGCAAGACCATGCTCGACTGCAGCGGGCTGTCAGGACCCTCTGCCGGGCACGCATAAGAACCCGGAATATCTGCCACGACAAGCTCCGGCGTTACGCTCGACTGGGCAAGCGGGGCGTCGTACAGGATAGCGTCGAAGTAGTAATTGTTCACCGGTTGCGCCTGGAATTGGGGACCAATCCACAAGTCCGGGAAGACGCCGCCAGGCAGGAAGGCCGGATCGAACTCGTCGAGGAGATTCTTCGGCAGTATCGGATACGTCTCATCCGAGACATTCAGTGTCAGCAAACCCGGGGGCGCTGTGGCGCATGTGAGGGCGGGGTCTTCGGGGTCTGCGGGGTCTGCGTAAGGACCCACCGGTTCCAATACGCCAATCTCACAGAGGCATGCCTGATCGTCGCCATCACCGCAGTCGTCCGGAAGCCCGAAT
>JAACFB010000058.1 GCA_009937615.1 Gammaproteobacteria bacterium | reverse complement strand
GCGCCGCCGTCAACGTCGTCTTGCCATGATCAACGTGACCAATCGTGCCTACGTTTACGTGCGGTTTCGTTCTCTGAAATTTCTCTTTAGACATTTCCCTATTCCCGGGTGGTTAGTTCGCCCGCATTGCGGGTTCCTAAGATGCTTTTCTCATTACAATATCGGCCACGTTCTGTGGCACCTCAGCGTACTTCTCAAATTCCATCGAATAGATAGCGCGGCCCTGGCTCATCGAGCGAAGGTCTGTCGCATAGCCGAACATCTCCGCTAACGGAACCTCGGCACGGATGACCTTGCCCGACGGCGACTCGTCCATGCCCTGTGGCAATCCGCGGCGACGGTTGAGATCACCCATCACGTCGCCCATGTAGTCCTCGGGAGTAACGACCTCGACCTTCATGATGGGCTCGAGCAAAACCGGGCTCGCTCTGAGCGCGCCGTCCCTGAACGCCATCGAACCGGCAATCTTGAACGCCATTTCACTGGAGTCGACATCGTGATAAGAGCCATCGTAAAGAGTGACCTTACAGTCCACGACCGGATAGCCGGCGACGACGCCATTTTCCATCTGTTCCCGGATGCCTTTGTCGACCGCAGAGATGTATTCCCTGGGCACCACGCCGCCCACGATCGCATCTTCGAACTCATAACCTTCACCCGCCGGACGGGGCTCGATGCGCAGAAATACGTGTCCATACTGGCCACGGCCACCGGACTGGCGGACGAACTTGCCTTCCTGTTCGACCGACGATCGTATCGTCTCGCGATAAGCAACCTGCGGCTTGCCGACATTTGCCTCAACTTTGAACTCGCGTCTCATGCGATCGACGATAATGTCAAGGTGCAGCTCGCCCATACCAGAGATAATCGTCTGTCCAGATTCTTCGTCGGTATGCACCCGGAACGACGGGTCCTCCTTGGCAAGTTTTTGCAGTGCGATGCCCATCTTTTCCTGATCGGGCTTCGTTCTCGGCTCGACCGCCACCGAGATAACCGGCTCCGGAAATTCCATGCGCTCAAGCGTGATGATCTGCTTTATATCGCACAGCGTATCGCCCGTCGTGACGTCCTTGAGACCAACCGCCGCAGCAATATCACCGGCGCGAACTTCCTTGATCTCCTTACGATCGTTCGAGTGCATCTGCAAAATGCGTCCAATGCGTTCTTTCTTGCCCTTAACCGGGTTGAAAATCGTGTCGCCCGAATTCAGCACGCCCGAATAGACCCGGAAAAATGTCAGGTTGCCGACGAACGGATCTGTTGCGATCTTGAAAGCCAGGGCTGCAAACGGATCTTCGTCGTTCGCGTGACGCTCCCCTTCAGATTCGTCATCTTTGATTCCCTTGATCGCAGGCACGTCAACGGGCGAGGGCATGTAGTCGATCACGGCGTCGAGCATGGCCTGCACGCCTTTGTTCTTAAATGCCGAGCCACACATGGTCACGACGATTTCATTTGCCAGGGTTCGTTTTCGGAGGCCGCGTCGAATTTCATCTTCGTCGAGCGCAGTGCCCTCAACAAACTTGTCGAGCAGCTCCTCGTCACCTTCGGCCGCAGCTTCAATCATCTTCTCGCGCCAGGATTCAGCTTCGCTCCGCAACTCGGCCGGAATTTCCCGCGCCTCGTAGGTCGTACCCATGTTGCTGTCGTCCCAGTAGATTGCGCGCATGCCAACCAGGTCGATGACACCCTCAAACTTATCCTCCGAACCGATCGGTAACTGGACGGGTACCGGCGTAGCACCGAGGCGGTTCTTGACCTGCTGCACGACCCGCAGGAAGTCAGCTCCCGCACGGTCCATCTTGTTGACAAAGATCATGCGCGGCACGTGGTACTTGTTACCCTGACGCCAGACCGTTTCGGTTTGCGGCTCTACGCCACCCACCGAACAGAGTACGGTTACAGCGCCATCGAGAACGCGCAGGCTGCGCTCGACCTCAATTGTGAAATCGACGTGCCCCGGCGTATCGATGATGTTGATGCGGTGCTGGTCGTACTGCTGATCCATGCCCTGCCAGAAACAGGTCGTCGCAGCCGACGTAATCGTGATTCCGCGCTCTTGCTCCTGCTCCATCCAATCCATGACGGCGGCACCGTCATGCACTTCGCCTATCTTGTGCGAAACACCGGTATAAAAGAGCACGCGCTCGGTTGTCGTGGTTTTACCCGCGTCAATATGCGCCATAATGCCGATATTGCGATAGCGATCGATGGGGGTTGTGCGGGCCACGTGAAAATCCTGGAATGCTCGTCTGCTTGACCGTGCTTACCAGCGGTAATGCGAGAACGCTTTGTTGGCCTCGGCCATGCGATGCGTGTCTTCTTTTTTCTTTACCGCGGTACCGCGATTTTCGGCGGCATCGAGCAGCTCGTGAGCAAGCCGATGTGCCATTGATTTTTCGCTTCGTTTACGCGCCGCGTCAATTACCCAACGCATGGCCAATGTCTGCCGGCGCGCCGGACGAACCTCGACCGGCACCTGGTAGGTAGCGCCGCCAACACGGCGCGACTTCACTTCGACCACGGGCTTGACGTTTTCGAGCGCCTGCTCCAGCAGTTCGAGCGCCTTGTCATCGGACTGGGTTTCTCTCTCGGAGATACGGTCGAGCGCCCCGTAGATAATGCGTTCGGCGACCGACTTCTTGCCGTCGCTCATTATCATGTTCATAAATTTTGCCAGCAGATCACTGCCATACTTGGGGTCGGGCAGTATCGTACGTTTCGGAGCCTGTGTTCTTCTAGACATGTTTGGTCTCTGTTTTAGCGTAGCGGCCGTTGCCACCCGCTTTTCTAATTATGACTTCGGTCGTTTAGTACCGTACTTGGAGCGGCCCTGCCGGCGATCCGATACGCCGGCGCAGTCGAGGGTGCCGCGAACGGTGTGGTACCGGACGCCGGGCAGGTCCTTCACACGACCGCCCCGAATCAGCACAACCGAGTGCTCCTGCAGGTTATGGCCTTCACCACCAATGTAGCTGGTCACCTCGAAGCCGTTGGTCAATCTTACGCGCGCGACCTTACGCATTGCCGAGTTGGGCTTCTTCGGCGTGGTCGTGTAAACGCGCGTGCAAACGCCGCGTTTCTGCGGGCTGGCTTCCAGCGCGGGCACCGTGCTCTTGGCGCGCTTCGTCGCGCGTGGCTTACGTACTAACTGATTGACTGTGGCCATGGGCCCTCATCTCTTCTCTGTAAAAATCCTGTCTGTACCTTACAGACGCGCACACCCGAGTGCCGAACCTCGCCGGGTTCAGGCATCGGGCGTTGGGGCAATTACTTAAGCGTCTGATGCTAAAGCTTTTTCTAGTAATGCCCCGAAAAATCAGGGCCCGCAATCGGCGGGCCCCGGGGTTAAGGGCGGGAATTGTAGTGACGCCCGCTCATCGCTGTCAAGACAGGACACCGCCTGCCGCCAAGTTTTTGATTTCAAAAATCGTTACTTACTGGACAAGCGTCTCCTCAGAACCTTCCGCGGCGCTTTCCGTCTCGGCCACGGGCGCCGTGTCCTCGGCTCCTGCTTCGGCGGCATCCTCATCACCCGCTTCCTGGGCTTCAGCGGCGCTCTGCTCGATCGCGGCTGCGAGCTGCTGAGCCTCATCGAGTTCCTTGAGCTGATCAGCCAGATCCTGCTCGCGGGTGCGTCGGCGCTCCGCATGATGCGCAAAACCGGTGCCCGCCGGAATCAGCCGGCCAACGATGACGTTCTCCTTCAGGCCACGGAGATCATCGCGAAGCCCGCGCACGGCGGCCTCGGTCAGTACCCGCGTCGTCTCCTGGAACGAAGCCGCAGAAATAAACGACTCGGTTGCCAAAGATGCCTTGGTGATGCCAAGCAGCACGGGCTCAGCCGTCAGCGGCTCCTTGCCCTGCGCCTGCAGCGTTTCCACTTCTTCGAGGAAACGCGCCTTGTCGATTTGCTCACCACGCAGGTAGCTGCTCTCGCCCGCATCGGCAACGATAATCTTCCTCAGCATCTGGCGGATGATGACCTCGATATGCTTGTCGTTTATCTTCACGCCCTGGAGTCGATAGACATCCTGTATTTCCCGGACGAGATAGTCGGCGAGATTCTCGACGCCCTGCAACCGCAAAATGTCGTGCGGGTTCGGCTCGCCGTCGGCAATCGTCTCGCCCTTTACGACCTGCTCACCCTCGAACACATTGAGATGGCGCCACTTCGGAATCAGCTCCTCGTGGCTCTCGCCTGCATCGTCCGTAATCACAAGCCGGCGCTTGCCCTTCGTTTCCTTGCCAAAGCTGACCGTACCCGTGTACTCGGCCATGATCGCCGGATCCTTCGGCTTCCTGGCTTCGAACAGATCCGCAACGCGTGGCAAACCACCCGTAATGTCGCGTGTCTTTGACGACTCCTGTGGAATACGCGCGATAACGTCACCAACCGCCACCGTGTCTCCGTCGCTCATGCTGATAATGGCCCCGGCCGGCAACGCATAGACCGCCGGAATCTCGGTGTTCGCGAAGCAAATTTCCTTGCCGTCGTCATCAATGAGACGCGCAACCGGACGCAGGTCCTTGCCCATGCCGCCACGGCTCTTCGGATCGAGCACGACGATGCTCGTCAGGCCGGTGAATTCGTCAACCTGCTCGGTAACGGTCATACCATCGACGAAGTCGTCGAACTTGAGCTTGCCGGCGACTTCGGTAACAACCGGGTGAGTGTGCGGATCCCAGCTGGCCACGACCTGACCCTGTTTCACCACGTCACCATCGGCGACCGTAATTGTCGCGCCATAGGGCACTTTATAGCGCTCACGCTCGCGGCCGAGCTCGTTGATCACCGAAACCTCGCCAGATCGCGAAACCGCGACGAGGTAACCCTTATGATGAGCGACCGTCTTGATGTTATTCAGCTTAACGACACCGTTTGTCTTGATTTCGATGTTGTTAACTGCCGCGGAACGAGATGCCGCGCCGCCGATATGGAAGGTCCGCATCGTCAGCTGCGTGCCCGGCTCACCAATCGACTGCGCTGCAATTACTCCAACAGCTTCGCCAATGTTGATTCGGTCACCGCGAGCGAGGTCGCGTCCGTAACACTGTGAACACACCCCATAACGTATCTCGCAGGTAATCGGAGACCGCACCAGAACGTGGTCGATAGACATCTCTTCGAGTCGCGCCACGGTTTCCTCGTCAAGCATCGTGCCTGCATCCAAGGCAACTTTGTCGGTCCCCGGAATCAGAACCGGCTCGGCCAGCACACGGCCCAGCACGCGTTCGCGCAGCGGTTCGACCACATCGCCGCCCTCAACCAGCGGCGCCATCGCAACGCCGTTACGCGTCTCGCAATCGACTTCCGTAACGACAAGATCCTGGGCGACATCGACAAGCCGACGCGTCAGGTACCCGGAGTTCGCGGTCTTCAACGCGGTATCGGCCAGACCTTTACGGGCGCCATGCGTCGAGATGAAGTACTGCAGTACATCAAGGCCTTCACGGAAATTCGCCGTGATCGGGGTCTCGATGATCGAACCATCGGGCTTGGCCATTAGGCCGCGCATGCCCGCAAGCTGCCTGATCTGGGCCGCCGAGCCACGAGCACCCGAATCCGCCATCATGTAAATCGAATTAAAGGACTCCTGATCGACTTTCTTTCCGGTGGCGTCTGTTGCCGACTCCGTGCCGAGCTTGTCCATCATCGCTTTGGCAACCTGGTCATTGGTTCGGGACCAGATGTCGACAACCTTGTTATAGCGCTCGCCGTCAGTCACAAGGCCAGACGCATACTGGTCCTGAATCTCTTTGACTTCGGCTTCCGCAACCGAAAGGATATCCTGCTTGCTCTCCGGAACGACCATGTCGTTGACGCCGATGGAAATACCGGCCCGCGTTGCGAGGCGGAAACCCGTGTACATGAGTCGATCAGCAAAAACGACGGTCTTCTTGAGACCAAGCTGGCGGTAGCAGGCGTTGATAACCGCGGAGATCGCCTTCTTCGACATCGTCTGATTGACGAGGTCAAAACTCAGACCTTCGGGCAGGATTTCCGACAACAGCGCCCGGCCGATCGTGGTGTCGACGATCTTGACGACAGTTCGGGTTTCACCACCCTCATCCGTTTCCTGTAACGGCACGCGCACCCTGACCTTGGCCTGCATGTCGGCCGCGCCGCTCTCGAAGGCGCGTCTTGCCTCTGCCACGTCGGACAGCTGCATTCCCTCGCCCTTTGCGTTGACGCGCGCGCGAGTCATGTAATAGAGGCCCAGTACGACGTCCTGCGATGGCACGATGATCGGGTCGCCGTTCGCGGGCGACAAAATGTTGTTCGACGACATCATCAGTGCCCGTGCTTCCAGCTGGGCCTCCAGCGAAAGCGGCACATGCACGGCCATCTGGTCGCCGTCAAAGTCGGCGTTGAATGCCGTACAGACGAGCGGGTGCAGCTGGATCGCCTTGCCCTCGATCAGCACGGGCTCGAACGCCTGGATCCCAAGCCGGTGAAGTGTCGGCGCACGATTCAGCAAAACGGGGTGTTCGCGAATAACCTCTTCGAGAATGTCCCATACTTCAGCGCCTTCGCGTTCGACCAGCCGCTTGGCAGCTTTGATAGTCGTTGCCTCGCCACGCAGCTGCAGCTTCGAGAAGATGAACGGCTTGAATAGCTCGAGCGCCATTTTCTTCGGCAGTCCGCACTGGTGCAGCTTGAGCGTCGGGCCCACGACGATGACCGATCGGCCCGAGTAGTCGACCCGCTTGCCGAGCAGGTTCTGCCGGAACCGGCCCTGCTTGCCTTTGATCATGTCGGCGAGCGACTTCAGCGGACGCTTGTTGGTCCCTGTGATTGCGCGGCCGCGACGACCGTTATCAAGCAGCGCGTCTACCGACTCCTGGAGCATGCGCTTTTCATTGCGCACGATGATGTCCGGGGCGTTCAGCTCCAGCAGGCGGCGCAGGCGATTGTTGCGGTTGATGACGCGGCGATACAGATCGTTGAGATCCGATGTCGCAAACCGGCCGCCATCGAGCGGCACCAGCGGCCGCAGATCGGGCGGCAGAACGGGCAGAACGGTGAGGACCATCCATTCGGGCTTGTTGCCGGACTCGATGAAAGACTCAAGAAGCTTCAGGCGCTTCGAAAGGCGCTTGATCTTGGTCTCCGACCGGGTTGCATCGATGTCTTCCCGTACCTGCAGCACTTCACGCTGCAAGTCGATGGTCATGAGCATTTCGCGAACTGCCTCGGCACCCATGCGCGCATCAAACTCATCGCCATACTGCTCTAGGGCATCAAGATACATCTCGTCAGTCAAAAGCTGGCCGCGCTCGAGCTCCGTCATGCCGGGCTCGACGACGACGAATGCTTCGAAGTAAAGCACGCGTTCGATTTCACGCAGCGTCATGTCCAGCATCAGGCCGATTCGTGACGGCAATGACTTCAGGAACCAGATGTGCGCTACGGGACTCGCGAGCTCGATATGCGCCATGCGCTCCCGGCGTACCTTGGTCTGCGTTACCTCGACGCCGCATTTCTCGCAAACGACACCGCGATGCTTGAGGCGCTTGTACTTTCCGCACAGGCACTCGTAGTCCTTGATCGGACCGAATATCTTGGCGCAGAAAAGGCCATCGCGTTCCGGCTTGAACGTCCGATAGTTGATGGTCTCCGGCTTCTTCACCTCGCCAAACGACCACGACCGCACCATGTCCGGAGACGCCAGACCGATGCGAATGGCCTCGAAATCATCAACCGGGTTCTGATATTTGAACAGCTTCAGCAGATCTTTCATTAGTCTGTCTCCAGCTCAATGTTGATGCCCAGAGATCGAATCTCTTTGACCAGGACATTGAACGACTCGGGCATGCCGGCATCCATTTCGTGTTCACCATCGACGATGTTCTTGTACATCTTGGTGCGGCCCTGCACGTCATCCGACTTAACCGTCAGCATTTCCTGCAGCGTGTACGCAGCGCCATATGCCTCGAGCGCCCAGACCTCCATTTCGCCAAAGCGCTGGCCACCGAATTGCGCCTTGCCGCCCAGCGGCTGCTGGGTAACGAGGCTGTAGGGCCCGGTAGACCGCGCGTGCATCTTGTCGTCGACGAGATGATTGAGCTTCAGCATGTACATGTAACCGACAGTCACGTCTCGATCGAAGCTATCACCGGTTCGGCCGTCGAAAAGCTTAGACTGGCCAGTATCGGACAGGTCCGCCAGTCTGAGCAGGCCCTTGATTTCAGCCTCGGTAGCGCCGTCGAACACTGGCGTCGCGGTCGGCACACCGTTGGTCAGGTTACCGGCCAACTCCAGAACCTCTTCATCGTTCAACGACTTGATATCCTCGATGCGACCGCCTGTCGTGTTGTACAGCTCTTCAAGGAACTGGCGGATCTTGGCAACCGACGCCTGTGCTTTCAGCATGCCGTCGATCTTCTTGCCGAGACCTTTTGCCGCCCAGCCGAGATGCGTTTCGAGTACCTGGCCAACGTTCATACGCGAGGGCACACCGAGCGGGTTAAGCACGATATCAACCGGGCTGCCGTCGTCGAGATACGGCATATCTTCGACCGGAACGATCGTCGATATCACGCCCTTGTTGCCGTGCCGCCCAGCCATCTTGTCACCTGGCTGAATGCGGCGTTTCACGGCGAGGTAAACCTTGACCATCTTCAGTACGCCCGGCGCGAGGTCGTCACCGGCCGTGATCTTCGCTTTCTTCTCGTCGAAACGACGGTCGAACTCTTCGCGCTGAGCGTTCAAACGTTCAAATGCGTTTTGGAGCTGCTCGTTCGCTTCGTCATTCTTGAGACGAATTTCGAACCATTGCTCGCGCGGCACTTCATCGAGGTACGCCTTGGTGATCTTCGATCCGGACTTGAGCTTGTTCGGTCCGCCCTGAGCCATCTTACTGGTCAGCATGCGCTCAACGCGCTCGTAGATATCCTCTTCGAGTATGCGCAGCGTATCGTCGAGATCTTTGCGGATGCTTTCGAGTTCAGATCTTTCGATCGACAATGCCCGCAGGTCCTTCTCGACCCCATCGCGTGTGAAGACCCGGACATCGATGACGGTGCCGTCCATGCCGGGTGGAACGCGCAAAGACGTATCTTTGACGTCCGACGCTTTCTCGCCGAAGATCGCTCGCAGCAATTTTTCCTCCGGCGTCAGCTGGGTCTCTCCCTTCGGAGTGACCTTGCCGACAAGGATGTCGCCTGCGTTGACCTCGGCGCCGATGAAGGCAATACCGGATTCGTCAAGCTTTGCCAGCGCGGCGTCGCCGACGTTGGGTATGTCGGATGTAATATCCTCAGGCCCGAGCTTCGTATCACGCGCGACGCACTGCAGCTCTTCGATGTGAATTGTCGTGAAACGATCTTCCTTGACGACCCGCTCCGAGATCAGTATCGAGTCCTCGAAGTTGTAGCCGTTCCATGGCATGAAGGCGACCAGCAGATTCTGGCCGAGCGCGAGCTCACCCATGTTGGTCGACGGACCGTCGGCCAGCACGTCACCTGACGCAATCGCATTACCCGCCTTGACGAGAGGGCGCTGGTTGATGCACGTATTTTGATTCGAGCGCGTGTACTTGGTGAGGTTGTATATGTCGACACCAGGCTCGGTCGCGCTGGTTTCATCGTCGTTGACTCGCACGACAATGCGCGACGCATCGACCGAATCGACAATCCCGCCACGTCTTGCGACAACCGTCACGCCCGAGTCGACCGCTACCGCGCGTTCCATGCCCGTGCCGACCAGCGGCGCCTCTGAGCGTAACGTCGGAACCGCCTGGCGCTGCATATTCGAACCCATGAGCGCGCGGTTGGCATCGTCATGCTCAAGGAACGGAATCAGCGATGCGGCGACCGAAACGATCTGCCTTGGACTGACGTCCATATAGTTGATGTCATCGGGCCCCGATAACGTGAACTCGTTCTTGTGCCGCACGGCAACCAGGTCCTCGACGAACTTGCCGTTTCTATCAAGCTCCGAATTTGCCTGGGCGATGACGTACTGGCTTTCTTCGATTGCCGACAGATAAACGATGTTAGACGTTGCTTTGCCGTTGGACACCTTTCGGTACGGTGTCTCGAGGAATCCGTACTCATTGGTTCGCGCATAAACGGCTAGCGAGTTAATCAGGCCGATATTCGGGCCCTCAGGCGTCTCGATCGGACAGACCCGGCCATAATGCGTCGGGTGTACGTCACGAACCTCGAAACCCGCGCGCTCGCGAGTCAGTCCGCCGGGCCCCAGTGCTGATACCCGGCGCTTGTGCGTAACTTCCGACAGCGGGTTGTTTTGATCCATGAACTGCGACAGCTGACTGGAGCCGAAGAACTCCTTGACCGCCGCGGCGACCGGCTTGGCGTTAATCATCTCCTGTGGCATCAGGCCTTCCGTCTCGGCCTGCGTCAGGCGTTCCTTGACCGCACGTTCCACGCGGACCAGGCCCACCCGGAATGCGTTCTCCGCCATTTCCCCAACGCTGCGAACGCGCCGGTTACCCAGATGATCGATGTCGTCCACGGTGCCGTAGCCATTACGAATGTCGATCAATGTTTTCAGCACATCGAGAATATCGTCCTTGTCGAGCACACCGCTGCCTTCGGATGTATCCCGGCCAACCCGGCGATTGAACTTCATGCGGCCGACCGCTGACAGGTCGTAGCGATCCGGATTAAAGAACAGGTTCTGGAACAGGTTTTCCGCCGCATCTTTCGTGGGCGGCTCACCGGGGCGCATCATGCGATAAATCTCGACAAGCGCCTCGAGGCGTGTCGTAGACGGATCAATATTCAAAGTGTTCGATATGAACGGCCCGCGATCCAGGTCGTTCACGTACAGCGTGCGAATGTGCTCGATACCCGCGCCGATCAGGGTTTCGATGAGCTCGGCGTCAAGTTCGGCGTTCGCCGCCGCGAGCAGTTCGCCGGTTTCCGTATCGACGACATCATGAGCAAGAATCTTACCCTCGAGGTATTCGACCGGTACCGTCAGCTTGTCGACCGTAGACTTCGACATGTCGCGAACGTGCTTTGCGGTAATCCGACGGCCTTCCTCGACGATGAGCTTGCGGCCCAGTTTAATGTCGAAGGTCGCGGTCTCACCGCGAAGCCGCTCGGGCACGAGGCCCATCTTTATGTCCTTGTCGGACAGGAAGAAATCGTTCTTTTCAAAGAACAAGTCCAACATTTCTTCGTTGGTCATTTCCAGAGCGCGCAAGATGATCGTCACCGGTAGCTTGCGGCGGCGGTCGATGCGCGCGAATACGGCGTCCTTGGGATCAAACTCGAAATCGAGCCACGAGCCGCGATACGGGATGATGCGCGCCGAAAACAAGAGCTTGCCCGAGCTATGCGTCTTGCCTTTGTCGTGGTCGAAAAACACGCCCGGCGAGCGATGCAGCTGAGACACGATAACGCGCTCGGTGCCATTGATAACAAACGTGCCGTGATCGGTCATCAACGGCATCTCACCGAGATACACTTCCTGCTCGCGTATGTCTTTTACGGGTTTTGGAGTGCCACTCGCTTCCTTGTCATAAATGACAAGTCTTACCAGGACGCGAATTGGAGCCGCGTAGGTAAGGCCCCGCATCTGGCATTCCTTGACGTCGAACACGGGCTCGCCGAGGCGATAGCTTACGTATTCGAGCGCTGCGTTGCCCGAATAACTGACAATCGGAAATACCGACTTGAACGCGGCATGCAACCCCTGCTCGCCACGATCGTCGATCGACTTGTCTGTCTGCAGAAATTTGCGATACGAATCGACTTGAATCGACAACAGGTACGGTACGTCCAGGATCGTCGGACGCTTGCCGAAATTCTTGCGAATTCGTTTTTTCTCGGTGAATGAATAAGCCATTCGAGAGATTCCTCGTTAGTTACAGATGCGCGCAAGCAGCCAGCCGTCCAGCGGCTGGCTGCTTGCCCGACTTAAGGACCATCGGGTCCGCAAACAAAAGAGTGAGCAACTTTGCTACTTGAGCTCGACGCTGCCGCCGGCCTCTTCAAGCTGCTTTTTGATCTCTTCTGCTTCGTCCTTTCCTACGCCTTCCTTGATTGTTGAAGGAGTTCCCTCGACGGCGTCCTTGGCTTCTTTCAAGCCAAGTCCCGTGATCGTGCGGACTGCTTTGATGACGCCGACCTTGGCCTCTCCGAAGCCTGTGAGGACGACATCGAACTCGTCCTTTTCAGCCGCTGCTTCAGCCGCATCACCGCCGGCAGCAGGTCCTGCTGCGACAGCAACCGGTGCGGCTGCGGAAACTCCCCACTCGTCTTCGAGCATCTTGACGAGTTCAACAACTTCCATGATCGGTTTGGCGCTCAATTCCTTGAGCAGGTCTTCATTTGACATTGCCATTTCTTAGTTCCTCTAAATAACTGTTCCTGAGTCAGGTAAATCTCATCCAGGCTTACGCCGCTTCCTGTGAGCTACGCGCAGACAGAGTCCGGGCGAGCATCGCAGGTGGTTCGGCGAGAGTCCGTACCAGCTTGCTCATCGGTGCGCTAATCACGCCGAGCAACATTGCGCGCGCCTGATCCAGGGTCGGCAATTCCGCCAACCGGTCGAGATCAGACCCGGGTAACAATTGCCCGCCGGCTGATAGCGATATCGCCTGCAGGGCTTCGTGCCCCTTGGCAAACTCCTTGATCACTCTGGCAGCGGCACCTGGATCTTCTTTTGCAAATGCGAGCAGAATCGGCCCTTTGAGTGTTTCCTGCATGCACTCAAACTCTGTTCCGACGACAGCTCGGCGTGCCAGCGTGTTTTTAACGACGCGCATGTACACACCGGCGTTGCGCGCTTCTTTGCGCAACTCTGTCATTTCGGACACAGACAGACCCCTGTACTCAGCCGCAACGGCTGTCACAGACTCTCCCGCAACCGCATTTACCTCTTTGACAAGCGCTTTCTTGTCTTCGAGTCTCAGTGCCATGAAAATCTCCTGGCCTACGGTTACACATTCAGGTGAAGAAACCTTCACCCACCCTTCGGGAACACCTGTTCCCATGCCGGATGGCAACCGTTACCAGTAAAACTGACTCAGGTTTCACCATCTGCGCAGGCGTCTATTAAGATCAGCTGTAAGGCCGATCACCTGCGGTCTTCGACGATCGCCGCATCCTTGCGGCTCATTACGGCACCGCCCCAGGGCCGTGCCATAAATTTCTCGATCAGACGTCTACTGAAGCCCGATCAACTGACACGCCCGGCCCCATCGTGGACGAAACGGTCAGCTTCTTGACATACGCACCTTTGGCCGACGGGGGCTTGGCTTTTTTCAAATCAGCCAGCAATACCGCGAGGTTTTCCTTCAGCGCAGGAACCTCGAAATCGGCGCGGCCAATCGGGCAGTGAATAATGCCCGCCTTGTCGGTGCGATATCGCACCTGTCCGGCCTTGGCATTTTTGACCGCGGTCTCGACGTCGGCCGTTACCGTACCGACCTTCGGATTCGGCATGAGGCCGCGCGGACCCAGGATCTGACCCAGCTGGCCTACAACCCTCATCGCGTCGGGCGTTGCAATAACGACGTTAAAATTCAGGTCACCGCCCTTGACGCTTTCCGCAAGATCCTCGAAACCGACAACGTCAGCGCCCGCCTGCTTGGCCTTTTCGGCGTTCTCGCCCTGTGCGAATACTGCAACGCGAACGGATTTGCCGGTGCCGTTCGGCAACACGGTCGAGCCCCGGACGACCTGGTCTGATTTACGCGGATCCACGCCCAGGTTTACCGAAACATCCACGCTTTCGGGAAATTTCGCCTGCGCCAGTTCCTTGACGAGGCTCAACGCTTCGTCGATCTGGTATGCCTTGCCGACTTCGATTTTCTCGCGCGCGGCTTTCTTGCGCTTGCTCATCGCCGCCATCAGTTCACTCCCTCGACATCGATACCCATGCTGCGAGCCGTACCGGCAACCGTGCGAACGGCCGCATCCATGTCCGCAGCCGTCAGGTCTGGCATCTTCGTCGTTGCGATCTCCTCGAGTTGCTGACGGTTCACCTTGCCGACTTTTTCGGTGTTCGGCACGCCAGAGCCTTTCTTGACACCGGCGGCCTTGCGCAAAAGCACCGCGGCAGGCGGCGTCTTCGAGATGAACGTGAAACTTCGGTCACTGTAAACCGTAATAACCACCGGAATCGGCAGCCCCGGCTCGACACCCTGAGTTTCCGCATTGAACGCTTTGCAGAACTCCATGATATTCACGCCATGCTGTCCCAGCGCGGGACCAACGGGGGGAGACGGATTCGCCTGCCCTGCAGGCACCTGCAGCTTGATGTAGCTCGATACTTTCTTTGCCATCGTATTTTCCTCGCGAGTTCAAACGCCCTTCTCAGGCTCCTCGCACGCTCGAAACCTGCAGGTAGCCGAAACCCCTTGCAGTTTTCCTAATTCAACTCGGGCGCGCTTCAGGAAGCGCGCCTGAACTATCCATCTACGACTTCTCGACCTGGCCAAATTCCAGTTCGACAGGAGTCGACCTGCCCAAAATTTGCACTGCAACCTGCAGGCGGCTCTTTTCGTAGTTGACCTGCTCAACGACGCCGGAAAAGTCATTGAACGGCCCGTCAATGACGCGCACGACTTCGCCCGGCTCGAACAGCACTTTAGGCCGCGGCTTGTCGACGCCCTCTTTGACGCGCTGCAAGATCTGATCCGCTTCCTTACCCGAAATCGGCGCCGGCCGATCGCTCGACCCGCCAATGAAGCCGAGCACCTTCGGCACTTCCTTCACGAGATGCCAGGTCTCGTCGTCCATTTCCATCTGCACGAGCACATAACCCGGGAAGAACTTGCGCTCGCTCCGGCGTTTCTGGCCTTCTTTCATCTCGACCACCTCTTCGGTCGGCACGAGAATCTCGCCAAACTTTTCCTGCAGACCCATGCGCTCGATTCGCTCCTCGAGCGAGGTTTTCACCTTGTGCTCGAAGTTCGAGTAGGCATGCACGATGTACCAGCGTAAGGCCACTGACGTCTATCCTTCTTTAATCCCGCGGGGCCGTCGGCCTAGCCGGCGACCAACCTTCGGGTCAACCAGAGCAGGCCCGAATCCAAAATCCAGAAAAACACGGCCATGATCAAGGTGAACACAAACACGGCAATCGCCGTCTGGGTCGTCTCCTGCTTGGTGGGCCAGACCACTTTGCGAATCTCAACCCGCGATCCCTGTATGAAGTGCCAAAGCCGCTGGCCCTGCGCACTGGTCATCGCAACCGCAATACCGACGCCAGTTCCGACGAGTACGATCAATACACGCAGCGGCAACGCGAGCTCGAACTCGTAGAAATAATAAGAGTAAAGACCCCCGACAATCGCAGCCGCTGCAATCAGCAACTTGAGAATGTCGAGCACTCCGCTCTCACTTGGCTCTGTCTGTGCACTCATGATCTTTGCTGGACCCGTTGCTCAAATGGCAGGCCAGGAGGGAATCGAACCCCCAACCTGCGGTTTTGGAGACCGCCGCTCTGCCAATTGAGCTACTGGCCTGTCGCGTATATCCGGACTACTCGATAACCTTGGCGACGACGCCGGCGCCGACGGTACGGCCGCCCTCGCGGATGGCGAAGCGCAGGCCGTCTTCCATTGCGATCGGTGCAATCAGGTCAACCACCATCTGCACGTTGTCACCCGGCATCACCATCTCGGTGCCCT
>JAACFB010000038.1 GCA_009937615.1 Gammaproteobacteria bacterium | reverse complement strand
GCCTGACCGACGGATCGTTGCTGTACGCCAGAAATCGCGATGGCAATACGATCGAGGAAGGTGCTGAGTACGCGGCCAACGGCGGCCAGGGCAACGAGCGCTCGATCTGGGCGCCGCCGCTGCAGGGTGCTGGCTGGAGCCAAAACTACAAGCCGCTCAAGACCAATTGCGAGCAGGATCTCGGGGATGCCGGCGTCAGCAACGGCGGACCGTTCTTCGCGCCGCCAGAGAACATCCGCGAGGAGAACTCGAATTTTGGCGCGATGGATACGCGCGCGGCTGTCGATCAGCTGGTCCGCCTGGTCGGAGTGACTAACGGCCTGAAAGACACGGGCGAGCAGATTGAATCGACCAATGGCTACGTCAACTTCGATTACGAAATGAACGACAACCTGACGCTTAGCTGGCTCACGGGTTACAGCGAGCTGAATCGTGCAGCATCGCGTGACAATAGCAACACGCCGTTCCTGCTTAACTACCAGAACCGCGGCGAGGACTACAGGCAGTGGAGTAGCGAGCTGCGGCTGACGTCGGGGCCGGGCACGATCGAATGGATGGCCGGTTACGCCTGGCAGCGCAGCGACATGGAATTCATCAACAACAGCCCGCGTCCCAATGTCCGCCGCGGCTGGCGTTACAACGACGGTTACGAAGACACCGAGTGGAACACCGCATTTGCGACGATCACGCTCAACTTTATGAACGACAAGATGTCGCTGGATCTTGGCGGTCGCTGGACCGACATCGACAAGGTAGGCGGAATCAAAGGCCGGGCCGGGCACTGGATCTACGACGTCAGGCCGTGCGACTACAGGCCGGGCCGCGAGGAAGGGCAGAATCCGCCGCCATCGGACCCCGATACCTGCGACCTGCACGAAGATGCCGTGCAGATCGAGGCTAATGACGCGTTATTCCTGCTACCGGGCGCCAATTTTCAGAATCTCTGGGTTATCCCCTATCGTGAATCTCGCAACACACCGCTGTCCTGGATCGGTAGCCGTGCGGCGGCAGTCGGCCTGCAGGAGGTCGACTACGACGAGGAAGAGGGGAATGGTCCTTACGGTCCGGGCATGGGCGGCGATTTCGACATCTCCGAGTTCGACCCGCAGGTCACGCTGCGCTACCGGCCGAGCGATAACCATTCGCTGTTCCTGCGCTATGCCGAGTCCTTCAAGGCCGGCGGCTTCGACACGGGCGTGACATCGATCAACTCGCCATGTACTAGTGCTTTCTGCGAGACGCCGTACGATAATTTCAGTTTCGCTCCCGAGTATGCGACTACGATCGAGGCGGGTTCGAAAGGCACGTTCGGTGACGGACGGTTCCGCTACGACGTGACGTTCTTCGAAACGACGTTCGAGGATCTGCAGATCACGGTATCTACGGGTATTCCCGACGATCCGTTCCTGAACGTCAACGCTGGCGAGCAGCGCGTGCGTGGCATGGAGTTCGGCCTGACGATGGCGGCGACCGACAACCTGACGCTGGACTTTGGTGGCGCGCTGCTTGACGGTGAATTCACCGACTTCGGCCTGGCTGGTTGCACCGAGGTCGAGTTGCGGGATGCCGACACGGGCCCCTGCATCAGCGCCGAAGAGTCGATCGAACTCGTCGGCGACGACGGTCTCGAAGGCCGTATCGACCGCACGGGATCGCCGACGCCGAAGACGCCGGACTGGAAGTTCTTGCTCGGAATGGACTATGACGTGCCGCTATCGAACGACTACGTCGTTAACCTGAACGCGAAAGGCTACGTGTCTGACGGATTCATAACGGATGTCAACGGCTTCAGTGAAGTCGTCTCGATGAAGCAGCATGAGGACCTGAGCATTACGCTGAGCTTCGGTCCGCAGGATGGCAACTGGCGCGTATCCGCGTTCGGGCGCAATCTGCTCGAAGCGAAGCTTTCGTATGACGCCGAACTCGACATCGTCGACAATGGCATCGCCGGTGATGAAGGCGGTGACGGCGGCGTGCAGATGTCGCGGTCGAACTTCCGCACTTACGGTGTTAAGTTCCGCTACAGCTTCTGATAAGACATCGGTCCTATACGACCGACCGCATAGCAGGGCGCGCCTTGATGGCGCGCTCTGCTGATGCATCTCAAAAAATCGTCCGGACCTGACTGCGGAGGCGCTGGGCCAATGCGCGCAGTACGCACTATTTTACTCTTGGCGATAGCGAGCTTGTCCTGTGCGCAGGTTTTTGCCCAGGAACAGGCCTCCTCTGCGCAAGAGTCCGTCGTAACCTATCCGGCCGAGTTCTTCGCCCGATACCAGCCGAACACGGCGTTCGAGATGGTGAGCCAGGTACCCGGTTTCCAGCTCGACGATGGCGGTGACGAGCGCGGTTTCGGCGGCTCGGTCGGCAACGTGCTGATCAACGATCGCTACCCGAGTGCCAAGCAAAACAAGCCGTCGCAGATACTCCAGCGCATCCCCGCGGCGCAGGTCGAGCGTATCGAGCTGATCCGGGGCCAGGTCCGCGAAATCGACTTACTGGGCAGACCGGTGGTCGTCAACGTCATCCTCGCTCAGGACACTCCGGCAGCGATTCGCTGGGAGCTCGCCTTGCGAAAGAATCTCTCGCTGACACCGTTGGCGCCGATCGGCAGCATTTCGATATCGGACCGCTGGCGCGGCATGAACTACAACTTCGGCATCGATGGGCGCCGCGCTTCCTTTGCCGACCCGGGCACCAGAGAGCTGTTTGACGGTGACGGCACGCTGACCGAAATTCGCTACGAGGATCACGAGGGTACCGGTTTCAATGCCAACAGCCAGTTCACGGCGACGGGGGAAGTGGGTGCGACACTGCTGCGACTGAATGCGGCGGTTGGCGCGGAAATACGCAACGAGGAACTGATTACGCTCAACGATCCAGAGCCACCGGGCAGCGCCCCGACGAACGAGCGCCTTGTCCGGAAGCGCGACAACATCAAGTTCGAAATCGGCGCCGATGCCGAGCGCAATCTCAGCGAGGACCTGGTCGGCAAGGCCATTCTGTTGTACTTCCAGCTGGACCAGGGACCCTCTACGAACCAGCGTCGATACGATACGGATGGTGAGGAGACGCTGTATCGAAAGGCCGAAACCGACGCAAAAGCGACCGAGAGCATCGCCCGGCTCGAGTTCTCGTGGACGAAATTTGAAAACCACGTCCTGCAGTTCAATATCGAAGGTGCGAAAAACGTCCTCGACAGCTCGCTCGTGCAGGTCGTCGATACGGGGGACGGGCCTGAAATCGTCCCGGTGCCCGGCGCGAATACCCGGGTAGAGGAAGTGCGCGGTGATGTTCTTGTCAACGACACGTGGTCGTTCGGTGACTTCAAGTTCGAGTACGGGCTGGGCGCCGAAACATCGACGATCTCGCAGACCGGTGATGCCGAGCAGGAGCGCAGCTTCTCGTTCGTCAAGCCGCGCGCGGCGCTGACATACGCGGCGTCGCCCGGGCGCCAGACCCGATTGCGGCTTGCGCGGGAAGTTTCGCAGCTGGACTTCAACGACTTTGTCAGTGCGACCGTGTTCGAGGACGACGATGTCGCTCTCGGCAATCCGAATCTTCAGCCTGAAAGCACCTGGATTGCCGAGCTTAGCGAGGAGTGGCGGTTTGGCGAACTCGGCGTTGTCAAAGTGACCGCATTCCATGACTGGATCTCGGACGTCGAGGATCTGCTGCCGCTGACGCCGGAGTTCGAGGTGCCCGGGAACATAGGCGACGGGCGCCGCTGGGGCGTGGAGCTCGAGAGTACGTTACCGCTCCAGGTCATCGGGCTGACCGGGGCGAAACTCGACGTCAAACTGCGTTGGCAGGATTCGACGGTTACGGACCCCGTAACCGGGCGGAGTCGCGTGCTGACGGCAGAGGGCGGCAGCAGCCAGGACATCGTCTTCGAAAACGAAAACCGCTATTCGGTTATTCTGGATTTTCGGCAGGACCTCGAAGCGGCAAAAGTGGCCTGGGGCTGGCACTATGCGACTCGGGCCGAGCGGCCGTTGTTCAAGGTGAACGAACTCGAGATCTATGACGAGGGCACCCAGCTGAACGCATTCATCGAAACCACCCGCTGGTGGGGACTGAAGATCCGTTTCACGGCCAACAATATCCTCGACGTCGTGGACACTCGCGATCGCACGATTTATACGGGCGAGCGCGATCTTTCACCCGTCGAGTATCGTGAACTCCGGACGCTCACCAACGGGACTCGCTTGATCCTGAGTTTCAGCGGCGCATTCTAGACCTGAGGAGGACGCAATTGGCGAAACTCAATCTCTCGATAGCAATGGGCGACTATGACCGGACGCGACCGATCGTCGACGGCCGCGTGCAGATCGACGGCGTGGACCCTGTCTGCATGCTGTTATCACCCGAGGAAATGTTTTTCAGGGCGTTTCGGCACGAAGATTTCGACATCTCCGAGCTTTCGATGGCCAGCTACTGCGTGACCGTGGCCCGCGGCGACCCGCACTACATCGGGATACCGGTGTTTCTGTCGCGCGCGTTCCGGCACACATCGATCTATATCCGTCTGGACCGGGGCATCGACAAGCCCGAGGACCTGGCCGGCAAGCGGATCGGCATAGCGGAATATCAGCAGAGCGCCAACGTCTGGGTGCGCGGCATACTCGAACAGGACTATGGTGTTTCTCCCGCCGAGATTACCTGGGTGCGCGGCGGCATGGACACGCCCGGCCGGCCCGAGAAGCTGAAGCTCGACCTGCCCGCCGACATTCGCATCGAGGAGGCACCCGAGGGGGGTACACTGAACCAGATGCTGACAGACGGCGATATCGACGGCTTCATCGGGCCACGCTGGCCGCGCTGTTTCGACGAGGGCCATCCGCAGGTCGGCAGGCTTTTTCAGGACTCGATTGCGGCGGCATCGGATCATTATCGACGCACCGGCCTATTTCCGATCATGCATCTCGTCGGCGTACGGCGTGAGCTTGCGGAACAACACGCCTGGCTCCCGGTCGCGCTCGTCAAGGCGTTTTCCGAAGCCAAAGAGATCGCACTGACGGCGCTAGGTGACACATCGGCAACCAAGATGACGATGCCGTTCGTCGAGGACAATCTCGGTGCGGTTAAAAAGCTGATGGGCGAAAATTTCTGGCCCTACGGTGTCGCGGACAACGTAGCTGCGCTCGAGGCGTTCTGCGAGATGCATTTTCAGCAGGGGCTGTCGCCGCGCAGGCTGAACGTTGACGAGCTGTTTCATCCGTCCACTTACGAGGCGTACAGTCTTTAGATCGGGACTGCCGGGTAGACAGCGACGTGGGTGAGATACTTGCTATCGTGTCGATGTCGCTGTTTGCATTGACCAATATCGTCGTCGTCCGCGGCCATGATGGCAAGAGCCGCAGCAGCGGCGCGTTCCTGTCGATCACCATAACCTTCCTCCTGTCCGCCGGAATCTGGCTGGTCTCGGTGCTCCGCGACGGTTGGCCCGAGTTCAATTCCACGGCAATCGCCTGGTTTGCCGTATCCGGTTTCCTGACGATCTTCATCGGCCGGGTGTTCGTTTATGCGTCGATGCAGCACCTGGGTGCGATCCGAGCATCGGCCATCAAGCGCCTGAATCCTTTCTTTGCGGTACTGTTGGGCGTTCTCCTGCTCGGCGAGTCGATCAGCGGCCCGATGATGGTCGGCATGGCGCTGATCGTGACGAGTTTCGGCGTGCTTGTCAGGCAGGCGGTATTTTTTGCGGAGGAGGACAGTTCGAAGGTCACGAAACAGAGCGCGTTCGACCGGTTTATTAATCTCGGTTACCTGTACGGGCCGGTTTCCGCATTTGCGTATGCATCCGGCTACGTTGCGCGCAAGCAGGGCATGATTGCGCTTCCCGACGCTGCGTTCGGGACGATGGTGGGGGCGCTGTCGGGAATCGTTTTTTTCGTTATTACGTCCGGCTTCATCAAGAGCTACCGGGACGACCTGATCAGAACCTTCACCGTTTTCAACAAGTGGTTCCTGATGGCGGGTGTGCTGAGCTCATTCGGCCAGATCAGCTACTTTGCCGCGCTCAAGTACATCGGTATTTCGAAGATTGCTCTTATCACGTCGATGGAGGTGTTCGTGACGATGATTCTCTCGACGGTGGTGTTTCTCAACAAGGAGAAGCTGACCGCTGACGTGATCATAGCGGCCTGCCTCGGTTTCGCCGGCACCTTGTTCATCATCTTCTATTAAGAGGCTGCGGGATCGGGTTCCCGCGGTGGTTCGTCCGTCCCCGAACTGGCGCTCGCCCTTGAAGGCTCGCATCGCATGACCTCGGCTTTCTTGACATGGCGCGATTGTGCGCTGCGGGCGATGCTCGGGCGCCTGCCCGGTATCACACTCGCGCGATAATTAGCAGGCGCGAGCTATGAGCGGAGTACGTGTCTCCCTCGTGGCTCGCAACGCTGCGCTTTACTTCGGTCGACACGTACTCCGCTCACGGCCCAACCTGTGACTATTTTGTCTTTCAGTCACTTCCAATGAGGCGGCTCGCCGGATCATGGCCACTCGGTACTCAGGAATTCGGCCCAGTCCGCGGGCACGACGGACAATACGATGTCGGTGCTGAGCGTCAGCGCGATTGCGCCCAGCAGCGACAGCGCAATGCCGAGCAGGACCGTGCCCGTGAACACCTCGTGATCCCGGTTCATGAACCAGCTGAATATCGTGCGGAATATCACGGACAGTCTCTGGATCGGCACGACGACGGAAACCGGGGCCACGGCCAGCGCCATGTAGCGAAACATTTGCGACAGGAATACGAAAATGCCCGATAAGGCGAACCACTTGAGCGCAATGCGATCCAGGTCGCGCATGAACGTCACGCCGCCGGCGAGCATCACCATGACCGCGACGACGATCGCGGCCGCCGTGTACGACACGAGGCCGCCGGCAAGACTGTCAATGAGGCTTCCGGCAGGCCCGAGGCCCTGCATGATGAACAGCGGACTGGAGCCGTAACCAACGGCGCAGACGGCGCCCCAAAGCATCCCTTCACCCAGCTGCGGGTGAAAATCTGAGTTCTTTTTCGATCTTTTCTTGCTGCCGTTCTGGCCACGTACAGCAACCAGGGGGCCGATCATAACGAGCACGAAGCCCGTCAGGCGGAGTGGTGTCAGTACTTCATCCAGGAATATCAGCGCGAGGACGAGCGAAATCGGGACGCTGAGCTGCTGGATCGGGCTGGACAGGGTAGCCCCGAGGGCGCGGGTCGCCCGATAGTTGCCGTAGCGTCCGATCACGAAATGGACGATACCGGCGAGCGCCATCCAGGCCCAGCCGGACCCCGAGAAACGAGACAACGCCTCGAAACCCCCGAACAGCAGGCAGGCGAGCGCAAACAGCGGCACGCCGAGCGGCACCGTGATCGCCATGGCCTGCACGACGCCGCCGGTCAGAACGCCGCGGCGCAGCATCGCATTGTTCAGGCCGAAGGTTGCCGCGGAGGCGAGGGCCAGTAGCGCGCCTAACAGGGGCGAGTACTCGGCAGCGCTGCCCGGCCGCGCACAGTTCGGGCTGACCCGGGTTTAGCTCGACTCGCCACGCAGCAGGGACCGTACGAACTCCGGCGTAATCTGCAGGCCGGGCTCGTATTCGGGCGCGTCCTCGATCTGCTCGAGGTCGTTGAGACCACACTGCTTGAAGATGCGATTGGTCGAGGAGATCAGGCGCGCCGGCCGTTCCGGATCCGCGTTGAAATGCTGGTGTATCGTGTTGGGCGGTATGTAGATGATGTCGCCGGCTTCCCACTCGAAGCGCTTCACTTCATCCTGCGGCGTCCAGTGAAAGTCGTCGGTGATTTCCACATCACAATCCTGGTGCAGGTCGTAGCCACGTCCTTCGAGAACATACAGGCACTCTTCGGCCAGGTGGCGGTGCTTGCCCGAATGACTGCCCGGCGGGATGATCTGCATGTAGGCGTCGACAGTCTCCATGCGCGTATTCATCTGCTCGTTGATCAGGTGCTTGAGGATGCCCTGCCGGGACATTTCCCAGGGCATTTCAGCCGGCCTGACAATCTTCTTGCGCTTGGCGTTTCTTTCCGGAGCGGACTCCGCGTCGTCCAGCATGTTTTGATAGAGCGGATCGTTTTCGGTGCCGTCAATCCAGACAGAGGTTTCTCCCCAGGCCATGGTCAGTAACCCTCTTCGGGATGGTTGAAGTCCGCTTCGCCTTCGCGAGCCGTAAAGTTTTCGCCCCCCGGTGCCGGCGTTGTCGGGCGAGGCACGACCTGTTTCTGGAACAACATGTTCATGAACATGAACATGGGTTTGGTCTTTATGACGAGCGCCCGTGCCGGTTTCGTATCGCTGGCGTTGAAATGCTGGTGCACACAGTTGTTGTGCACGATCGCGACATCGCCAGCCGTCCAGTCGTATCGCTGGCCATCGTGAATCTCGTAGCCATCGCCATCAAGGATGTAAAATGCGGCCTCGTTGACATGCCCGTGTTTTTGCGAGCGACCACCGGGTCCGTATTCTTCCAGATGCAGGTGAAACAATTGCGTGATGCCGTCTTTCGGTTCCACGTAATGCCGGCTGTAAGTCTGCGGTCCGTCGACGAACTTGATGTCTTTTGCCTTGCGGACACGGGGCATCGATCGCAGGCGCTGTAGCTCTTCGCTCAGGTTGTAGGCGCCCTGGATCGGGCGAACAAAAATACGGTCTTTCTTGCTATGGTAGTGCCCTACCGGTTCGATTTCCTCGGCATTTTCTGCGGTGTCTGTCATGCTTGAAAGTCTGTTGTGGCGCGGTATTTGCGGAGACCGCGAGAATAACAAATATCTGCATCAAAAGCGCCGCGTCAAATAATTTCGCAAGTAAGACAATTGATTACAGCCGACATCGTTTTGCCCGAGGTTGTTGTTGTACGGGTATGATGCCTGCTGCATACTTTTGCGACGAGCTGACCAGGGGGCAATGACACTCAATGCAATTAATCGCCACACTGTTGTTGCATAGGCGCCGGCTAGTCGTGCTGCTGGTGCTGCTGGCCGCGGGCCTCGGCGCCTGTACGCCACCTGCCGAAGATGGCCCTCCCAAAGAGGGCGCTGCAGCCTTCTTTGACGGGCGCATAATCAAGTGGATCATTCCCTACAGCCCCGGCGGCGGCTACGACGAATACGGGCGCATGATCGCTCCCTATCTCGAGAAATACACGGGCGCCCGCGTGGATATCGTCAATTTGCCCGGCGCAGGCGGTATGCGCGGCGTCAACGAATTATACAACTCCGAGCCCAACGGCCTGACGATCGGCACGATGAACGGCAGCGCGCTGGTAATGAACGAGATCGCTGGAATGCGGGGCGCCGATTATCAAATAGCCGACTTCGCTTACCTGGGTCGCCTGGTGGCTGACGAACGTGTGCTCGTCGTTGCGCTCGACAGCGGTTATGAATCGTTCGAAGACTTCTGGACGCTCGGCAAGGCAGTCAAGATCGGGGCGACCGGGCTCGGCGGCAGCACCTATGTCGATGCCGTGATCGTCAATGAAGCACTCGAGATGGACCTGGATATCATCCACGGCTTCGACAGCTCGTCGGTAGTCCGCCAGGCAATGTTGCGCGGCAACATCGCCGGCACCTGGGGATCCTGGGGCAGCGCGCTCGACGCTGTCGCGCAGGGGCGCGACAAGATCGTCCTGCAGAGCAACCGGGAGCGATCCGCCGATCTTGCGGACGTGCCAACCGTGTTCGAATTTGCGGCACGGACATCCAACCCCGAGCGCGCCGACGCTATCCTCTCAGCCTGGGTCGCACTGCACGCGGTCGGCCGGCCCGTCGCCGCGCCGCCGGGCACGGCCGCCGAGCGGGTCGCGTTTCTCAGCGATGCCTTTGACAAGGCCCTGCACGACCCGGCGCTGCTGGCATTTGCCGGCGATAACCAGCGGCCGATCAATCATGTCTCCGGCGCCGAGATGAGCCGGATCGTGCAGGATTCGATGACGATGCCCGACGATATTCGCAGCCTGTTCGTGCGCGCAATCGTGGGCGAGCTGTAACGATTCGCGGCGGGCGCGGTCGGGCGGCAACGGGCAGCGGACATGGGTATTCTTGAAGGTCTGGTCAGTGGATTCCTGCAGGCGATCAGTCTCGCCGTTTTTCCTTACCTGCTGATCGGCGCGACCTTCGGGCTGGTCATCGGGGTCATCCCCGGGCTCAGCGGCCACTTCGCGATGGCAATGGTCATCCCGTTCCTGTACTCGATGGAGCCCGGCGCCGGCGTCGCGTTCCTGCTCGGCGCACATTCGACCGTGGCCCAGGGCGGCGGCCTTACCGCAATCCTGTTCAGCACGCCCGGCACCGGCCAGAATGCCGCGACGCTGCTGGATGGCGTGCCGATGCGCCGAAACGGCGAAGGCGCGATGGCGGCCGGGGCCGCATTGACGGCCTGCTTTCTGGGCGCCACGTTCGGCGCCGTGGTCCTCGCGCTGCTACTCCCGATTCTGCAGAAGGTCGTCCTGTTCTTCGGTCCCTCCGAGATCTTCGTGCTGGCGTTTCTCGCGCTGACTTTTGTCGCGGTGCTGGGCAAGGAGGACATCGTTCGCAGCCTGATCGCTGCCTTGCTGGGCCTGCTGCTGGCGATGGTCGGGCTCGACAACGTGACGAACCAGGAGCGGTTCACCTTCGGCCTGCTCGAACTCCGTGACGGCCTGGAACTCGTGCCAGTTATTCTCGGCCTTTTCGCTGTCGCGGAGATGTTCGAGCTCTGGGTGAGCGGTGGCTCGCTGACAGGGGAGTCGGTCAAGCCGATGAACACGCGCGATACGCAGCGGCAGGTATTCCGGGGCATGCTGGAAGCTTTCAAGCACTGGTGGCTGATCCTGCGCTGCAGCTCGATAGGCACGGCGATGGGGCTGATACCCGGTCTCGGCAGCGCGCCGGCCGCGTTCATCGCCTACGGGCATGCAAAGCAGACGTCGAAGAGCAAGGCGACATTCGGCAAGGGCAACATCGAGGGGGTCATCGGTTCCGAGGCAGCTAACGACGCGGTAGAAGGTGGCGCGCTGGCCTCGACGGTTGCATTCGGCGTGCCGGGAAGCTCATCCATGGCAATCCTGCTCGGCGCGCTGTTCGTGCTCGGCCAGGAGACCGGACCCAACATGCTGACTTATCATGTCGATGTCGTGTTCATCATGATCTTCACGATCATTATCGGCAACTTGATCGGCATGCTGGGCGGCATGTTCCTGGTCAATCCGCTGAGCCGGGCGACGGGTCTGCGCGGTTCAGTGCTCGTGCCCGTGCTCATCGTCATTATATTCACGGGCGCCTATGCTGTGCACAGTGCCTGGTTCGACATCTTCGTCGCGCTGGTTTTCGGGGTAATCGGCTACCTGATGAAGGTGCTCGACTACTCGCGCGCGGCACTGTTGATCGGCTTCGTACTGGGCTTTGCGGTCGAGAAGAACCTGTATCTTGCAACCCAGCTGGATGGCCCGGATTTTATCCTGCGGCCGATCCCGCTGACCCTGGCCCTGATCACGCTTGCCTTCCTCGCCTATAACATCTGGGGCATCGTGCAACATCGCCGTGAGGCCGGACGCCAATGAGCGACGATTCGCGACAGGAAACCGAGCGAGGCGACGAGACCCAGAGGAGGGTGGCGCTGGAGTTCGTCTTCATTGCGGTGATCGGCCTGTTCGTGCTCGGCGGATTCATAGCGGCGCTGACCTATGACTTCGTTTCGGCACGCGCGCCGATCGTGATCATGGTGCCGTTGCTGCTGCTCATCGCGATGCAGTTCAACAAGACACGCAGGCAGGCCCAGCATCACTTGGTCCTGCACGAACTAAGGCACGCGGTCCGCGGTGAGAACAAGGAGTTCAACAGCGTCGCACGCTTCATCGGCTTCATGGCGCTGTTGCTGTTGCTGATTTATGTCGCCGGGCACTATGTCGGCATCCTGTTGTTCATGTTTGTGCTGATGCACCGGATCTCGCGCGAGCACCCGGTGCTCGCGCTAATGGTGTCGGTTGGCGTGGCGGCGCTCATTTACGTGCTGTTCGAACACGGCTTCAATATCGAGCTGTACCGCGGTTATATTTTCAGATTGCTGTCGCGCTATGATTTGTTTTGACGCTGTTATATATGGAGCTGCTGAAGCGGGCTAACGAGTGAACTGGATTCGGACCATCAGACCTACGGTTTTCGCGGCGCTGTTTTTTCTCATTGCCTGCAGCGCTGAAACCGGCTATCCCTCGAAAGACATAACGGTCGTTATTCCCTTCAACTCCGGGGGTGCATTCGACGCCTATGTGCGCGCACTGGTACCCGGTCTCGAGAAGCACCTGCCGAACTCGATCAATGTACTGCCAAAGAACCTGCCGGGCGCCGGTGGACGGCGCGGTGCCAGCGATATATTTCGCGCCCGCGCCGACGGTTATACGATCGGCATATTCAACATGCCCGGCGTGCTGATACCGCAGTTGCAAAATATGCCGATCGGGTATGAGCTGTCAGAAGTCACCTGGCTGGCAACGCTTGGATACGATACTTACGTCTTCGTCGTCAAGGGCGATTCGCCACTCGGTTCCATCGAGGACTTGAAAGGCTTGGGGCGAAGCGTCACCTACGGCGCGACAGGCCCGGGATCGACGTCGTACGTTGCGACGAATATTGTCAACGAGACGCTGGGCATTCCGTTCGAGATCATCACCGGCTACAAGGGCAGTGCCGGCTATCTGCTCGGGCTGATACGCGGTGATTTCGATGCGGCAATGATCAATTATTCGACGGCCCGCAGCTACCTCGAGTCCGGTGATATCAAGGCGCTCGCAGTGTTCGGCGCCGACAGCAATGATCCGAATATTGCGGATGCCGAGGACCTTGGTGCACCGGAACTCGGTCAACTCAGGGTCATGCGCATGATGGGCGGTCCACCCGGCTTGCCCGACGATATAAAAACAATGCTCGAAAGAGCCTTGCTCGCGGCCATGGATGATGCAGACTTCAAATCGTGGCTTGCGAGCACCGGCAATGAAGCGCATCCGGCCAGTGCTGCCGAAACCACGGCCACCGTTCTTGAGATGACCGAGTTTTACGATCGATTCAAACAACTTCTTGATTGATACTTTTTGGAAATCTGAGCATGCCTGAGCTGCTGCAGGCCACCGCGAGTATCCTGTCGCCCGGTACTTTACTGTTCGTGTTCGCCGGTGTGCTGGTCGGATTGGTGTTCGGCGTCATCCCCGGATTGGGGGGCACGACGGCGCTGGCATTGCTGTTGCCACTGACCTATGGCATGGAGGTGATGCACGCGCTTGCGATGGCCGGCGGCATTATGGGCGCGATTGCGATGGGGGGATCCATTTCGGCGATTCTTCTCAATGCGCCGGGCACCGCGCCAAGCGCAGCCACCTGTCTTGATGGTCATCCGTTAGCCAAGCAGGGTCGCGCAGCCGATGCGATCGGCGCCGTAGCATCTGCATCGCCGCTCGGCGGGCTTTTCGGAGTCATCACGTTGCTGCTTGTCCTGCCTATCGCCCGCGATATCGTTTTGTTGTTCGGCCCGCCGGAGTTTTTTCTCGTAGCGGTATTCGGCATCGTCACGGTCGCAATCTCGTCTTCCGCGAATCTGCTTCGTGGCCTGGTCGCGGGCGGCGTCGGGCTGATGCTGTCCTTCGTCGGCTACGATACCGTTCATGGCGGCGTGCGATACACGTTCGGTTCCGATTACCTGTGGGACGGCATACCGCTGATACCGGCATTGGTCGGCTTGTTCGGCATGGCGGAGATGATTCGGCTGTCGATCGAAGGCGGCGCCGTTGCGGCCGATGCCGGAACCGTAAGACTGGATGGCGTCTGGTCGGGAATGCGTGCCACGCTGAGGCATTGGAAGGTGGTAATTCGCGGCTCAATCACGGGCACGCTGATCGGCGCGATACCCGGGGTAGGCGGAACGGTTGCGACGTTCATTGCGTATTCGACGACCAAGAAGGCGGATCCCGATCCGGAATCGTTCGGCACCGGCAGGATCGAAGGCATCATTGCGCCGGAGTCCGCGAACAACGCCAAGGACAGCGGTGCGCTGCTGCCGACGCTGGCTTTCGGTATTCCCGGCAGCGCCGAGATGGCCGTGTTTCTCGGCATACTCATGCTGCATGGCATGCAGCCGGGTCCCGCGATCTTCGCGGATCATGAGCCGGAAATTTATGGCCTGATCGTGGCGCTGACACTGAGCGCAGTACTCGCTTCGATCATTGGAATTACGTTTGTTCGCTGGCTGGCTGCGATCACGCTCGTCAAAGGGCAGATTCTGGCGCCGGTCGTCATCGCCGTCAGCCTGGTCGGTGTTTATGCGATAAACCTGACGCCCGGTGACGTTGTGCTTGCTGCGGTGATCGGCGTGCTCGGCTACCTGATGCTCAGATTCGATTACCCGCGCCTGCCTCTCGTCATCGCGCTGATCCTCGGTGAGACCGCCGAGCGCGGGTTTCAACAGTCGATGATGATCGGCCAGGGAAACCTGGGCATCTTCGTGCATTCGGTAACGTCGATTGTCCTGGTCGTGCTGATCCTGCTGAGTTTGAGCTGGTCGTTTGTCCCTCTGCTGCGCAGACGGCTTGCCGCGAGCATTTCGGGAGAAACCTCGTGAATAGGCGATCGAGCTGGAACCGCACTAACGTTCTGTTGCCATCGCTCGTGATCTGCCTATTCGTCGTCGGCTACCTTTTGACCGGCTACCTTACGCTTGACGAGACAACGCGACTCGTTCCGCTGCTCGCAGGCGGCATAACCCTGTTACTATTGCTCGCCGACATGTTTCGCGCCGCTTTTGGCACCAGCGCTGACGGCGATGCAGCGGCAACTGAGCGACCCGGGCCGGATGTCGCGCGCGGCCGGGAAATTGTGGCGATACTGTTCGTGGCGGGGGGCGTTGTGGCGATTTATCTCGTCGGCTTCCTGGTTGCGATACCGCTTTATCTGTATGCCTCGATCGCCTTTTTGGGTCAGCAGTCCCGGCGCAGCGCACTGATCGTCGCGCTGGTGACGTCACTGGTCATCTACCTCGTATTCGAGGTAGCGCTTGCCTACGACCTGTTTGCCGGTGTGCTGCTTTCGTGACCAGAGCCATAACCTGGCGGATCACCGATTAGAGTCTCTGAACCAGGACGCATTTACAGGAGTACAACATGGGACACGAGCATTGGACCGAGCCGAAAGAAGGGCAGAGAGCCGGCTTCGGTAAATTCAAGAAACTCCCGACGCCGTATGACACCTTTATGGAGTCTGAGGGTATTCCCGTCTTTCGCGACATCGGGATCGGCGATATCCGGGATATCCCGCTGGAGCCCTGGGAGCGCGTCGGCGGCCGGGGCAGCTACATTCAGCTCTACGGAACGGAAGGCAAGTGGGGTGGCTATGCCGTTGAAGTACCGGCCGGCGGCGCCCTGAATCCCGAGAAACACATGTTCGAAAAGATTTACCTGGTCGTCGAGGGACGCGGTTCGACCGAGGTCTGGCTCGACGACGAGAAGCAAAAGCACGTATTCGAATGGCAAAAGGGCTCGATGTTTTCGATTCCCCTGAATGCCTGGCACCGGATCGTCAATGCGACCAACGAACCGGCGCTGCTGCAGGCCGGGACGACTGCGCCGATCCTGATCAATGCGCTGCAGAACACCGACGCCATATTTGACAATCCCTACGTATTCCGGGAACGCTTCAGCACGGACGCCGATTTTTACAAGGAACGCACCGAAGTCGAGCCGGACCCGGTCCGCGGCCTCGCGATGCGCCGCACGAATCTCGTTCCGGACGCCATCAACTGCGAACTTCCGCTGGATAACCGGCGCTCGAAGGGCTGGCGCCGGGTCGAGCCGTATATGACGGACAACACTTTCTACCTGTGGATCGGCGAGCACGAAGTCGGCCGCTACTCGAAGGGGCACGCACACACTTCAGCCGCCGTGCTGATCTGCCTCAAGGGAGAGGGTTATACCTGCAGTTGGCCCGAGCACTGCGGCCCGACGCCATGGAAGGACGGTTACGGCGACCAGGTGCGCCGCGTCGATTACAAGCAGGGAGGCATGGTTACCGCTGCGCCGGGCGGCGCACGCTGGTACCACCAGCATTTCGCCGTGTCGGCCGAGCCACTGCGCCTGACCGCCTGGTTCGGGCCGCACAACCCGGGCCGCGATCCGGGCCCGCCCGGGGCGCCGCATATCGATTACACGGCCATGGACCTGCACGAAGGTGGCACGTCGATCCCTTACTGGCTGGAGGACCCATTCATTCGCGAGGAATACGAAGCGTTGCTTGCCAAGGCCGGCGCCAAGTCGCGGATGGACCCCGAGACCTACGAGCCGCCCGAGGATCTGCCGGCTGAATACAAGCTCGGGGCCGAAGGTATCGCGGGCTAGCAGTTGAAATCCCGGCCGACGACCTTTTTCTCGAGTCATTCGCGGACTCTCGACACCGAGGACGAGATTATCCTCACGAGTGTCGGCGTCGACATCGGCTCGTCGACTTCGCATCTCGTCTTCTCGAAAATCGTCATGGAGCGCCGCGATACCGTCTACGTCGTGAGCTCCCGCGAAGTCCTGTTCGAGTCCGAAGTGATTCTGACCCCGTACAACGACGACACCACGATCAACGCTGCGGCACTGCAGCCGTTCATTGCAGCACAGTACGCGAAAGCCGGTATCGCAACGGACGATGTCGACGCCGGAGCGCTAATCCTGACCGGCGTTGCCGTGCGCAGAAAGAACGCACGTGCAATCGGCGAGCTGTTTGCCGATCAGGCGGGCAAATTCGTGGCGGTCAGCGCGGGCGACAGTCTCGAGACCGCGCTTGTCGCGTATGGCTCCGGTGCTGTCGCTTTGTCGACGCGGGAATCGTCGCCGGTCATGAACGTCGACATAGGCGGCGGCACCTCGAAAATTGCGCTCTGTGCCGACGGGGAGATTGTCGATCGCACGGCGGTCGACATAGGCGCGCGACTTATCTGCTTCGGCCCGGAAGGTCGCGTCGTGCGTATCGAGGAGGCGGGAAAACGATTTGCCGAAGAGGCCGGCGTCGAACTGGCATGCGGGGATACGATTACAGAGGACGTTCAGCAGGCGATCGTGGAGCTTATGGCGGACCGATTGTTCCAGGCGATGTCGGCGGCGCCTATGGATGCCGATACGGAGGCGCTGCTGCGGCTCGAGCCTTTGAGCGACAGTCGGAAACCGGCCGTGCTTACGTTTTCAGGCGGCGTTTCGGAATATTTCTACGGTGAAGAATCCGGCAGCTTCGGCGACCTCGGGCCGAAGCTGGCAAAAGCCGTGCGCCAGCGAGCGGATGCCTGGGGCCCTGAGTTGCGAGCGCCGGATCAGCGGATTCGGGCGACCGTGATCGGCGCGTCACAGTACACCGTGCAGGTCAGTGGCAGCACCATCTTCGTGATGCCCGACAATACCCTGCCGCTCAAGAATATCGCGGTCATCAGCCCGGATCTTGCGCTTGCAAATGAAGACGTCGATGCCAGCGCGATCGCCGGTGCCGTCGCTGCCGCATTGAAGCGCCTGGATCTGCACGAAGGCCGCCATGCCGTTGCACTGTATTTTCGGTGGCAGGGATCAGCAACTTATCGGCGTCTCGATGATTTTTGCCGTGGGGCGATCGAGGGCCTCGACGCCGTGCTGTCGCGGGGTGGACCGCTGGTGCTCGTTACCGACAGCGATGTCGGCGGCCTTGTCGGCCTGCATTGCTTTGAAGTCTGCGGCCTGGGTAACCCGATCGTGTCCGTAGACGGCATCGTTGTCAGCGAATTCGACTTCATCGACATCGGTGAACTGCTTGATGACTCGGGCGTTGTCCCGGTTGTCATCAAGTCGCTCGTGTTCCCCGCGACTGCCGCGGTCGGGCATTCCTGAACCGTCGGGCGGGCCGCACCCGGATCCAGAAGCCTGCAAACCCGGCTTGAGCCGTTTGCGCAAACTTGGCCTGAGTGCGCCGTACCTTACCTGCGAAATTACTTTAAAAAACTTTTTTAAGTCATCAGTTATATGCAAGCCGGGCCGGCTGGAAAGTTGCGTGCCCGCTGGCTCGCTTGACATTTACGGCGCTGAGACTAAATTCGATCATGAGGCGAAAGCCTCACGCGCCAACAAGTTCGCTTGTTGACACCCGCCCTGCTGAAAGAGGTCCGAGCCTCAACAAGTGTCGGGGGCGGTGGACGCGGAAGACGGAACCTGATGAGGAGAGCAAGAAGCGCAAGCGGATTGCACGAATCGAAGGAACTCGCTGGTTGACCTCGGAAAGAAACCAGGGAGTTACGTCAAGGTAGCCCGATACCAAGAGCGCGATCGGGTCTGAACGCGGGAGGCAGCCGAAAGGCCGCCGGAAGCGGGAAGAGTTGAAGCGCGACAAAGCAGTTCTACCTTCGCGTCCTCAAATATGAAAAGCGGCCTCGGGCACGTTCCCCGGGCCGCTTTTTTTTATAGCAGATAGGGGAGTAGCGCGCGCCGGGTTGACGGGTAGTCCGCAAATTGCTCCCGGTACCAGCGGTGGTTGGCGAGCGCGCGGGGCAGCAGGTTCGCGGCCGTAAACACGGCAAATGCGGTACCCGCGAGCGACCACGTCGCCAATGCCCAACCGGCCCACTCCAGTATCTCGCCCAGGTAGTTCGGGCATGAAACCCAGCGGTAAAGGCCGCCGCGCGGAATCTTGTAGCCGGTCTCGCCGGGCTGACGCAAACGCATCAGGACGGTATCGGCGTGCTGGTTTATGAGAAAGCCTGCACTGAAGCACAGCGCCCCCAGCATGAAGGGCGTGCTCGTGAGCCAGGTCTCCGGGTACGCGCCGAAGTGAGAAATCCAGCGCGCATTGACATAGGCGTTGATGCCGTTGAACACGATTGCCATGGCGATGATGGAGACCGGCATGCGCTTGCGGGATTCGCGCAGGCGAAACGGAAACACGAAAGTCCGGTTGATGTAGTGCAGCTGCCAGAGTGCGAAAAACACCAGCGGCACTAACGCCTGGGCGTTAGTGCCGAGCACGTAGACGGCAGCGAACAACAGGCTCGCCGGACTCTCCATGACGAGCCAGCCAACGCGGGCAGGCACCGTCGGGCCCCACCCGGCGCGAATGTGGCGCCCGTAAGGTGCGGTCATCGACAACAGCAGCACGAAGGTCAAAACAGCTGATGCAAATATGGCCAGTACGAGGTAGCCGTGGAATTCCCACTCGGTCATCGTCATTGGGCCCTGCGTTGCTCAGCGGCTGATCAGCCTATCTTATATCGCTGTGCTACCTGGCAACCACATCGTCGTTGCCGCGCGGTCAGGCATGATCGATCCTGCTGCACAATGCACCGTTGCTTCGCGGCAGTTGGCATACGAGCCAGCAATCCGCCGACGCGCTAGTCCCACTCACTGACCGGTCGGCCGGTGCCGCACATCTCGAGATACCTGTCGACGAGGTGAACGAGAGCCGCGGGCCTTGGCCGGTTGTTCCCGATGCGATCCAACGTCCGGCGCTGCCATTCTGCGGGTGTCGTGCCGCTGTCCAGGCGGTCGCGAATGAGTTTCAGCAGCCGCCCGCGCTCATCGGCTGTTACGCCGAGCTGATCCAGGCCCTCATCGGCGATCGCCAGGTATTCCCGGCAAAGCGCCTGTGCAACACAGGTCTTGGGGGATGTGGCGTCGAGCGCTGGCCAGAGTAACTCGGCCTCCAGGCTTTTTTGTGCTGCGCGGTAGAAATTGTACTCGGCATAGCGAAAAGGAAACGCGGGCAGCAACGACTCGATCCGGTCGCCCAGGCCGATGATCATCCCGACCAGGAAAGCCGCGTTGGCCATCATGTCGACCGGCGTGGGCCCGGAGGGCAGGGCGCGCAATTCAATACGCAGATGACCACCCTCGGCCGCATCGTAGACCGCCCGGTTCCAGTTCCATATCGTGCCCTGGTGCAGCCGCATTTCGTGCAGCGCCGGTATTCCACCGGAGTCCGCAATCGCAACGACGTCATCGTCGCCGCAGATCGGAATCAGGATCGGGTAGAGGTGGCAGGATTCAGCGAACAACTCATAGGAGCTTTTCCGCACCCACCCATGGCCGAAAGGCACGCGGGCTACGCGACGCCACTCGCGCGACCTGGCACCGCGCGTGTCGACTGCCTGCTTGAACAATGCGATGCGTGTTTCGTCCCATAAGCTGTGGCCGAGAAAAAACGGCGAGTTAGCGGCGATCGCGAGAGCGAGTGGCGTTACGAGTTGGGCGACATTGTAGTAGCGCGCAAAGTCCTCTGGATTCACGCGCATGTGCAGCTGGAATGACGTATTCGCGCCTTCCATCGAGACGCTGTTGCACGACACGTCGAGCGGTTCGGCACCGTCGATCCGGATACGGAAATCTTCGCGGCGAATTCGCGCAATGCCTGCCTGCAACGCCCGGTAACGTTCGAGATCGGTCATCGCACTGGACTGCAGCTGCTCCTTTTTGAGCGTAGGCAGTATGCCAATCGGAACGATACGGCCGCCGTGACCTGCCGCGACATCAGCAAGACCGTGCAGGGCAATCTCGAGCTCTGACTGCATGGCCGCGAACGGGGCGCCTGCAGCCGGCACGGGCGTCAGGTTGTACTCGAGATTGAAGCGATCAAGTTCAAGCTGCAGGTGCGGGTCCAAGGACTCTGCCAGCAGCTGCCTGTTCAGAGGCAGAGCCTCCGCCTCTGCATCGATGATGGACAGCTCGACCTCAGCGCCGAGCGTGGTCGGGCCGAGGCCGAACTCAGGCCGCTTGAGCAGCATCCCGAGCGCTTTGAGGTTTTCACGCAAGCGCACACCGGCGTGCACGTACTCGTCGTCAGTAAATGTGCTGCGATCGACCAAAATGCCCATCGGTTTCCTCACTTTCGCCGGTTTGGCGCCGGAAGTTGATCTGACTGGTTATCACATCGACATCGCAGCCGCTCTCGTTATTGCAGACGATTGTCAGTGCTTTTTCAACGGCACTGAGCGGCTCCGCGGTTGCCAGCTGGTGTTCGAGTACTGCGAGACCGGCCTCGGACGGATCCTCGGCTGCAGTAGCGCGTGCCGCGATGCGGTCGCGCAATACATCGGCAGGTGCTTCGAGGTGCAGCAGCGCGGCCGGGAATCCGCCCGCTTCGGCTATCTGTAACGCGGCCTGCCGCTCACGGCGGTGCAGGAATGCGGCATCCAGTATGACGCTGTGGCCGCTGCCCAGCATTGTTGCCGCATGTTTTCTCAATAATTCATAAACGGCGGCACTCGATGCACGGGTATAAATTCCGCCCCCGATTGCGGACGCGCTGCGTTCGTGTTCGCCGATGCCGAACAGTCGTTTGCGTTCGAGGTCGGAGCGGATTCGAATTGCGGGCAGGGCCGCCATGAGCTGCGCGGCCAACCACGATTTTCCGGAGCCTGACAGACCGTGCATGACGATCAGGATCGGGGCCGGTTTGGACACCTGGCGCGAGGCAATGTCACAGTACTGTTGTGCTTCCGCGAAATGCCTGTCTCGCTCCGGCCCGTGCCCGCATTCCTGCCCGCTGATCGCTGCGACCTTGGCGCGCACGAGACACCGGTAAACGAAATACAGGTCCAGCACTTCGACGCCGTCATAGTCGCCGGTGCACTCGAGATAGCGGTTCAGGAGATGGGACGCGAGGTCCCGACGCCCCTGTGCCACGAGATCCATGATCAGGAAGGCGATGTCGCAAAATACATCGATGGCGCGCAGATCGGCACTGAACTCAATACAGTCGAAGAGCGTGATGCCAGTCGGCAGGCGCACGAGGTTGCCGAGATGCAGATCGCCATGGCAGTCACGCACGAAGCCGTCATCGAAGCGCTGCGCGAGCCGCTCATCAAGCCTGGCGAGTTCGTGCCCGGTCCAGTCCGCCAATAATGAGAGCTGCTTGCTGTCCACAAACCCTTCCAGGGCCGCAAAGTTGTCCCACATGAAGGATTTTGTCGTCGCGAGCTGGTGATCGCGCTGCTGCGCGTCGATCCGCGCGGCGGCTGCATGGTGGGCGGCAATGGCCTGGCCCAGTTCCTTCATGTCGCGAACCGTCAGCTGGTTTTTTTCAAGCTGGCTGTCGAGGCGCAGATCCTGGTCAAAGCGTCGCATCCTGACCGCATACTCGATGGGATCGCCAGGCCCGCCAATGCGAGGCGCGCCATTTTCGCGCGTAATGGGCACGACATCGCAATAGATCCACGGCGCACCCGGCTGATTGAGACGGATCTCCTCCTCGCAAAAGAACTTCCGTTGCTGCAATTCGCTGAAGTCGAGAAAGTCGAGCCGGATCGGCTTCTTGATCTTGTAAACGTAGTCGTCCGTGAGGATGACCCAGGAAATGTGGGTTTCGATCATTTCGACGGCGGTAACCGGAGGCTCGAAGGCGGCTGGCGTAAGCAGGGCGTCGATCAGCTGCCGGTCAGGCGGTGCAAACTTGTGTTTTACGCGGTGCAGCATGCCGAGCTCAGTCCTTTTGCTGACGAATTTGCCTCGATAGCTCTGCCTTGAGCCATGAAGGCGCCGCCAGCGTCGTAATGAAAACCATCAACACGATGGCTGCGAATACGGAATCGTCGATAACCCCGAGCGTTCTGCCGATAGCGGCGAATACAAGTCCGACTTCACCGCGCGGCAGCATGCCGATTGCAACAACCAGTTTCGCTGCCGGCTTGCTCGCGCCTAAACCGCTTGCAAGTTTACCGACAACCGCAGCGACGAGCAGACCGCCGGCGAGGGTAACAACGGGCCAGGAAAGAAACGATTCGATTTTTACCTGGATGCCCATCAGTATGAAGAATATCGGTACCAGGATGACCTCGAGCGGCATGATGAGCTCCCGGATGCTGACAACTTTGGAGCCGCTCGAATTTTCGTGGCGGGCGAAGAAGCTGTCGTGAAGCACGACGCCGGCGGCAAACGCGCCGATGATCGTGGCCAGACCGGCCAGGTTCGCCATCCAGGCGAGCACCATGACAAACAGGTACGACGTGAACATCTTGGCCTCGACGATATCGAGCCTGCGCATAATCGTTGCGGCGATGCGGACCAGCAGTGGACCCAGCTTCACGGCTGCTATAAGAAATAGTGTCGAGACGACGATCACGGTCGATACCTCGGCAATGTCCACGCTGCCGCTGACGACGATACCCGAGACTACGGCGAGGATAACAAGGCCAAGGATGTCATCGCCCACGGCAGCGCCGAGAATGATCTTCCCTTCGCGGGAGCCGCTGCGCCCCATTTCCTTGAGGACGTTCGCCGTTATGCCGATACTTGTTGCTCCGAGCGTCGCCGCGATGAACAGGCTCGAATTGAATGACATTTCCGGCCTGATGAGGATGACGACCAGGTAGCCCAGCGTCAGCGGCATGATGACCCCGATAATTGCGACCCGGATCGAGTCACGGCCAACGCTGCGCATTTCGTCCAGGTTCGTGTTCAGGCCTACCATGAAGAGAAGGAATATGACGCCATAGCGGGAGAACACGTCGACGGCCTGGGCCACCTGCATGACCTGACCGCCGTGCGGGCTCCTGATGATGCGCGCCAGTTCAGGCCCTTTGTCGGCCCCAAATATCGAGATTGCGACCTGGTCGAGTGGTGCGCCCATGAGCGTCTGATTGACAACATCGAAGACGCGTGGACCCTCGCGCAGGACCGCGATCAGGTCGACCCCGTAGTACCAGGCGATATTGCCCAGCAGGATTCCCATCAGCAATTCGCCGAGCACGGTCGGTTGACTGAGCTTACGCGCAACGACGCGGCCGATAACGGCGAAGGCGAGGATGCTCGTAACACCCAGGATCACCGGTGCGATCGGATCACCGTGCCCAAAGTAAAGCCCGGGCTGCATCGGGATCAACAGATGCGCGGTAACGGGTCGTCCTCGAGTTCTTCGAGGAAACGCTCGCCACCGAGCTCTGTTTCCATGACCACGCGTGATTGACCGGCGACAATTCGACCGATACGCGCTGCGCCCTGCCCGGTTGGCAGCGCTTGCCAGGCCGCCAGTGCCTCATCGGCCTGGTCGGGCGCGACGACAGCGAGCACGCGCCCTTCGCAGGCAAGGTAGTAAGGGTCATAGCCCAACATGTCGCAAATGGACTGCACCTGTTCGCGAACCGGGATCGTGGCTTCGAAACGCACACCGAATCCGGTTGCACGCTGAATCTCGTGTGCAATCGAGGCTATGCCTCCGCGCGTCGGGTCGCGCATGAACCGTAGCCCGTCGAAGCGGAGCAGCGACTCGGTCAGTGCCATGACCGGGCCCGCATCCGATACCAGGTCGCCGCGCAGACCGAAATCCTCGCGAGCGAGCATGACGGCTGTGCCATGGTCACCGACGGTGCCGCTGATGATCAGGATGTCGCCGTCCTCGATGAGGTCGAGCGCCGGTCTTACGCCAGGCAGCCTTATGCCGACGCCCGTCGTTGCCAGATAGAGTCCGCCGCCTTCCCCGCGTCGCAGGACCTTGGTATCGCCCGCGCTGACCTTGACACCCGATTCTCTCGCGGCAGCCGCAAGACTCGCGACGATGCGATCGAGCTGCTTGATCTCGAGTCCTTCTTCGATAAATGCGTTCAGCGTCAGGTACATTGGCCGGGCACCGGCTACGGCGAGGTCGTTGGTGGTGCCGTGCACGGACAGCGAGCCTATGTCGCCGCCCGGGAATTCGAGTGGCTGTACCGTGAACCCGTCCGTCGTAATCATGACCTCGCCGCCGTCGAGTGCGATCGGGACCGCATCGGCGCGCACATCGAGGTCGTCGGCGCCGAGGTGATGTGCAAATACTTCATCGATCAGCTCGCGCATGAAGCGGCCGCCGTTACCGTGTGCCAATGAGATCCGGTCGTCGTCCATCGTCTCAGCCTCTGTTGCCGCGGGCGGCCAGCTCGGCGACCTGCCCGAAACTGAGCGCCGCGTCGTTGCATGGGAGTTTTTCGGCGAGGACAACGCGAAAGCCGTCGGCCTGCAACAGGTCGGTGGCCTGTTCGGTCAGGAACCGGTTTTGAAAGACGCCGCCTGAGAGGCCGACGCGGCCGAAAGTGGAATCATCCCGGATCGTCCGCGCCTGCCGAAGCAGCATCGACGCAAGGCTTGCATGGAAGATTTCAGCACGCATCGCGGGTGGCAGGCCCGCATCGGCCATTACGGCGAGCAACGGCTGCCAGTCGCTGCGCCAGACGCCATCTTCATCGCGCACGATCGGCAGATCGACGGGTTCGCGCCGTTGCTGACACAGCGATTCGAGGAACATGGGCCCCTGTGCCTCGAAGCTGACATGCGTCTGCCCGCAAATGATGGCGGCTGCTGCATCGAACAGGCGGCCAACCGCACTGGTTTGCGGGCAGTTGATGCCGTGCTGCCAGCCATGCTTCGCAAGTCCTTTCGTATCGGGACAATCCGGCCAGTCTTCGCCGCACTCCCAATGCAGCGCGGCGGCGCTGCGCCACGGTTCGCGGCCGGCTCGCTCGCCACCGGGCAGTCGAAACGGCCGCAGACTGGCCGCCCGGTTCCAGTTGCCGGGTTCCCCGACGAGCGCCTCACCGCCCCACAATGTGCCGTTATCGCCTAGACCCACGCCATCCCACGTGAAGATGAGCCAGTCGCCCGTGAGATCCGCCTCGGCGGCCAGCGCGCTGGCATGTGCATGATGGTGCCAGACCGTATCGACGGGCAGCGACTGGGCTCTTGCCCAGCGGTGCGTCGTGTAGCCGCGATGGGCATCGCAAACGATGCGCTCTGCGGCAACGCCGTAAAGGGACTGCAGGTCCGCGGCAGCCTGTTCGAACACGGCGAGGCTGCGTGGACTGTCCATCTCCCCGATGTGCGGTGATACGACGACACGCCGGTCCCACGACAGCGCTACCGTGCCCTTCATGTGGCCGCCGACAGCGAGCACGGGCTGTGGTTGGCGCCAAGGCAGTTCGAGTTCGACTGGTGCACGCCCGCGCCCGATGCGCAAAGGCCTGGTCCTGTCCGAGATTCTTCTGTACACGGAGTCGTCGGCGGGGCGCACGATGCGTCTATCGTGATGCAGGAATGTGTCGGCGATGGCAGCGAGGCGCTCGGTTGCCTCGGTGTTATCGGTCAGAACCGGTTCGCCGCTGATATTGCCCGAGGTCGCGACGAGTGGAGCGCCAAACTCCGCCAGCAGCAGTTCGTGCAGCGGACTGTAAGGTAAGAAAACCCCGATCTCGGCAAGTCCCGGCGCTATCCCGGCGGCGAGGCCGGCCGCTTCGGACCGGGTAACAAGCACTATGGGCCGAGCCGGGCTTGTCAGCCGGCGCGCTTCGCCGGGGCTCGGTTCGGCGCAGCGCCGGACGGCGTCGAGACCGTCTGCACCCTCGAGCGGAAACATGACTGCGAGGGGCTTGGCCGGCCGGTGCTTGCGGCGCCGCAGGGTCTGCACGGCGCGGTCATTGCGGGCGTCGCACATCAGGTGATAACCACCGATGCCCTTGACAGCCACGATCCGGCCGCCGCGCAGAGCGTCCAGTGTGGCCTCCAGCGCGGCGCGACCCTCGCGATCGCAGTTACCGGCATCGACGTATGTGAGCTGCGGGCCGCAGTCCGGGCATGCGACGGGTTCGGCATGAAAGCGCCGATCGAGTGGGTCGCGGTACTCTGCCTCGCAGTCGGCGCATAGCGGAAAGTCGGCCATGCTCGTGTTTGGCCGATCGTAAGGCAGGCGCTCGATCAGTGTGAAGCGCGGTCCGCACTGGGTGCAGTTGATGAACGGGTAGCGGTAGCGGCGGTCCCCGGGATCATGGAGTTCGTGACGGCAGTCGTCACACATGAAGTAGTCCGGCGGTACATAGATACGCGCGTCGGCCTGCTCCGAACTGCTGGCTATCGCAAATTCAGTGTAGGCCGCGGTATCGATCGGCAACATCTTGGCAATCCGCGGTTTCGATAACGGCGGCGCGCGTCGAATCAGGTCATCCCGAAATCGACGCAGCACCTCATGGCGTCCGCAGGCGACGATATCGACTTCACCAAGCCGATTCTGGACATAGCCCGTGATGCCGCATTCTTTCGCCAGGCGGTACACAAACGGCCGAAAGCCCACGCCCTGCACGTGTCCCGCGAGCGTCAGGCGCACCGCGTAGCTGGTCGCCTGTGTCCGCACTACCGGTTTGGCGGGCCTGAACCCCGGGGTCGGTTCGATGCCGTGTTGTCCGGTTTCAGCCATGCGATTGCCGCTCCGGTTCCTGCTCCCAAAGGTTCTCCCGGTATCCCGAGGCCCACCAGATTCGGCACGCGCCCTCATCCGAGACCATGCACGGGCCGATCGGCTTGCGCGGCGTACAGGCGCGTCCATAGAGGCGGCACTGGTTCGGATAGATCTTGCCCAGGACGACGCGCGCACAGTCGCAGCCCGGTGGCATCTCGCCGACGCGTTTACGGGAGTCGTCGGCATAGGAGGGGAGCTGCTGACGCGCATCGTGGGCAACAAATTCCGGCCGCAGCACGAAACCGGACTTTGGTATGACGCCGACGCCGCGCCAGTTAGCGTCGCAAACCTCCATGACCGTATCCAGCTGCCGGCGCGCCACCGCATTGCCGCCCGGGCGCACGACCTCGGGGTAGCAGTTGTCGAGGAAACGGCGATCGTCGCGCAGCTGCCTGAGTACCGAGTACATCGCGGCGAGCAACGTATCCGGTCGAAAGCCTGCAATAGCGGCAGGGATGTTGTGTTTGCTGACCACGAATTCCCACTCTTCGGGTCCCATGACCGTCGACACGTGTCCGGGAGCGATCAGGGCATCGAAACCCGGGGTCTCCGAATCGAGCAGCAGGGCTACGGCCGGCCAGGTCAGGCGGCCCGACAGCAGTACCAGTAGATTGCCGGGCGCTCCTTCCGCCAGCATTGCGGCAACCGGCGCCGTGGTCGTTTCGAAGCCGGCCGCGAAGAAGACGACGTTGCGCGATGGATTGTCCCGGGCAATCCTGACCGCTTCGCTGGGCGAGGCAATCGGCCTGATGTCGGCGCCGGCGGCCCGGGCCTGCTCGAGGGATCGCGGGTCGCGCTTCGGCGCGTTGACCGGCACGCGCAGCATGTCGCCGAAAGCGACGAGTATGATGTCCTCGTTGAGGGCGAGCTGGATGGCTTCGAAGACGTCTTCTTCCGGGCATATGCACACCGGGCAGCCGGGACCGGGAACGAGTTCGATCGTCTCGGGGATAGCCGTGCGCAAGCCGGCAACCGATATGGAGCGTTCGTGGCCGCCGCACACGTTCATGATCCGAACCGGCTTGTCGATACCAAGTCCACGCAATGCGTCGAGCCAGTAGTCTGCGTTACGTGTCGTCACGTTTTGCTCACCCAGTCCAGCCATTGATCCAGGCCGGCACCGGTCTTTGCCGATACGGCGACAACCGGCGCGGCGCTGGCAAGCCGGCGTACGCAGGCGGTAGCCTCTGCGGGGTCGAAATCGTCGAGTACGTCGAGCAGGTCGGATTTCGTAATCAGCACGAGATCTGCGGCACGAAACATGACCGGGTATTTCGCGGGTTTGTCGTGTCCCTCGGGGGTAGACAGCAGGGCGACGTTGTGATGCTGACCGAGGTCGAAGCTGGCGGGACAGACCAGGTTGCCGACGTTCTCGATAAAGACGACATCGACTTCATCGAGTGGTAGCTCATGCAGTGCCGAGTGCACCATGTGGGCATCGAGATGACAGGCGCTGCCGGTGCTGATCTGAATGGCTTGCACGCCTTTGTTGCGGATCCGTCGCGCATCGTTTTCGGTCTCGAGATCACCTTCGATGACTGCAATCCTGAGCTCCGGACCGACGGCATCGATCGTTGCTTCGAGTAGCGAGGTCTTACCGGCACCCGGTGACGACATCAGGTTGATCGCAATGACATCGTGCTGGTTGAAGTGTTCGCGGTTATGGCTGGCCTGCTCGTCGTTCGCGTCCAGCAAACCGCGCAGGACTTCGACGGATTCGTGTCCGGATGCCGTCGTGGCCAGGTGGCCGCCCCCCATCACGAGATATTCGTTGCCGGGCGTGATATTGCAGCCGCAGTTATCGCACATTGGTCACCCCTGTCTGGCCGACCGTCAGGCGTCAGTCGCCAGGATCTCGTCGAACAGCTCCCAGGATGCTTCCGCGTCATCGCTGGATACTTTCTGGATCGCATAACCGACGTGCACGAGAATGTGGTCGCCTGGCTTGACCTCCTCGCCCTGCAGCATGAAAAGGCTGACGTCGCGCTCGATTCCACGGGCCTCACAGGTGCACTGGAAACCGTCGATCGTCTTGATTCTCATCGGAACAGCCAGACACATTGTGTGACCTCCGGGACGGGTCGGGGATGCCGAGTTATCCGACCTCAGACAAATCATAGTCGCTGGATCTGGGCGGGAACCTACGTAATAACGCCTATTTCGCTATGGTGATCACCTGCCTATCGTTGCGATCGGCGCCGAATCCGGTATAAACAGGCTGGTTAACCGGCGCCGGGTAGCTGCCGGGCTCAGGCTAAAGGCACAGGGGAGGAAGACATGTCATCCGATACAGCGAGAGTCGCAGGTCCAGATGCCGAAAAGTTGGGCGGGGACTCTGCCGCACAGACGCTGAAGCGCCTGTTTCACGCCACCCGGCCGAAGTTCTTTCCCGCCTCCGTGCTGCCCGTTCTGGCCGGCAGCGCCTGGGGTCTGCACGTGGCCGGGCAGTTCGACTTTGCCGTGTTCCTGTTGGCGCTGGTCGCCACCGTATGTGTGCACGCAGGTGCGAACGTCCTGAACGACGTTGGCGACGATGCAGGCGGCACCGATCGGCAAAACGAGGACAGGATTTATCCCTACACGGGCGGCTCGCGGTTCATACAGGCAGGCATCATGTCCTCGACCGGCATGGCGCGCCTCGGGACGACCCTGTTGGCATTCGCGGCACTGGCGGGCCTGATGCTGTTGCTTGTCAAAGGCGCGATGATCCTATGGTTCGGTCTGGCCGGCGTGGTGCTGGCCGTGCTGTATTCCCTGGGCCCGGTGCGACTCAGTTCAATCGGGTTGGGTGAGCTTGCCGTCGGCATTGCATTCGGCGTGCTTCCGGTAACCGGTGCCGCCTGGCTGCAGAGTGGGGTTCTGGACCTGCAGGCCGTCCTGTTCTCAGTGCCGATAAGCGCCTGGGTTGCGGCGATACTGCTCATCAACGAGGTGCCCGATATTGACGCTGACGGTGCCACGGGCAAGCGCACCTTGCCGGTGCGCCTCGGTCTTGGCGGCACGGCAGCGCTCTATCTCGGCATTCAGTTGCTGGCGTTTGCCGCCATCGTCTGGCAGACGCTGGCAGGCTCGCTGCCGCTTGCCGCACCGCTGCTGCCGATCGTGCTGATGATAATGGCGGTTCGAGCGTCGGGTGCCGTGCTTCGCGGTGCTGGAGATCGTGAGGGTCTTACCGGTGCCATCGAGGGGACGTTGGCCATCCATACGCTGGGCTCTGTCTGGCTCGTGGGGCTCGCCCTTTACATGACGTTCTGGGGGGCTGCCTGAGTATTCGGGTGCCGCCAATGATCAGTAGCGACCTATGCGCATAACGATTAAGAAAGGTCTCGATATACCCATTCAAGGCGATCCGGAGCCGGTCATCGGCTCCGCATCGAACGTGAGCACCGTGGCGGTTATGGGGACCGACGTCATCGGGTTGCGACCCAGCATGGCAGTCCGTGAAGGCGATCCCGTTCGCCTGGGACAGAGGCTTTTTACCGACAAGCGCAACCCTGAGGTGCAGTTCACGGCACCCGGTTCGGGCCAGGTTATTGCGATCAACCGCGGCGCGCGCAGGGCGCTGCAGTCTGTGGTTATTCGGCTGGACGGGGACGCGGCCGAAGATTACGAGTCGTTCTCGCCGTCACAGCTGCCCGCAATAGACGCAGCCAAGGTCCGGCAGATATTGCTGGAGTCCGGGCTCTGGACTGCATTGCGGACCCGGCCTTACAGTCACATTCCGTCGCCGGATCAGCGGCCGGCCGCGGTCTTCGTCACAGCGATCGACACCAATCCGCTCGCCGCGGACCCGGCTTTGATCATCAACGCCGACGCCGATGCGTTCGCGAACGGGCTGCAGGTTATAGCACGCTTGACCGACGGCAGCGTTTACGTCAATACGGCTCCTGACGCCGGCATCGCGTGTCCCGATGACACACAATTCCGACACACGGAGTTCGCGGGCCCACACCCCGCTGGTCTGGTCGGTACGCATATTCATTTCCTCGAGCCGGTCAGCGAAAAGAAGACGGTCTGGCACATCGGCTATCAGCACGTCATGGCGATTGGCCGATTGTTTACGCGTGGCCGCCTGCCGACCGATAAAATCGTCGCCATCGGCGGCCCAATGGCGCTGCGGCCCCGCCTCATGCAGACGCGCATCGGGGCAAGTATCGCTGAGCTCCTGCAGGGAGAGACGGCGCCCGGCAGACTACGCATCATCAGCGGATCGATCCTGAGTGGGCACCAGGCGTCGGGACCAATGGCCTACCTGGGTCGCTACCATAACGAGATCAGCGTGCTCGCCGAAGGCCGGGAGCGCCAGTTTCTCTCCTGGATGCGGCCGGGCACGGATAAATATTCTTCGGTGCGAGCGTATGCCGCGCATCTTCTGCATCGCGGCGGATTTCCGCTGACGACGTCCCAGAACGGAAGTCCGCGCGCGATGGTGTCGATCGGCACGTTCGAGAGAATCATGCCGCTCGATATCCTGCCGACGCCGCTGCTTAAAGCGCTGCTGGTCGAAGATACGGACAAAGCGCGGGAACTTGGCTGCCTCGAGCTCGATGAAGAGGATCTCGCCTTGTGCTCGTTCGTCTGCAACGGCAAGTACGATTACGGTCCGTTTTTGCGGTTGAACCTGGACGAAATAGAGGCGAACGGCTGATGCCCGGCTTACGCAAGCTTTTGGATCAAGTAGAGCCGCTGTTTACGCGCGGCGGACGGCTGGACAAATTTCATGCCATCTACGAAATGGTCGATACGCTGTTCTATTCGCCTCCCGATGTTACGCGCGGCTCGCCGCATGTCAGGGACGCGCTCGACCTGAAACGGGTCATGATCCTTGTCGTGTTTGCTGCGACGCCCGCCGTCGTGATCGGCATGTGGAATACGGGTTTCCAGGCGAACACGGCGCTTGCGAGTTTTGGTCTCGATGCCGTGCCGGGCTGGCGCGGCATCGTCATGTCGCTGGTCGGTGCCGGTGCCGATCCCGGCAGCGTCTACGACAGCTTTGTTCACGGCCTGCTGTATTTCCTGCCGATCTATGTCGTCACGATGGCGGCCGGTGGCTTCTGGGAAGTGCTGTTTTCCGGCGTGCGCAACCACGAAGTCAACGAGGGATTTTTCGTGACATCGCTGCTGTATGCGGCGATTCTGCCTGCGACTACGCCGCTCTGGCAGGTTGCTCTTGGCATCAGTTTCGGTGTGGTGATCGGCAAGGAAGTGTTCGGCGGTACCGGCAAAAACTTCCTCAACCCGGCGCTCGTTGGCCGCGCCTTCCTCTATTTTGCTTACCCGGTGCAGCTCTCCGGCGACTCGGTGTGGGTGCCGGTCGACGGCTACAGCGGGGCCACCGCGCTGGGAATAGCAGCGATCGATGGTGTGTCGGGTATCGTCGACAGCGGCGTTACCTGGATGCAGGCTTTCCTGGGCCAGATTCAGGGTTCGATCGGCGAGACGTCCACAATTGCATGTCTTTTCGGCGCGGCGATGCTGATCTACACGGGCATAGCGTCCTGGCGAATTATTGTGGCTGTGTTCGCCGGGCTGATCATTCCGGCGCTCCTGTTCTCCGGGCTGGACAGCAGTAACCCGATGGTGGCGATGGAATGGCACTGGCACATCGTGCTCGGCGGATTCGCCTTCGGTGCCGTGTTCATGGCGACGGATCCGGTCAGTGGGCCGGACACGATGCTCGGGCACTGGATTTTCGGATTGCTGGTCGGTGTATTGACGTATGTGATTCGGGTGATCAATCCGGCGTTTCCGGAGGGCATCATGCTCGCGATCCTGTTTGGCAATATTTTCGCGCCGATCATCGATCATTTTGTCATTCGGGCCAACGTCAAACGCAGGGTGAAACGCAGTGGCTGAATCCCGCGACAGCATCTCGAATACTTTCGTTGTTGCAATCGGCGTCAGCCTTATTTGCTCGGTGCTCGTGTCGGCTGCGGCCGTCCTGTTAAAGCCCCGGCAGGAGCGCAACGAAACGCTTTATCGACAGAAAATCGTGCTCGAGGTTGCCGGTCTTTACGAAACCGACGCTGATATCGAGCAGCGTTTTGCGGACATTGATGCACGGACCGTCGATCTCGCCAGTGGTGACTACGTCGAATCGATGGATGCCCGCGACCTGGATGCCGTGGCTCTCAGCAAGGACCCGGAACTGAGCATCGCGATACCGGCAGAGTTTGACGTGTCCGGATTACGGCGCCGCTCAATCTACGCACCTGTGTATATCGTGCGTGACGGTGAGGCGATAGAGCAGGTGATACTGCCGGTTTACGGCGCGGGTCTCTGGTCGACAATGTATGGCTACCTGGCGCTCGAGGCGGACGGCGCGACGGTTCGCGGCCTGCGCTTCTATGAGCACGCGGAAACGCCAGGTCTTGGCGATCAGCTGGAGAAGACCGATTGGCTGGCGCAGTGGCCGGGCAAGCAACTTTACGACGCCTCCGGCGACGTGCGCATCGAGGTCGTTCGCGGCCAGGCTCCGCCAGGCGCTGACTTACAGCACCAGGTGGACGGGATGTCCGGCGCGACACTTACCGGGCGCGGTGTGACCAACCTGATTCGCTACTGGGTCGGACCGCACGGCTTCGGCCCTTACCTCGCGAAGCTAGCGGAGGAGGCACCACGCGATGACTGACGTGCGCAAGGTTCTGATAGAGCCGATCGTCGACAACAACCCCGTGACGTTGCAGGTGCTCGGTATCTGTTCGGCGCTGGCCGTGACGACCTCGCTGCTGCCGGCGCTGCTGATGTGTATCGCGCTGACCAGCGTTGCGGCGATGTCAGGCGCTGCGATCAGCGGCATTCGGAACCGTATACCGAACAACATTCGCATCATCGTGCAGATGACGATCATTGCCTCTTTTGTCATTGTTGTCGACCAGATGCTGAAGGCCTATGCGTTCGAAACCAGCAAGCAGCTGTCGGTATTCGTCGGCTTGATCATCACCAACTGCATCATTCTCGGCCGCGCGGAAGCATTTGCGATGAAGAACGGCGTCGGCATGAGTTTCCTGGACGGCCTCGGTAACGGACTTGGCTACAGCGCGGTCCTTATCGCGGTGGCGACGAGCCGCGAACTGTTCGGCGCCGGCACGCTGTTCGGTTACGAGATCCTGCCGCTGGCGAGCAATGGCGGCTGGTATGAAGCCAACGGGCTGATGTTGCTGCCACCGAGTGCGTTTTTCATCATAGGCCTGTTGATCTGGGCTGTGCGCAGCGCCCGGCCCAAGCAGGTCGAGCGGCCCGAGTACCAGATTCACGAAGTGCACCGCACGGAGGTGCTCTGATGGACGCCTATATCAACTTGTTCATCAAAGCGGCGTTCGTCGAAAATCTGGCGTTGACGTTTTTCCTGGGCATGTGCACGTTTTTAGCCGTATCCAAGCGTGTCGAGACCGCCGTGGGTCTCGGCCTGGCCGTTATTGCCGTGCAGTTCGTGACGGTTCCGGTCAACTACTTGATCTACCAGTACCTCCTCAAGGACGGCGCACTGGCGTGGGCGGGACTGCCCGACATTGACCTGAGTTTTCTCGGCTTGGTGAGCTATATCGGCGTCATTGCGGCACTGGTGCAGATCCTCGAGATGACGCTGGATCGCCATTTTCCGAAGCTCTATAACGCGCTGGGTATTTTCTTGCCGCTGATCACGGTGAACTGCGCAATCCTCGGCGGCTCATTATTCATGGTTGAACGGCAGTACGATTTCGGCCAGAGCGTCGTCTTTGGTCTCGGCAGCGGTTTCGGCTGGGCGTTGGCGCTGATTGCGCTCGCCGGTATTCGCGAGAAGTTGCGTTACAGCGATGTGCCGGATGGTCTGCAGGGACTCGGCATCACGTTCATTATCGTCGGCCTGATGTCCCTGGGCTTCATGGGCTTTTCGGGTATCCAGCTTTGAACAGTTCCGTTATGACTGAAGTCGGTCTCGGCATCGCGCTGTTCACGGCGATCGTGCTGGTGCTGGTGCTTGTTATTCTCGCGGCACGCACGAGACTGGTCTCTACCGGTAACGTCAAGGTGCTGGTCAACGGCGACAAAGAACTGAAGATGCCGGTTGGCATCAAACTGATGCAGGGCCTGGCTGACGCCGGCATTTTCGTTGCCTCGGCGTGTGGAGGCGGGGGTACCTGCGGCCAGTGCCGTGTGCAGGTGTTCTCTGGCGGGGGCGCGATTCTGCCGACCGAAACCTCGTTGATCAGCAAGCGCGAGGCCGCTGATCATGAACGCCTGTCCTGCCAGGTGGCCGTTAAACAGGACATGCGAATCCAGGTTCCGGACGAAGTGTTTGGCGTGCGGAAGTACGACTGCGAAGTGGTCTCGAACCGTAACGTCGCGAGCTTTATCAAGGAACTCGTTCTCCGCCTGCCCGAGGGCGAAGAGATGGACTTTCGTGCCGGCGGGTATGTGCAGATTGAATGCCCGCCGCACGAACTGTCATTCGCGGACTTCGATATTGACGAGCGGTTCAGGGATGAGTGGGATCGATACAACCTCTGGCGTTACACATCGAAGGTCAAGGGTGTCGATTCGCGAGCCTATTCGATGGCGAATTACCCGCTCGAACGCGGCCTGATCAAACTCAATGTTCGCATTGCCACGCCGCCGCCGGGATCGGGCGACAAGGTCCCGCCCGGCAGGCTGTCTTCTTTTATATTCGGTCTGAAGCCCGGCGACCATGCGACGATCTCGGGTCCGTTCGGCGAATTCTTCGCCCGGGATACCGATAACGAAATGGTGTTCATCGGTGGCGGTGCGGGAATGGCGCCGATGCGTTCGCATATCTTTGATCAGCTCAAGCGCATCAAGACCAAACGCAAAATGAGCTTCTGGTATGGCGGCAGAAGTCTCAAGGAAGTGTTCTATGTCGAAGACTTCGATTCGCTGGCAGCCGAGAATGATAATTTCGACTGGCACATCGCACTGTCTGAGCCGCTGCCCGAGGACGAGTGGACCGGCTACGTCGGCTTTATACACAAGGTCTTGTTCGACGAGTATCTTGCGAACCATCCGGCGCCAGAAGATTGTGAGTACTATATCTGCGGACCGCCAATGATGAATACGGCCGTGATCACAATGCTTATCGATCTCGGCGTCACGCGCGACCACATCCTGCTCGACGATTTTGGAGGCTGATAGCGGATGCTGGTAGTTCGTGACATCCGCCTGGCCGCTGCGCCGCTGCTGTTTTTGCTGTATTCCTGCGGTGGCGCGCCGGACGCTCCGGCAGAATTTGCGCACGCCGGCGGCACGATGGGGACCACGTTCAGCGTCAAGATGGTTTCGCCACCGATGGAACTCGAGGAAGAGACGCTGCGCGAGGGTATCGAAGACTCGCTGTTTGCAATCGAGCAGCAGATGTCGACCTACCTGCCGGATTCTGAGCTGTCCCGGTTCAATGCTTACGCCTCGACCGGCTGGTTCGACGTGTCCAGCGACCTCTGCGAAGCCATCGCTGTTGCCCAGTCAATCAGTGCGGCGTCGAACGGTGCTTTCGATGTAACGGTCGGTCCTCTGGTCAACCTGTGGGGTTTCGGTCCGGATGGCGCCGTGATTGAGCCTCCGAAGGCGCAGCAGATCCAGTCCGCACTGGAACGCACCGGTTACCAGGCTTTGCACGCCGACTGCTCGATTCCCGCGGTGCGCAAAGATCGCCCTGACCTGTATGTCGACTTGTCGGCGTTCGCCAAGGGCTATGCCGTCGATGTGCTCGCGGCGCTGCTTGATGACAGCGGCGTCGGTCACTACCTCGTCGAGGTGGGCGGCGAGCTGCGCATGCGCGGAAAGAATGCGCAGGGTAAGGACTGGGCGATCGCCATCGAAGATCCGGTACGTTCCGGGCGTTCCGTTCACTCGATTGTAAACCTGACGAACGCAGCAGTTGCGACGTCAGGTGACTATCGAAACTATTTTGAATATTCAGGCGACTATTTCTCGCACACCATAGATCCCCGCACCGGTTACCCGGTATCTCACAACGTGGCGTCTGTGACTGTGATTGCCGATACGGCGGCCTTTGCCGACGCTTACGCAACGGCATTGCTGGTGCTCGGGCCGGCAGGGGGACCGGAGCTCGCCGAGCGCGAAGGTATTGCCGCGTATTTCCTGTTACGCGATGATACCGGCATCGTCGAACGAGCGACGACGCTGTTTGTTGCGGAGGCAGCAGAGAAATGACCATGGTCGCCACGTCGCTATTGAGTTTCCTTGTCATTTTGGCTGTGATTGTCGCCATGGGCGTCGGCGTGATGGCCGGTCGCAGCCCGATCAAGGGCAGCTGTGGCGGCCTCAACGGCGGCCCCTGCGAACTGTGCAGCGGTAAATGCCGCAAATCCACCCGGTCCTGAGAGGGGGAGACGATGTCTTTCAAGTCAGCGCTCGTCAAAGACTACATGTCGGGGAAACTCGTAACATTTACGCCGGACACGGACGTGCTCGACGCCATTCACGAACTGTTGCAGCATCGCATTGCCGGTGCGCCCGTGATTGACGATCACGGCAACCTTGTCGGCATGCTCTCGGAATTCGATTGCATGAAAGTGGTTTTGACCTCGGGTTATCACAGCGAGCCGGGAGGGCCGGTATCCGAGCTGATGGTGACCGATGTAAAGACCGTCGATGCCGGGATGAGCATTGTCGACATGGCAGAGCTGTTCCTGGAATCGGGAATCCGCCGCTACCCGGTTTTGAAAGACAATCGCCTGGTCGGGCAAATCAGCCGGCGCGACGTACTGCGCGCGCTGGGCGAGATCAGCCGCCACTAAGGTGCGGCACATGTACAGATTGATATTCGGCGTCCTGCTGCTCGCGTGGGCTGTGAGCCCCCGGGCCGAACCAGCCAAAGTAGAGGTGTTTGCCGAATGCCATGGCGCGGACGGCATCGGCAGGGAAAGGACACCTATCATTGCCGGCATACCCGCGTCGCATGTCGCCGCCGCTCTTTACGCCTACAAGGACGGCTTGCGACGCTGTGTCGAAGAGCCACGGATGTGTGCGCTCGCGGCCGAGCTGAGTGTTGCAGAGATCGAGGAACTGGCGGAGCATTACGGCGCGATGCGCAGGCAGCCCTCAGGTGAAGACTTCGATCTGATTAAGGCCCATAATGGCGGCCAGATTCACGAGGCGCGCTGCAGCGATTGCCGCGTGTTCCCGGAGGACGAGAACGTCGATTCGGCGCTGGGCATCCCCTTACACGCGCAGCGCGCCAATTACCTGCGCTTCGCGCTCGATGCGTATCGCAATGGCTATCGGGACACACTGTTGCCGGCGATGGAGAAAGAAATCGCCGCGTTGGGCGCTGAAGAAATCGAAGCCCTGATTCACTACTACGTCAGCTATTGGCGCTAAGATCGATTGAATGCCGCCGCCAGGGACTTGCGGCGGAGGTAAGCATAAACCTCGAGCAAGGGCAGTTCTTTCGGGCAGACGTCATGGCAGGCCATCATGCCGATGCAGCCGAACACACCCTCTGCCGTAGCGACCACTTCGAACCAGTCCGCATCGCTGCGTTGATCGCGCGGGTCCATCATGAACCTGGCAATTCGGTTGAGCCCCGCGGGGCCCGCGAAGCTTTCATTGACGTTGGCGGCCCCGCAGGAAGCTACGCAGCAGCCGCACTCGATGCAGCGTTCGCCTTCGTAGATGGCTTGCGCGAGGTCGTCGTCCATGCGTTCCTCCACTGCCTCCGGATCAAAGACCTTGTCAGTGTGAATCCAGGCCTCGGATTTCTCGACCATCTCGCGGAACCAGGTACCAGTATCTACCGACAAATCCCCGATCAGCTTGAATACGGGCAGGGGGTGCAGGCGAATGACATCTGGAAGGTCAGATGTCAGCGTGCGGCAGCCGAGCGCTGGCCGGCCATTGACCATCATCCCGCAAGAGCCACAGATAGCCGACCGGCACGCAAAGTCGAATTGCAGACTCGGGTCTTGTTGCTCGCGGATCATATTCAACGCCAGAAACAGTGACATATACGGCGCATCGTCCAGTTCGAAATCCTGCATGTGCGGTGTCGAACGGGGATCCTCGGGGTTGTAACGAAAGATCTCGAAACGCAGGCGGCGGCCACCTGACACTCTGGCCGGCTTCATATCTGATTCCTCCAGTCACCCCTTCGCAGTCGGCTACCGGGACTTTCGATGGTTGGCAGCCGACCATGCTCTGCCTGCACATCGTAGACACCAGCGTTGTAGTCTGATAGGGATAATCGCATCTCGATACGATCGTCGCTGCCGTATCCGCGATGCCCCGGCGGCAGGTCGATTTCGCCGACAGGTTCGTACGTGAACACCGGTTCCGCTGCGTCTGCGGGCCAGCGAACGAGCGTGCGTTTCAGCCAATCCGCATCGTCACGCAACGGGTAATCGGAACGGAAGTGCGCGCCCCGGCTCTCGGTGCGTAGTAGTGCGCCCTTAGCCGTGATGTACGCGAGTCGCAGCATACCCTTTAGCCGCAGCGCGAAAGACAGTTCGGGGTTCATGCCCGGAGCCTTCGAGCGCAACACGGCCTTGCCGCAGTCGTCAAGGAGGTTCGCGAGCTCGGCGACAGCCTGTGCGAGCTCATCGCCGTTACGGAAAATTCCGACCTTGTTCATCATCGTCTCCCCCATAGCGTCCCGGATGTCGTATACGCTCGGCCCCGCGCCGCTGCGGGCGAGCCAACGCCTGGCCCGGTCCCTACCGCCTTCTAGCGCCGCAAGCGCAATACCGGTATTGACGTCGAGACTCGCGCCAGCCGCATACTTGGCGACCCGTGCGCCGATGACGCGGCCAGCGACTACGGTCTCGGCGAGACTGTTGCCACCGAGCCGGTTGAAACCGTGCATGTCCCAGCATGCGGCTTCACCAGCGGCGAACAGCCCCGCCAGGTTGTAAGCCTGGCCGTCCTTGTTGACCCGAATGCCGCCCATTGAATAATGCTGTGTCGGCTGCACCGGAATCAGGTCATGGGCCGGATTGAGCCCGACGAAGTCGCGACAAATTTCGAAGACTTCGCGCAACTTGGTCGTCAGGTGCTGTTCGCCGAGATGGCGCAGGTCGAGCCACAGATGCGGGCCATACGGTGTCTCGACGCCCAGCCCGTCTCGCATTCGCTGCTTCATGTGCCTGGACACGACATCCCGACTCGCCAGTTCCTGTTTCTCCGGTTCGAGGTCGACCATGAACCGTTGCAAATTCTTGTCCAATAGGTAGCCGCCGTCCCCACGACAACCCTCGGTGATCAGGATGTTGCTTGGCGCCAGTGCGGTCGGGTGAAACTGGACGGCCTCCATATTGCCGAGTGGCACGATGCCGGTGTCGAGCGCGATGACGGCGCCCATACCTTCGTTAATAGTCGCATTTGTCGTGTACTGCCCATAGATGCGCCCGTAGCCGCCCGTGGCTATAACGGTGGCCTTGGCAACGACTGCAAAATGCTTGCCGGTGCGCAAACAGCGTGCCACCGCGCCCCAACAGCGGTTATTGTCATAGATGAGAGCGACAGCCTCGGTGCGGTCGAGGACATT
>JAACFB010000057.1 GCA_009937615.1 Gammaproteobacteria bacterium | reverse complement strand
CAGGCTCGGCCAGGCGGTCCGCTTCGAGCGCACGTCATGCGGCCACACTCCAGTTGACACGAGGGCCGCCAGATCCAGCCGGCGGCGATGTGGCAGTGCTCGCAGGGTACATCCTGGCCAGATCAGCATATCGCTGCTGGATAGCCGGCATCGACAGCCATTCGATCAGTTCCCTGGCGCCCGCCAGACTCTGCGCATGTCTCGCGACACCCACATAGACGACGACAGGCGCGACACTGTCGCCGGTGTCGGCATCCGGGTCGCAGGCTGCGACCAATGTCAGGCTGGCAATCGATAAGATAGTGCTGCGACCGATCGCCATCAGGGCTCGTCGGCGGCGACCTGAACACGGTCTCGCCCTGCTGATTTCGCGCGATAGAGCGCGACATCGGCGCGGGCAATCAACGACTCGCCGAGGGTCTTCAGGTCACCGGTCCCAGCATCCGGAATCACCCCGGCAATGCCGATCGAAACCGTGATCGTAATCCGCTCTCCGTTAGGCAGATCAATAGGCGCTGCCGCAATCGTGCTTCGAATTCGCTCTGCCAGTTTCTCGCCAGCAATGTCATCCGTATTGGGCAACAACACGACAAACTCCTCGCCGCCGTAGCGCGCCGCAACGTCGCTGCCGCGCACCTGCGACTCGATCCGGCTGGCCACTTCCCGCAGTACGGCATCGCCGGTCGCATGACCCCAGGTATCATTAACTCGCTTGAATCGATCCACATCCAGCATCAGGCATACAAGCCGGCTATTGTCGCGTTGCGCCCTCGCCAGCTCTTCGTTCATCCTCACCTGCAGGTACCGGCGGTTATTCCAGCCCGTAAGGGCATCCGTAAACCCGCTGCGCAGCAGACGGGCGCGGTTCAGAGCGTTTTCGACGCAGAACGAAGCGATTACTCCCAGGTGGGCCAGAAAATCAGCGGCGTGTCTGTCCGTGAAGCGGGACGCGTCCTGGCTGCCGAGATTGATGCTTCCGATCAGCTGCTGGCGATGGGTCAGAGGAATAATCGCGATACTTGCAAGCCCCTTCGCCGCAGGAAACAGCAGCTGATGATCGCAGGCGGCATAGGCGCCAAGCCAGGGTTTCCTCAGCGCCACGTATTGCGGCGCTATTCCCGCCAGAGACCCGGCCATCACCAGGTATTGAAATTCTTCCGCCGGGGTGCCCGCGGCGAGCAACAGGTGACGAATGTCGTGGTCCGGGTCGGACAACACTACGCTGACATACGGCAAGTTATAGCTCGTTCGAAGCCCGTCGGTCATTTCCCGTATCAGCGTCGGGAGATCTTCGGCCTTGAGCAGGCGCAATTCGCGCTGCAGCGAGCGCCGCAATTTTTTTTCGTTGTTTGCAGCCTCCTCGGTCAGAGCGGCAAGCTTAAGTTCCAGCGCCGCGTTCCGGGCCATCAGGTCATCTGCGGATTGCATTTGCCGAGCTCCCTCCGATTGAACTATCGCTCGTTCTGATAAAACGACGCGCGGCGTCGCACGACGGCTTGTCGTGACGGTCAGGCGCGCAGCGCCATATACTCCCGGCCCCTGCGCATAAGCTCGACAAACGCGGATTCGTCGCCTTCGGCCACAACATCGCGGATGCGTCGTGATGCATCGCAAAGCGCATCCAGCGGGCCAAGGCCGAATCTGTTCAGATGCTGGATCTCGAAGTACAGATGCGGGTTGTCCTGCGCGACCGCCTCCGACACCAGCAGCTGCGCGTCGAACGTGGTCGAGGACATGCGGGCCAGCCGTGGCGCCGCTTCGCCGCTCTCAGCGAGGGCTGTAAAGAACGCGATATTCAGCGCATGCGAAAGACCAAGCACGTAAGAGATCAGTCGATCATGGTCGTCCAGGCTCATATCGATCTGTTCGACCATGGTCGATGCAAAGAGCTCCTTGGCCGCGGATGTTGCTGCCGGATCGCCAGCGTCGCAAAAAATAAGATGGCGGCCTGAAAGCAGTCGGGTGTCCGGGCCGAACATCGGATGCAACGACGTAACCTGGCAGCCTGCTTCGCGAAGCTCCTGCAGCCCGTCCATGAGCGGCGTTTTTAGTGAACCGATGTCGAATACCAGCCCCGCGGGCTTGAGCACGGCCAGTTGCGCAAGAATCCGGCCCGATACCGCGAGCGGAGTCGCAACCACAATTACGTCGTAATCAATCCCGGCATCGGTCCAGTTCCTGAACATGCCGGGTCCGTCATCGACACTTTTGTCAGCGATCACCGTGGCAAATCCCTGCGAGGCAAAGAAGTCGGCAAACCATCGGCCCATTTTGCCTGCACCGCCAATCACGAGCGCGCTGCGACCGTCCCCCTTACCCTCGGAGATAACGCGATCACGTTCCTGGCTCGCGAGCGACGACTGAATCAATTGACGCAGGATGCTCTCCGCCAGGTCGGGATCGATACCCAGTTTTTCGGCCTGCGACCGGCCCATACCCAGCACGTCTTTCTCGCGCGCATAATCGCGGGTGCCGGCGCCTTTCGACTGTTTGCTGCGACCGATCTCGCCGACAATCTGCTGTCGCCTGGCAATCAGTTCGACGATTTCCTCGTCGACGGTCGATAACGATTTGCGAAGTTCTTCAAGACTCATTTCATTGGTCGATGGCGCCCACAAGGGACCCGAACAGCCTGTTTTACACGAACCGGCTGCAAACACAAGTCGCTGTTTTTGTAAGCTTTAATAGGCCCGCTCATGCTCGCGCCCGGAAAGGCCACTGTCGTCAAACCGGCAATCGTGCGAATATCATCGACAGACCAAGCCTGACATCAGCGAAAGGAGCCCATAAACGATGAAGACACGTGCTGCAGTTGCCTGGGAAGCGGGCAAACCCCTCGAAATTGAAACCATTGATCTGGACGGTCCAAAAGCCGGCGAAGTCCTGCTTCGCAATGTTGCAACGGGCGTTTGTCATACGGATGCATTCACGTTGTCGGGTGAGGATCCCGAAGGCATTTTTCCAGCGGTGCTCGGTCACGAGGGCGGTGCTATCGTCGAGGAAGTCGGCGCGGGTGTCACGTCTGTCAGCGTCGGGGACCATGTCATACCGCTCTACACGCCCGAATGCGGCGTATGTAATTTCTGCACCTCGGGCAAGACGAATCTGTGCCAGGCGATTCGCGCTACGCAAGGGCAGGGATTGATGCCGGATGGCACCTCGCGTTTTTCGGCAAACGGCAAAACCATCTACCACTACATGGGAACCTCGACGTTCAGCGAATATACCGTCCTGCCCGAGATAGCTGTTGCCAAAATCAGCCAGGAGGCGCCCCTCGAGAAAGTCTGTTTACTCGGCTGCGGCATCACGACCGGGATCGGCGCGGTACTGAACACGGCCAAGGTCGAACCGGGCGCAACCGTCGCCGTTTTTGGTCTCGGCGGCGTCGGCCTTAGCGCCATACAGGGCGCCACAATGGCGAAAGCAAGTCGGATCATTGCGATCGACATCAATGTCGACAAGTTCGAACTCGCGACCCAGCTCGGTGCCACGGACACGGTCAATCCGATGGATCATAGCGGGCCGATCCAGGAGGTGATCGTCGACATGACCGACGGGGGCGTGGATTACTCATTTGAATGCGTGGGCAATGTCGATTTGATGCGCGCAGCTCTCGAGTGTTGTCACAAGGGTTGGGGTGAGTCGACTATCGTGGGTGTTGCCGGTGCCGGTCAGGAAATCTCGACACGCCCGTTCCAGCTCGTTACCGGACGGGTTTGGCGTGGCACGGCGTTTGGCGGCTGTAAGGGCCGCTCGCAGCTACCCGGCATGGTCGAGCAGTACATGAACCACGAGATCAAGATCGACGAGTTCATTACCTTCACGATGCCGCTTGAAGAAATCAATACGGCATTCGATCTCATGCACGAGGGCAAGAGCATCCGCACCGTCATACAGTATTGACGGCCTGCCGCGGGACGGCAGGGCCAGCCAATGACTAGAGTCGCGGTCGCAACGACTTCACAACACGCGGCCGATGCGGCGCGAGACGTCGCAGCATGCGGTGGCAACGCCGTCGACTGCGCGCTCGCCGCCGCATTGATGACAATGAACACCGAGCCCGGCGTCTGCGCGCTCGCGGGCAGCGCCTACGTAACCGTGTGGAAACCCGGCAGCGATCCGGTCACGATTGACGGCAACACGGCGATCCCGGGACTCGGTCTGCAAGATGAAACTCGCGGTCGGGGCGCGACCAGCGTGACGATGCGCTACGGCGGAGGTATCAGGACGCTGATCGGTCCCGGATCGGTCGCAGTGCCCGGTTCGCTTGCAGCGATAGAGCTCGCCTGGCAACGATATGGGCAGGCGCAGTGGCCGGAACTGTTCGCGCCAACCATTGAAACAACCCGGCGGGGCTTCCCGCTCTCCGCGGCCTGCCACTATTACCTCGGTTACTCGGGAGAAGCCGTATTCAACCGGAGTGACGATGGCTTTTTCGCACTGCACGAAGCGGATGGGTCGCTTCGCGAGCCTGGCAGCCTGATCGTTATCCCACATCTCGCCGACTCGCTCACGGCGATCGCCGAGGATGGTGCGCGCTTCTTTTACGACGGCGAACTCGCTACTGCAATGACGGCACACGTCGAAGCCGGGGGAGGTGCCTTGACACGGCAGGACCTGGCCCAATACCGCGCGGTCGAGCGACCTTCGCTCTCGGTTGATGTCGGTCCCTGGTCCATTGCGAGTAACCCGCCGCCCGCCATCGGCGGAACAACGCTGGCTGCAATGCTGCTGGCCTGCAGCAAGCTCCCCTACCCTGACTGGCGACGCGAATCTTTGTCACGGCTTATCGCCGTTCAGCGCGCCGTGCTCGACTATCGCAAGCAAAACCTCGATCTCGCCGACGATGTCGGCGAGGCCGCCGCCGAGCTCTGGAACATGGTTCAGAGTGGTCAGTTGCCCGGCGCTTGGACGTCGGCCTCTACCGTGCATACGTCCGCCGTCGACAACGCCGGTCTGGGCTGCGCGGTAACGGCATCGTCGGGTTACGGCTCCGGGGAGATGCCGCCTGGAACTGGAATCTGGCTCAATAACTGTCTTGGTGAGCTCGAGTTGAATCGTCGCGGCGTCGAGGCCGGTCCGGCGGGCGCCAGGCTACCGTCAAATATGGCGCCGAGCATCGCCCGTCGGGATGGCACGGTGCTGGCCATCGGCTCCCCGGGGGCGGACCGCATTACGACGGCCCTGCACCAGTTCCTCGTCAACCACCTGCAGCTTGGCATGTCGCTCGAGGAGGCAATCGCGCACCCGCGCTTGCACGTCGACACCAGCGGGAACGAGGATCAGCTGATGGCAGAGGCAGGCCTTGACCTGCCCGAGGTCGACATACCCGTGCAGGTTATGGAGCAGATCAGTATGTACTTCGGCGGCGTCGCCGCCGCCCGTTTCGACCGGGTCGAGGGATTCGGCGTCGCGGCAGACCCTCGCCGCGAAGGCGGCACCTGTATCTCCAGCGCGTGATCCACCGCAACGGCTTTGGTAGTCTGCGCGTCTTGACGATACCCGTATTGGTTCGATAGCGGAGGCCACTTTGACCAACCCCTACCTTGCGCCGCGACTACCAGACCAGCTGCCGGCCGACCCGATGCCCTGGATACAGGCGTGGCTGGATGCAGCTACCGAAGGAGGCGTGACTCGCAATCCCAATTCCATGGCGCTCGTTACCGCCGATGAACATGCCCGCCCGTTTGGGCGCATGGTGCTGTGCAAGGGCTACAAAGCCGATCCCGGTTATGTCGTTTTCTATACAAACTACAACTCGCCAAAGGCAAGGCAGATCCAGAAGAATCCGAATGTCGCGCTGCTGTTTCACTGGGACGCACTGGGTCGGCAGGTGCGTATCGAAGGCCAGGCCATCCGCTCACCAGCTGAAGAGAGTGATGCCTATTTCGCATCGCGAGACTGGGGCAGCCAACTCGGCGCCTGGGGCAGCGATCAGAGTGAGCCGCTCGAATCCCGCGCGGCGCTGATCGCGCAGCTGAGCCGGCGCGCGCTGCGTCTCGGCGTGGACGTGGCGAAACACCTGGGCTCTGTCGCAACGGCGTCTCGCCCTGTTGTTCCGCGGCCGTCGCACTGGGGCGGCTTCCGTGTCTGGGCGAGCCGCGTCGAACTATGGATCGAAGGTGAGGATCGAATTCACGACCGTGCCAGCTGGCAACGCTCGCTGGTCCGGAATGATAACGACACGTTTACGGTCGGTGCCTGGTCGGGCACCCGCCTGCAACCCTGAGGACGGGACGAAGAATGGAACGGTGGTTGCCGGAGCGTCGCATCCAGTGCCCGTTTTGCGGCGAGACGATCAGTGTCATCGTCGATACATCGGCCGGCTCGCAGTCGTATATTGAGGATTGCCAGGTTTGTTGCGAACCGATGCAAATATCGATCGCCGTCGATGACGATGAGCTACTTTCGGTAAGGGCCGACAGATAGATTGAACAGGATTATCTTAGCGTTGCTTCTGCTCTTTGGTGCCGGCAGTGTCGCGGCCCAGGTAACGCTGACAGAGGGCACCAATTTCTCGGTCCATGCCGCCCGCGACGGCCGGCTCGTCATCGATCTGCTCGGCGGGCTTTGGATACTGCCTGCAACCGGCGGAACCGCTGAGCCGATTCCAACCACCCGGTTACCAGCCCACCGGCCACGCTGGTCGCCCGCGTCGGATGCCCTCGTCTACCAGGCGCGCGGTGAGAATCACGATCAGCTCTGGTTTTACGATTTCGCAGGCGGCATTGCGCACAATCTCAGCAGCGGCGAGTTTCTGGATCAACACCCGAACTGGCATCCTGACGGCGAGCGAGTCGTATTTTCGTCGGATCGGAGGAACACAGGCTTCGACCTTTGGGAGCTCGACCTCGAGACCCGCCTGAGCTGGCGAATTACGAACGGCGAAGGTGACGAAACTGAGCCCGCCTGGTCTGCGGATGGCCGCGACCTGGTCTACATCGAGCACGCGCAGGACCAGTGGTCGCTGATGCTGCGCCGCCACGGTCAACCGGACCGCGCTGTGACATCATCATCGACGCGACTATCCTCACCTGAATGGCGGCCGGATGGCAGCCTCATCACCTTTTTGCGCCACACCGATGACGGACTGTCGATCGATATGGCGATACTCTCGGATCCGCCGCTCGTTCGACCGCTGGTTGGCGGTGAGGATCTGTTCATCGCGCCGGTCACCTGGCTCGATCGCGAGCGGCTTCTCTACACTGCAAATGGCGTGATTCGGCAGCGCCATTTCAACTCATGGTCATCGACGACACTGCCATTTCGCGTCACGGTAACGCAAAGCGACAGCCGGCAAAGCGTCAGGGCCGTGCAGCGAACGCTCCCCCAGATCGATGCGCCAAGCGGACAGCTCGTGATTCGCGTAGCGCGGCTGTTCGATGGCATTGGCGGTGGTTACCAGGATGGCCTCGACATTGTGATCGACGGCGCGAGGATTGCTGCGGTCGAAGCCCGCCGTGACCGGCCAGGCGCGATTGTCGTCGACATGGGCGATTTGACCGCGCTGCCGGGCTTTATCGACAGCTACGCGGTATTGCCGCCGGCTGCGGACGAAGCACTTGGTCCGTTGCTGCTGTCATTCGGCGTCACGTCTATCGTCGCGAATCATGATCGCGTCGATACGCTCAACGAGACCTGGTCGGGCAAAGCCGTACCGGGACCGCGGGTGCTGGCGGCGGCGGCTATCGGTGGTTCGCGTGACGACGCGGCGGCGCCGTGGCTGGTGACGATCTCGGGGGACCTTGCGGCGGGGGCTGCGCTTCGCTCGAGCGTGACAGAGTGGCTCATGGCCGGCGTACCCGTGCTGGCGGAGAACTGGCAGGTCGGCCTTGGCTCGGGCGCGAGCCTGTTGCTCGGGACCGAGTCGCTGCCGGCTTCGCCGCGCGGTCAGCGCTATGGCGACATCCAGCTATCGAGCAGCCCGGGATCCGTCACGATTGTCTCCGGCATTGCCGACTCGCAGACGCCAGGAATTAACGCGTTGCTGAATTCCCGCCAGGCCACGCTGCTTGGCCCGCATCCGGCGGCGCGGCGGCGCTTCGAGAGTCGGCCCGTGCTCGGCACCGGCGCCGGCGTCATACTCGGAAGCGAGCCGAACGGCCTGCCTCCCGGTATTGCCCAGCATGCGGAGTTGCGTGCCTTAAAGGCGGCGGGCCTGACAAACGAACAGGTGCTTCGCGCAGCGGGGGTCAATGCAGCTAGTGCGCTGGGCCTCGGCCTGCAGGTCGGTCGCATCGCACCCGGCGCCGCCGCCGACATCGTGCTCGTAGACGGCGATCCGCTGCTGGACATCGATGCGGCGATGAAAGTCGTTGGCGTCGTGCGAAATGGCCGCTTTTTCAGCGCGATCGGTCTGCTCGAACGTGCGCAGAGCATTGGAATCGTCGAATAATTTGACAAACCCCACAAAAATCGGCGCCACGCTGCTCATTCGCCCGAATTAAACATAATCAAAGGCGCGTGCGGGGGAGGCGCACGACGATGAAACTTCCGTGTATGGCCAGAAAATTCAAAAATATCAGGATTTTGAGGACGGTAGTTTCAACGGCGCCTGATGTTCAGGGCAAAAAGCGTCGATATTTTTTACAGAACCAGTATTCAGCAGCCTCGGAGTTGACGCATAACGCTGCTAAACGATTGAATTGCGAGTGTGGTCGAGCAGGTTGGCATAGGTTTTGCTTTTATTATCCTGCCCAAGCGAAATGTAACTGCAATCGGCAACACAAAAACGGTATACAAACAGGATTTAGACGCCAGAAGAACAATAACCATAAAAATAATAAGATCCAGATCCAATAATAATAAAATCTCTGTATCCGGTTACCGAATTCGCAGTTACCTCTTTTGAAAAAAAGAGCATTCAGCCCCGCCGCTTCTGCCGCGGGGCTTTTTATTTGTGGCGGCACTTCAGGCGAATCCGCCGGTCACATAGACTTAGCAAGCTGCCAGTGCAGTGTCGGGATTGCATGATGACCAGAAGCTTCGCTCAGATTTCGCTCTGCGTAATGATCGCAGCCTGCAGCGATGCGGGCAGTGGCGACGCAGCAAACGAAAGCTTTGCGCCCCGGGTGGACAAGGCCGTCTATGCAGCAGCCGTCGGACATCCGGCCAGAACTTCCGCAGACAGGGCACGGGACTCTGCCCGCAAGCCCGACCAGGTACTGGAGTTTTTCGGCATCGCGCCCGGGATGATCGTTCTTGACCTGTTCTCGGGAAGCGGCTACTACGCCGAGATTCTCGCGCATACCGTCGGCGACGACGGCCGAGTCGTCGCGCATACGAATGAGGCCTATCTCCGTTTCGTGGGTGACGAATTCGCGGCACGTCATGCCGATAACCGGTTACCCAACGTCGAGATACTAATGGCCGAAAACAACGAGCTCGAACTCGATGCGGGCCGCTTCGACGCGATCATGATGACGTTGTCATATCACGATCTCTATTACGCCGCGCCACAAGAGGGCTGGCCGAAGATCGACACGGTCAAGTTGCTGGCGGAGCTTTACCGGGGCTTGAAGCCGGGTGGCACACTGGCCGTGATCGATCACTTTGCCGAAGTCGGCGCGCCACGCGAAACCGGAGGTACGCTGCACCGCATCGACCCGAGCATCGTGGTCAGCGAACTCGAGGCCGCCGGATTCGTGCTTGACGCAAAAAGCGACGTGTTGCGCAATATGAACGACGACCACGGCAAGCCGGTCTTCGATCCGGCTGTACGCGGCAGAACCGATCGATTCGTCATGCGATTCAGGAAACCGCGCTAGTCCGCTGCAAGCTTGCGGTCATCCGGCATCGCGCTTACGCTGGGAGCAGAACACCATGGGAGACCTCAAATGCGGCCGGGCTACCTGTTTGTCTTATGCGCGATGCTGACGGCCTGCGGCAGCCCGCCGGACAACCTGGAAGAAGCCTCGATCACGGACCTTCATGACCGTATGCATCGCGGCGAGCTGACGTCGGAGCAACTGGTCGGCTGGTACCTGGACCGGATCGAGGCCGTCGATCGCGGCGGCCCGGCGCTTAACTCGATCATCGAGCTGAATCCGGACGCACTGTTGACGGCTCGTGCACTCGACGAGGAATGGCGTGAATCCGGTCCACGGGGTCCGATGCACGGTATCCCGGTCGTGCTGAAAGCCAACATCGATACCGCGGATCGCATGCATACGACCGCGGGCTCGCTGGCCCTTGCCAGCCACAGACCTCCCGTAGACGCTTTTCTTGTCAGCCAGCTGCGGGATGCGGGCGCCGTCATTCTCGGCAAGGCCAACCTGAGCGAGTGGGCCAACTTCCGCTCATCGCGCTCATCCAGCGGCTGGAGCAGTGTCGGTGGGCAGACCCATAACCCCTACGATACTGCACGCAATCCCTGCGGCTCTTCGAGCGGATCAGCCGTCGCGGTCGCCGCCAACCTGACCGTCGTCGCAGTTGGCACCGAGACAGACGGTTCCGTCGTCTGCCCGGCCGGTGCAAACGGTATTGTCGGCATCAAGCCGACAGTCGGCCTGATCAGCCGCAGCGGATTCATTCCGATTGCGCACAGTCAGGACACGGCGGGACCAATGGCGCGAAACGTGCGTGACGCAGCAATACTGCTCGCCGCCATGACCGGCACCGATCCGGATGATCCGGCCTCGGCCAACGCCGCGCCGGCCGCCGCCAGTTATACCGCCAACCTGACCGCAGACGGCCTGACCGGCCGGCGCATCGGCGTCATTCGTTCCTACAGTGGGGCCGGCTCGAATCCCAACGTCGATGCCATTCTAAAAGCCAGCATCGATGCCATCGAAAGCCAGGGCGCGGCGATCGTTGACGGCATCAGCATCGACACAACGGACATGGGCGCGGCCGAAGGCGAAGTGCTGTACTACGAATTCAAAGCTGACCTGAACAGATACCTGGAGCAGTCGAACGCGCCGGTTCGCACCCTCGAGGAGATCATCGATTTCAACGAGGCAAATGCCGAAACGGTGATGCCGCACTTCGGGCAGGACCAGATGCTCCTGGCACAGGCCAAGGGCGACCTGAGCGACGCGGCCTACCTGGACGCGCTCGCAAAGAGCAAACAGATTGCGACTGCCGCTGTCGACGGCGCCCTTCTGAAACACCGCCTCGACGCGCTCATTGCGCCGACGAACGGACCGGCCTGGTTCACCGACCATGTCAACGGCGACAGCTCTCACATCGGGAGCTCCTCGTATGCCGCCGTATCGGGCTATCCCAATATCACCGTGCCGGCCGGTTTCGTCGCCGGCTTGCCGATCGGGCTGTCGTTTATCGGTGCGCCGAACAGCGAAGTTAAACTGATCGAGATTGCTTACGCGTTTGAGCAGGCAACGGCCGCACGGCGCCCGCCCGAGCTCTGACCGGCGCGCCCGGCTCGACAGTCAGGCCGACGTTTTTGCGAATCTGCGACCTGGTCAATACCGCACCGGTTCAGTCCGTGGCCTAATAAGCCCATCATTGCCGCCGGGACACCCAAGTCGTGTTCAAAGCCGTTCGCATTACTGTGCTGCTGTTCATTCTGTTGCTTGTTGCTGTCAACACCTGGCTGGCGCAGGCCCGCAGCACCGACTGGAACAACAGTCTGTGGGTCAAGATCTATCCCATAAACGGTGACGGGAGCCAGGCCAGCGACAATTACATCAAGACACTCGAACCCGACGACTTCGACGCGATCGAATCATTCATCACCCGCGAGGCATCGCGCTACGGCAAATCGGTCCACCGGCCCGTCAGGATCGAGCTTGGCAGACAGGTCAAAGACCAGCCGCCCGAGATCGAGCAGGCCTCGGGTGTGTTTGGCGTCATGTTCTGGTCACTGAAAATGCGCTGGTGGGCATCTAGAACCGCGGATGCCCAGGACGATATCGACCCAGACGTTCGCATCTTTGTCCGCTACCACGACCCTGAACAACAGTTCGCCCTCGAAAACTCGGTCGGTCTGCAAAAGGGCATGGTCGGCGTTGTCAACGCATACGCCAGCCGGCGTCGAACCGGGAGCAACAACGTCATCATCGCGCACGAGTTCCTGCATACGCTGGGCGCAACCGATAAGTACGATCCGGCTGACGGCCAGCCGATTGCACCCGACGGGCTTGCTGAGCCTGACCGTAGACCTTTATACCCGCAACGCCTTGCAGAAATCATGGGAGGGCGCATTGCCCTGGCGGAAAACGATGCGGTGATTCCGAAGGGACTCCGGTTCGCAGTGATCGGGCCATTGACGGCAAACGAAATCAGGCTTCTGGACTGATCACTTCATCGCTCGACTTTTTATCGATCGACAGCTGAGCTAACCTCGCGGCATGACTGCCGACGCCGCGCCACCCTTGTCCTGCAACTCCGTCCGTGTCAGCGTGCCCGGCCGCCGACTGGTCGATGAGTTGAATCTGCAGCTGCGCCGTGGCGAATTCGTTGCAATTCTCGGCCAGAATGGCACCGGCAAGTCACTGACACTGCAAACACTCGCCGGATTGCGACGGCCCGAGACCGGGCATATTTCACTCGGCGCGGCCGACATCTTCACGAGCCACCGCCAGCTCGTTGCCCGCCAGCTCGCGCTTCTGCCGCAGGTCATCGAGGACATCTTTCCGGCGACCGTATTCGACACGGCATTGATCGGCAGGCATCCGCACATCGGCCGCCTGCGCTGGGAAAGTGAAGAGGATCGTGCAATTGCCAACGCCGCCTTACGAACGATGGAACTTCAGGACCTCGCCCACCGTGACATCCTGACCCTGTCCGGCGGGGAACGGCAGCGCCTGGCAATCGCGCAGGTCTTGACCCAGGCGCCCGATATTTACCTGCTCGACGAGCCGACCAATCACCTTGATCCGCAGCACCAGATCGATGCGATGGACCTTTTTCGACGCGCCGCGAACCAGGGCGCCAGCGTCATCGCGAGCCTGCACGACGTTAATCTCGCCGTGCGCTTTGCGGACCGCTGTCTGTTACTGTTTGGTGATGGCCGCTGGCAGCTGGGCCGCAGCGATCAGGTGCTCGACGAACAGGGGCTGACCGAGCTGTTTGCGACTCCGATGGAAGCCGTCAACTGGCGTTCGCACCGCCTGTTCGTGGCCAGCGGCAGTGATCACGAACTAGGGAACGAAGCCCCGCAATAACGGCAGATAATGCTCGTGCAGAGGGGCATTTGCTGCCAGCACCGAGCGGGTTTCAAGATTGGGCCCGCTGCCGTTGAGGTCCGTGAATACGCCGCCCGCCTCGCTAACGATCACTGATAAAGCAGCAATGTCGAGGATGTTCACATCGGACTCGATCACTGCCTCGATTTTTCCGGCAGCCAGCAGATGATAGTGATAGAAATCACCGTAGCCGCGCGTGCGGTCCGCCGTTGCAAGAATGCTGCCGAGGTTCGCCCAGCCCTCGCTGCGCGCAATCGACGCCAGGTTGCCGGTCGATATGGCAGCGCGTTCGGGATCGTCGATATCGCTGACCGCGAGGCGTTTGCCGTTTAGCCAGGCACCCAGGCCTTTTTCCGCCCACGCCAGTTCATTCATCATCGTCCCGCTCGAGACGCCAAGGATGATCTCATTCGCATGCATCAGGGCAATTTGCGTTGAGAAGAACGGGTATTGGCGCACAAAGCCCTTGGTGCCGTCGATCGGGTCCACAAGCCAGAGGTAGTCGGCCGTCTCCCGCGTCCGCCCGGTCTCCTCACCATAGAAGCCGTGTTCGGGAAAGCGCTCCAGGATTACCTGTCGTATTGCCTGCTCGCACTCGACGTCGGCCTGCGTGACCGGCGTCTTGTCGGCCTTGGTGGACACGGTGAAGTTACCCGCGTAGTAGCTGCTGCTGATATCAGCTGCGGCTTGCGCCGCGTCGAGCGCAGCTTTCAGGTACTCGGAGGCTGTCGTGACGTCGAACGTTTCCAATCCCGTACTCAATGCCCTTGATTTCCGGCGCCACTATGGCCGCTCGTCTGCAAATACACAAGCGAGCCGACTTGTCTTGACAGCGTCCTGACGCGTCCTTATCGTACCCGAATCATCAGGTGAACCCGATCCGGCATGATCGGGTGAACGGGAAGCCGGCGACATGTGCACCAGCACACAAAATCCGGCGCTGCCCCCGCAACGGTGATCGAGTCAAACCGTAACCCCTGGTTCGATGCATTCGGATCAGAGCCACTGCGAATTACCCACGTACGAGGTCCGTGCGTAACGGATCGCGGGAAGGCGTTACGGCAAGGATTTGCGTCCGCTCGTCAGCCCGGAGACCGGCCCGATGTATACGCGAATGGCGCGGCGGGCGCCGGTTCGGGCGTGCCAACCAAGCCGTCCTTCCCGACTCCCCGCAGCAACGCAATAACCGATACGACGACGCGTGCGGGCGGTACGCACTGGAGCACTGAATGAAAACCTGCCGACTTCCACCTGCGGTCATACTCGCCTGCCTGTCGATTCCGGCCAGCGCAAACGCTGCCGACCTGGCTCCAGGTGAAACGATCATCGTTACGGCGACTCGGACCGAAATTCCGTTGGAAGACGCTATTGTTCCGGTGACCGTGATCACGCGCGAGGAGATCGAACTGTCATTGGCAAACGATCTCGCCGAACTGTTGCGGCTCGAGGCCGGTATCGACATCGGGCGCAACGGTGGACCCGGCCAGGCAACGTCAATATTCATGCGCGGCACAGAGAGCAATCACACCCTCGTCCTGGTCGACGGTGTGCGCATGAATCCAGGCACGCTGGGCGGCGCCGCAATCCAGCACATCTCACCCGACATCATCGAACGTGTCGAGATCGTCAAGGGCGCACGTTCGGCCCTGTTTGGCACGGATGCGATCGGTGGCGTAATAAACATCATCACGCGACGCGCGCAAGATGCCTACGTTGAGGCAAGCGCTGGCACCGGCAGTTTTGACAGCCGGTCCGGCTATGTTTCCGGCGGCACTAAAAGCGACCGCGGCGAGTTCGGGGTCACGCTGAACTGGCAAGCGACCGACGGCTATGCGCCGCGGACCGACTCCGATATCGAACGTGGCTATGAAAATCTGTCAGCAAACGTTTATGCATCGCGTCGTTTCGGTGACAGCGACGTCAGTTTTCGGCACTGGCGAACCGGCGGCAATGTCGAATATCTCGACTTTTTCCTCAATCCCGTCGACCAGGATTTCGAGAACTCGACCACGGCGCTCGAGCTGAGTTCGAAGCTGGCCGATCATGGTTCAAGCAAACTGGTGCTGTCGTACATGGAGGACAGCATCACGCAGAACCAGGCCGATGATTTTGTCGAATCCGACCGTGTCAGCATAGACTGGCAATACAGCCATGCGTTTAAGCAGCACACGCTGACCGGCGGCCTTTTCGGCATCGGCGAATCGGCATCGACGCTGTCTTTCGGCTCTGGGTTCGAAGAAGACACCGTGGTGCGTGCTGTGTTTCTTCAGGACCAGTGGTCGCGCGATCGACATCGCACGTTTGTCGCGCTGCGGTTCACAGATCATGAGACGTTCGGCAATCATACGACGTGGAATGCCGAATACGCGTTTGCGATCAATGACGACTGGACCATCAATGCCGGCCTCGCCCACGCGTTCCGGGCGCCGGATGCAACGGACCGTTTCGGTTTCGGAGGCAATCCGGATCTTGCCCCCGAGCTGGCAGACGAGGTTCAGCTCGGTCTCCACTACAAATCCGGCTCGCGGCACCGTTTCGACTTCGAGCTGTATCGCAATGATATCGAGGACCTGATCGAATTTAACCTGCTTACGTTCGAGCTCGAAAATATCGCCGCCGCCGAGATTCGCGGCGCCCAGGTAGGCTATGAATACAGAGGCGACGGCTTTGTCATGCGCGCCGAGCTTCTGAAGCAAAGAGCCGACAACGCCGTGACCGGGGAACGGCTGCTGCGCCGCGCCGAGGAAGTCGCCACGATCAGCTACGCCCATGACATCGGGGAACACCGGC
>JAACFB010000056.1 GCA_009937615.1 Gammaproteobacteria bacterium | reverse complement strand
TGAACGAAAGTAACGGCAAACTCGTTTTTGCGACGATCACGAACGGCGGGCCGGCCGAAGCCGCCGGTGTGGCGCCGGGCGACGTGGCGGTGGCGCTCGAGGGTCTTGCGCTGACTTCTGAGAATTGGCACCAGCGTCTGCACACGTACCACGATGGCGACACGCTCGAGCTCGTCGTATTCCGCGGTGACGAATTGATTACGACGATGATCAGGCCCGGAACCGCTCCCGAGAACACCTGCTTTCTGCTGCTCACCGAGGATGTTGATTCTGACACGGACAAGCGACGTTCTGCCTGGCTGGGGGCCGATTGATCGCGATGCGCTACCTCGAAAGTCCGCGGTTGCGGCTTTTCCTGGGCGCGACACTCATCAGCTTTTCACCCGTTTGGGTGAAGCTGGTCAATGTGTCACCGACAACCAGCGGGTTTTATCGCGTTGCGATCGGTGGCTTGGCTTTGTCGCTTTTTCTCGTTGTTACCCGGCAACGGCTGCAGCTGTCACGGCGGGCGCGCCTGGTCCTGGCACTGTCGGCCGTTTTCTTCGCACTCGACCTCTGGTTCTGGCACCGCAGCATCAACTATATAGGACCGGGTCTGGCGACCCTGCTCGCCAACTTTCAGGTCTTCTTCATGCTGCTGGCGGGCGTGCTGCTGCTTCGGCAGCGACCGAGCCCGCTGCAGTTGACGGCCATACCGCTCGCATTATTCGGGCTTGGCATGATTGTCGGCTTCGACTGGCGCGGCCTGTCCGGTGACTACCGGCTCGGCGTCATATTCGGCCTGCTGACCGCTGTTGCCTACGCGGGCTACCTGCTCACCATGCGCAGCGCTCGTGCCGGGTCGCCGCATCCGGTGCCCGCACGGGAAATCGCGATTATTTCAGTCGGTTCGGCACTCTTGCTTGGCCTGTCTGCGCTTGCCGAGGGCGAGTCGTTGGCGATTCCGACAGCGGTGGACGCTGCATGGCTGCTTGGCTACGGGCTTCTGTCGCATAGTCTGGGCCTGATGTTCATCGCCAGCAGTCTGCCCAATGTATCGACGCTCGAGGCCGGTCTCGCACTGCTGGTACAGCCGCCACTGAGTTTTCTGTGGGACGTGTTGTTTTTCTCCCGGCCGATGACGGTGCTGGAGCTTACTGGCGCGGCTATCGCGCTGCTTGCGATCTATCTCGGATCCCGGCCGGGCTCAAAGAACGTCTAGCGCAGCCGGCAAAATGCCGATTTCGAAATCTTTTTGCAGCGGCTGAACTTCACCGTCGAGCTGGGATGGCAGGGGCGCGACCGCACGGATATGGACCGAGCGGACGCTCTCGTGCCGTATTTCCGGCTTACCCATGTGCTTACCCCGTATGAGCGCAGGTAACAGCGACAGAATACGGAGGCGAGAAACAGGGTCTGCGATCAAGAGCTCGAACCTGCCGTCGGCATTGTCAGCTATCGGCGCAATATGAAACATCCCTCCGACCCAAGGCCCGTTGCTGATGCTGGCCAGGGTGACCGGGCCGACAAAGCGATAGTCACCGGCCGTGATCGACAGTTCGGGCGTAGGAATTCCGTCGGCCATGCAGCGAAGAACTGCAAGGAGGTATACCAGGTCGCCTTTCGGCCAGCGGTACGCGCGCGCCGCCCGGGTAACCCTGGCGTCGAAGCCAATGCCGGCACCATTCGCGAAAAACCGATCGTTCATGCGGCCGACATCAATCCGGCGCAAAGGAGTTCGCGTCGCCAGCCGTTTTGCGAGCTGCTCCGTGGCGAGCTGCCAGTCGAGCGATATCGAGCAGGCTTTGGCGAAGTCGTTTCCTGTGCCCGTCGGTATGAGACCGAGTGCGGCGGTGCCACCAGCTCTCATAATCCCATTGACGGCTTCATGAACGCTGCCATCGCCGCCTGCGACCACGATTCTGTCGACGCCAGAGAGCGCAATCGAATGAATTTGATCCTCGAGGTCACCCTCTGATCGACTGAGGCGCAATTCCGTAGCGATATTGGCCCGGGCGAAAATCGTCCGCAATCGATCTACGCGCCGTGCTGCCCGGCCACGGCCGGCAGCCGGATTGACGAACAGCGGAATTGTGTCGCTTGGCATAGTGTTGCCACGGAACCTCGTATGCCGATGCTACAATGCCTGAGTTGTCCCACGCAAAAACGGAACACCGCATGCTGGAACTCGGCGTCAAATTTCTCATCAGTTATTTCATCGGTTCGGTGATGGGAGCGATGGTCGTCGGCAAGCTGCGCGGTGGAGTCGATATTCGGACCATGGGCAGCGGCAACGCGGGCGGCACAAACGCCTTGCGCACCCAGGGTCTGGTTTTCGCAATCGCTGTCGTCGTTATCGACATTGGCAAGGGGATCATCGGCGCCGGGCTTGTTCCCGAACTCGAGTTACCGTTTGTTGCGAGAGATCCCGAGATCTCGAGAACGTGGCTCGCGCTCTGCTGTTCCACCGCCGCCATCTTCGGACATGTCTGGCCGATCTACCATCGGTTTCGAGGTGGCAAGGGCGCGGCAACGTTCATCGGCACGTTGCTCGTGGTCGCACCGACGCTGATTCTGCCGCTGCTATTCGTCTGGTCGATTGTCTTGATCTTGTCGGGCTTTGTCGGGCTGGCGACGATGTCGGCCGCAGTGTCGCTGCCGCTGTGGATTGCACTCACGCGCCTGCCGGCGGATCAGCCGCTGTTCATTTACTGCGCGGTTATCGCGGGATTCATCATTTACTGGCATCGCTCTAACCTGCAGCGTATGCGTGCAGGCATCGAAAACCGCAACAACCGGGTAATGCTGTTCAGCCGCCAGCGCAGCGCGAGCAACGATGAGCAGTCTTGATGTGGATTCATTGCGGCAATCGCTCCCCGCGTTTTCAGCGTCGAGACTCGATGCGCTGGAAGTCTTTGGCCGCATAGAGTCAACGAACACGCACCTGCTTGCCAAGTCTCCTCCCGGGATCGGCCGCTGTCATGTCGCGATCGCGGACCATCAGACTGCCGGCCGCGGTCGTCATAACCGCCGCTGGCTTTCGCCTCCCGGGGCCGGGCTGTACCTGTCGCTTGCCTACACGTTTGCTGAACAGCCGAAGCAGTTTCCAGGACTCACCCTGGCGCTGGGGGTTGGAATCGTCAGCGCGTTGCGGGAGCTGAAGATCGAAGGTGTCAGCTTGAAATGGCCGAATGACATTGTCGCGCTCGATGGCAAGCTCGGCGGATTGCTGACCGAAGTAAGGACTGGCACGGGCAAGACGGTTACCGTGGTTACGGGAGTTGGCGTCAATATCGAGTTGCCGGAGTCGATGGATTTTGGCGCCGAGTCGGCCTGGGCCCATCGTGTCATTGATCTCAAGACAATTGCCACTGGTCATCCTCCGCGCGAAACGATAGCGGCAAAGTTTATCGATGCATTGTGCTTGGCGATGACCGACTTCGCGGCCCAGGGGTTTGTCGCTTTCGCTGACGACTGGCGCAAGCACGACTGGCTTTATGGGCGGGACATTATGGTCGACCTGCCGGGCCGGCAGATATCCGGTATTGCTGCCGGGGTCGATAGCGACGGCGCGCTGCTCGTCGATACCGAAAATTCGCAGGCGCGCGTGATTTCCGGGTCAGTTGTCGTGAACGGCTGAAACAGGCGGTTTCGATGAAAGCATTGTTACTGGACATCGGCAATTCCCGGCTTAAGTGGGGCGTGCTCGAAGACGGCGCGATCCACCGGACAGGTCATATCGCGCAGGATGCAATCAAGAGCCAGGGACTGTCGGCGCTGACGTCAAAACTGCCCCGGGGTGTCGACACCGTGCTGGCAAGCAATGTTGCCGGCCCAAGTTTTGCGACCCGACTGTCTGGAGTCGTTGGCATGCACTGCGGATGCGATTTGCAATTCGCGCATTCGGAAAAACAGGCTTGCGGCATAACGAACAGTTATCGGCAGCCGCGCCGAATGGGCGTCGATCGCTGGGTTGCCATGATCGGCGCTTGGGCAGAGGTGCAAGCAGCATGCGTTATCGTCGATGCCGGTACGGCGGTCACGATCGACGTGCTCGATGACGAGGGCCAGCATCTCGGTGGCCAGATATTTCCAGGCGTCGTGCTGATGACCTCGGTTTTGGCTTCGCAGACCAGCGACATTTCTCCGGTACTTCCAAGACGGACCGCGCAGGCGAGCGGCATGTCGATGTTTGCGAGCAGCACATCACGCGCGGTCGAACAGGGCTCGATTAATGCGGTTGTCGGCGCGATAGAACGTGCTTTATGGACCCTCGACGACAACGGGTACGCGCCGGAGGTCTTCTTGACCGGTGGAGATGCCTCGCGCATTCTTGGATCGCTGGACGAAGAGGCGTTACACCGTCCAAACCTGGTTCTGCAAGGGTTGGCGCAACTCCTGGAAAGCCGTCAATGAAAAATCTGCTGTTGCTGTTGTTGCTTGCAAATATTCTCTACTTCATGTGGGGCTTGCTTGCCGACGACGTGGATCGGCCTGGCGTAGTTGTTGTTGAAGAGTCCGAATTCGGTCCACCACTGTCGATGGTGGCGGGTCGTGATGCCGAGGGTGATGCCAGTGTCGGCGCCGTGCTTGGCTCGGGCGAGCCATCCGATCTGGCAGCGGTAGTCGGCCGCTCCTGCGTGAGCATAGGTCCTTTCAAGGTCAATACTGACGCCGAAACCGCCCTGGCTGAATACGCCGGCGAAGGTATGCAGACAGGTCTTCGCTCGGTACAGGGGCAGATCTTTGTCGGCTACTGGGTTCGGATTCGAAACATCCCCGACCGTGTGGCGGGCAGGAAGATGCTCGACACGCTTGGGGAGGGCGGCTTAACGGATGCTTACATGCCGCCGATCGATGAAGACGGGCTGAGTATTTCGCTTGGCCTGTTCGGAGACATTGACAGGGCTGAACGGGTTGAGCTGCAGGCGAAGTCGCTCGGGTTACCGGCCGATATAACGCCGACTACCCGTGAGGGCACATTATTTTTTCTGGATATCGGGCTGCCGCCCGGCAAGGGCGCGAGCGCGATGGTTGAAAGATACGGTGAAGAAAAAGTGTTGCGGCGAGATGCTGCAACCTGCCCGAAGTCCAACTAGGCGAAGCGTCGGTAAAGCCTTGTCAGGAAGCCGTGAAAAGCGAATAATCCCATTCCGTAGCCGGCATAGCTCAGTTGGTAGAGCAACTGATTTGTAATCAGTAGGTCCCGAGTTCGACTCTTGGTGCCGGCACCAACAAATTCAACAAGATACGGACTCCACGCGAGTCCTATTTTGATTGGGGTAGCAGCACGGGCAGCATTTTGGCTAAATTTCGCAGTGTTTCGCTCTCAAGCACAAATAAGCCAGATCGGCCTTAATCCCATCAGTCTGACTCTCAGGAAACGCTGCCTCAATGAAGTCCAGCATCTCCTCATCAACTGGTCTGCTTGCTTCGGGTAAATCCTGATCCGGACATCCTGATACCAGCCCTCCAGGGCATCCAGCCCGCATAAAACCACACTCCTGAATAGGGTTTTAGTCGCGACTTTTCGCAACAGTTCGGAGGGGTGGTTTGCTCACTTCTCCTTAGCGAAACCGAAGCCTGGAACTTGAGTGAATAGTTTCCCTTGTCAGCGGGCTTTCCAGTGCCTGCAAAGTGAGAACTAGCGCAAAGATACTGTGGTGCCTCATGTCTAGAGTGAAAAAAACACAACCGGGAGAATTAGAGTGGCTGACAAGGCAGGAGGTTGGTGGGCGTTTGGCCTCGGTGGGGCAGCGTTTGGAATTTTCATGATGATGGTTCCAATTAAGATCCTGACGACTGTGTTAATGGCCGTTGGCGCTGCCTGTATATGGGTTGCGATGTACTCGCTTGCCGTTGTTCTTATTAAGACAAAGACGTTGGCCAAGAAAAGATACTGGAGTCGAAGTTGCCTGACTAAGCTTGTTAGCGGGTTTTCTGGTGTCTGAATGAAGCCCTGTTCTAGCTGCGGTCGGAGCAAATTAGGCCTCAGCGAGAATAGCCACAAGGCTGCAGTTGGCGCCCGCAAAAATGACCTGACCCCCTGGTTGGACTCGTTATACGGGGCAGGTCCGTTAGCAGCCGTGAATTTCGAGCGATGTCAGGCGTTCTGAACGTCCGCTATGGGGAAAGCAGACATTAAGGCAGGTCGCATCTCCGCTTGCCATGCAAAAGCCGACATTCAGCTAAACTTGTTCTGAAGGGCCGCTATTGACCCAAAGCAGACATTGCTCATCGAAAGGCCGCAGCGTGACGAATATTCACGACATCCCTTGGAATCGCATAGCCGTTGAGGCGGCGGCAATTGTTGCGAGCATTCTCTTGGCCTTTGCAATAGATGCCTGGTGGGATGATCGCCAGGATCGGGCCGAGGAACAGAGAATATTGGTGGGCCTCAAATCGGAATTCGAGCAAAATCTGGAGCTCATCGATATAGAATTTTCGTATCGTCATGCTGTTATTGACTCGATCCTAAGGATTCTCGATGCTTCTGTTGCTCCATCCACGATGGACCCGAAGGTAATGGATGGCCTGATAGGCGACCTGATCGATGGCCTTCTGCAAAGCGGTAGGCTCTCACTCATTGAAAATGAGGAGCTGCGCCGTGTACTTGCTAGCATGCCAAGCCAATTCGATGACACAACAGGATCAGAATTGTACGACCAGGACGTAACGCGAAACGTCATCTTGCCGTACCTAAGAACCCACACATCACTCAGTCAGATTGCCAATGCCTCATCGGACGGAAGACCCGGCGTCGGGGCGAGCCAAGAATCAAAGGCATATCCGACGACCGCGCCAGTAGACCACACGGAATTACTTCGCGATCCAGAATTTCTGGCCATTGTGGTTCAACAACATTGGGATCATACGAGCGCAGTTTTGGCCTACGAATCTCTCCAAGCTGCTCTTGAAAACGGTATTCGGCTGATTGACCTGGAGACGAACGATTAGGTGTGCGCGGATGATTGCGAGCTTCCTCTATCGTCCGCTCCCGGCCGTTAGCAGCCCCTCGATTTCCCTGTTTTTGGATGATCTGAACGGCTGCTAACCCCCCGAAAGCTGCCAATCAGGTGCTAGACTACTGAGAGGCTGCTACTGACCCGAAGCGGCCATTTGAACGTAAATAAGGCTACAGGTGACTTTAGAAATGAAATATGAATTCAATTTGCTCAAACTGCGGTTTCAAAAGTCAGGTTTGGAGTGATTGGCTTCTTATGCGAATAGCCCGTGCAGCAGTTATCCTCAGCATAATTTTTCTCGTTCCATCGCTAGCCTGGTTGGTGGCTGGGATGTTCGATCTACTGCCGACAAATCATCTCTCTATTGGCGGTAGTTCTGGAGAACGAACGCTTGCCAGCGTTGCCGTAGCAAGCTGTATCATTGCTGCAATCGCTTGTTTTAGGTTAGAAAAGGAGTCAGAAAAATGATTAAGAATTCAGACAGGTTCATCTTGTTAGCAGTGGCAATATCATTCGCATTGTCCGGGTACTTATGGTTCACGGGGAATCGCGAAGAAGGCCTTTTCACCGCTTTATGGGTGCCCTCGATATTGTGCTTTGGCATCTACTTCAAATTGATGGGAATGATCGGGAGTAGACAATGAGTAGCTCGACTATACTAGGGTTTGCTTTTGTCGTATTCGCTCTTATGCTAACGGGACTTGCATTAACTGCCCGTGAATTTCTTAAAGTCTCAGAAGACCCATCGAACAGAAAAGGGATCGCAAAGGACTCGTCGATCGATGAAGCGTAAGCACGATTAGAGCAAGGCTATATCAAACAGATCGGCTGCCTGCTTGCTTCATGACAGGATGACGCCACACAAGCAGTAGTGGTGATACCCTGCCAGGGCACAGCTGACGCAAGTGCGTTATTCTCATAGCTCGAAGCACGTCAGTGTAGCGACATAAAATACGTGCTTCTGATCTAAAGTTGATCTGGCTGCGTATAACTTTCAAATTCAACAATATAAAAGGTAAAAGATGGCCTCCCTAATTGAGAAAACTATTGGCAAGACTGAAACCAGCCTGGCGCTATTGAAGGTGCTTACAGAGAACAGCTTTGACTCAATTCTGGTCACTGACGCTTCCGTCAGAGGGAAAATTATCTATGCAAATAAAGCCTTTAAGAAGCTCACTGGTCATGATCCTGCCGAGGTCGTCGGGAAAACCCCAAGGATTCTTCAAGGTGCGGGAACCGATAAAAAAGTTATTGCGCGCCTGGCAACGGCGTTGAAAACCGGACAGAAATTTGAAGGTAAAGCCATTAATTATAAAAAAGATGGCACGCCCTTCATCATGTATTGGAAAGTTCAGCCAATCAAAGTCGGAAGAAAGATTGAGGCATGGGTTGCTATACAAAGGGAAGGGTCAGTTATCTGATCTGTCATACCCCCGATGTCCTTCGGGGATCGCGCGTCAACAGTTCATCATCTTGATCGGTCCCCAACTTTGACTCGATCAAGGCGGCGACTGCATTCATGCGGTTGTTTGAGTCCAGCACCTACGACGGAATACCGTATGAGGAGTTAGCTGAAATCAAGAACCTGCGGAAAACCACGCCGGGTCTGTACGCTGAACAGGATGCAGTTGATCACATTTTTTCCGAAGCTGATGAGACGACAGGTTTTGGAAACTTGCCACTGATCGTCCTGTCTGCAGGGCGACTGCCTGGAGGGTTGCCAGCAGAAATTACAGCGGAAGTATTGTCCCGATTTCTAAGGGTTCGCGAAGAACTTCAGACTGACCTTGTGGCGCTTTCAATAAAGAGCGAACAACGGACTTGCGCTGATGCAGGGCACTATATTCACTACGCGCGTCCGGATGCCGTCATCCAAGCAATTCTTGATGTTTTGGCGGCCACTCGGGAGTCCGGCCGATAAAAATAACTAGGACCCGTGTACGGCGTCTTGTTGGTTGTTTTTTTGGTGGCGTGTCCGACTGACCGCTTATGGTCGAAAGCTGCCGTCAAATTCGAGTGATGTCGGGCGTTCTGAACGTCCGCTATTGGGAAAAGCAGTCATTCAGGAAGTTCGCATGTCCGCTAGCCACGCAAAAGCCGACATTCGGCGATTATTAGATCTAAGGGCTGCTAGTGACCTGAAGCAGACGACCGATAAACCTACGCTGCGACAGCGATCTGCCGTTTGGACGTGGTCTAACTGGCTGGAAAAGCCGGTAACAACGTTTCGAAGGTATCAACCTTTCGGCGCATCGTCTATGCGTGCTTGCCACGACTTGAGTTCCTCTCTCTTGCCGTCAGGTAACTACTGTCAAAGGCAAACCTGGCCAAAATCAGCGACATAAGGCCACGGATCTTTGCTTTCACCGCGACGTTCGAGCGTCACGAAGAATCCCAAGATCGCCGGGTAGCCGCAGATCAAGGCCAATCTAGGAGGTCGTGATGATTACACGGAGATATCGCAGTATTTTTGCTTGCGTCCTCATGCTCGGTCTTGCGATACCGGGCGCTGCAATTGCGGACAACAACGGCAAAGGATGCTCATTGCTAGGGAGCTGGTTCGGAGTCGATACCTTGGAAGACAAGAATCTAACAGGTTGGATGGTGACAGCAACTGGCAAGTCAGAAAAACGTGGAACCAACTATTTTGAGTATCCCAATTTTGATCCAACGTTCTTCGGCTATTTCCCAACCGCAGTCAGGTTAAGCAACAGCGTGGGCACGTGGCAACGAACTGGAGGCAACACGTTTGAGTATTCATTCATCGGTCTTGCTCTTGATGCAACGAATCAATTGGTGGGCATCTTAAAAACCAGTGGAGAAATTTCACTTAGTGATGATTGTAATTCTGAGACCCTTACGGCGACGGTGTATCTTTATGATCCAGCGCAGGGTCCGTTCACCGATGAGCCGTTTCAAGTAGTACCTTTCCCTGAACTCTATGGCTATCGAGTTCAGTTAGATTAGCGGTGCATGAGCTGGCAAAAACTCAAAAAGCGGCTGTATCAGCCTAAGCAGCATGGCAACAGCCCAGTTCTATGAACCGGGCTGTTGCTCGTAAGGCGGTGGCTGGTCGGCGTCGCTTGATATCTCTCGCGTTAGGTACTACGTCGGCCTCTGAATGATCGCCGCAACAAGCGACCAGCCCGGCACTGTTGTACATCGCTTGATCTGACAGGCCACTGAATAATCCGGGACTGGCGCTCCCGGAAACAAAAAAGGCCGGGAGGGAATCCCCCGGCCTCGGTATCCTGTCGGCTCGGGCCGGGCAGGATCATTCGCAAATAACAGTCTCGTCGTAGACAATCACTCCGTTAGGCCCGTTCTCGCCACCACCGAAAAACACTTTCAGCTTCTGCGAACGATCATAGGCCATCACCGCGCCCGGTTTGACCGACGCATAGCATCCGGTTGTGTCGGGTTCCTTGCTCCATTTGCCCGACCGGGCGCCGTCGAACGTGAAGGACCAGACCGTTTTGTTGGGGGTGTCACAGTTTGTAGGGTCAACGTATCCACCGGTAACCAGCAGACGGTCACCGTCCCAGGCGACGCTATGACCGTACAGGGAGGGTGGCGAGAGGTCACCACTAAAGACCACCGGTTGCCAGTCGATGCCGTCCCAGACCCACATGTCATCTAACAGGTCAACATATCCCTGCAACCCGCCGAAGAGCACGATGCCACCTACCGGCGGGCCGACATAGGTCATGGCGGCCCACCAGCGCGGCGGCGGACTCGAGACTGGCTGTTCGCGCGTCCAGGTGCCTCCCGCAAAGCTCCAGGTGTCACTCATGTTTTCGGGACCATTTGTCCCACCCTGTCCGCCAAACAGCAGGTGGTAGAAACGATCCTGGTCGTAGGCCATCGCGACATTTTGCCGCGCCGACGGGCACAGCTGCTTCCGGCAGTTGATCTGCGACCAGGCGCCGGCCCGCTCCGAATATACCCAAGTTTCTTTGAGAGGGCTGCCGCGGACGCCATTGGAAGTCACACATTCACCGGCCCCACAGGACAGGCCGGCGTGGTTTCGGCCGCTGGGCTTGCTCCTGCCCGTGGGGGCCAACACCCATTGGTGACTGTCGACGGCGTAATACCAAAAATCCGCGTACATCTCGTAGTCGGCTGTGTCGTCACCATTGCCGCCGATCAGGAAAAGGCGGCTCGCCCCGACGTTGTTGCTGCCGTTGCCGGTAAAGGCGTGCCAAAATCGCGCTGGCGGTGTCGTCGGGGGCGGATCAGTCGACGGTGGCGGCTTGCCGCGGCCGGCTGCCTGAGCGTCGGCAGAAATCAGGGGGACCTCCAGCGCCAGGCTCGCCACTATGACAATGATCCAGTTTAGAAAAGGCCGCGATGTAAGAAATGTCTTCATATCGCACCTCGTTCTTGATCGGTGATCAAGAGCATTCAAGTACCTGCAAAACCGCAGTAACACTATGTTGCGCTCAATCGGATATCGCGGTATTCCAGAAAACTCTTATTTACAAGTATCAAAATCAGGCAGATAATTTCCATACTTGCCGGTGCATCGATCGGTCCTCGATCCGGGTCTTTTGGCGCCGCAAGGGCTCTGTACTTGTATAGGGTCGGCTGTCGCCAATTATGCTGTAGGTCCCGGGTTCTGCACTCGGCGCTGGCACCATTTTCGGTTCGTTAGCCTGATTCGGAATCTCCGGAACAGGCTTGTTGCCGGTCACCTTGCCTGCTGCCAGTGCCGGTCTAAAACAAGCTACCGGTTGTCCTGCAAAAACGTTCCAAGCAGCTTGAACTCGTCGATACGATTGCTGCCTTTCCGCCATGCCAGACCGATGCTTCGGTAGCTGCTCTCAGGGAGCGGATACAGCCGTACACGCGTATTGCGCAGAAGCGACGAACCTTCGGACATTTCAGGGAGGAAAGTAATGCCGAGGTCGGCATCGACCATCTCAACGAGGGTCAGCAGGCTGCTGGCCGCAAATCGTCTTACCTTCTCGGTGTGCCGAATCTTGCAGGCGGTAAGAGCATGATCGCGCAGACAGTGGCCATCCTCGAGCAGCAGAATACTGTCCGAGTCGAGCCGATTGAATCGGTAGTTGCGCGGGTCGATGCGCCGCGTTCCCTGCCTGCAAGCGAGTCGAAACGAGTCCCGGAACAGGTTGCGAACCTCGACGCCCCGCATTTCCCAGGGCAATGCGAGCAACAGCACATCGAGTTCGCCATCCATCAGGCGCTCGTATATCTGGGCTGTCTGGTCCTCTGTCAAATAGAGTTGCAGCTCGGGATATTGCTGGCGAAGTTTTGGCAGGAGCTTCGGCAAAAGGAACGGCGCGATTGTCGGTATGACGCCGAGCCTGAGTTCGCCGGTCAGCGGCTGCTTTTCACCTGCAGCCAGCTCTACGAGGCTTTGTATGTCGCGAAGCGCGAGGCGGGCCAGCGTGACAACCTCCTGCCCGGTTGCCGTGATGGTTACCTGCCGGTTGGTGCGATCCACAAGCTGCGTGTCGAGCGTGAGTTCGAGTTCCTTGATCGCATTACTGAATGCCGATTGCGAGACGAAACACGCTTCCGCGGCCCGGCCGAAGTGGCCGTGTTCAGCCAGTGCAACAAGGTACTTCAGTTGCTTGGTGCTTGGAAGTCGAGACATTTATAAAATCGAATATAATAATTTAAATAATCTAATTTACATATCATACGGTTTACCTGATCATTAGGCAACCAAACAAGGAGGCCGATCATGGAACCCAACATAGGAATAGATGCCAAGCACCGCGAGGAGATCGCAACCGGACTGTCGAGGCTCCTGGCAGACAGCTATACGCTTTATCTCAAAACCCACAACTACCACTGGAACGTCACGGGGCCGCAGTTCAATACCCTGCACCTGATGTTCGAGCAGCAGTACACCGAGCTCGCAACGGCGGTTGACGAGATAGCCGAGCGTATCAGGGCCCTGGGTATCAAGGCGCCGGGTTCTTACTCTGCATTCGCGGGCCTTACCAAAATCAGTGAAGGCTCGGGCGATGAGACGGCAGAACAGATGATCCGTGAGCTCGTGCTCGGGCAGGAAACTGTCGCCCGCACGGCTCGCGAGATATTCCCGCTGGCGGCAGGCGCAAGCGACGAGCCTACCTCGGACCTGCTGACTCAGCGCATGCAGATTCATGAAAAAAATGCCTGGATGCTGCGGAGCATGCTCGCCTAGGCGCACTCAATTCTTGATAAAGGAGATACCAATGTTCAAATCAATCGAAGGGCAGAGCGTGCCCGAGGCAGTATTCAAAACGCGCCGGGACCATGAGTGGATCGACCGCACTAGCGCCGATGTGTTTGCCGGCAAAACCGTTATCGTATTTTCGTTGCCGGGGGCGTTTACTCCGACCTGCTCCTCCTCTCATGTGCCGCGCTACAACCAGCTGCAGCCTCTGTTCAAGCAGCGCGGTATCGACGAGATTATCTGTGTGTCGGTTAACGACGCATTCGTGATGAACGAGTGGCAAAGATCGCAGAATGCTGATCGCATCACTTTCCTGCCGGACGGTAATGGTGAATTTACGGCGGGGATGGGGCTGCTCGTCGGCAAGGAAGACCTGGGCTTCGGCAAGCGCTCGTGGCGCTACTCGATGCTCGTCCGCGACGGCATCGTCGAGAAGATGTTCATCGAGCCCGAGGAGCCGGGCGACCCTTTCAAGGTTTCCGATGCCGATACGATGCTCGCTTACGTCGATCCGGATGCACAGCGCCCCTATGACATCGCCATATTCTCGCGGCCGGGCTGCGTGTACTGCGCTCGCGCCAAAGGCCTTTTGAACGATGCGGGTCTGGAATTCGAGGAACTGGTGCTCAACCGGGATTACACGGACCGTACCCTGCGGGCCGTTGCCGATGCGTCGAGTTATCCGCAGGTATTTATCGATGGCAGGCATGTCGGCGGCGCCGATGAGTTGGAGCGATGGCTGGAGTCGTCCGAGCGCGCAGCCGCATGATCTCCCCGTAGCCACCCACCGGACTTGCGTTGCGCCGGTGGGTGGCAAGATCCATACTTACCGGTTGGGATTACACAAACCGGGAGCAGTGCGTCGATGCAAATCAAGGATACGGGGCTTTTCAGGACACAGGCTTATGTCGATGGCAAATGGATCGATGCCGACAGCGGCGAAACGCTGGCCGTTCTAAACCCTGCGACCGGCGAAACGATCGCCGAGATCGCGAAGTGCGGAACGGCTGAGACTCGGCGGGCTATAGAGGCTGCAGCCAAAGCCCATATCAGCTGGCGTCAGAAGTCAGCCAAGGAGCGATCTGGAATACTGCGCAGGTGGTTTAACCTGATGATGGAAAATCAGGAGGATCTGGCGCAGATTCTTACCGCTGAGCAAGGCAAACCGCTGGCCGAAGCGCGCGGTGAGGTCGCCTACGGTGCCAGTTACATCGAGTGGTTCGCCGAAGAGGCCAAGCGTGTCTATGGCGACACGATTCCCCAGCCTTCGCAGGACAAGCGGGTCGTCGTTATCAAGCAGCCCGTCGGTGTCGTTGCCTGTATCACGCCCTGGAATTTCCCGAACGCCATGTTGACGCGCAAGATTGCCCCGGCGCTTGCGGTGGGCTGCACCGTTGTCTGCAAACCGGCTAACGAGACACCGTTGTCGGCGTTTGCATTCGTCGAGCTGGCAGAGCGCGCTGGCGTGCCGCCGGGCGTCATCAATATCCTCGGCGGCGTAACGCGAGAGATCGGCGCGGAGCTTACCGGTAATCCGATCGTACGCAAGCTGACATTCACGGGCTCCACCGAAGTCGGCAAGCTGCTCATGGAGCAGTGTGCCGCTACCGTCAAGCGCACGTCGATGGAGCTCGGTGGCAACGCGCCGTTCATCGTCTTTGACGACGCCGACCTCGAAGAGGCAGTCAAGGGCGCGATGATCTGCAAATTCCGAAACGCCGGGCAAACCTGTGTTTGTGCGAACCGTATCCTGGTTCAGGAAAGCGTGTACGACGAGTTTGCCGAAAAACTCATGGCTGCGATGGCTGGTCTCAAGCTTGGTCACGGCATCGAAGAAGGGGTAACCGTCGGCCCGCTGATCAACGAAGGCGCCGCGAATGACGTTCTCGAATTTGTCACGGATGCGGTAGAGAAAGGCGCAAGCGTCGCCGCAGGCGGTAGCCGCTCGGATCTCGGCTCCTGCTTCATCGAACCGACGGTGTTGACGAACGTCAGTGACGACATGCGCGTATTCCGCGAGGAGATTTTCGGACCGATTGCGCCGCTCTTTAAATTCAAGACCGAAGAAGAGGCGATCGCGATAGCCAACGATACCGAGGTGGGCCTGGCCTGCTATTTCTATTCCCGCGACGTAGGCAGAATCTGGCGCGTCGCTGAAGCCCTCGAATACGGCATTGTCGGTATCAACGAGGGCATCATCTCGAACGAAATGGCGCCCTTCGGCGGCATGAAAGAGTCGGGGCAGGGCCGCGAGGGCTCCAAGTACGGGCTCGACGATTACCTCGAGATCAAGTACATGTGCCTGGGCGGCATCGACAAATAGGGCTGGGCGAGGCTTCTCGACGTATAGGTCCGATTCCGGCTAGTTTCGCCTTCGCCCGGGCGTATACTGGCGGCATGCAGCAACACGAAATATACGAACGCGCCCGCCTGTCCCGCGATGCGCGGTTTGACGGCCAGTTCTTTGTCGGCGTCAAAACGACCGGCATCTATTGCCGGCCTATTTGCCCGGCCGTCACGCCGAAATCCGAAAACGTTGCATTCTATCCGAGCGCGGCAGCCGCAGGAGAAGCCGGATTTCGCCCGTGCCTGCGCTGCCGCCCCGAAAGTGCCCCCGGCACGCCGGCCTGGAGCGGCACTTCGACCACCGTTCGGCGTGGTTTGCGATTGATTGCGAACGGCGCACTTGATGATGGATCCATCGAGCAGCTCGCGGACCGCCTCGGCGTTACGAGCCGGCACCTGCGGCGTTTGTTCAACCGGCATCTCGGCGCTTCGCCTCTCGCCATTGCCCACACTCAACGACTCCATTTTGCAAAACAGCTGATTGACGAGACGCGTTTGCCAATGAGCAATATCGCGGTTGCGGCTGGTTACGGCAGCGTGCGCCGATTCAACGACACGTTCAGGAAGACATACGGCCGTTCACCGCGCGAACTACGCCGCCGCAGCGATGCCCCGGGCAGGGCCGATAGCACATTGACGGTCCACTTGCCCTGGCGCAGGCCGTTTGACTGGGCGGCGCTCTCCGACTTTCTCGTAAACCGCGCAACGCCCGGTGTCGAGTGCCTGACCGGGGCCGCCTACCTGCGCACCGTTCTGATTGACGGTCGGCCCGGCGTCATAGAGTGCCGCCCGGATGCAGAACGCGAAACTGTGTGCCTGACGCTGCACGGTGTTGCTACCCGCAGCCTGTTTCCGGTCGTTCAGCGTGTTCGTGAGCTTTTGGACCTCGATGCGCCGTTGACGGATATTGCCCAGGTGCTCGGTGAAGACCCGCTTTTGGCGGCGATGCTGCGACAGCGTCCTGGCGTGCGCGTTCCCGGCGCCTGGAACGGTTTTGAGTTGGCCGTGAGGGCGGTTCTTGGCCAACAGATATCGGTCAAAGCGGCGACAACGCTCGCCGGACGAATAGCGGAACGCTACGGAGAGCGCATTCAGCTTCCCGAAACTTTGCGCGGGCGCGACGACGCCATGCAACTGACCCGGCTGTTCCCCGCGGCGACGACATTATCGCGAGCACGCTTTAACAGCATTGGTATCACGGGTCGTCGCGCCGCAACCCTGCGCCGGCTTGCCCGGGCCGTTGCATCCGGACGGCTGGACTTTGACAGTACTCATGATCCGGACGAGCTGTATCGGTCCCTGATTGCCATCGAGGGCATTGGTGACTGGACAGCACAATACGTTGCCATGCGAGGCCTCAAATACCCGGACGCGTTTCCCGCGACGGATCTCGGTTTGCTGAAGGCGACCGGATCCACCGCGGCACAATTGAGAAGGCAAGCCGAGGCATGGCGGCCCTGGCGAGCCTATGCGGCAATGTTGATATGGGGTTCTCTGTCGAACCCTGGAGGTTGATATGTACTATTGTTTCCTGGATACGCCGATCGGCGATCTGTTACTCGCGGGTGACGAAGAGTCACTCAGCCTCGTGGCTTTCCCCGAAGGCTCCATGCGGCGCGATCCTGATCCTGACTGGATCTACAACGAAAAGCCGTTTGCCGAGGCCCGCCGGCAATTGACCGAGTACTTTGCAGGATCACGCAAGCAGTTCGATTTGCCGTTGAATCTGTCCGGAACCGAATTTCAACTGCTCGTGCTGGAGGAATTGCGCCGCATTCCCTACGGAGAAACGGTCTCTTACGGAGATATCGCAGAACGTATCGGCAGACCCGCAGCTGTTCGTGCAGTCGGCGCCGCCAATGGGCGCAATCCGTTGCCGATTATCGTTCCATGCCATCGCGTTATCGGCAGCGGCGGCGACTTGACAGGGTTCGGTGGCGGGCTCGATGCCAAGGAGGCGCTTCTGCGCCTGGAGGCGGAGAACAGCGAGTTGATGAAGTCGGGCTAGAGCCGTTGCCCGACCGAGGCACGTGCACACGACAGATTGGCGGCTGGCTAAATGACCTTTCCCTGCATTGCCCGGACGACGGCGGACGGTTCGATACCGTCGATCACCCGGTCATCCGATTCGAGCTTGGTCAGCATTGATTGCAAGGGCAAAACGCCGGCCCATACGGGAATCGCATAGTCCGCGTCCTCGTCGTCGGGCATGCCGGTCGCAACCTTGGCCGATGCGGTGTCGATGTCGAGCGCTACGACGCCCGTCATTTTGACTTCCTTCTCCAGCGGATCGCGCAGCTCATCCCAGCGCCCCGGCATTGTATGTTCGCTGATTACCTTGAGTGCGATCAGTTTTTCTGCCGGGTCCTCGACAAACCTCGGCCTGCCAAACAGCGTTGCTGAACGATAATTCAGCGATGAGTTGAACGCCGATCGTGCGAACACGATCCCGTCGACGAGGGTTACGTTCATGCAGGCGCGCTCGGTCTGCTCGAGTAGCCGGATAATGCGTGCTTTACGGGCACCGTGCAGATAAATCGTTTCCTGTTTCCGTCCGTAGATCATAGGCACGACCACGGGTTCGCCGTCCTGTACGAAGCCGACGCTCGCGACGAGTGCAGCGTCGAGAATATCGTGCACGGTTTGTCTGTCGTAGTTAGCCTTCTCATTCAGCTGGCGCACTTTGTTTTTGTTACTGACTGGGTAAGCGTCGGACATTGGTCATATCTCGATTAGGAAAACCCCCCGGCGACCTGGCGATCGTCGGGCCTGATCGAATCCTACCGGTTTGTCGTTCCCGGGTCGTCCGGGAAGAACCGATGCTCTACATGTTGTGTATCATTAGCCTTCCAATACAAGATGTAGTAGCATTTCCCGCGTACCAAATCGGTACGCACGGAGATGAGATGTAGAAGGCAATGTGGGCGGGTCGCCATGCTGGATGCATGACTCAACGGCAGGCATCACGTGCTTCCTCTCAACGCGTGGCTTTTGTTTTCGGTTACCAGCGTGACCGGAACAGCTGGCGAAGAAGCGGCTTGCGCGCACGGTAAGAAACCGCAGATTGAACACCGCGACACGGAGGTTTAATCAATCGTATGCATTTCCTACCCGACCCGATACATCTTCAGCTTGCTATGCCGCCCAATTTTTGGGCGGCTTTTTTTCTGGATGAAAGAGCCGACGCGTAACGGAAACAGATATGAGTCATTACCGACTTCTCGCCGTCATCGCGCTTCTTGCGCTAACTGCGGGCTGCGCGTCCGGGCCGCAGGCGCCCGCATATCCGGCATTTGTACGCGCCGACGAGCTGCCCGACGTTTTCATGGCGAGCCTGCCCGGTATTCGTGCCAAACAGTTCGCCGGTAACGCCGAATCGCGCAGTACGAGTAACCGTATCGATTTGCCATCCGATTGGCAGGGCACGACCGGCGCTTCGCCGGGGAAAGCGCTTGAAATCTTCGTTCTCGCGGGTGAGCTGCGCCTGGCAGACGTGACGCTGGGCCCGGGTGGCTACGCTTACGTGCCGCCGGGCTCGCTGGGCTTCAACCTGGTATCCGACGACGGGGCAAGAATCCTGTATTTTCTCGATAACTTTAATTCGGCTGCGATGATCCGTTCGCCGCTGATCCTGGACAGTGGCCTGGTGGGCTGGCAGCCCATGGATGCGATCGGCATGTATTCGAAAGAGTTGCGTGCGGACCCGGGCAGTGGCGCACGTACCTGGCTTTTGCGCATCGATCCGGGCGTACCGATTCCCTGGCAGTCTTCGTCAGTGACGCGGGAGGGATACCTCGTATCCGGGCAGTATCGGCACAGTGAATGCGTCGCTGGCGAACCGTACACCGACAGCTACGGAGCGGGAGGCTATTTTCAACGCCCCGCTGACGCCGTCAACGGCGGCCCCGAAGCGGCCGCGTTGAGTGAGACGATCTGGCTACTGCGAGAGTCCGGCAGTTCGGTAACGACGCTGGCTGACGGCTGCGGCCCGGACTAGCTGATCAGCCCACGGTTCCGAGCGCTGCGGATTTGCTGCGCGCGTCAGGCCAGTGAACAGTCGCGGGTCATTTGACGATTCTGGTTATTCCCCGCCCGAGTTTCATGATTTTGGTCAGGGTTTTCGTCGGTATCTCACGGATGTCCTCGTACCAGGCGCTGGTTGTTTCGACAAACGCGAGCATATTGCGAATCCGTTCCTTGGTGACCGGGTCGGTCCCCGGTTCCTGCTCTACTTCCTCGGCGCAGCTGCGGAGCATCGTCAAGGTCGGGTTGAGTTCACGATGTTTGCGTTGCTCGATGATGACCCGAAACAATTCCCACACATCATGGAGTGATTCGAAGTAATCACGGCGATCACCGAGTACATGGGTCATGCGCACGAGTCCATAGCTTTGCAGCTCGCGGATGCTGGTGCTGACGTTCGAGCGTGCCACCGAGAGCGCATCGACGATCTGATCGGCGCGCAGGGGCTCAGGCGACAGGTACAGCAAGGCCTGGATCTGGGCGACCGTGCGGTTCGTTCCCCAGCGCGTTCCCATTTCGCCCCAGTGCAACACGTATTTTTCGACGGCTGGCGAGAGCTTCATAGCTGCTTCCTTAATTTCTGTCTGGACAGAAGTTAAGGAAATTACGGTGATATCGCAACCATGACAACGCGCCTTGGCGCCGGCCAGCCCTCGACCGTAAGGGACGGGTCTCCGGGTGCCAGGGCGTCTGCCAGCGATTCGAACGTCATCCACTCCGTAGAGCGTTGCTCGTCGACTGTCGTAACGGATGTATCAACGATGTCGATGCCGCGATATCCGCAGCGCGCGAGCCAGGTCTTGAGTTCGGCTATCGTCGGCAGCATCCAGACGTTGCGCATTCTCGCGTAACGATCGGGAGGGGTGCAGGCTTGAGCTTGTTCCCCCGGGATGAAAAGGGTTTCGAGAACAAGCTGCCCGCCGGGACGCAATGACTGCCTGAGCTGCTGCAGGTGGTCTATGGGTGAGCGCTGGTGATACAGCACGCCCATCGAGAAGGCCGTATCGAACGCGCGGGAAGGCCCCGGCAACTCGTGCAGGCGCAGCGGCAGTACGTGAACGTCGCCGTCGGTATCAAAGCGCCTGATCGCCAGGAACTGAATGACATACAGTAGCGTCGGATCGATACCGATCACCAGCTTGACGCCCGCCTCGCGCATGCGCAGCGCGTAATAGCCATTACCGGAACCAACGTCGAGCACGCGGCGACCGGTGAGCGGGTCGAGCGCGTCTTTCACGCGTTCCCACTTGAGATTGCTGCGCCATTCGCTGTCGATGCTCACTCCGCCGACCTCGAAGGGACCCTTTCGCCACGGCGACAGAGAAAGTAGCAGTTCGCGGCGTAACTCCGGCTTGTCATCGCCGGCCGCATGCAGAGCCTCGAGGGTTTGCCGCCACTTGCGGAAATCACCGTGTGCATCATCCTGAAGCCGTTCGGCAAGCAGCGGCTCCAGCGCTGATCGCCACGATTCGAGGCCCAGATCCTCGAAGCAGCGCCAGAGTGCCGGGTAGTCCAGCACGGCTACTTGATGGCCACGATCGACACGAAGTTGAAATAGCGCAGCCAGACCGCGGTGTGCTCGAAGCCGCAGTTGTCCAGACGTGCCCGATGCTCGGCGACCGTCTCGGGGACGAGCACGTTTTCAAGCGCCGCGCGCTTACGGCTGACCTCAAGCTGGCTGTAATCGTTGCGCCGCTTATGCTCGTGATACAGATCAACGAGCAACTCCTCCATGTAGGGATTTTCGTCGATGACTTTCTCCGATAACAGGAACAACCCGCCGGGAACGAGCGCGTCGTGGATACGCGCGACAAGATCGTCGCGGGCCGCGAGGTCCAGAAACTGCAGCGTGTAGTTCATGACAATCATCGATGCGTTGGTCAGCGGGGCTTCCCGGATGTCGCCCAATATGACGTCGACCGGCACCGGATCGGGCGTCGTCGCGTCGTCCCTGGCAATAATTTGCCGGCATCTGTCGATCATCGCGGGCGCATTATCGATCGCGATGATCCGGCAATCGGGCGCGCGTATGCCCTGGCGCATTGCCAGTGTCGCGGCGCCCAGGGAGCAGCCGAGATCGTAGCACTGGGTGCCGGGCTTCACGTAGCGGGCGGCGAGGGAACCAATCGCTTCGAGCGAGGCGGCGTAACCGGGGATGGAGCGACGCAGCATGTCGGGAAACACCGCTGCGACGGCTTCATTAAAGCGAAACGGCTCGTCGCCCGGGTCGGCCGCATAGATTCGATCCTTGTTCATAACAGGCTAGTTTACCGGTCTACCGGGAACATTCGCGCTGTTTCGACATTCTCGAACGACGATGGTTATGGGACAATCCCGCCTGCCATGCTACGCAAACTGCACGAAGAACTGGGGATTCCCGCCGATTATGGGCGCGAGCTAAATATGCCGCAGTTTGCCGAGGCCATTGAATTGGTCGAAGTAGGGCCCAACCTGGTTGGGCGCATGCAACGCCTCACACCGGCCGCCGCCCGTCAGTGGCGGGCGATCGTAACGGCTGCCGCCGCGGACGATGTCGCGTTGTTGATCGTCTCGGGTTTTCGCAGCATCGATTACCAGGCCGCGCTGATCCGCAACAAGATCGGTGCGGGGCAGCGAATAGAGGAAATCCTTGCCGTCAACGCGGCGCCCGGGTTCAGCGAGCATCACTCCGGCAGGGCCGTCGACATCGCCACACCCGGATCGCGGCCGCTGACCGAGGAATTCGAGGACAGTGATGCGTTTCGATGGCTTCAGGATGAGGCGGAAAAGTTTGGATTCTCGCTGACCTATCCGAGAGAAAACCCCTGGGGCATCGCCTACGAACCCTGGCACTGGTCCGTAAAAGGCTGACAAACCGATGATCCGGCGGCCGCCAAACAAAAAATCATGGACTTAGCTGTTGACTCTCAGGTGGGAGGATTAGACAATAGTCTGCTTGTGTCCGCGGAGGGGTACTCAAGCGGTCAACGAGGGCAGACTGTAAATCTGCTGGCTATGCCTACGTAGGTTCGAATCCTACCCCCTCCA
>JAACFB010000003.1 GCA_009937615.1 Gammaproteobacteria bacterium | reverse complement strand
GCCTTCGATCCGGTACTCGCGAAGCGTTATGACCAGCACATCAAGCACGTGTTCCCGCGGTTCACGATCAGGAACTGCGAGGGTTGCCACGTAGAGGCCGGCGGGAAAACGCCAACGGGAGGAACCTACCCGGTCGTTTATAACGTGCCTGATCAGTCCGCATCGATGCCTGGCTTATTATCGAGATCCGATAATCCACTTACGTGGTACACGATGAAGGACAGGGAAGCAACCGGTGATTGCATTGAAGATGAACCATGTATCCCCGAAACGATCGCGATCGAGGATTCAGCAGGCAGAAAGATCAGCGGCTCCATACCTGAGTATGTAACCGGCCCTGCCTCAAGATCCTGCGGCGGATGTCACCGGGCCATGCTGATAAAAGCTGATGATGCGGGTGGTCTCGCGGCCTTCAATGAGCACACGAAGTCCGGCGGCACCTATGTCGTGAATCAATATAAGCCGGTCGAAGGCGAAGACGCCGTTGAAGACGCGGTCTTGTTCGGCATCATCGACAAGATCATGAGCATGTTCGAGTAAGTGGAGTCAGAAAGGCGGGCCTTCGGGCCCGCCGAAACTCGAGAAAGGAGATAAATGCAACCAGGCCGGGAGAGAAACCTCCCGGCCTTTCTCGTTCGCCGTGAACAAACCGCAGCCCACTGACGGGCGGCGCGGCTGGTAAGGTTTCGGACAGCAACCGGGCAACCGGCGCTGCAGCCACTCGGCAACGGCCACGGAAACGGACCCCGTTGCTCACAACGGTGCTGTGGCGCACGGCCTATCCTGGTCTATACTCGGCGCCGTCGGCAGGAAACCGGTTGACCCGAAGCAGCAACCCCGGGGTGACCACGGTAGACGGCGTGCAAGCGGCACCCGAATGCGCCGCGGTGCCTGAACAAATGGAAAAACTATGTTTACAGCGGATCAACTGGTAGCCCATGTAGTCGGAGACTACATTCTGCAAAGCGAGTGGATGGCGACTCAAAAATCCCGCCGTTCGCTGCCGGCACTCGTGCACAGTCTGACTTACCTGATTCCGTTCCTGTTCATCACCCGCAACCCGTACACCCTTGCGGTGATCGCGGGCACGCATTTCGTGCTCGACCGCTGGCATCTTGCGCGTCATGTTGCGTGGATCAAGAACCGTCCGTGGCCAGGCAGCGCGCCGTGGTCCGAGTGTTCGAAGACTGGATTCCATCCTGACACTGCACCGTGGCTGGCCGGCTGGCTCGTGATCATCGTCGACAATGTCCTGCACGTCGTCATCAACGGACTCGCGATCACCTATATCGGTTAGTGCGCGTGACGACCCGGCTTTCTGACCGATCGTAAACCGGGAGGCGTTCCGGGAAACGCAGTATCTGCTTACCAGGCGCCCGTAAAATTGAGGACCGGGCCCGTGAAACCCATCCGGATATCGCCGCGCCAGTTCGAACTCCCCGTCGAACCATCGATCTGAAAGAACTGGTAGCTTAGTCCGACACCCAGATTCTTCGTCAGCTGATAGTTGGCGCCACCGGCCGCGTTCCAGATGCGACCTGAAATGTCACTGACGTCCGCGGACAGCCAGTCCACCCTCGCATTGAGCAGCCAGCGCTTCGACGGAGAAAAGGAATACGAGGCCCCTAAATTAGGCACGGGTGCGGAGGCGGTCACGACGCTTTTGCGAAATTCCTTTGAAAGATCGTTCAACGTCGCCTCACCGGCAAGGTTGGCGCCCAGGTCCAGCCAGTGAATTCCGGCTCCAACGTGAAGGCTATGGTGGTCCTCAGTCAAGAACTCACGCGAAAAAAACAGCCGGGTAATTTTGATTTCCGTCCCGGCCCGAATACTGACGCCGGCATTAAAAGTCAGATCTTCCCACTCGAATGTTTCTTCGATGACCCTGTCGGTTTTTCGCTCGGAGCCGAAATACTGCAGGCCGAAACTCCACCTTTCGCCGAACTGCCAGCCGAGTTCTGCCATGAACAGCTCTGGGTGCTCATCGAGGGAAAACGTCTTTTCGAAGTCTATTTCCTTTTCGATACCGACTGCCGACACTCTCGCCGACGCATCGAACTCGTGTGCTGAAAAGAAAGCGCCCACCTTGATCCAGACTTTGCTCGACATTATCGGGTGCACGTCTTGTGCTGCGGCCAATGATGGGGTTAGCAACCAGGCCAAAAGCGCGGTTCTCGCAAATCTGATCATCGGTATCAACGCTCATTCGACTAAAGAGGCAATCGTCACGCAATCATGATTCGGGCCGTGACGACCGGGCAATGCGGGGCCAGAGTATCGGTCAACAAGGCCGCTCGTCGCAAGACGAAAACCGCATCCCGATGCCGATCGCTAGTGCGTCAATTCACAAGAAGTGTCGTCGCGAACGGCTGTACGATACAAAGTGCTGCGAGGCTGCACGCCCTCTTGTCTACCAGGCGATCTGGAAGCCGATGCTGCCCATCAGTCCCTGCGGCAGCTTGGTTCCGTCAATTATTGTTGTATCGAGCGCGGACGAAACATCGATGTTAAGGAACTTGAACGCCGTCACGCCGATGCCAACATAGCTGAGCTCGGTGCCGGAAAGATTGCGCCGGTAACCGATACGCCAGCTTGGCAACCACCAGCTGTCAGTAGTGAAACCGGCGCTCAGGGTCAACCACTGGAAACGATCCCCCATTGGATCGGTCACCGGATCGACATCGTAGCCGAGGTGCGCCGACCAGCGGCGGTCCTGGTTGAATACCGAGGCCTCAAGCTTCAGCTGGCGATCTGCTTTGTATTTCTTGTCGCTGCGCAGGAAGCGGATAACGTCGTCGTCCGTGTACGGGTCCAGGTTTACATCCGGAAACTTGAATGTTGGCTCATTCAGGTTCGTTACCTGGGCGCCGAGCTGGAAGTTCTGGCCGACCCAAAGCGCACCGACGTCGATACCCACACCCGTGTCAGAACGAAAGTCGCTGTCGCGAATCGCGTCGAACAACTCCTCGGAATCGGTAATGTCACCAAACCGCACGCTCAGCCGCGATAGCTCCTTGACATAAAGCCGGGCTTCGGCGCCCAGGAAGAGGCTGCCGGATTTGTACGCTCCAACCGGGCGGCTGTAGCCTGCGTTCAATTCCGTGGTTCGGGTCGCCTTGCTGATGATCGAGCTGTCGTTGTCGATTGACAGCAAAACTCCGTTGCTTTCAGGTTCGACGGTCAGGAGAATGTGATCACTGACTGGAAGCAGCGTCGGTCGGTTGATCGGCGAGGTATTAAACCAGTCTTCAAGCGCTTCCCGTGCCGCAGCCTTGTCGAATTGTATATCCGTGGCGAGGCCGAATGCCTTGGTACTTCCGTACCAGCTGACTCCAAACGTCCAGGCGCCACCGAGGTATTCGCTACCGACCACGAACGGTGCATCTGCGGCCAGCCACGCCTTGCCGTAACCCTCTTCCCGTATCGCGAGGAGCAGCGCCGTCTGCGTCGCCACCTCGGTTGCCACCGCTTCTACCGCGGCCTGGACATCAGGATCGAGGTTGTCCCAGATCTGACCGAGGTCGATCCCGCCCGGTTTGTTCTCGGGCAGCTGGCTGGGGCCGCCACCGCCCTCATCGGGGTCGCTGGGCTTGTAGGCACCGGTCACCGAGTCGTAGTAATCGAAAAGATTTTGAATATTGCCGTATTCCAGCCCGGCCGCGCCCGAAATCGCGGTGCCACGAACCGGTTTGTCCTTGCGCCGGGCACGCTCGGCCGCAGCAGCGGCCGGGTTACTGGTGACCGACTGAACTCGTCCGCCATGGGTAACCTCACCAAGAACCAGGTTTGCTCCGGGAGGCTGGTAGACAGGTCCGGCCGCGGCAAGGCCCGACAGAATCAACAGGCCAATACTTATCGCCGCCGTGCACGCGGGTTTAGCCGTCGGCTCTCCGATGCGGCGAACTTTTATAAAACCTGACGCACTCATGATCGCGATCTTACCGACCTGACTTCGCCAAAGAAATAGCCACGGTATTACGATTCAGCCTAGTCATCTTTGCCTTCGACGGTCGAGCGAATGTGGAGGTCCCGCTGCGGGAACGGGATCTCGATACCGTTTTTGCGCAGCGCTTTCAGTATCTCTCCGTGAACCGCGTGCATGAGCGGCAATCTGTCCGACAGCTCCCGCGAATAGATGTACAGCTTGAAGTCGAGCGAGCTCTCGCCAAAACCGATGAAGTAGACTTTCGGTGGTGGTTCGTCGAGCACGAGCGGCAGGGACTGCACCGTGTCTTCCATAACCTTGTGCGCAAGCTCGACATCCGAGCCATACGAAATGCCAACAGGAATCACGAGACGCGTGATCGGGTCGGACAGCGTCCAGTTGACCACCTGCTCGGTGATGAACGACTTGTTCGGCACGATGATCTCTTTGCGGTCCCAATCGGTGATCGTGGTCGCCCGGATGCGGACCCGCGACACGGTGCCCGTCAACTGACCGACCGTAACCGTATCCCCGACCCGCACCGGCCGTTCGAACAGGATAACCAGGCCCGAAACGAAATTGGCGACGATCTCCTGCAGGCCGAAACCAAGACCCACACTGAGTGCCGCAACAAGCCACTGGATCTGCGACCAGTTCCAGCCGACGATGTTAAGCACGGAAACCGCGCCGATCGTGACGACGAAATATCGAACCAGCGTGTTGATCGCATAGCGGCTTCCGGGCTGCAGCGTGAGACGCTGCAGGATCGCAATTTCCATCAGGCCGGGCAGGTTCCTCGAGGCGACCGCGGTAACCGCCGCAACGACCAGCGCCAGCAGTATGTCCGCCAGGGTTACGGGCACGATGGTCTCCACACCATCGACCATGACCGTTTGCGACCACAGCGCAACCTGGTCCAACAAATTGAATGCCGGTAACACATCAGCCCAGATGCCCCAACCCGCAATCACTGCGACGAAGAACAAGACAGATCGCAGGAGTCTCCGGGTCTGCTGATCGACTGCTTCGAAGTCCATCGGCTTCGGGGCAGCAACCGGCAGCTCGGTTTCCTCGGCCAGGTTCGCTTCCTTGCCTCTGTCCGCCAGCTTGGCCTCACGCTCCTGAAGCGCGATCTGCATGGCAAGCTTGCGGCGAGTCAGTGCCAGCCAGCGCAGCACGACCAGGTTCACGACGATCAGGCTCAGGGCCAGCCAGAGCGTGTTGATGAGTTGACCTGTGAGGATGAGCGAGGTGTACAGATATCCCAGCATCGAAATCAGAGCGAGCAACACGGGCCCACCGGCCGACAGCGCATACCAGAACCAGCGTAGTCTGCTGATCCATCGGTCCGGGTTTCGCTCGTAATACGTCGTGACAACACCCGACTCCGGGTGCGCGAGCGGCCGGACCACCAGGGCGATCAGGAGCATCAGCGCAAGAAACGTGAGCCGCCCCATCGTCGCGCGATCACCGGCTATCTCCGACGAAAAGAAAAAGATAGTAGCGAAGACGAGCGGAGCGCCGACCGCGACAAGCCTATCCAGCTGACGCCGAATGATCTTCAGATTGTCATCGCTCCACCCCAGATGGATGCTCAGCACGCCGTTTCGGGCACTCAACACCCTGAATAGCAGCACGTTGTAAAGGAACGGGGCTACCCCGAATAGCGAGCGCGCGACTGCTGACGAAAACATCGATTGCTCAGGATTGTTTTCCAGGAACCAGGCGATCATTGCCAGCAGCAGCGACATCGGCAAAGCACGGGTAACTGCAATCGCAAGCGCGGCGATCGTCAGGCCAATGTGGTCGGTTGACAGGCTCCCGACCAGTCGGTTCATTGCCTCGTGACGTCGCATCAGCGGTCGCCGCAACGCCAAAAGTATCGTCAGTACCAGCAGGCATAAAACGGCTTCCGTGGCATGCTCGCGAACAGAGGCGGCAAGATCGGCGCCCGCAGCCAACCAGAGCTCCGGCGAAACCGCTTTCAGGAAAGCCGGGGCCATGTTTGCAAAGTCACCCGTAAAGGCTATCGGTGCGCTCGGAATCCACAACAGGTTCTGGCCGAGAAATTCCTGATATTCCGCGGCTGCGCCCAGCAGCCTCCGCTGCGCAACATCCAGATCACCAAGCGCCTGGAGGTAACTTCTGTAAGTACTATCGGCCTGGGCGAGGAGTTCTCTTCTATCCTGCAGCAACAGCCGGATCTCACTTCGAATCGCGTCGAGTTCCTCCTGACCCGCAACGTCATTGGCAAGCTCTGCCACCAATTCCTCGACACGCGCGTCCAACGGCGTCATTTCACGGCGCTGCTCCTGGATACGCACCTGCGCAAGACCAATTTCGGCCAGCGCGCTGCTGCGCGCGCGTACCTGCGCTCGATACTGGGATACCTGCGGCAAATTCCTTCGCTCTTCTACCAACAGCTGCCCGATCGCCCGGCTCAAGCCGGCGATTTCCAGGCGCTGCCTGGATCGCGCGAGCCTCTGCTCGATATCCGTTGCCTCACGCCTGATCTGGTCAAGCAGCGCGGTTACGCGCTCGATGTCTGCCGTTACCGCCGGTAACTCGCGCGTCAGACCGGCGTTACCCTCGGCAAGGGAGCGCACAACCGGATGCTTGTCCGCAGAAGCCAGTTCGGCGGCAACCGCGGCTTTTTGCGCCGTCATTGCCGCAGCCTGACGCTTCTCGTTGACGAACCCGCGCAACAGCTCGACGCGGCGCTGGCCTTCAACGCGCGCCCGTGCCTCGACGTCCCTTTGCGCTTTCAGCAAGGTCAGGCGCACGCCGTGACTCAGTAATTCCTGCTCGAGCCTGCTTATTTCGGCGCCCTGGGCAGCACGCCGAAGGGACGCCGCAATAATGCGCGCCTCTGTCAGGATCGGCGGTTCGCCGGGGGCTGCCGGCGTATCGACAACCGCAGCGAGTTCCTCTCTGCTCCGCCGCAGTTGATCAATGCGTGTCCTTGCCGCGGCAGGCCGATCTTCCTGGGTTTCAACCCGTGCCTCGAGCTCGACCAGCCTGGACTCGACGGCGGCCAGCTCCGCCATCTCCTTCGTCAGTACCTGCTCGAGTTCGACAAGGTCCGTGCTTTCGTTAACCCCGAAACTTTCGAGCGTCGGCGGCGCCGCTTCCGTATCCAGTTTGTCGCGCAGCGCGTCGGATTCCGCGGGAGCCTCGTTCAGCGCCTCGGTAAAGGCCTGTGCGGCAGCTTCAGCACTGAGCCTGTTTTGCAGCTGAGCCGCGGCATCGCGAAGCTGCTCGAGCACTTTGACCTGGGTCTCCTCCTCGAGCCCGTCGCGCGCCTCGATCGATCGGATTGCCGACTCGAGCTGCTCGGCCGTCGCGCTGCCGTCGGTGGCGATCCCGGATAGCGAAATATCCTGTGCCTTTACGGCTAGGGAAATTGACAGGCACACGGCTATCAGCAAGCCGGTAATGAATTGCGATGGTTTCATGGCAAGGCGGATGAATGGATTCACGAAGGGGTGGGTCCGTTGGCTTTGGGCAGCGGTCTATTATAACGATGCTGAGGCCGTGTGCGCGGCTCGGCACCCCACGCTATTCCAGAGGCTCTAGCTGATGGCGCCGCTAATCGCGATTACCAGCGTCGTACGCGACCTGTATCCATGTGCACGAAGTCGGATTGCTCATAGTAACCAACCCCGCCCTTTTGCAGATCGATCGCCGCATCGCGCAGCGTGCGAGTCGGTACCCCGCGCAGACGTACGTCAATCGCCTTGCCGAGCAGGTGCTGGCTGTTCCTGGCGACGCCACTGCTTTTGCTGCGCAACATCTCGTTGGTCCTCGGGGACCGATACGCCGAGATAACTTCGAAGGCCGCGTTGCTGCCCAGTGATTCACGCACTTCATAAATCAGGTCGAGCAGCTCCGGGTCGATTGTCGTCGTATCCCCGGTGCGGAAATCCGACAGGAACTCGTTGAGTTCATCAAGCGCGGCATCAACGTATCCACCGCCGACAGCGTACGTGACCTCGAGAGTTTTCTGGGTGTGAGTGTGATAAAACGTCAGCCGACGCTCATCGACACTGAACGCCTGGTCGAGTGGAATCGTCAGCCCAGCGACCAGTGCGATCGCGACAGGCAGATTGAAGCGATGTGTGGAAAGTCGTCTTTTCGATTGCATAGACAGAAAATTATACGCGCGACAATCACGCACGAGACCAGATATGGCTCCAAAAATAACAAAAACAAGCCTGATTTTGGGGTTCGGGCTGTTGCTTTCTACCGGCGTAAACGTGGCCCAGGACAACGTTGTCCAGGAGACAGTGAGGCTCGAGATCGAACTGCTCTCGTCATCCGGTCACCTCCATTTCAGGGGTATCGAGGTCGCCTCCGGTAATCTGCTGGTCGAAATCTATGAAAATCGCCGGTTCAGGCCGGCGTGGACAGACCTTGACCAGGTCGACGAACTGCTGACCGCGATCGAAACGACAGCCGCTGACGGGCTAGACCCGGCCGACTATCACCTCGAGCAGGTCCGGACCGGCTATCGACAGCTGCTCGCCGGCGATGTCACGACGGCGATCGCGCGCGCAGAACTCGACGTGCTGTTCACGGACAGCCTGATCCGCCTCGTGTACCACCAGCGTTTCGGCAAGCTCAACCCTTACACGCTGGACCCTCAATGGAATTTTCGGCGCGACCTCGACGGCGTGTCTGCGGCCGCCGCGATTCAATCCATGATCGATGCCGATTCATTGCTCTACCGGCTGCAATCCTTGTTTCCGCGCGGCCGGTTCTATGAGCAGCTGCGTCAGAGCCTGGCCCGGTACCGTGAAATAGAGGCAAATGGCGGCTGGCCCGAATTTCCTGAGGGTCCGACACTGAAGCCCGGCATGGTCGATAACAGGGTGCCCGTGCTCGCACGGCGACTCGCAGTGACGGGCGACCTGGACACAGACGCGGTCGCGGCGGCCGACACAACCTACACCGAGATAATCGAGGCTGGCGTGCGCCGCTTTCAGAAGCGACACGGCATCGATGTAGACGGAGTCATCGGCCCGACGACGGCCAGGGTACTTAACGTTCCAGTCTCGCGTCGCGTCCGCCAGCTCGAGATCAATCTCGAGCGAGCGCGCTGGGTATTCGACGACATTACCGACAACTTCATCATCGTCAACATTGCCGGGTTTACTGCGTACGTCGTTCGCGACCGTGAAGTCGTCTGGCAAACCCGGGTGCAGGTTGGAAGTACCTACCACCAGTCACCGGTGTTCCGGGATGAAATGAAGTATCTCGTTCTCAACCCGACGTGGACCGTTCCCTACAGCATTGCGACCAAAGAAATATTGCCGCAAATTCAGAGCGAGCCCGATTACTTCGCCAAACGGGACTTCGATGTCAAAGACAGAAACGGCAAGCTTGTCGATCCTGAGTCCATAGAATGGTCGGAGCTGTCTAGACGCAACTTTCCGTACACGCTCGTGCAGCGACCCGGGCCGAACAATGCGCTCGGGCGCGTCAAATTCATGTTCCCGAACGAGCACGCCGTGTACCTGCATGACACGCCGAGCAAGTCCCTGTTCGGCAGAGCTGAACGCGCGTTCAGTCACGGCTGCATTCGGGTAGAACATCCATTCGAGTTTGCGGAGATCTTGCTCGGCGCCGACGGCTGGACGCAGGATCGGTTTCAGGAGGTGCTGGACAGCGGCGAAATTAAAACCGTTTTCTTATCCAAGCCGATGCCGGTCATGCTTCTTTACTGGACCGCCCAGGTCGATCCTGGCGGCGACGTGCACTTCTACCAGGATATTTACGAACGCGACCAGCGTATCGAAGACGGCCTCGACTCTGAGTTTGTGATGGACCTGCCGGAATCCGGCGACTGAATCGTTGCCGAGTTCCGCATGGGTGACAGCACGGGCTCGCTGCTAGAAGCCGCGCACCGCGACAGCCTTGATCTGTGCCTCTACCCGATCACCTTGGCGGAGCTCGAGTTCGTCGCAGGAACGCCGCGTTATCCGCGCCAGCATCCGCTCTTCACCCACTCGCAAGCGCAGCAACCGGGTCGCGCCCTGCGCGTCCTCGATCTCGTCGATCGTCGCGCTCAGAATATTCAGAATCGTCGACTGCGCGGGCTTGCCGCGGCACAGGCTGATGTCGCTGGCCCGGATGCGCAGTCGCAGCGGCGAACCGGTGCCGGCATGGTGGCCGGGCACGCGGAACTCGCCGCCTGAGAACCGGATGCTGGTCAGGTCGTACTCCGCGTCATAGCCCGAAACCGAGCCGGCAATGACCGAGCCTGCCTCCTCGCCAGACAGTGACGGCACATCCATGCGGACAAGCACTGACTGCAATTCGCCGTCCGCGACCACGCGACCGCCTTCGATGACGACCAGGTGATCGCAAAGCCGGCAGACCTCGTCGATATTGTGGCTCACGTAAAGGATCGGCGTTGCCAGTTCCGCGTGCAGTCGATCCAGAAACGGCAGGATTTCGTCTTTTCTCGCGGCATCGAGCGATGCCAGCGGTTCATCCATCAGGATAAGACGTGGCGCACGCAGTAATGCACGCGCGATCGCGACGCGCTGCGCTTCGCCCCCCGACAGTCCCGCAGTCTGTCGATCGAGCAAACCCTGCAGTCCGAGCAACTCGACGACTGCGTCGAGCTCAAGCCTGCGGCCATTCGCGCTCGAGCGTTGCCGGCCATATTGAAGATTGCCGCGAACGTCGAGATGAGCGAACAGGCGCGGCTCCTGGAACACGTAACCGATATCACGCGCATGAACCGGGCGTGACACGTGGGCCTCATCGTCCTGCCAGGTCTGCCCGGCAACGACCAGCCGTCCCGACTCCGGCCGCTCCAGTCCCGCGATGCAGCGCAGGAGCGTCGTTTTACCGGCTCCGGATGCGCCGAATAAACCCGTAACGCCCCGCATCGGGACATCGAGCGAAACGTCGAGCGAAAACCCGGGCCGCGACAGTGCGAATTGAATGGACAGGGTATCGTGGCTCATTGCCGCTGCCACCGGCGATTCATGACGAACATCGCGAGCAGCATGACGAACGCGAGCACGAGCAGCACGCCCGACAGCTGGTGGGCAGCCGCATAATTGAGCGACTCGACCTGGTCGTAGATGGCGATCGATATGACCCGAGTCTCGCCCGGAATGTTGCCGCCTACCATCAGCACGACGCCGAATTCGCCCAGCGTGTGCGCGAAACTCAGCACCGCGGCCGCAAAATAACCCCGCGTCGACTGCGGCAAGGCGACGCTGAAAAACGCGTCGCGCCGGGTGGCGCCGAGAGTCCAGGCAGCCTCGAGGTTACGCTTGTCAACCGATTCGAAGGCGTTCATCAACGGCTGGACGGCGAACGGCAGGCTGTACAGGCACGAGGCGATGACGAGGCCTCCGAACGTAAAAGTCAGCGCATCGCCGGTCAGCCTCACCCACCACGCGCCGATCGCGCCACTCGGCCCGAGCAGAATCAGCAGGTAGAAACCCATCACGGTGGGCGGCAGCACGATCGGCAGGGCGACGATCGCCTGCGCCGCCGGCTTCATGCGCGACGCAGTGCGCGCCAGCCACCAGCTGAGCGGCGTGCAGATCACGAGGAGCAGCAGCATCGTGATCGCTGCAAGCTGCACCGAGAGCCACAGCGGACCCAGATTCATTCAGGCGCCCCGTATCCGAAACGCCTAACGATATCAGCCGCGGCCGCGCCGGCAAGGTAGTCGATGAAGGCTGCAGCCGCCGCATTGCCGGCAGCGCGCTGCAAAACCACGGCCTGCTGCTCGATCGGGTCGTGCAGTTCCGCCGGCACGGGCCACGTGCAGGTCCCTGCGGGCAGGCGCGCGTCGAGCACCTGCGAGCGCGCGATCACTCCCAGCTGTGCGTTTCCGGTCGCGACGAAGTGCAGCGCCTGCGCGATGCTTTCGCCGTAGACGAGACGCCGATTGACCTCGGTCCAAAGGCCGGCTCGAATCAAAAACTGCCTGGCCGCCGCTCCGTATGGCGCGATATCCGGGTTAGCGATCGCAAGGTGCCGGTCACCGAGATTGTCGAGCGCCTCGCGACACCCGCCGTTGACAAAGTCTGAATGTCGCGACCAGAGAACCAGGGCGCCCAAGGCATAGCTGACCCGCGTGCCCGACACCCCCAGTCCTGCATCTTCGAGTAAGCGGGGATGTTCGCTGTCCGCCGCGAGGAACACGTCGTACGGAGCACCGTTCGTGATCTGCGCGTAAAGCTTTCCAGTCGAGGCCGAACTGATGCGAACGTCGTGACCCGTGCGCTGTGCAAACTCCTGCACCAGCTCATCGGCCGGGGCCCTGAAATTACTTGCAACCGCAATGAGGAGCGTGTCGGCATGTGCCAACGACGACACTGACAAGAAGAGCATGAGAAAGCGGAAGCAAGGCATCTGTCCACGATAGCCGCGACCGCGACATTTGTCATTTACAGCCTCTTGCGGAGTCGCCGGTAAGCGTGCAGCAATGGCTCGGTGTAGCCGTTCGGCTGCTCGCAACCTTTGAAGACAAGGTCGCAGGCCGCCTGGAATGCAATGCTGGTCTCGAAGTTGTCGCTCATGCGCAGGTAACCCGGATCGCCGGCATTCTGTTCGTCCACGACCCTGGCCATGCGCCGGAATGTCTGCCGCACAGCGCTCTCACTCGTCACTCCGTGAAGCAGCCAGTTGGCGATATGCTGACTCGAGATCCGCAGCGTTGCACGATCCTCCATGAGACCGACGTCGTTGATATCGGGAACCTTGGAGCAGCCAATGCCCTGGTCTATCCAGCGCACAACGTAGCCGAGAATGCCCTGGGCGTTGTTGTCGAGCTCCGCCTGAATCGTCTCCGCATCCAGCGTCGACGGATCGCAGAGCGGCGGCGTCAGGATGCTGTCCAGGCTTGCCAGTTCTCGCGTCGCGAGCTCCTGCTGCCGCCGGCGGACGTCAACGGCATGGTAGTGCATTGCGTGCAGTGTGGCTGCCGTTGGCGATGGCACCCAGGCGCAATTGGCGCCCGCTTCGGGGTGGGCGCTTTTAGTGTCCATCATTTGGCGCATTTCATCGGGCTTCGGCCACATGCCTTTGCCGATCTGCGCACGGCCCGGCAATCCACAGCGGATTCCGATGTCGACGTTCCAGTCTTCGTAGGCATGAATCCATGGTTGCGCTTTGATCGACTCCTTCGGTAACACGGGGCCCGCGTGCATGCTCGTATGAATTTCATCGCCGGTACGATCAAGGAAGCCGGTATTGATAAAGACGAGGCGGTCGCGAACTGCGCGAATGCATTCGTGCAGGTTGACGGTCGTGCGCCGCTCCTCGTCCATGACGCCGACCTTCAGCGTATGTCGCGCCATCCCCAGCATGTCCTCGACGCGGTCGAAAAGCGTATTCGTGAACGCCGCCTCCTCGGGACCGTGCATCTTAGGCTTGACGATGTAGACGCTATGGCTGCGGCTGTTCGGTTGGCGTTCGGACTGGCGGGCGTTGGCCATCGCACAGGCCGAGGTCACGACCGCGTCGAGTATACCCTCGAAGGTCTCATTGCCACTCCTGTCCAGCACCGCATCCGTCGTCATCAGGTGACCAACGTTTCGCACCAGCATCAGGCTGCGGCCCGAAAGCGCGATTTCACCGCCTTGTGCAGCCTGAAAAACTCGGTCCCTGTTCAGACGACGCATGACGGTCTGGTCGCCTTTGTCGAACTGCGCTTCGAGCGTGCCCTGCATGAGTCCGAGCCAGTTGCGGTAAACGCCCACCTTGTCCCCGGCGTCGACGGCGGCGACCGAATCCTCGCAATCCTGGATCGTCGTTAGCGCGGACTCGAGCACCACATCACTGACGTTTCCGGGCGCATCCCGGCCCACCGGATGCTCGGGATTCGTCTGGATCTCTATGTGCAGCCCGTTGTTGCGAAATAACAGGGAGCAACGATCTCGCTGGTGCGAATGGCCGATGAACTTGTCGGGGTCTGCAAAGGCGCGGTGCCCGCCGCTCGCCAACATCGCAGTACAGGCGGCGCTGCCCGACGTCGACGCCACTTCGTAGGCCGTCACCTCGGCATGGCTTGCGCCGTCCAACGGAATCGTCCGGTCCAGAAAATCGATTGCATAGCGGATCACGGCGGCGCCGCGCCGCGGATTGTATGTCGAGCCGCGCTCGCACCCGTCCTGTTCGGAAAGGACATCGGTCCCATACAGCGCATCGTAGAGGCTGCCCCAGCGGGCATTTGCCGCGTTCAGCGCAAAACGCGCATTGCTTACGGGAACAACGAGCTGTGGGCCTGCGATCGAGGCGATCTCGGGGTCCACGCCGTCGGTCGTAATTTGAAAAGGCTCGCCGGCTTCACCGAGATAACCGATGTCTCTCAGGAAACCGACATACTCTGCCTGGTCCCACGCGGAGCCGTTCCTGGCCACGTGCCATGCATCGATTTGTGCCTGCAGCGAAGCCCTTTTTTGCAGCAGCCCCCGGTTGACCGGCGTCAGGTCGTCCAGCAGTGATTCAAGGCCGCTCCAGAATTCCGCCGCCCCGAACCCGATCGCCGGCAACAGCTCGTGCTCGATAAAGCCGGCAAAGAGCGGGTCGACCTGAAGATTACCGATTTGTCGCAACTCCCTGGACGCCACCGGCAAACTCCTCGCGGTCATGTACTCATCATGGCCTGCTAGCGCTATTGGGTGAAAGCATACATCCCATCCGCTTCATAATCACGACTCGGCGCGACCATGCTCACGGGGAAGACCCGGCCCCAGCGATGCACGACAAGCTGGCTTCCGTCCCGCGCGACGAACGAACGTTCGGTCGTGGCCGTCCGGACAATCCTGGTCGTCTGCTCCGTTTCGGTCTGCACTTCGATGCGACCGTGACGGCCCTTGAAAAGATAATTGCGTTTGCTCGCCCGACCGGACCAGGCGACGAACTGCCGTGGGTCCTTGAGTCTTACCGTGCGGCCGTCGACGAGCGTGGCAAAAAATTCCGTGTACCGCATCGGAACGTCGATCGAGTACCCGGTGACATCGACGTGGCTTGCGCCCTGCAACGGGATCGTCCGGTCAAGGAACTTCGCTCTGAGATTGTCTCTCGCGAGGTATTCAATTATCGACTTCGCCATTACGAATCCTCCTGCTTATGCGGCCGTTTCGCCGTGTTCGAAGAACTGTTCTTCCTCGGTACTCCCCGCCAGCGCCGTCGTCGACGACAGGCCGTCCATAATCGTGTTCTGCACCGCGTCGAAGTAGCCCGCACCGACGAAGGACTGGTGTTTCGCGGCACGAAACCCATTCTGTTCCTGCGAAAATTCGCGTTCCTGCAGCTGCGAATACGCGTACATTCCGTCTGCCTTGTAGGCGCTCGCGAGCTCGAACATGCCCAGGTTCAGCGCGTGCCAGCCTGCCAGCGTGATGAACTGGAACTTGTAGCCCATCTTGCCGAGTTCCTCGCGAAAGCACCGCATCGTGTCGTCGTCGAGATTCGCCTTCCAGTTGAACGACGGCGAGCAGTTATAGGCGAGCAGCTGATCCGGGTACCGGGCATGAATCGCGTCCGCGAACCGCCGCGCCTGCTCGAGGTCGGGTTTAGATGTCTCACACCAGAGCAGGTCGGCATACGGTGCATACGCGAGCCCGCGCGCGATTGCCTGATCAAGCCCGGGCGTAGTGCGAAAGAATCCCTCGGGCGTGCGTTCGCCGGTGATAAACGGGTGATCGCGCTCATCGGAATCCGACGTGATCAAATTCGCGGCGTCCGCATCAGTGCGCGCAATCAGCACGGTCGGGACACCCAGAACATCGGCAGCGAGTCTTGCCGCCGACAGCTTGGCGATTGCTTCGCCGGTCGGTACCAGGACCTTGCCGCCCATGTGGCCGCACTTCTTCGCAGAAGACAGCTGATCCTCGAAATGCACGCCTGCCGCGCCGGCGCGGATCATGCTCTTCATGAGTTCGAAGGCATTGAGATTACCGCCAAAGCCGGCCTCTGCGTCGGCAATGATCGGCGCGAACCAGTCGGTGCTCGTATCGCCGTTCAACGCGTGGATCTCGTCGGTGCGCTGCAGGGCATTGTTGATCCGCTGCACCATCTTCGGAACGGAGTCGACCGGGTACAGGCTCTGATCCGGGTACATCTCCCCGGAGCTGTTGCCGTCGCCGGCAACCTGCCAGCCCGAGCAGTAGATCGCTTTCAAACCGGCCTGCACTTCCTGGATGGCCTGGTTTCCGGTCAGGGCGCCGAGCCCGCACAGGGGCTGCTCCTGGTTAACGAGCCGCCAGAACTTTTCAGCGCCATGCCGGGCGAGCGTGTGCTCGACCTGCACCGTGCCCCGCAGCCTGACCACATCCTCGGCACTGTAGGTGCGCTCCACGCCCCGCCACCGCGGACTCTTGGCCCACTCCGACTCAAGTCGTATTACCTGTTCGCGTCGATCCATGCTGACCTGCCTCCTGCCCGTATCCCGTGTAAAAACCGTGAAACCATTGTTGCTGACGGTTATAGTACGACCAATTAATATGAAATTTCACACAAAAAATTTTACAATGTTAATTTCACAGATACGGGCTGATTATGACAAACAGGCAAGGGCTGAAACGTAAGGCGCACTTCCTCGGCACGAAGATCAAGTCGCTGCGCAAGCGCAATAACCTGACACTCGAGGACCTGTCGGTTCGCTGCATCCAGATCGATGCCGAGGCGGGCCCGTCGGTCTCCTACCTGTCGATGATCGAAAACGGCAAGCGGGTTCCGTCGGAACGGTTGCTGCAAATCGTGGCCGAGATTTTTCAGAAAGACGTCAACTGGTTTTACGACGAGTCTCTCGACAGCCCGGCGATCGATCCTGCTCCGCTTGAATCAGCGGTCAGCGGCATTCCGCTCGAGCCCGGTTTCCTGTTCTCGGAGAACCTCTTGCAGCTTGCGATCCCGGAACTGCTTGCACAAACCGGCACGACCGGCCGCCAGTTCGCGCACCTGCTGATCCGCGCCCACCAGGAGTCAAACCGCAACCGCTTTCCGGATATCGAACGCGCGGCCGAGACCGTAGGGCGAAAACGATTTCCCCTGGATGTCGAAGACGTTTTCGATATTGCGAACGAACTCGCTCTCGAAGTCAGGTGGTTCGACAAGTCGCCGTTCAAAGATCGCGGGGACACAGACGCACCGCTCAATATGATCGTGCGGTCTTTCTACGATGCACCCAACATCATTTACCTGAACAACTCTCTGCGCGACACACCGTCCAGGCTCAAATACGATCTCGCCAATCACATCGCCCACAAGGTCCTGCATGATGGCGACGGCGCGAGGGCCCCGCAGGTGTCCGGCGGCCGCGTATCCGGCCGGCGGCATGACGCCGATTCACCGAATGTCGATGCGCAGGATATCCTGTTCGCCTGGCGAGATTTTGAATGCAGCTATTTCGCAGCCGCGCTGTTAGCTCCCAAGACCCCGTTTCGCCAGTTCCTGGCCAGACATGCACATGCCATTAATGCCGGCGACAGGATAGGGCTAACAACCACGCTGGTAATGCGCCGTATGTCGAGCGTCAGCCCCTACCCGCACTGGCATTACTTCGATGCATACCCGCCCGGCAATCTGCGCGCCGTGTACCGCGGCAACGGCATCCCCCTGCCCTGGGGCAACATGACCATGGTCTCCGACCCCTGCCAGCACTGGGCCGTGTTCCGGATGTTGAACACGCGCTCGACCAAACCGTCTTCACAGATTTCGGTGCTGCGTTCCGGGGACGACAAGCGCCTCTACTGCTGCCAGTCGATTCGCAGCAAAGACGCGGCCGGTAACCCGCACGTGCTGTGCGCGGGCGTCGATCTCGCGCCTGCGCTGCGCGCGCAGAACATTGATCCGTTCGAGACGATCAGTGCGATCGAGCAAAGCTGCAACGCGGGCGGCGGGTCGGGTGCGATTCCGCTCGAAGCACGCCGGCAGCTCGAAAGCATCAGCAAAATACTCAACATTGGCTGGATCGCCGAAGGCTCGGGCAAGGACGCGACGATTATTTGTCCGCGCAGCTCGGGCTGCCCGCGCGACAAGCCCTGTCTCGGCAGGACCAAACCGAAGCTCAAGCCGCAGATCGATCAGATACGCGACTCGCTGTTATTGCAAAGCGCAAGCTAGCCGGCTCCCCGATGCGCAGAACTGTCACCGAGGTGACGGGCCTCCCGGTCCTGTTCCTGCCATCATCGCGATTGGCTGGATATTCAGCGCAGCGGGTAGGCTCGAGTTGAGAAAGCCGCTTGGAAAACTGCTGATCGGCGTCGCAATCTTTGTTGTTGTCGTCGTGGCAGCGAATTTCCTCGCAACGTGGCTTGCGTGGCGGGCGTATGTGAATACGGTCCGGCCAGCGGAGGAATTCGATGCGGCGCATCTGCCCGCCGCGCCCGACTACAGCCGTGAATCCGCGTGGGTCGTTACGCCCGAGTCTCCGGGCTTGTCCGGCGTTTCACCGGGCTCGGCGCAGCCGGCGCCGTCCGCCGCTGCCCGGGCCGACGTGTTCTTCATCCATCCGACGACCTACTTCGGCAATGAGAACTGGAATGCCGATCCTGGCAAGTGGACCGCGAACATGCTCGTCGAGAACTTCGTTGTCCCGTCACAGGTGTCGGTATTCAGCGGCTGCTGCCGAATCTATGCGCCCCGATACCGGCAGGCGACGTTTCACGTGTTTATGGACGCCAGTCCGAGCGGACGATTGGCGCTGGAGGCGGCCTTTGACGATGTGCGCCGCGCCTTCGAGCATTACATGACCACGCATAACAAAGGCCGGCCATTTATCCTCGCCGGCCACAGCCAGGGCACACTGCATGCCATTCGACTCCTCGAAGAGGTGATCGGCCCGGCTGACTTTCGAAAACGCATGATTGCCGCGTACGTACCGGGTTTCTCGCTGCCGCGGGACAAGCTTGGGTCGACGTTGCGCTGGCTGCCCGTGTGCGGGACGGCGGCAGATACCCGCTGCCTGATCGCCTGGGATACCTATGGCGAGGCAGGGGGTCCGATACACCTCGGCGACCAGAGTGAGCATTATTACGGCGCCGCAAACGGCAGACGCTGGGAACGTCGCAGCAGGAAGATCGCAACCTGCGTCAACCCGCTGTCCTGGTCTGCCGGCCACGGTCGAGCCGGACGCGAGCTGCACAAGGGCGCTACCTATGTCGAGGCGCCCGGGATTCTCAATTTCTCCTTGCGGTCAAAACTGGCGCCACTGATGACGAAGGACGTCTCGGCCCGCTGCGCCGACGATGGCTACCTTTACATCTCGAAGCCGACGTCGCCGATCTACGAGTTCGGCAAGATGCCCGGCGAGAATTATCACGTTCACGACTACAGCCTTTTCTACATGAATATTCGGGACAACGCGGTCGAGCGCGTGAACGCCTACCTGAGTCTCGACCGAGACAGGAAGTAATCGCTATGGCAACGCTGCAGGTAAAAGATCTGGAAATCGAATACGACACGTTTGGGGACCCGGGCGCCGATCCGGTATTGCTGATCATGGGTCTCGGTACGCAGATGACGGCGTGGTCGCCCGAATTCTGCAATGCACTCGTTGCTCACGGCCACTATGTCATCCGCTTCGACAACCGCGACGTTGGTCTGTCGACCAAGTTCGAGGGCGCCAAGGCGCCCGGCCGGCTGAACTACGTTCTGAATCATCTGCTGAGCGCGCCGCTCAATGCGCCCTATACGCTCGAGGACATGGCGGCCGACGCGGCGGGCGTACTCGAAGCGCTCGACATAGAGGCAGCGCACGTCGTCGGGGCATCGATGGGCGGCATGATCGCGCAGCTGCTGACGGTTGGGCATCCACATCGTGTGAAGTCGCTGACGTCGCTGATGTCGAGCAGCGGCAATCCGCGCTTGCCGCCACCACGTAGCGATGTCCTGCAGCATATTTTCATCAGGCGCCCCGATACCGGCGATCCCGAGGTCATGCTCAAACACGCCATCAAGTCGATAAAGCTCATCAGCAGCCCGGGCTACCCGAGGAGCGAAGAGGAATGGCGCCACCTCATTTCAATGTCATTGCAGAGAAGCTTTTATCCGCAGGGCTTCAGGCGCCACGTTGCCGCGGTGGTCGCAGACGGCAGCCGCGTAAAGCGGCTCGCGACGATCGACAAACCGACGCTGGTCATTCACGGCAAGGAAGACCCTTTGATCCCGCTCGAATGCGGGATCGACACGGCGAAACACATCAAGGGCGCCAGGCTCGAGCTCATCGACGGAATGGGTCATGACATCCCGCCCCAGCTGGTCGATAGACTGACCTCGATGATCGCCGGCCACACGCGCCGATCCGTAGAGCGGAACGTAGCCTAGAGATGCCTTTTTACGCCGCTGCTGCCAGCATCGGCAGGAAAGGACTTCAGGTGTGGCGATGGTTGATGATCGTGCCGCCGTCGACGGGAATGACTGCGCCATGCACGTAGGCGCCGGCGCGTGAACTCAGGTAGATCGCGATACCAGCAATGTCCTCCGGCTCGCCGACGCGTCCAAGCAGGCTATTGCTCGCGAGTTTGTCGCCAAAGTGCTCGAATATCTTTTCCGTCATGGTGCTGGGGAAAAATCCTGGCGCAATCGCGTTGACGGTAATGTGTCTCGAACCGAGCTCCACTGCCAGGTGCCGGGTCAGGTGGTGGACGGCCGCTTTGCTGGCCGAGTAGGCGTAAGTTCCGATTCCGTGCACTCTCGGAATATGCAGGCCGTCGATAGAGCCAATGTTGATGACGCGCGCAGGGTCTCTTGCGCTAGCCGCTTTCTCCAGCAGTGGCGTGCAGTCCCGGGTCATCGCAAACAGTGTCGTGACATTGAGTTGCAGGACTTTTTCGAACGCCTCGGCCGTATAGTTCTCGAAGCTGTCGCCCCAGGCTTTGCCCGCATTATTGATGAGAATATCGAGCCTGCCATCGCGAACGTCGATATCCGCTACCAGGCGCTGGCGCGCTTCTTCGTCATTGATATCCGCCGGCAGAGCCTCGCAGGCGCCGTACTGGCTCAGCTCGGTCGCGGTCTGCTCGCAGACATCGGCACTGCGTGCCGTGACGTAGACCCTGGCGCCCGCCTGCAGCAGGCCCTGCGCCATCATGCGGCCGATGCCGCGCGAGCCGCCGGTGACCAGCGCGATCTTGCCGTCCAGGTTGAACAAGGTTTGAATATCGAGGCTAGAGGCTGACACGATCGCCTACCTCCCGTTGGCCCAGGAAAAGCCCGATCATCCGGCTTTCCTCGGCCGAGAAAAAGTCTCCCGACGCAGCGATCAGCTGGCGTGCAGCAGTGATGCCCATCTCATCAAGGAGTGCGAATGGCCCGGCTTCAAGACTCATGCCGACCGTCCACGCGTAGTCGATCTCGGCAGGATCTGCGACATCGTTGCAGGCAAGTATGATCGCATTGCCAAGCAACACCGCCGTCATGGCGAAATTTGGAGCATCGTCATCGCCATGTAGCTTGGAAAAATCCGGGCGCTCGTAGGCGGGATTCGGGTACTCGTAAAAACCCTTTCCCGTTTTCATTCCCAGGTCGCCACGATCGATATACGGCTGCAAGCCGGCAAGCACTCTCGGCTTGAGTGTATCGACAACGGGATCGGCTTCGCGGTGCTGCCAGCCGTCATAAACGACGTTGAGACCGAACAGGTCCATCATGCCGAAAGGGCCCATTGGCGCATGGCGATGTTTCATCCAGGCGGCGTCGACTGCTTCCTTGCTGACGCCCCCCTCTATTACCAGCATCAGCGCCATCGTCAATACCGGGCCCAGCATCGCGTTCAGGACGTAGCCGCGGTTCTCCTTGTGCAGTACCAGCGGCGCGGCATTCAGGCTTCTCACATAACGCGTCAAAATACCGATGGTCGCCGAGCTGGTGCGCGGGCCGGCGACGATATCAATGAGCGGCGAGCCGAGATGCGAATGCAACGCGGCGAAACGGTCACCACGCCTCACCGCATCTTCGATGTCCGAGACGAGCAACCCTGACGTATTGGTGGTCAGAATGGTCCGTTCGGGGCAGAGCCGGTCAAGTCTTGCATGCACTTCACGCTTTACGCCCAGCTCCTCGATCACCGATTCGCTGACCAGGTCGGCCTTGGAGGTCGCCGCGGCAAGGTCGCCCTCACAGCTTACGCGCTGGATTCCGGCCCTGAGGTCCGGCTCCGAACAATACCCGCTGGCGACCAGGAACGCGCCTATCTCTGCCTGCGTCTTCTGAACCTGCTCAAGCTGCTCGTCCGACAGATCGTGCATGACGGCGTCGTAGCCAGAGACCGCGGCAACCAGGGCATTGAAGCATCCCATTGTTCCGGCGCCGACATAGCAGACTGTTTTGATTTCCTCGATCGTCATGCGCTGTGCTGTCCGAATCTCATCGCAACGCGCGCGGCCAACGCTCGGGAATGAACAGGTTGGTGCTTCCTTTTGTCACTAACGCCGAACGGTATTCGAGAATTGGCAGACCCGCGAGCGCATTCACGATGTGAAACTGGGTCGGATTCTGCTCCCACGTGAGTTCGTGCCACTCGATCGAGCCTTCGCCGACATAGGCCTCCGTAACGATATCTTCTGACGGAAACGTCGTCGGTTCGCTGAGCGCTGCACCGAACCCTCCTACTGCCGGTATGTAACGCCAGCCCATCGGGTTGTCCTTGCCCTCCCGCGCGGCCTGCGCAGCAGCTATCTCCTCAGCTGAAGGGGCGCGCAGATTTCGAATCGACAGGTCGACAATCTTGCTGCCGAAATGGCTTGCGCCGGAACGCCATTCGCCGTCCTCTATCGTGTGGTCCGGTATATCTGCAAATATCTTCGGTATGCCCGTCATCTCCCGGCCGCTGAGGATAGGGTCGGTAAGGTTCTCCCAGATGACCAGGGCAAACGAGCCTTCGAGCTCGTCGTGCTCACCGTTAAAGACAGCCGCCGCACTCACGCCGATCAAGTTGTAGCCACGCCCCGCCAACCAGTCGACCTTTCGACTGCGGGCATACATAACGGTAATCAGCGGTTCATTCGCAACCGCAAACGGCTCCGGCAGATAGGCGCTCAACTTGTCGCGGTCCGTCACGTACGTCACGATCATCGTCGTAACGTCGTGGTACCAGCCCGAAGGTGGTCCGTCGATACGCGGGGATCCGAAGTGAGCCGGCATCATGTACCTGGCTTTGGGGTCAAACTCGAACACGTTTCTCTCCTCCTGCCCGGACGACGGAATTACAGTCCCAAACGTTCAATGAAATCGCTGCGAATTCTCTGCTTGTCGATTTTTCCCGATGCGATTCGCGGCAGGCTGCCAGCGACGAACCAGATGTGCTGCGGCACCTTGAACGCGGCAAGATGATCTGCCAGGAACGCCTGCAGCTGTTCCGCATCGAGGCTGCTGCCCGCCCGCGCCGAAACGGCCGCACCGACGATCTCGCCGAGCCGTTCGTCGGGCAGCGCAAAAACTGCCGCCTCGACAACGTCCGGATGGGCGTACATCGCTTCTTCGACTTCGGGACAGCCGATGTTTTCGCCGCCGCGAATGATGATGCTCTTGAGCCGATCGACAATGTAGATGAATCCCTCGTCATCGACGTATCCGACATCTCCCGTGTGGAACCAGCCGTCGCGGAAAACTTCGGCCGTGGCTTCCGGCTGCTTCCAATACCCGGTCGCAACCGCCGGCGACCGAATGCAAAGTTCGCCGTGCTGTCCCTGTGGGAGGGTATTGCCGGCCGCATCGATGATGCGAATTTCGACGAGTGGGGCCGTGGGTCGGCCGACGGACTCCGGTCTTTCCACGTAGTCTTCCCGGCCGATGACACAGCCTATGGCATTCGTTTCAGTCAGTCCGTAGCCCTCGGAGGCCCACGCGCCGGGAAAGCGCTTCATAATCCTGGCCACCTGCTCCGACGGGCGCGCGGCGCCACCGGAGCCGATGTCGACGAGCGCCGACAGGTCATACTCGTCGAGCCGCGGGTGGTTGACGAGCTCCATCGACATTGTCGGCACGCCGTTAAAATGCGTTATGCGCTCGGCCTGCAGCAGCTCCAGCGCCGCATCGATATCCCACTTGTGCATCATGACGATCTTGCGGCCCCAGGCGAGCGACAGCAGGAGCATGTTGTTGAGACCGGATACGTGGAACAGCGGCACGGTCAGCAGGATTGCAGGCTGTATCTCGGGCTCCTGGCCGATGGTCCCCTCGACGACACCTACCGCGGTCACCGCGACCAGCCAGGTGCCTATGGCCGAGAGCACGTTCCGTTGCGTCGACAGCACGCCACGCGGTCTGCCGGTGCTGCCGGACGTATAGAGAATGAGCGCCGGGTCCTCGGGATCGATTTCGACGGCCGGAACATCCGGATTCCCGGTGCCGGCCAGCAGGCTTTCGAGCCGATCGACATGAGCGGGCAGCGCCACTTTGTCGTTGCCCATGCCGATCACCGACAGGCCCGAACCTGGAAGCCAGTCCGCCAGCCGGGCGTAGCGGGTGCCGTCCAGAATAATCAGCTTCGCCTCGCAGTCCTGCAGACCGTAGGCCAGCTCCTCACCCTGCCACCAGGAATTCATCGGCACGGCCACCGCGCCGATCGACGTTATCGCCATGAAACTGATGCACCATTCGGGCGAGTTACGCATCGCGATCGCGACACGGTCACCTTTTTGCACGCCACAGCGTTCCGAGAGCGCCGCGCTCAGCGCCGCCGTTTGACGCAACACTTCCGCAAAGGAAAAACGTCGCTCTGCGTCAACGATGCAGTCCTTGTCACCGTGGTTCGCGATCAGCCCATAGTAGTCGCGCAGGTTCCCCGGCAGGCCGCCGAAAACCTGCCGCGTTTCGCCGTTGACTGTCGCCGTAACCAGCGGGAACGGGCCGCCTTCGCCGGTGATGCCAGCGACGGCCGCGTCGACCTCGGGGTAGCGCACGGTCTAGTACCCGCCGAGGCGGCCGAAGCGATCGGCATGGTAGTAATAATCGCCGTATTCCTGGCTCGCCGCCGCCGCGCGCTTCATGAAAAAGCCGATGTCGAATTCATCGGTCATGCCGATGCCGCCGTGCATTTGCACGGCTTCGTTGACAGCAAGCTTGGCCGTCCTTGCCATCTTCGCCTTGGCCATGCTCGCGAGCCGCGATCGCTCGGGCGCATTTGCGTCAATGGCCTGCAGCGCTTTGAGAACCGCGGACCTGCACAGCTCGAGCTCGCAAAAAAGCTGCGCTGCCCGATGCTGCAGGGCCTGGAAACTCCCGACCGGAACACCGAACTGCTTGCGCTCCCTGAGGTATCCCAGTGTCCGTTCGAAGGCTTCCTGGGAGATACCCAGCAATTCCGCCGCCGAGAGAACAGCGCCTATGTCCAGCGCCCGCTCCAGCGCGCGCCACGCTGCCCCGGCATCGCCGAGCCGGTCGGCGGCGGCCACTCGCACGGAATCGAATTGCAGCTTGGCGACGAGGCGCGTATCGAGGTTAGGCGAAGCGGCGATAGAGAGACCTTTGGCGTCTCTGTCCACGATGAACACCGAGAGACCGCTTTCAGTCCCTGGCTCGGCATCGGTCCTGGCTACGACGATCAGCTTGTTTGCGATGGCCCCGTCAGCTACGTGCAGCTTGTTTCCACTGAGCAGGTACCCTTCGTCATCGGCGGCTGCCGTCAACGCTGTTGCCGCAGGGTCGAACCGATCTGTTTCACTGAGCGCCAGCGCCCATATCGTTTCGCCGCTGGCGATCGCCGGCAGTAACGCGGCCTTTTGCTCATCATCGCCGAGCTCGGCGATGAGCGCGGAACAGACGAACGATGATGACAGTAGCGGTGATGACGCAAGCGTCCGGCCGCACTCCTCGAATACAAGCCCTGCACCGACGTACCCAAACTCAAGCCCGCCATGCTCCTCCGGGATAGCAATACCGGTCCATCCCATATCGGCCATTCCGCCCCACAGTTCGGGTGACCATTCCTCGCCACGGTCGCGCAGCTCGCGCAACAAACTGACGGGTGAACTCTCCTGGATAAAAGACTTCGCCGAGTCGCGGAGCATCTGCTGCTCTTCGTTCAGTACCAAGGCCATGCTGTACTCCCTGTTCTCACCCGTGACTCAGGCCGGCAGGCCGAGAATTCGTTTCGCAATAATGTTCAGCTGGATTTCCGAGCTACCCCCCTCGATGGAGTTGCCTTTGCTGCGCAGCCAGTGCTGTGCCAACGTGGCATTTTCCTCGCTGCCCCAGGGCAGCGCACCGCTACCGCCTATCGACATCAATAGCTCGTTGCGAAGCTTATTGAGCTCGGTGCCGTACAGTTTCAGCACGGACGAGGCCGCGCCCGTGCCCTGCCCGGCCTTCGCTTCATCGACAACTCGCTCCACCGTCAGTGCAAATGCCATCTCGTCGATCTCGAACGCGGCAATATCGGCTCTAAGCCCGCCGTCGGCAAGGCGCCCATCGCTGGTTCCGATCACCTGCGCCGCGGTCCGGCCGGTCGATTTCGAACCCGCTCTGGACAGGCCGAATCCGCCGATCATCTGGCGCTCGTGCGTCAGCAGATACTTGGCAATATCCCAGCCCTTGTTCAGCTCGCCGACCAGGTTCTCCTTGGGAACTCTGACGTTCTCGAAAACCGTTTCGCAAAACGGCGAGTTGCCACTGATCAGTTTGATCGGATTCGTGGAGACGCCCGGCGACGCCATATCGAACAACAGGAAACTGATGCCCTGGTGTTTCGGTGCGTCGAAATCAGTGCGCACCAGGCAAAAGATCCAGTCCGACTTGTCCGCATAGGACGTCCATATCTTCGAGCCGTTGACGAGATAGTGATCGCCCTGATCGTCTGCGCGGGTCTGCAGGCTGGCCAGGTCGGAGCCGGCATTGGGTTCACTATAGCCCTGGCACCAGCGAATCTCGCCGCGAACGATCGGCGGGATAAATCGCTGCTTTTGCTCTTCGCTCGCGAATTTGAATAGCGCGGGACCGAGCATGTCGATGCCGAAACTCTCGAGCGGTCGCCGCGCAACGATGCTCGCCATCTCTTCTTGCAGAATCTTGGCTTCCTGCCTGGACAGACCTCCACCGCCATACTCGACCGGCCATTGCGGCGCGGTCCAGCCGCGCTCGGCCATGCGTTCGAGCCAGATTTTCTGGTCCTCACTCTCGAACACCCAGTTGCGCCCGCCCCAGCACTGGTCCTTATCGGACTTGACCGCCCGTCGCATCGAGGCCGGGCAATTCTCTTCCAGCCAGGCGCGGGTCTCTTGTCGAAATGTGTCGGCGTCTGACACCTTGGCATCCTCCGGAACGGTCTCGTGACGGGATTTTCGGTTGAAGATCCCAACCTTGAACCGAACAGCCCCTTTTGTCTGTCACTCGCGCGACATCGATCGACTGCGGCAAGGAAGCTCAGGCGTCTTTCGGCGGCTCCTTCTGCTCCGGCGCGTCATCCGGGTTTTCAGCGGCCGGCACATCATTTTCATTCTGACCGGCGCCGGGGACATGCTGCCCCGTCAGCTTCTGGTACTGCTCCAGCATTTGCCTGATCGCCTGGTCCGGGGTGGGATACGGCTGGGTAAACACTTTCGTCAGCTGATCCCGCATCCGGTCCTGGGCCGCAAGCGACTGCAGAATCTGCTGCTCGATGTACGGCCCGATCATCGCCACGATCTTGTCGCCGTAAAAGCGGATCAGCTCCTCGAGAATCCGGTTCGTGAGCAGGGATTCGTGACCCTCGGTCTCCATCTCGGTAATGATCTGGAGCAGCACGCTGCGCGTGAGGTCTTTGCCGGTTTTCGAGTGCACGACGCGTATCGATTGCCGGTCGATGATCATCTTGCGAATTTCCGGCAAGGACACGAAGCTGCTGGTTTCGGCGTCGTAGATGCGTCGGTTCGGGTATTTCTTGAGCAACCTCATGGCGACCCTCCCGGTCGTTCAGGCCCCGGGCCGGCGGCCGGCCGCGTGCCTGGCAAAAAATAAGTGCACTGCATAAAACTCTCTATGTATTTATACTTATCTACCTGTATTTATTATATAAACAATAATTTGCGATTGCAAAAAAACCTTGACATTGGAAGATTATCTGATAGATTGATTATAGATATTTTGCACCGCAAAAAACAGGAGAGGAGACAATGGCACAGGTAACATCCGAAAACATCCGGAAATTCGTCGGGCAGGCAGCAGCCGCCTACGGCGACGCCTGGAAGGCTCAGGCCGAATATTACGAAGGCCTGCTCCGGCGCAATACCAAGGCGTGGACCGAGCTGGCGGATGCTCGTATAGAGAGCTTCAAGGAAATGCGCGAGTCGCGCACGTTCAATCAGGCTTTTGAAGCCAACCTGGCTTTTGAAGAGAAGGTCCGTGAGGAACTCGTTGCTTTGCAGGAAGACAACACCCGGTCATGGGAGTCCCTGGTCGAGAATCTGAAGGCAATATACACGCCGGCCAGCGCAGCACCGACGGCGAAACCGCCGGTCAAGAAGACCGCGAAGGCGAAACCGCCGGCCAGGAAGACCGCGAAAGCCAAAGCGCCGGCCAGGAAGACCGCGAAAGCCAAAGCGCCGGCCAGGAAAACCGCAAAAGCCAAACCGCCGGCCAGGAAGACCGCGAAAGCCAAAACGGCTCCGGAGGCCAAGAAAGCCGCCTGAGTTTGCACACGGGCTGACAGGCCTGGCGCCACGGCGGCCTGTCAGCAGCGCATAGCGGCCTTGACCAGGCGCCCGATATGCGCTTTTTATACTGATTTGGTTGGTGGACGCGGGCGAGATATGCAACAAACAAGCGGACTTGATGCTGCATTCCTGTTCATGGAAACACCGAATGCACCCATGCATATTGCCTCGGTTGGCATTTTCGACCCGTCAACCGCCCCCGGTGGCAGCGTTCGTTTCAAGCGCATTATCCAGACGGTGATGGAACGGGCCCACGTTGCGCCCTATCTCAGACAACGGCTTGTCGAGGTCCCGTTCAATGCCGACTTCCCCTATTGGGTCCGGGACGAGTCGTTCGACCCGGAGTTTCACATTCGCCACGTCGCCTTGCCCAAGCCCGGCGACTGGAGGCAATTGTGTATTCAGATTGCCCGGCTGCATGCGCGTACGCTGGATCGTGCACGGCCACTTTGGGAGCTTTACGTCATCGAGGGACTCGATAATGTAGCAGGCATTCCGCCGGGGTGTTTTGCGCTGTTTGCGAAGATACATCATGCAGCAATCGACGGTGCGTCAAGCCAGGCCATCGCCACCGCCCTCTGCGACCCGACGCCTGAAGTTCGCCAGATCGAAGGCGCGGAACAGTGGCAGGCTGACAGCGTGCCATCGGCGTTCGAGTTAACGGCCATGGCAATCGAGCACAGCGTCACACGGCCACTGCGCTATCTCGAGTTCCTGCAAGAATCGGTTCCCACCTGGACCAAGGCGATTGAAGCGGCGATCAGCGGCGCCCTGACCCTGCCGCCGAGCGTGCCGCGTACGCGCTTCAACGGGACCGTATCACCACACCGGGTTTTCGAGGGCGTTACGTTCCCGCTGGAAAAGATCAAACAGATCAAAAACGACGCAGGCGGCACGGTCAATGACGCCGTACTCGCGATCTGTGCAGGCGCGTTACGCAAGTATTTGCTGGAGAAAGACGAACTTCCGGACATCAGCCTTGTAAGCATGTGCCCGATCAACGTCCGCGACCCAAGCGTAGCCGCGGTTGGCGGTAATCAGGTTGTGTCCATGTCTGTGCCACTGCACACCGATATTGCCGATCCACGGGAGCGCCTGCAGGCGATATGCGCGTCGACCCGGGAGGCGAAGGAGTACACCAACGCCATCGGTGCCAAGTCAATGATGGCGATGGCGGATTTCATTCCAATGGAACTCGGGATACTCGGATCACGGGTTGCTGCGGAACAGGGTTTGGCCAACTTCGTTACACCGAGTTTCAACACCGTGATTACGAATGTACCCGGCAGCCCGGTACCGTTTTACAGCAACGGCGCCAAGCATATTCGCGGCTGGGGTCTCGGCCCCTGCGCCGACGGCAACGGTCTGTTCCACGCGGTCGGAAGCTATTGCGGAGAATTGAATATCGGCGTGACCTGCTGCCGTGTCATGATGCCCGACCCGGCACACTACGCTGAACTTCTCGAGGAATCGTTCGCGGAGCTTGAAGTTGCTTCGCGAAAGAAAGCGGCGCCGGCGAAAGCCACATCGAAACGCGGAGCCAGGAAGGCCGCGCACCAGCCTAAAGCGGGGCCGCGCAAAAAACCTGTCGGTAAAACAGGCGGCAAACGGTCCGTTGCCAGAGGAACGACATGAGCTACATTCTGAGAGAGAAGTTCCGGCCGCCGAGTGAAACGCTGTATTTGACCGAGCCTTTTCGCGCAATTTTCGAGCTCGCAACGCTGCATTTGTCCGAGCCGTGGCTGAACTCATTGAAGGGCGGTGATGGTCATCCGGTTCTCGTGATACCGGGCTTTACCGCAGGCGACCGGTCGACGGCGTTGCTGCGGCATTTTCTTTCGAGGCTCGGTTATCTGCCCTGCGGCTGGAAACAGGGCGTGAACTTCGGCGCGCGACGCGAACTGTTCGAAGGTGTCGGGGAACTGCTGCAGGGACTGCACGCGGAGTACGATTGCAGGATCAGTATCGTCGGACAGAGCCTCGGCGGCATTTACGCGCGCGAATTGGCGAAACATCTGCCAGACGCGGTACGCCAGGTCATTACGCTCGGCAGCCCGTTTAACGACCCGGACGGCGACGCCTCCAAGGTGACCAAGCTGTACAAAATGTTCAACCCGGAACATGCGACGAAGCCGGAGCAGTTCCTGAAGGAGCATTGGGAAATCAGTGCCGCGCCTCCGGTTCCGACGACGTCGATTTACAGCAGGTTCGATGGCGTATGTCATTGGCGCGCCTGCATACAACACGCTGGCCACGACCAGGTTGAGAATATCGAAGTGCTGGGCAGCCACACGGGCATGGGCGTCAATGCGCAGTCGCTCTTCGTGATTGCCGATCGCCTGTCGCAGCGCAGAAATCAGTGGCAGCCGTTTAACATCGGCCGCTACTTCGGTTTTGCTGCAGGTGCAGCTTAAGCAACAGCGCAGCCTCGCGGGCGCGTCACGCAGGTGACAGGCGTTGCGGCGGCATCTGTGTCAGCATGTCCAGCTATAACCTGCCCGAGCGCCTGTAGACATTGCCAATCGCAAGCTGCCGGTGCGCACGAAAAATTGACGCGCGATGAACCCACATGAGCAAGGGAATCAACCCATGAATATTGGCATAACTGATCGTCTCCGCCCGCTGCTCGATGCCGTGATAACCTTTATCGACGAGCGCGTCCTGCCGGTCGACGAAGAATTTATTGCCGAGATCGATCGCGGTGACCGATGGACGTTGACGGATCGCCAACAGGAGATTCTCGGCAGCCTCAAATCTGCTGCTCGCGAGCAGAACCTGTGGAACTTCTGGCTGACCGACAGCGAGCGCGGTTATGGCCTGAGCACGGTTGAGTACGCCTACCTCGCCGAAGAGACCGGTCGTGCGTACCTTGCAGCAGAGGCGTTCAACTGCAGCGCCCCCGATACGGGCAACATGGAAGTCCTCGAACGTTACGGCACAGAGACACAGAAGAAGCAGTGGCTCGAGCCGCTGCTTGCCGGTGAAATCCGCTCGGCGTATGCCATGAGCGAACCAGCCGTAGCCTCGTCCGACGCGACCAATATTTCGACGTCGGCAGTGCTCGAGAACGGCGAGTGGGTCATTAACGGCGAGAAAACCTATATCTCCGGCGCCGGCGACCCGCGCTGCAAAATCATGATCTGCATGGTGAAGTCGAACCCGGAAAACGGCCGCCATCAGCAGCACTCACAGATCCTGGTGCCCATCGATGCGCCCGGTGTCGAGATCGTGCGGCCGATGAACGTGTTTGCTAACGACGATGCGCCTCACGGCCATATGCATATTCGGCTTACAGATGTGCGCGTTCCCGAGGACAACATGATTCTCGGCCCGGGGCGCGGTTTTGAAATTGCCCAGGGCCGGCTGGGCCCGGGCCGCGTGCACCACTGCATGCGAGCTATCGGCTCGGCTGAGCGCGCACTGAAACTGATGTGCGAGCGCGCCGTGTCTCGTACGGCCTTCGGCCGGCCGCTGGCCAAGCTCGGCGGCAACTATGACAAGATCGCCAACGCGCGCATGAATATCGATATGGCACGGCTGCTGACCCTGCAGACCGCGCATATCATCGATACCCGCGGCGTGCAGGAGTCTCAGGTCTGGATTTCGAAGATCAAGGCGACGGTTCCCAACGTCGCGCTTGACGTCATTGACGACGCAATTCAGATGCATGGTGCGGCCGGCATCTCGCAGGACTTCCCGCTTGCCGCCATGTACACGAACGCACGCACCTTGCGATTTGCAGACGGCCCGGACGAGGTGCACCGAATGGTCGTCGCACGAAACGAATTGCGCCCCTATGTAAAGGCCGCGCAGGCATAGCGGCAAACGACCGGTTGAGGCAAAACCGCCATCAATTGTCCGCGTTCTGTCCCTGATCGGTCTCGATGAACAAGAAATCCAGCAACTAAAGAGAGGCAAAAAATGAGTATCAGACTCGATGGCCAGGTGGCCATAGTTACCGGTGCGGGCCAGGGGCTTGGGCGCTGTCACGCTCTGGCGCTGGCCGATCGCGGCGCGAAGGTTGTCGTCAACGACCTTGGCGGCGACGACGCGCAGTCCGCCAATGCAAATGCCGTTGTTGATGAAATCAAGGCGGCTGGCGGCGAGGCGATTGCGCATGGCGCCAATGTCGCCGACTACTCGCAGGTGGAGGACATGGTGCGCCAGGCCATGGACGCATGGGGCCGAGTTGATATCCTGGTCAACAATGCCGGCATCCTGCGTGACAAAACCTTTGCGAAGATGCCGCTCGACGACTTCCGGCTCGTCGTCGAAGTACACCTGATGGGCACGGTCAACTGCACCAAGGCAGTCTGGGACATCATGCGCGAACAGGATTACGGCCGGATCATTTTCACGAGTTCGAGCTCGGGCCTCTACGGCAACTTTGGCCAATCCAACTACGGTGCGGCGAAGATGGCGATGGTAGGCCTCATGAATACGCTGCATCTCGAAGGTGCCAAGCACAATATCCACGTCAATTGCCTGGCACCGACCGCCGGTACGGCGATGACCGAAGGCCTGTTCCCTGAACCCGTGTTCAAACTCATGTCGCCCGACGCCGTGAGCCCCGCTGTCGTATTTCTCTCCGGGCCGGAAGCGCCAAGCCGCAAGGTTCTGTGCGCCGGCGGCGGCAGTTTTGCGATTTTCAAGGGATTCGAGACAAACGGCATGAGCCTGCTTCCTGACGAGGTGTCGCCGGAAGGCATCGCCGCCGTATGGGAGCAGCTAAACGACCAGGCGGGCATGACGGAACTCCAGGCCGGATTCGAGCAGCCTGGCAAATTTGCGGAACAGGCGGCCAAAAAGCTTGGCCTGAAACTGACCGGCTAGACCAGCAGAGGAAGCAATGATGAGACAAGCAGTTATCGTATCGACCGCACGCACGCCGATCGGCAAAGCCTACCGCGGCGCGTTCAACAACACCGAAGCACCGACGCTCGGGGGACATGCCGTAAAACACGCTGTCGAACGTGCCGGTCTTGATCCGGCGGAAGTCGATGACGTCATGATGGGTTGCGCGCTGCCGCAGGGCTCGCAAGGCCAGAACGTCGGGCGACAGATCGCACTTGCGGCCGGGCTGCCGGTTACGACCGCCGGCATGACGGTCGACCGCCAATGTTCGTCGGGGATGATGGCAATCGCGCTCGCTGCAAAGACAGTGGTCTGCGATAACGTGGACATCATGGTTGGCGGCGGCCTCGAGTCGATCAGCCTCGTGCAGAACGAGCATCAAAACGTCTTCCGTGCGGCTGATCCGAAGTTAGTCGCCGTGCATCCACACATCCTGATGCCGATGATCGACACGGCGGAAGTTGTTGCCAAACGTTATTCGGTGAGCCGCGACGCTCAGGACGAGTATGCGCTGCAGAGTCAGCAGCGTACCGCGGCGGGCCAGGACGCCGGCAGGTTTGACGACGAGATCGTGCCGCTGCCGTCGAACATGGGCGTGATGGACAAGGAAACCAAGGAGATCAGTTTCCATGACGTCGTCCTCGAGAAAGATGAAGGCAATCGCCCGTCAACGACGCTCGAGGGCCTCGCGGGACTGAAAACAGTGCGCGAAAACGGGTTCATAACGGCGGGCAACGCCAGCCAGCTGTCGGACGGCGCGTCTGCTTCGGTCGTCATGGAAGCAAGCGTTGCCGAGAAGCGCGGCCTCGAACCGATGGGGATTTACCGGGGGACGGCGGTTGCCGGGTGCGAACCGGACGAAATGGGCATCGGCCCGGTGTTCGCAATACCGAAGCTGCTCGAACGCACCAGCCTGAAGATGGACGACATCGGCCTTTGGGAGCTCAACGAAGCATTCGCAGTGCAGGTGCTCTATTGCCGCGACACGCTGGGCATTCCGAATGAGATTCTCAATGTCGACGGCGGCGCGATTTCCATCGGTCACCCTTACGGCATGTCCGGTGCGCGCATGGTCGGCCACGCCCTGATCGAAGGTAAACGCCGAGGCGTCAAGTATGTCGTCTGCACGATGTGCGTCGGCGGAGGCCAGGGTGCGGCGTCACTGTTCGAGATCGTGTAATGCGGGCTTTGGTCTGCAAGGCATACGGCCCGCCCGAGCCGGACACGCTCGTCATCGAGGAACGCGACGACCCCGCGCCCGGTGAGGGCCAGCTGCTTGTTGATATTGCGGCAGCAGGAATCAACTTTCCCGACGTGCTGGTGATTGCCGGCAAGTACCAGGTCAAGGTGCCGCCACCGTTCGTGCCCGGCAACGAAGGGGCCGGCGTGGTTTCGGCGATCGGTCCCGGCGTCACTCAGTTCGCTGTCGGTGACTCGGTCATCATCAACACGCGCGGCGGCGCGTTCGCTGAGAAGTGCATCGCGGACGCGAGCGCAACAGCGCCGTTACCCGAGGATCTCAGCTTCGAGCAGGGTGCCGGTTTCACGGTCACCTACGGCACGAGCTACCACGCGTTAAAGCAGAGCGCGAACCTGCAGCCCGGAGAAACCGTCCTCGTTCTTGGCGCCGCGGGTGGCGTCGGAATTACGGCCGTCGAGATCGCCAAGGCGATGGGCGCGCGCGTGATCGCTGCGGCCAGCAGTGACGAGAAGCTCGAATTCGCGCGCTCCGCCGGGGCGGATGAACTGATCAATTATTCCGATGTCCCGCTCAAGGAAGCGGTCAAGGAACTGACCGGTGGTGAGGGTGCCGATGTCGTTTACGACCCGGTCGGGGGCGAACTGGCCGAGCAGGCTTTCCGTGCGACGGCCTGGCACGGCCGCTATCTCGTAATCGGTTTTGCCTGCGGCGACATTCCGAAATTTCCGGCAAATATCGCGCTGCTCAAGGAAGCGAGCATTATCGGCGTCTGGTGGGGAACCTGGGCGATGAAGAATCCGCAGCTGCAGATTCAGAATATGCTGGCGATGGCTCAGCTCATAAAGGAAGGTACGCTCACGCCGCGCGTTACCGAATCCTATGCGCTGGACGAGTACGTTGACGCGTTCAAGGCGATCACAGAGCGGCGGGCCCGCGGCAAGGTCATCCTGCGGATGTCCTGAGGTTTGGATGACCACGCCCCCGCAAGGCGCCGGTGGTCGCTCTTCGGGAGACGGTGTAGCATCGTGGCCGTAACAACCTGCGAATCAAGAGCGTGGGGACAGGATCGCTTAATGACTCTGAACATCCGATCAACCGTTTTTGCTGCCGCGGTGATGCTCTCCGGATGCGCAAGCAACGGGCCGCCAGTGGAATACCTGATGGAGACGCCCGCGATCTATCACGGCGCGGCATTAGACCCGTTTTCACACCTTGACCAGGCCAGCCAGACGACAACGGTATCGGTTTTTTACGCCACAAATCGCAAGCCCGATCGATCGAATGCCGGGGATCATTTGCCTTACGGCAACGGCATGGCTGATGACATCAGCCTCGGCGAGGCCAGTGTGAAGTTCGGCGACGACTCGTTCTCCTGGGAGGGCCTTTACACGGCGTCGATCTCGGCGGATCGAGAGATCGATGTGCCCCTGACACTGTCGGACTCGCGAAAATACGCCTCTCTGGAAATCGGCAGCCCTATTCCGGGCGAGCAGCAGTTGACGCCAGGACAGCGGCAGTGGGTGGCGGCCATCAATGCTCAGCTTGCGGCAGCCAGGGATCCCGAGCTCATGGTCTACGTGCACGGTACCAAGGTGGACTTTCTGAACTCGGTGGCGATGACCGCGGAGATCGACCATTTTGCCGGGCGAGACTTTGTCGGCATCGCGTTTGCCTGGCCGTCACACCAAAACATCCTGTACTACCTTGGCCGGGCCGATGTGCGACGTGCACTGAAATCAAGCGATGCGCTGCAGAATTTACTGGAGTTCCTGGCAGCGCACACGACGGCGAAGCGCATCAACCTGTTGGCTTACAGTGCCGGCGGTCGGGTAACGTCAACAGCGCTATTCAAGCTGCGAAACGCGCACGCCGATCTCGATGCGGCAGCACTCAGGCGCCGGCTTCGCATCGGCGACGTCGTTTTTGCCGCCGCCGATGTGCCGGTGGAGAAATTTCTCGAGCGCCTGCCCGCGATTACGGACATTGGCCAGGAGGTATCGGTCATGGTGTCCGACCACGACCCCGCGCTGGCCGCCGCGGAACGATTTATGGGCCATGGTGCAAGGGCCGGCACGGAGGCTGCCGTCGAGGAAGAGGAAACCCTCGTAAAGTCGCTGGGAATCACGAACTTTCATGTCGTCGACGTTTCGCTGGGCCAGCAGAACCGTGGTTTCGACATCATCGGCCATCACTACTGGTACCGGCACCCCTGGGCCAGCAGCGACATCCTGCTGCTGATGCGTACCGACCTGCCGCCGCCGCGCCGCGGCCTCAAGCCGGCGGGCTATGACGGTGTGTTCTTTCTTCCCGACGAATACCCGGAAGAAGCGCGCAACGCCGCCCGTCGCGAGATTGGCGCATCCTGGGCACTCATTGAACCGACGCGGTGCGATGATGACGCTTTGACCGGAAAGGATTCGTGTGAGTAAGGCCATGAACAGTGCCGAACAGTAAGCTATTGAACGTAAGCCTCCGCGAAATCACCGCCGAAACCGTTGGCAAGATCATCAGGCTCGACGTCGAGGAGTCACAAAGACGATTCGTTGCTTCGAACGCGATTTCGCTCGCCCAGGCATTGTTCGCACCGGACGCATGGTTCCGGGCCATCTATTCGGATGAGGAACCCGCAGGATTTGTCATGCTGTCCGACGAGTCGGCGAGCGATCCCGTACCCGAAGCCCCCGAGATCATGATCTGGCGTTTCATGATCGATAAGAACTATCAGAATCGCGGCATCGGCCGGCAGGCCCTTCACCTCGTAGTGGACCAGGCCCGACGCCGCAAAATCTTCTCCTGCCTGTACGTGTCGTTCGTGCCTGGCGAGGGCAGCCCCGAAGGATTCTATACCGGATTCGGATTTGAGCCGACGGGCGCCGTCGAAGACGGCGAGGTCATTCTAAAAATAGAACTCTAGGCCATGTTTTGGGCAGCTGCCGGCAACCCGCATCGTCGAGCTGCGGTCGAACTCGATACGACCGTTACTGATCATGATACGCGCCCGGCAAGATCGGGAAACAGGCGCGCGAGATCGTCCTCGGTGGCTTTGCAGATGCCCCTTTCGGTGATCAGTCCGCTGATCAGGCGCGCCGGCGTGACGTCGAACGCGTAATTGCTGATTGCCGAGCCTTCGGCCACTGTATTCACGTCAAGAACCTCGTTGCCATGCTTGCCGCGAACGTGAGACACCTCGCGGGCATCGCGTTCTTCGATCGGGATTTCGGTCAACCCGTCGCGTATGGTCCAGTCGATCGTGGTCGAGGGCAGCGCAACAAAGAACGGGATGCCGTTATCCTTCGCGGCGAGCGCTTTCAGGTACGTACCGATTTTGTTGGCGACATCGCCGCTGCGCGTCGTCCGATCGGTGCCTGTAATGCACAGGTCAACCTGACCCTTCTGCATCAGGTGGCCGCCCGCGTTATCGACGATAAGGGTGTGAGGCACTTCATTTCTTGCCAATTCCCAGCAGGTCAACTGGGAGCCCTGGTTTCTTGGTCGGGTTTCGTCGACCCAGACATGAACATTGATACCCTTTTGCCTGGCGGCATAGACGGGCGCTGTCGCCGTGCCCCAGTTGATCGTTGCCAGTGCACCGGCGTTGCAGTGTGTCAGTACATTGACTGCCGCGCCCGATTTCTTTCTCGACATCTCCTCAATCAACCCGCAGCCATGCACACCGATGTTGCGGCAGATCTCGACGTCCTCGTCGCAGATGGCTTGTGCCTCGCGGCGCAGCAGGGAAACAAGATCCGGGTTCTTGCCAGACTCTCGAATGACGCCGAGCACCCTGTCCAGCGCCCACCGCAGGTTAATGGCGGTAGGTCTCGTCTCGCCGAGCTCGGCGGCTGCCCGGGTCACGAAGCCGGCAGGGTCGCGCGTATTGCTGCCCTCGAGAGCCGCCAGGTAAAGGCTCCACGCCGCGGTCGCACCGATCAGGGGTGCGCCACGTACGAGCATTTCCGTGATCGCGCGGGCGCCGTCGCGATAGTTCCTCAAATCCTGAACAACGAACTCATGGGGCAGCCTGGTCTGATCGATGATCTGCACGATCGCGGGATCATCCGGCTTGAGCCAGATCGTCCTGAAATTTTCTGCGTTTGGCGTCGTCACCAGCGCAATTGTATCTCCGGCGGCGCGCATAGTCTTATTGCTTTTGATGCCGGGTGTTTATTGAGGCGCGCATCGATCCTGCGTGTAGCTGCCCGGTGCCTGACGGCGACAACGCCCCGCGTATTGTCACGACAATTGACAGTTCGGTCTGTTCGCCGACTCATCTCCAGAGACTATCTCCTATCATTACTCAATTAGCCGTCTATACTGTAGTTAACGGCATGCCTGCCTGTATGGCGAAAATGGCCGGCAAATTGAGACAAAAGCTAAAGAATCGTCACCGTAAAAAAACAATTAAGGACAAACAATGAAAGTGAATAGTCTACTTGGACCTGTAACGGCACTGGCGATCTTGTCCGCCGGTTTTGGCACCGCCGCTGCCGCGGAAAACCTCGATGAGCTAATCGCGCATTCCCGAGCCGCTGCGCCGGCTGCGATCGGCGCAGATGCGACGGTAATGGTCAACGGCGAAGTCGTCGCCGAAGGCAGTAACGGCTGGACCTGTATGCCCGAAGTTATGCCCGGTGACGGAGCTGCGGTCTGCATCGACGCTGTCTGGGGAGAAATGATGGCGGCAGTCGGCGCGAAGGCGCCATTTTCGGCATCCGGCGTCGGTCTTTCATACATGCTGCTGGGTGAACCGCCCGGAGGTGGTGTCAGCAACTCTGATCCCTATCATGAAGATCCCACGAATGCCGATGACTATGTGGAGACCGGCCCTCACCTGATGCTGATCGTTCCAAAGGAACTGCTCGAAGGCATGACAGACGACCCGTCGTCAGGTGGCCCATATGTCATGTGGAAAGACACTGACTACGCTCACCTGATGATTCCGGTCAAGTAATACGACGGAATCTTGATCCGGTAGTAAACACCCCGCCGTGACGGGCGGGGTTAACCATGGTTGGACGCTTTTCTTCCCGCTGTCAGCAGGCTCTCGGCTTATGGTGTCGAACGACGTGGCACGACCCCCAGGCGGATACGGCCGATTCATGAGAGCACCACGGCCGCAAAGCCCGTGATCATTATCGTGAGCGTGATGTAGTACAAAGCTGACTTGTTCTGGACGGATTTTTCTGCGGACATGTTGCTCTCCTTCCGGACCGTCGTAATCAGGTCCCCCGACGTGGTAACCACAGAGTGCCGGAGCACCTCGTGCCAGTCCGGTCTAAAGGCCCCAACGTTTGGTCAAAATGCATCGCGATGCCGGCTCGCGCATGTGCGTCGCTCCTGGCTTTTCGAGTTGTCGAATAAGATTTGAAGCGGGCACGGTATCCGCTCATCTGATGGCCCGGAATTAGTGCCAAACCGCCACGCCGGATGTAGACTTGTTGCGCCGCGTGGGGCCGTAGCTCAGCTGGGAGAGCGTCGCGTTCGCAATGCGAAGGTCGGGAGTTCGATCCTCCTCGGCTCCACCAATTTCTTCGGCTGCCTTATCTGACTGACTTTTCCGAGCGCAGGTCTGCTTGCGCGACGCCGGGGAAACCGTACAAATGTCAGTGAAGCGGATCAGGCACAGCCTCTGGCACTGAACTTCGCCCACGGATTTGCAGTGTTGGCATGCCGTCGATAACCGTCAGCTTGCCTCCAGGACTTAGGCCTTGCGGCAATCTCCAGCCGCCTAAAGCCGGAGATTGCCGCAAGCACGTGGAGCCTATATTCTCGACGCTTTTGCGGGAAACAGCGAATGTCTGTTCGTGTCATCGGCAGTGGCGTTGGACGCACCGGCACCTACTCTTTGAAGCTTGCCATCAATCAGCTCGGATTCGGCCCATGTCACCACATGGAAGCGGTGCTGCAAAACATGGAAGCGCAGGTCCCGCTATGGTCCGACGCATTGAACGGCGACCCGGACTGGCAGGCGATATACAGCGGTTTCGAAAGCGCCGTTGACTGGCCCACTGCCGGTTTTTTTCGCGAACTGTATGCAGCCTATCCATCTGCGAAGTTTGTATTGACCGGCCGCAATCCGGAAAACTGGGCGGACAGTTTTGCTACGACGATATACAAGCTGCTTGCCGGAAAAGATGAGGCACCACCGGAAATGAAAGCGTGGCTGGAAATGGCCGACGGGGTTATTGCCAAGACAGGATTTCCGGCCGGCCTCGACCGCGACAGGTTGATCGAAGCCTTCGTGGCGCATAATGAAGCGGTCAAGGAAACGATCCCGGCCAGTCAGCTGCTCGTCTTCGAGGTAAAAGAGGGATGGGGTCCGCTCTGCGAGTTCCTTGGCGTGCCGGCTCCCGACGAGCCGTTTCCCCGTACCAATGATCGCGCCGAATTCTGGGACCGTGTTTCCGGAAAGATCTGACGCTGCATACGTCGATGCGACGAACTTCTGCCCGAAGGCCGCGATCCGGCAGAGAACAGGGCGCGCGGCTCCGTTGCTTCGATGGGCGACCGATCTCTAGTGCAGATCCAGGACCCCAATAGCGTCCGTACCGAGGCTGCCGATAAACAGCGTATTGCCGTGCCGCAGGGCGCTGGTCGTCGCGTCGAACCCGCTGTTCGGCTGCTGCAGGTTGAGCAATCGAAATCGAGGGACATGGGCAGCCGGTAACGGCTTTGTCGAGATGCTTACTGCTCGCGCAGCTCGCGTCGAAGGATCTTGCCAACGTTGGACTTGGGCAGTTCGTCACGGAACTCGACGTACTTCGGTACCTTGTAAGCGGCCAGACCCTTGCGGCAAAACTGGCGCAGTTCTTCGCCCGTGAGATCCGGGTTCTTCGAAACGACAAAAAGCTTCACGGCTTCACCGGTTTTCGGGTCGGGTACGCCTACGGCTGCGCACTCGATGACATCCGGATGAGTAAAGACGACATTTTCGATTTCATTGGGGTAAACGTTGAAGCCGGAAACGAGCACCATGTCCTTCAGCCGATCGACTATCCGCACGTAGCCATCGTCTTCGATAATTGCGATGTCGCCGGTTCGGAACCAGCCGTCGCCGTCCAGAACCTCGGCAGTCGCCTCTTCCCGTTGCCAGTAACCCTGCATGACCTGGGGGCCGCGGATCAGCAGTTCGCCTTCGCTGCCCGCTGGTAACTCATGGCCGTCGCCGTCGACGACTTTGAGCTCGGTGCCGATCATCGGCGGGCCGATCGTGCCGAGGCGCCGCTGCTCCAGTGTATTGACCGTCGCGCTGCTCGCGGTCTCTGACAGGCCATACCCTTCGTGAATTTTTGATCCCGTGCGGCGCTGCCACGCTTCGGCGATCTCGGGCACGGTCGCAGCTCCGCCAGCTATCGTCCATTTGAGATGGCTGAAATCGACAGAGTCGAAATCCGGGTGCTGCATCAGCGAGGTGAACAGCGTGTTGACGCCCGCGAACGAGGTGAACGGCTGTGCCTTCATAGCCTGGATCAGGGCGTCGCCATCGCGCGGGTTGGGAATCAATACCGATAATCCACCGTTCAGGTAACCCGAGATAAGGTTCACCACAAATCCGTATATGTGATACAGCGGCATCGGTGCGATGCCGATTTCGCGTTCGCTCAGATCCGCACCGAACGACAACCGCGACATGAGCGCCGCCGACATGACGTTGCCGTGACTGAGCACCGCGGCCTTCGGTTCACCGGTTGTGCCGCCCGTGTACTGCAGCAGCGCAGTGTCATCGAGGCTGATATCGCTGTCCGGCAATTCCAGGTCCCGCCCCTGGGCGAGAGCATCCGGCAATGAAATCAGTCGTTCCAGCGTGGTCTCGGGCAACGGCTGGGGCTGCATCAGGTCGATCACGCCGGTCGAGATGACGACGCCAACGCCGGTTTCCGGAACGACCTGCTCCAGCATCGGCAAACTGGCATCCAGGACAATGGCGGCGCTGGCTCCTGAATCGTTGAACTGGTAGATCAACTCGCGCCTGGTATAGAGCGGATTGGTGTTGACGACAACCAGCCCGGCCTGCAGTGCTCCCCAAGCGACGATCGGGTACTGCAGGATGTTCGGCAACTGGATGGCAATACGATCGCCCTTGACCAGGCCGCACTCGCCAACCAGAAATGCCGCGAAATCACGGCTCAGGGACTCGACCTCGCCATACGTGATCGACTGGCCCAGGCATTTGAACGCCTGTTCGGCAGCGTTTTTCCGGCTCGATTCGTGGAACGCCGCAATCAGATTCGGCACCTCCTGCCGCTCCAGCCGACGAAGAGAGTCGAGTATGTAAGCCTCTGTTTTTGTATGCATCCGTCCGATTCCGCCGGTTTTCGTGACGCTTGCCATCTTGCAGCAGTTGACCCGCTTATTCTGTCACGCGAGCGACACGAACATAAGTGCTTGAACATCCTTGGTTTCTGGTCCACGATCCTTAGCAGGCGGCCGAGCAAAAAAATCGAATGAGTGCTGACATCAAAGACCATGACATCGTCGGGGTCGTATCGCGTTCGCCCTGGTTCAGGAAACTTCCGGGGCAGGCGCACGAGCGTCTCGCCGAATCCGCCCGCATTCGTTCGTATCGGAAGAACAGCTACCTGTACACGACGGGTGAAAAAAGCACCGAGATCTATTGCATCCTGGAAGGACGGGTTCGAATGCTGCTGACGAGCGCTATCGGTCAAGAATATGCGATCAGCGACTTCGAGCCGGAAGCATGGCTGGGCGGGGAGTTCCTGGCCGGCGACAATCCGTCAGGGCTTGACGTGCAGGTCAACGAGAATGCGACGGTGCTCGTGATACCCAGGGCCACGGTCATGGACGTCGGCAGGGAGCATCCGAAGATGTATCGGCGGCTTTTTTCCGACACGATGGCGCGACTGGCAGGCGTCCTGGTGTTGTTACAGGGCATGGCGTTTTATCCGCTCCGCTCACGGCTCGCCGGCTGGTTCATCGAACTCATTGAAAAGCATGGCCAGGAAAGCGACGAGGGCGTTTATCTCGACGTCCACTTGAGTCAGAACGACTTCGCCCAGCTCAGCCTCGGTTCACGTCAGCGAATTAACAAGATTCTGGGCGAATGGCGCGATCAGGGTATTCTCGAGCTCGAGTCGAACCGCTACCTGATCCGCGATGTCGAGGCGCTGCAGAAAGAGCTCGAGCTGAAGGACACTGACGACTGAGCCTGAGTCGCGCAGGAGACAGCCTCCTGAATCCTGTCCATGTACTGTGTCGATGCTGTTGATGACGAACAGCGATAATCACCTGCGGATTTAGGCTTATGCGGACATCGATCAAGCTGGGTTACGGCATCGGCCAGATCGGCACCGGTGTAAAGAACACGGCGTTCAGCATTTTTCTGTTTTTCTATTACAACCAGGTTCTCGGCGTACCCGGAAGCCTGGCGGGCGCCGCTTCGTTACTAGCGCTGATCATTGACGCGATCACAGACCCGATGGTTGGCCAGCTGTCGGACCGGTTCAAATCCCGCTGGGGACGCCGCCACCCCTTCATGCTGATCGGTGCCACGCCATTCGGACTGGCGATTTACCTGCTGTTCGCGCCCCCGGCCGGCCTGGATGAGTACCAACTGTTTGCGTGGCTGCTCGGGTTCGCGATCACGGTCCGGGTGCTGCTGACCTTTTTCTTCGTGCCACACCTGTCCCTGGGCGCCGAAATAGTTCGCGACTACCATGAACGTACTACCCTGATCGGCTACCGGACCTTTTTCCAGATGGGCGGCGGACTGTTCGTTTCGATGGTCGGCCTCGTCGTATTCTTTCCGCCCAGCGAAGCATATTCGAACGGCATGCTCAATGCGGCGAGCTACCCCGGCTTTGCAATTTTTGCCGGCACGCTGGGCACCGTTGCAATGCTGTGGTCGATTTTCGCAACGCGTTCTACGATACCGCAGCTATCCGACCCGATACCTGACCCCGACGCGGGGCACCCGCTGCTCGGCTTCATTACCGTCTTCCAGACGCTGCGGCTGTTCGCATTCAGAAAACTGTTCCTGACCATGCTGGTCTTTACAACCATCGTTGGCGTAACCCAGACGCTGATCATATACACCGGCACCTATTTGTTCGGCTTCTCCCCGGAACAGCTCGCGATTGCCGCGGCGTCGCCCATTCTCGGGGTGCTGTTCGGTCCGGCAGCCGTGAAGCGCCTGTCGCGAACCTATGACAAGAAGAAATCGATGATGATCTGCCTGTTTTGGGGCTCGATCTTCGGCTTCTCGACGCAGATTGCTTTCCTGGCGGGTATTCTCGAACCCATGAGCGTCGACAACCGGCTTATTTTCGTCTTTACGATGAATGGCCTGTCTCAAATCTTTTTTATCGGCCTCTACATCGTCATGGACTCGATGCTCAGCGACACGATCGATCAGCACGAGCTCAATACCGGGCGTCGCGAAGAAGGTCTCTACTTCGCGGCCAGCTCATTCGCGCAGAAGGCAAGCTTTGGTCTCGGCGCCCTCGTTGCCGGCGTCGGTCTCGACGTGATCAAGTTCCCGAAGGGCGCTGCAGTCGGCGACGTTCCCATGGAGGTACTGACGAACTTCGCGATTTTTGCGGGGCCGCTCATGATGATCGCGTTGATCGCGAGCGCCCTGATCATCCGGCCATACCCCATCGACCAGGCTGAACACGCTCGAATATTGCGGGCTATCCATGATATGAAAGTCGAAGGCGCCTGACGCTCGCGGTGGGCAAGGTCTTGCTGACTGGTATCCTGATTCTGCTCGTCACCCTCGCGGCAATCGTCGCCTCGCTGCGGTAAAATGTCCCTGCTGTATGCGGGCCGCGGTGAGAAAGCGACAGGAATCGCCCGGCTATTCTTTTGATGCGGCGCGCTCCCCGGCCCGGAGACGGACCCTCTTCTCCATACCCAGTATCTTTTCGTAGCTCGCGGGAAACAGTCGCGCAATGAAGTCGACGATTTTCGCGTCAAGCCCGATCAGCACGCGCCGCTTGTTCTTCTCGATCCCGCGGATGATCACGGCGGCCGCCTGTTCGGGAGACGTGCGCGCGGCTCTCTCGAATTCGGCAACGAGTTCTTCTTTGTTAATCGAGATTGCATCTTCGCCAACACGCGAGTTTGCGCCAATGCTCGTTTTGATACCGCCCGGATGGACGCAGCTCACGCCAATGGAAGTGGCCGCGAGCTCGATCTTCAGCGCCTCGGTAAAACCCCTGACGGCGAACTTGGAGGCGTTGTAGGCCGACTGCAGCGGCACGGCCACGAGCCCGAACAGGCTCGAGACATTGACGATGTGCCCTTCATCAGCCTTGACCAGGTACGGCAGAAACGCCTTGGTGCCGTGAACAACGCCCCAGAAGTTGATATTCATGATCCATTCGAAGTCTTTGCTGGTGAGCTGCTCCACACGCTCGACCAGCGTCACCCCGGCATTGTTTATGACGAGATGAACGGCACCATGCTCGCGAAGCACGGCCTCCGCGAAGGCATCGACTGCCGCGCGGTCTGCGACGTCGACGACGTGCGTGCTGCATGCCACACCTGCCGCGACTGCGAGCGCCTTCGTTTCCTCAAGCCCGTCCGCATTAACGTCCGCCAGTGCGAGGTTGCAGCCGCGCCCGGCCAACTTGACGGCAAGCGCGCGCCCGATCCCGGACCCGGCACCGGTTATTGCGGCGACTTTCCCTGGCCGTATCTTCATGCTTCGCTCGGGCTCGCCGGGCGAACCTGCTGATCGCCGGCCGAATCGACGGCCTTCGCGTGCTGGGCAATCAGCCGCGTGAGCCGCGGAACCAGCGCTTCGGGCAGGTCGTGACCCATGCCGGCAATCGTCGTCATTCTTGCCCCGGGTATTGCCTTCGCTGTTGCAATTCCGCATTCGATCGGGATCAGCGGATCGGCGTCGCCGTGTATGACAAGCGTCGGAATGTCGAGTTTCCTGAGCGAGGTCGCCCGGCTCGCCGCGGCGAAAATAGCCAGCGTTTGACGCATCGTGCCCGCCGCCGTCATGCCGCGCGCAAATATCCGCTGCAGGAATCGCTCGAGCTCCTTCTCGGGGAGCGGGTAGCCGGGACTACCGAGCAGGCGCCACAGTTGCCGGTGATAGTCGAGCCTCGCCTCGGCGGTCGGGGCCTTCGGGCCACGCACGATGTGCCTGGTAACCGCCCTGGTGGGACCGGGCAGCTTGCGGTCGTTGGTCGTCGACATGATGGACGTGAGGCTCGTGACACGATCCGGCTCGCGCAGTGCCAGTATCTGCGAGATCATGCCGCCCATCGACACGCCGACAACGTGCGCGGATTTAATATCGAGAGCATCCAACAGGCCAACAACGTCGCGCATCATGTCGGTGAGCCGGTAAGGCGCTTTCACCTTCATCCCGATTTTCCGGCGCAGCGTCTGCACAAGCATGTTGGGCACTTTTAGCTCACTGAGCAGCTGCGAGCAACCAATGTCGCGATTGTCCATTGCGATGACGCGAAATCCCTCGGCCACGAGCGATTCGATCAGCATCGGCGGCCATGCCGCGAGCGGCATGCCGAGGCCCTGCACGAGTAGCATCACGGGATTCTTCGCGTCGCCGAATTCCTCGTACGCGATTTCAATCCCGTTGGCGGTTATTGCAGGCATGCGGGAACCTCAGGCGGCCCTGTCCATTCGGACAGGCTCCGAGACCTCGAAATCGCTCCACCTGGTTTTGGCCAGCAGACGCCCGCGAAGCCCGTGCCGATCACCAGTACATCGAGTACTTTTTTGGTATCGGCTTGCGCAGCCGCAGCGACCGTTTCGCTATGTGCGGTTTGGGTCATTATTCAGGGTCGGGCCGGGGATATCGGATGGCACAGATACTATGCCGGCAGGCTATCGATAGCTGTCTCCTCCGCGACAAGTGCCTGTCTCCCGAGTGACAGACAGGCCCACTTCCAATGCGTAAATTGGTGTCCAGTCGTTACTAAGTCATCAATCAGGAGCTACTCAAATGAACGACATGACACCGGACAAGATCAAGGATTTGTTGGAATCAGCAATCAAGAGCAACACGTCTGCCTGGGTCGCCCAGAGCAAGTATTTCGACGACCTCGTAAAACGCAACGTGGCCTCTTTCGCAGCGCTGACCGATTCTCGCGTCGAGAGCCTCAAGAAGATCAGCGAATCCAAGACGTTTAACGAAGCATTCGAAGCCAACGTCGCCTATGAAGAAACCGTCCGCAGCGCGTTGCAGAACCTTTATGAAGAAAACAAGAAGTCATGGGAAGTGCTGCAGAGCGAGCTCAAGACGATCTACGCGCCGGCTTCCGGTGACAAAGCTGCCGACACTGCTGCTCCAAAAAAGAAAGAAAAAGCAGCCTAGATTAACGTCGGCAGGAACCGCAGATCCCGGGTAGCTGTTTAGCTGCCCGGGATTCGCAATCGAGGAAGCCCGGGTCATGCGACAACTAAGCGGCATTGATTCACTGTTCCTGTTCCAGGAGACACCGGCGCAGCCGATGCACGTCGGCACGTTATCCATTTTTGACCCGTCCACGGCACCGGGCGGCATTGTCCGCTTCAAGCGCGTCATCCAGACGATGCAGGATCGCGCCCACCTGGCTCCGTATCTCAGGGAACGGGTGTTCGAAGTGCCGTTCAACGCAGACTTCCCATACTGGGTACGCGACCATTCGTTCGATCCGGAATTCCATATTCGCCACATCGCGCTGCCCAAGCCGGGCGACTGGCGGCAGCTGTGTATCCAGGTTGCGCGCCTGTATGCGCGGCCGCTTGACCGGTCCAGGCCACTCTGGGAGCTATATGTAATAGAGGGCCTGGACAACGTAAAAGGCTTTCCGCGGGGCTCTTTCGCAACGCTGACAAAAACTCACCACGCGGCGATCGACGGTAAATCTGTTGCAGATATCGGTACCGCGCTTTGCGACCCGACGCCCGAAATTCGCGATGTTCCGGGATCCGAAGAGTGGCAGCCCGACCCGGTGCCGACTGCAGCGGAACTGGCGATCCTGGCTTTTCAAAACAACGCACTCAAGCCGCTGCGCTACATGGAATTCATGCAGAAAGCGCTCGCCGGCTGGAGCGGCAGTCTGCAGGCGCTGGCTGATCGTGCGCTCGACATCCAGCGGCCGGTCCCCCGGACACGGTTCAACGGCACGGTATCGGCGCACCGCGTTTTCGAAGGCGTGGATTACTCGCTCGACGAGATCCGCGCCGTCAAGAACGAGGCCGGCGGCACCGTCAACGACGTCGTGCTCGCAATCTGCGCGGGCGCCTTGCGCCGCTATCTCGAGGCTAACGACGAACTTCCCCGGCGCAGCCTCGTCAGCATGTGCCCGATCAGCGTCCGCGATCCGAACGCCACGGCCAGAGGCGGCAACGAAGTCACGGCCATGGCCGTGCCTCTGCACACCAACGTCGCCGATGCGGCCGGACGACTGGCGGCAATCATTACCGAAACACGCAATGCCAAGGCGCTCACCCACGCGATCGGCGCAAAAACCATGGTCGAGATGGCCAACTTCATGCCGACGCAGCTCGCCGCCCTCGGCGCGCGCGTTGCGGCGGAGCAAGGCCTGGCCAATCACGTACAGCCGGTCTTCAATACGGTCATTACCAACGTCCCGGGATCGCCTACGCCGATCTACAGCAACGGAGCGAAGTTGCTCAATTCGTTCGGACTCGGCCTGAGCGCCGATGGCAATGGGCTGTTCCATGCTGTAACGAGTTACGCTGGACGGCTGACCATCAGCATTACCTGCTGCCGCGACATGATTCCGGACCCGGCGACCTACGCGACGTACCTGCGCGAATCGTTCGATGAGCTAAAAGCGGCTTATGCCGAAGACGAGCCAGCAAAACTAAGTGCCTGAAGTTCTGGCACGGACCGGCCGGGCGGCTTCGCGGCGCCATCGATGACCGGCGCACGTTCCGATCGCCGGAATGCTTACCACCGCCGGGGGCGCCGTTCCGATGGGTTGCGCTTTTGCCCGGACTGAGTTGAACTCTCGGTATGCGCGCAAACTTCCAGCATATCGCCCCGTTCCTGTCGACCGGGGACGCCGACAACATGCTGCGTATCGCCGAGTCATTCGGCTCCTTCGGTACCTACGCTGACGAAGGGTCGAACGAGGGCCTCGGCGAGCAGCTGCCGCAGCGCTTCGATGCGGCGTTTCACTATATAACGGCCGGCATCGATGGCAGCGGCAATCCCGACGACCCCGGCACGGCCATCCAGCGAACCAATTATTTTCGCGAAACGTATGCTTACGGCAGCGACGTCCAGGCGGCGGGTATCGAATCTTTCATGGAACACCCGGCGATCAAGCAGGCCGCGCAGCAAATCTCGGGCCGCAACATCATCGTCCCGGCGATCGTCTATGCCAACATCCTGGTACCGGGCCAGGAGCTGGCCATACACACCGACGTGCCGGAGTTTCGCGGCGCCAATCGCAAGGAGCTGCCCCAGTGGCTCCTGGTGACCATGCTGCACTCCGGGCTTTTCGATCAATGGCGTATCCCGATAGTGACCTGCGTATCCTGGTTTGGAGCAGCCCGGGGCGGCGCTTTTACGTTTTATCCGGACGGGCCGGAGGCCACCCGTGAATCGATTCCGGCCACCCATAATTCGGCCATCCTGCTCGATACCGACGCGGTTTTTCACGGTGTCGAACGAGTGGTTGAGGTGCAGCCCGATTTGCCCGGGATCGACCGGGAAACCAGGCTGCATTTTCTGGGGCAGGACCAGTGGCAGCTGCGTAACGGCGAGCGCGCCCTGGCTGGCTATGGCTGGCCGGACTTGCGCTACTCGATATCCTGGAAAGCCTATTGCTTCAGCGACGCGGCCGAGGAAGCGTTATGGGCTGAAGGCAGCGATAACCTGACGGTCGAATTCATCCTCGACCGGCTCGAAGCCGCACTGCGCGAGCGCGGCGTTCTCGACGGCGCCCGCCCCGAGCCGACGCAATTCGCGCTCATGATGGTCGAAAACTTCGTGCGCTTTCCCCGCGCCGGCTCCGGTTCTCCTGCGGATCTGCCCCCGCCTTAACCTTGGTCGAGCCCGGTATCGGGCGACAGGCGACAACTCCGCCAGGGCACGGCAACCGCCGCATCGCCGAGCAACTAAGTAATTCCCAGAATTGACGGCGCCGGAAAGCACGGGTGATGCTGGGAGCGTGTTAGGAGACTGACATGACTGAGAAACAGATTGGCACAGTGACTCACTACTACAATCACCTGCACGTAGCCGGCGTCCTGGTTACCGACGGTGAACTGCACATCGGCGACAAGATTCACATCCGGGGCCATACCTCGGACTTCGAGCAGACGGTGAATTCGATGGAGATCGACCATGCGACGATCGACGTCGCAAAGCCGGGCGACGATATCGGGCTCAAAGTCGTCGAACACACCAGGGAAAACGACGAGGTCTACCTGGTGAACTGAGTTTGGCCCGGGTCTGGTCTGACCCTCGGGCTTTCAATCGGGCAAGCGGCCCGCAGCCAGCTTGCGCAGGTTTTCCTCATGCCCGGCACGATCGAGCTGATACGCAGAGATCACGGCCATCATCAACATCCAGATCGTCAGAATCGCCGGGACATAATAGGCGCCGAGCCGCCACACGGCCTCGTCCGACACCTGCCCGACCGCGGCACCTGCCGGGAACTGCGCCAGGTGCAATACGAAAGATGCCAGCAGCAGGCCGAATCCCTGCACGCTCTTGCGGATAAACGTGACCGACGAAAAGAAAACCCCTTCGGAGCGACGCCCCGTCTTCAGTTCACTCTGCTCGACGAGGTCCGCCATCATCGACGTGTACAGAATCTGGAAGCAGATAATCAGTCCGAGGTCGATGACGCCAGCGGTGAATACGAACCAGAAGACGAACGGCGTGCCGTTTTCGGGCAGTACATCCGCGAGTCGCAACATGATCGGCAAAGGTGCCCCTGCAAAAGCGATGATGCCGATGACCATCGCACCGCGCTTCTTGCCGACGCGGCGCGTCACGATCGGCGCCAGAATGAAGCCGATTATCGCGGCAATGAAAACCCCCATCGTGATCAGTCCGGTCTGGACTGACGTAAATTCCCAGAAGTAGGTATAGAAATAAAACGCCAGCGAGGCCGCCAGCCCCGTGGCAAGCGCACCAAGCAATGCGGCGATGAACAGGGCCAGGAAAGATCGATTCGCGAGCGTTTCGAAGATCTCTCGAAAAACCATCGCCACAGTTATCCGCCGCGGCGGTGGCGGCTGCTTGAGGTATTTGATGCGGGACCTTGTGCCGATGACGCACACGAGGATGGATGTGAAGATCAGCGCGGATGCAATGATGCCCATGAGCTCATAGCTACCGCGGTTGAAGCGTCCGTCAGCGATCGTCTCTGTCGCCATCGCCGGGAACAGGAAGAAGAACATCAGCACCGTCACGGCGTTGCCGCCCGTCCAGCCGAAATACGAGCGGTAGCTGATCAGCGAGCTGCGCTCGACGTAGTCGTCGGTCAGCTCCGGCACAAGCGCAGCGCTGGGAGTTTCGTAGAATGTCATCGACGTACGAATGACGACGGCCAGGAGCAGCAGGTACCAGAAGATGCCGGCTTGCGACCAGGCGGCGGGCGGATTCCACAGCAGGAAATAGCTCAGGGTAACCGGCAGGGCCGCAGCGAGCATGAACGGGTGCCTCCGGCCCCAGCGCGAGCGCAGGTTGTCGGACCAGTAGCCGACAACGGGGTCGCTCAATGCATCGATGACCAGCGCAGCGATGATCGCGATCCCGACGAGACGCGCGTCCAGGCCGATGACCTGGCTGTAGAACAAGAGCAGGAAGTAATCGAAGCCGCCGTTATTGACGCCATAAGCAACGGAACCAAAGCCGTAAGCCGCTTTGATCCTTACGGGCACGGATCTCGCCTGGCTGGGCTTACCGGCGCTTTGCAGTGTCGTTGGCAATCCGGCGCCTCTGATCGTCAGCTAAACGGCAGCGTTCATTAGACACCAAAAAAAAGGGCGCGGCACCCGGTTAAAGGTGCCACGCCCGGTTTGCATAGGCCTAGAAGCGATACTCGAACTGCGCAGCGATCGTGCGCGGGGGCTGCAGGAATCCAAAGTAGGTGGGCGCGCCCAACTCCGCACCCGACAGGGCAATCGGGCCGCTGAACTCGATAACTTCTTCATCACTGAGGTTCTTACCCAGCACTGCAAGCGTCCACTTGTCGCCTTCGAGCGCAACGCGAAGATTGAACTTCGTATAGGCGTCCTGGAGCGTGCCGATTTCCTTGGTTGACTCCGTGAAATACTCGTCCTCGTAAATGACGTCCAGCGTCGCCCGGAAATCCATGCTGCCTGTCAGCGGTAACACGAGATCGGCAATCAGGTTCGCGGACCACTCCGGTGTGTTGCTGGCGGGGAGACCTGTGCGACTGCAGGGAAACGTCACCTGCCCGGTTAGCAGCAGGTATTCGTTACACGATGCGTTCTCATAGTCTGTAAATTCCGAATCGATAAAGGCAATCGCGCCGGACAACGTGAAGTGGTCCGTAACCCGCCAGCGGCCGTCGAACTCGACGCCTTGTGCCCTGTACTCGGCGGCGTTGCCGACGACAAAGCCCGCCCTGCCGTCGAATGTGCTGACCTGCAGGTCATCGTAGTCCGAGTGGAACACGGCAATGTTCGTCTGCGCCCTGCCACCGGCGAGCGAGCTCTTGAGCCCGAGTTCGTAGCCGAGTACTTCCTCGTCCTCGTACTGGAGCGCCTTTTCGCGCGGCGCACGAGAGTCGAAACCGCCAGCCTTGAACCCGGTCGATGCCGAGGCATACAACAGGTGGCTGTCGCCCAGATCGAATTCAAAAGTCAGAGACGGCGTAAACGCGTCCTCGTTGCGCCGGCCGGTCGTGTCGTGGGTATTGTAGATGCCGAATTCCCAAGTATCCTCTGGCGCCGTAAGATTTGCGCAGCTCGGTAACGGGACAAACGCATTTATTGATCCCAACGTATTGTAATCAACACCAAACCCGCAAGACGCAACGAGTGCCTGGATTGCGTCGAACTCCCCGGTCAGCTGGTTGACGATATCGACCACGCGCCGGGCGGTCTTTTCCTCGTGCGTGTAGCGCCCACCGAGAATCACGCGCGTGCTGTCTGACGCGTTCCAGGTCAGCTGGCCGAAACCGGCGTACGTTGTGCTATCGCTCGTGAAGAAGCGGGTGCTGTCCAGGAAAGCCGCAGCCTCCAGTCCCGCAAACCCGCCGGTGATGCCCAGCAGGACCGGCAGGTTCATGTCGTCGAGCAGCGTGCTCTCGTCAGCCTGGAGATCCCAGCTCTGGAAAAACCCGCCGGCGATCCACTCGAACCTGCCGCCAGTGTCCGACGTAAAGCGGATTTCCTGGCTGATTTGCTGGTATTCCTCGTAGGTCAGGATGCTACTGATATCGATGCCGGACAGGCCGCCTCCGCCAAGTCGATCTTCCTGGTAATCAACGTAGCTGGTAATCGATGTAAACATGAAATCGTCGAAGTCCTGGTTGTACGTCAACACGACATTGGTCATGTCCAGGTCCTGGTAGCCGTCGTATGCCGTGCGGCGGATCCGATCCTGCTTGATCGTGTCACTGCCGACGTCAACGGGAGGCGGGAAAAACGGGTTCGGCGGGATCAACCCGAAGTTATACGAGGCTTGCAGCGCAGCAACTGTCTGCGTGTAATCGAGCCCAAAGAAAGGATTCGGGACAGGGACAATGATGCCCGGAGCCACTTCGAAGTTGATGGTTTCGTTTGGATTCGGGTAGCCGAAAATGAGTTCGTTACCTTCGCCAATACTGTCGACCGTGTCGTGCTCGAACTTGATACTCGCCTCGGCGTTGTCGCCGACGTCAAAGTCCAGCGTTAAGCGTACCGCGGTCTCTTCACGCTGCTCCTCGTTTCTATCCAGGGCCTCGTTCTCGTAATAGCCACCGAAATCGGCGTAGCGCGCGGCAAGGCGTGCACGTACGCTATCGTTTAGCGAACCTGAAATCACACCCGTGACTTCACTGTCCTCATAATCCGGTTCGTAGCGCACTGAAAAACTGCCCTCGAAGTCCTCGGTCGGCTTGGCGCTGATCATCGAGATTGCGCCACCGATGCTGTTCTTACCGAACAGCACGTTCTGTGGCCCACGCAACACCTCGACGCGCTCCAGGTCCATGAACGGCATGCGAGCCAGCGGCGCGCGGCTCAGCGACACGTCATCGGAGTACAGCACGACGGATTGCTCGAACGCCGGGTTCGCGCCCGTTGCGATGCCGCGAATCTGGATGATCGGCCCAATTGCCGATTCACCTTTGCTGAAATTCGGTACATAGAGCGCCAGGTCATCAAGAGTAAAAATGCCGGCTTCCGTGAGTTTCTCGCCACTAACGACCGAAACCGAAATCGGCACGTCCTGCAGGCTCTGCTCGCGCTTCTGCGCCGTAACGATGATTTCTTCAAATACGAGCTCTTGTTCCTGAGCCTGTACGCCGAAGGCCGAGAGGCCCATCACCAAACCCAGGCCAATTGCCAGGCTACGTTGTAAAAAGTCCATCCTGATTCCCCCTTGGGAGCTTGATATCCGGGGCCCCGGGCATACGAACCCCCCGGGATAACCCGATGCTGCGATAATCGTAGCAACTACGCTGAAGAATACCTGTCGCATGGGCGACACCAGGCTGACCCTGCTCAAGCGCCCCATGTATTCGGCTACGGACCGGAGCGGGCCTTACCCAGGCCAATGCTGACAACAGGTCAGTGAGCAGCTTCCGGCCCCTTACCCGGGCCCCGGCCCGCGAAGGTGAAACGGAGCAGTGCCTCTCTAGATACTCAATATTGGCGCTTGACCCATCCAGGACCTGAACCCGGCTGAAAAGGTCGAGTGATCGCTGCGGCCCGGCTGGGCCGCGAACTGGACAACACTCAGGCGGCCGTCCCGTCGATACCTGCTCGCGAGGCTCGCTTTAACACCCTGCAATACCTGCCGGAATCTGCTGCCGCGCTCTCTGAGCCTGCGCTGCAGCGTCCGCCGGGAAATACCCGTTCCAGGACGCGGACATGCAAGTAACCCCGGGTATTGTCGAACTACCCGACGGCTGGTTTGATTTTCGGCAGATCGACGAAATTTCCCGGCCGTTTCTGCGCCCGCGCCGTTATCGCCTCCATGATTTCCTCTGGCTGAAACATGCTTGCATTCCAGATACCGACATAGTCCAGGCTGTCAGCCGTCGTATGATCTCGCGAATAGTTGATCATGCGTTTGCACCCGTGCACCGCCAACGGCGCTTTCGCCGCAATCTCGGCGGCGATGGCCAGGACCTCGGTCAGCATGGTCTGCTGGTCGTCATACACCCTGTTCACGAGACCGGCCGACTGCGCATCACCGGCCGGCATTCGCCGGCCCGTGTAACACATCTCACGGACAATCCCCTCCGGTATCAACTTAACGAGACGCGGGAACGTGCCGACGTCAGCCGTCATGCCGATATTGATCTCCTCGACCGAAAAGAAGGCGTCTTCGGTCGCATAGCGCATGTCGCAAGCCGTGACCATGTCCACGCCGGCACCGATGCAGCCACCCTGTATGGCCGCAATCACGGGAATTCGACAATTTTCGAGGGCCGAAAAAGTCGCCTGCATCTTCTGCACGGTCTGGTAGAAATCGGCACCGCGAGTAATTCTGTGCGCACGCTCGTCGGCGCCTCGTTCGTTGATGACATTGAAGAACTCCTGGACATCGAGCCCCGCGCTGAAATGTTGTCCCGTCGACGAGATGACGATGACGCGAGCCCTTACCTCCCGGTCGATGTCGCCGATGATTTCCGGCAGCTCATCCCAGAACTTCAGGTTCATACTATTTCGTTTTTCCGGCCGGCTGAGCTTGATATGCGCGACATTGTCGCTGATGTCTATGTCAAAACAGGTATAGGACACGGGTCTGCTCCTTGATCAGGATTTAGCAAAACACAGAACTACTGCAAAAATTCATCGGTGCGGGACGCACTTTACCGGCAGGTATCTCCGCGGAGGGCCACGCATCCGGTTTTATAGCCCCTTTTCAAAACGATCATTACTTTGCCATCTGCCGGCCACAAAATCTCATCCCGCATCTTCATTTGGCTAAGCGACGATCTGCACGCCGATCCACTCGGCGACAAGCGCGGGCGTATCCTCACCCTCGATTTCGACGGTTACATCCGTCTGGATGCGAAACTGGCCGGGTTTCGTCTCCGCAATGTCAGCAACTTTTGCCACGGCTCGAATGCGGCTGCCGACCTTCACGGGCGCCAGGAAACGCACCTTGTCGAAACCCGAATTGATGGCCATCGTGATTCCCTCGATGACGATGCTGTACTGGGTGGCGAAGTAGGACAGCATGGACAGGCTCAGAAAGCCGTGCGCAATTGTCGTACCGAAGGGCGTCTGTTTCGCCCTCTCGGGATCGACGTGAATGTACTGATGATCCAGGGTGCAATCCGCAAACTGGTTTATCTGCTCCTGCTTAATCGTGTGCCACTCAGTAGGTTCAGCTTCGTAGCCTATGTATTTGTCAATGTCCGCTCTACTAACCGTCGTAACCATTCGTCGCTTTCCTCGTAATTTGCGCTTGTTGATTCATCCAGGTCTACGCCAGGAATCAAGAGCTCGTCCGACCGCCGGCTCGACCATACTGGAGCGCGCTCAGCTGTCGACGAGGTTACGGCCCGGGAACAGGATCGACTGCATCAGCGGGCTGTACGAGTAAGAGGCCGGCACCAGGAATTTCGTTCCTGCGCGTTCGTACTCCCACCGCTTGACGTCTTCGAAAATCCCGCCGTTCATCGTTGCCTCTCGTCGCGCTTGCCCAGAGTCTATTACGGCAGCAGGGCTCCGCGTTGTCACGAAAGAGACAAGCGCTTTTCTTGAGACCTATTCCTTGCCTGCTCGCGGCACCGGTGCAAAGACCTTTTGCATGTAGCCGCTCAGGTCGTCGGCGATTTCCTCGGCCGAATCGGCGGGGATTCCGGCGAGCGTCTTCGCAAGCGTCTTCTTGAACTCGAGCTGCATCTGTCGCGCGATCTGGATGCGCTGCGCCTGCGGCGAGCCTGCGCCGTGCATTGACTCGGTCAGGTAGCCGACCGCGTTGCGTCCCATCGTCATGTTTTCGATCAGGCGCAAAATCCGCAGGCGATCTTCGGCAGCGATCTCCTTGCGGCCCTTGAGGTACTTGCGGACGATGTCGCCGATCTCGGGGTGATCGAGCTCTTTTTGCGAGGGTGCCGTGACCATGATGCCGCCCGCAAGGTCCTGCGCAAGACGGCCGATTTCATACGGCATCTTCGTCACGTGATGCTTGCAGACGTTGGCGATCATGTCATCGTTCATGAACACGCCCGATTTCATCTGCGATGCCTGGTAGCTGGACGCGATCCCCGTGCTGTAGATCGTCTCGTTGAGGTGCGTCATCTCCACGAGCTTGTCGCGAATGTGCGAAGCCTTGTCGACGCCGTTGTAGTCGGCGATCGTCGCCGCGGCACCGATCAGCGTATCGCCGACTCCGGATTTGCAGACATAGCTGCGGCGGTGATAGCACGTAAACCGCTCCACGAGCATTGCCGCAAATTCGTACTCGCCATCCATGAAGATGCGCTCGTTCGGGATGAAGACATCGTCGAAAACGACCATGGCTTCCTGGCCAGAGAACTTCGCATTACCCAGGTCGATGTCGCCGCCCTCCATGGCCCGCGTGTCACAGGACTGACGCCCGTATATGTACGTGATGCCCTCGGCGTCGACGGGCAGCGCGCCGATAATCGCGAATTCCTTGTCGTCCGGCCCGAGCCGCAGCGTCGGCATCACGATCATCCAGTGCGAGTTGATGCAGCCGGTCTGGTGCGCCTTCGCCCCCCGGATATAGACGCCCTCTTCCGTACGCCTGGCGACCCTGACAAACATGTCGGGGTCGTCCTGCTCGTGCGGCGCCTTGCTGCGGTCGCCCTTGACGTCGGTCATCGCGCCGCCGATGACATAGCCATGCTCCTGGCTCATCCTGACGAATTCGCAGAAGCGCTCGTGATAGGGCGTGCCGTGCGCCTCGTCGATCTCGAACGTCACCGAATGCAGCGCATTGAACGCGTCCATGCCGACGCAACGCTGGAAACAGGTGCCGGTCAGCTGCCCGAGGCGCCGCTGCATCTTGTTCTGCATGACGAGATCCTCGGGGCTGCCCGCAATGTGCAGAAAGCGATTAATGCGCTCGCCCGTGTAAGGCGACATCGCGGTGCCGAGCTCGGGATCGCGCACGGCCAGGTCGTAGGTTTCGGCCACGGCATTGATCGACGGCCGGATGATCGGATGATCGACGGGCTCGGCCACCCGCTCGCCTAACAGGTACACGGTAAGGTCCCTGTTGCGCAGGCTGTCGATGTATTCCGCGCCGGTACGTATCGGCATGGCGGTCTGTGCGGTTAGAGTTTCATTTTCCGGCGTGGCCACGGTCTCGCTCGTCTCGATCGGCTTGATGAGTCCCAGTCTACCCTGTTCGCACCGATTTCATTGCCCGTCGCCACCGAGCCGCCGACGAAAGCGCTGCATGCCGCTGATCCAGCGGTCGTGATCGGCTGCCTTGCGCTGAACATAGGTCGAGACCTGCGGGTGCGTCAGGATCAGGAAGCGGCCCTCCGCAACGCCGGCAACGACACGGTCGGCAACTTCGTCGGCAGAGAGAATCCCGTCAATCTCGTTGCCGCCGAATCCGCCCTCCAGCGAACCGGAATCATCTTCGATCCCGATCATGCGAGTTGCCACGGCCTGCGGGCAAACGACCGAGACCCTGACGCCGTTATCGCCGTGCGTGATCGCGAGGGACTCGGCAAAGCCCACGGCCGCGTGCTTGGTGGCCGTGTAAGCAGCGTCGCCGATCTGGGCGAGCAGACCCGCCGCCGATGCAACATTCACGAGGTAACCGCCGCCGCGAGCTACCATGCGCGGCACGAGGGAACGTGCCGCATAGACATGCGCCATGACGTTAACTCGCCAGCAGGCCTCCCAGCGATCGGCGACCGAATGCATGCCGCCACCAGCGGACGCGGCGTAATCGTCGGCGTCGCCGAATCCGACGCCTGCATTGGAGATAAACAAGTCTATCGGGCCGACGTCCTTTTCCACCGTGTCGATCGCCTCGGTAACCTGGACCTCGTCACCCACGTCGGCGCAGATTGAAACTCCGTCGATCTCCGCAGCCACCCGGGCTGCCGCCTCCGCATCGATGTCGACAACGACGACACGCACGCCATCGCGGTGAAGCCGCCGGCACAGCGAACGGCCGATGCCGTGGCCACCCCCCGTCACGACTGCTGTAGATACGTCAGCAATCATGCGCTGCCTAGATGATTCCCGCGGCAGCGAGCTCGTCGACATAGCCGAACTGCGTCCTGTCGGCCAGGCGGTCCGGGTACAGGATGCCGTCGAGATGGTCGTACTCGTGCTGAAAGACGATCGCGTGAAAGCCGCTCGCTTCACGCTCGACCGGATTGCCGAACTGATCGAGACCGCGATAGCGTATGCCGGCCGGCCGTTCGACGTAGCCGCGCATGCCGGGCACCGACAGGCACCCCTCCCAAAAGCCCTGCACGGCGTCGTGCACGACCGTGTACTCGGGATTGATCAATACCGTCGTGGGTACGGCTTCGACATCGGGATAACGCGGCGTCGATTCGACGCCGAAAATCATGATGCGCTTGAGCACGCCGATCTGCGGGGCGGCGAGACCGGCGCCATCCTCTGCCGCCATCGTGTCAAACATGTCGCCGATCAACGCGTGCAGCTCCGGTGTATCGAAACTTGTTACCGGCTCCGAAACCTGCCGCAACCGCGGGTCACCAATGCGCAGAACCGTTCTAACGGCCATGATCGACTGTCGCCTTGCTACGCGTCGGCAAGCTTCACGATCTGCTTGCCGACGTTGCCGCCCTTGAGCATGTCAATGAAGGCCTTCGGCGCATTCTCGAGGCCTTCGGCTACGGTTTCGTGATACCGGAGCTTGCCCTCCTTAACCCAGGCAGCAGCCTTGGTCACATATTCCTGGCATTCGGCCGGATGATCCCTGACGATGAAGCCGCGAATCGTCAGGCGCCTGCCGACGATGAGCATCATGCCGCGCGGACCGGGCTGCGGTTCCGCATCGTTGTAGTTGGAGATCATGCCGCAGAGCGCGATGCGGCCGAAGTCCCGCATGCTCCAGAGCACGGCCTCGAAGATGTCGCCGCCCACGTTTTCGAAGCCGACGTCGATGCCTTTCGGGCAAAGCGACTTGATGTCGCGAACGAGCGATTCGCTCTTTTTGTAATTGAGCCCGGCGTCGTACCCGAACTCCTGTTTCAGCAGGGCGACCTTTTCGTCGGACCCGGCACTGCCGACCACGCGGCAACCGTGCAGCTTGGCGAGCTGGCCCACAACGCTGCCAACCGCTCCCGAGGCTGCCGAAACAAACACGGTCTCGCCCGGCTTTGCCTCGGCAATTTTCATCAGGCCTACATACGCCGTCATGCCCGGCATCCCGAGGATCCCGAGATGCCACGACAGCGGCTCGGAGCCCGGTGTCAATTTGCGCAGCTGCCGGCCATCGCAGATCGAGTAGTTTTCCCAGCCGAGCATGCCCGTGACGTAATCACCTTCGGCGTAACCGTCGTATTCGCTCGCGACGACCTGGCCCACGACGCTCGCCTGCAGCACCTCGCCAAGCCTGAACGGCGGGACGTAAGACCTCACATCGTTCATGCGTCCGCGCATGTACGGGTCGACGGACATCAACAGGTTCCGCACGAGAACCTGCCCCTGGGCCGGCTCGCCGACCGGCTCAACCGTGAATTCAAAATTATCGGGCGTCACCCAGCCCGAGGGCCGGCTGGCAAGCCGGACTTGCTGGTTATTGGTTTCTGGCACTGGTATCGATTCCCTTGAAATGAGGTCCCGGAACGCTGCCGATAGGGACCATCCACACTTGCACATCAGGCAACGCCGGTAACATACTGTAGCCTGAGGAGGTGGTGCAATGCTGCGTTGTTTGCTCCCACTGCTATTCACGGTGAGCCTGGCGGCTTGTGATGCCGGAGGCCCGGACTCTGCGACGGAGCCGGAAGACGAGGTAATTGCCAGCGAACCGGCGCCGAGCGCATCCCTGTCGGGTCCCGAGGCCTACGACCTCGTATGCGCGGGCTGCCATGACGAAGGCCTCAACGGCGCTCCAAGAATTGGCGACCGCGAGGCCTGGTCCGGGCGCTCATGGCTGTGGGAGGCTGTGCTTTTCGAACACGCTCAGAGCGGATTTTTCGCGATGCCGGCCAAGGGCGGCGACGAATCGGTTGACGACGTCACCGTCAGCAAGGCCGCCGAGTACATGCTGACCCAGACGTTCCCCGAAGCGCTCACGGACTAGGCGCGCACTCCGAACTACAGCTTGTCCTTCATCGAGTAGTACAGCATGCCCAGCACCATGCCCGGGTAGCGGAACCACGTCCCGCCGGGGAAGGTGTGAATCGGCAGACTCGCAAACACATCGAAGCGAGAGGCCGTTCCGGTAATCGCTTCCGCAATGATCTTGCCCGCAAAGTTGGCCGTGGATAAGCCGTGCCCCGAGTATCCCTGCGCGAAATAGAGATTCGGTGACAAACGGCCGACGTGCGGCAGGCGATTGACCGTCACCGACAGAGTGCCGCCCCACGCGTAATCGATGCGCACGTCGGACAGCTGCGGAAACAGCTCGAGCATGTACGGGCGTACAAAAGCCGCGATGTTCCTGGGAAATCCCGGGCGGTAGTTTTCGCCGCCGCCATATAGCAGCCGATGCTCGCCGCTGCGCCGGAAGTAGTTCACGACGAAGCGCGTGTCGTGAACACCGAAGCGGCCAGCAATCAGCTCCCGGGCGCGCTCCTCGCCGAGCGGCTCCGTCGCGAGCATGAAATTATTAATGGGCATGATTTTGCCGGCGACGCGCCGCTCGAGCTTGCCGAGATAACCGTTGCAGGCAAGCACGATGAATGACGCATCGACCGAGCCGGTCGCTGTCCTGACCGACGCCGGATCCGTTCGCGTGTAGCCGAGCACGCGCGAGTCCTCGAATATTCGCACTCCCGCTGCGCGCGCCGCCGCGGCCAGGCCAAGCGCATAGTTCAACGGGTGTATCGTCATCGCCTGCTCGTCGAACAAGCCCTCGAGAAAATCATCGGTCGCAACGAGACTCCTGGTCTCTTCCCTGTCGGTCGCTCGCGCGTGTGGATAGTCGTAACGCTCCGCAAGCGCGGCGGCAATTTCGGCGGCCATCCCGACGTAGCTCTTCTTGTGCACACCTTCGAGCTGGCCGTACTGCAGGTCGCAGGGGATATTGTGGCGCGCAACCCGGTCGCGAATCTCGGCCTTGCCGGCTTCCGCAAAATCCCAGAAGTCGCGCGAGCGCTGCAGCCCGAACTGCTTCTCCATTTCGAGTACGTCCTTGCGCTGGCCGCTGCCGATCAGGCCGCCATTGCGCCCGGACGCACCGAAGCCTATGCGCTCGGCCTCGAGAAGAACGACGTCCATGCCCTGTTCCGCGAGGTTCAGTGCCGCCGACAGTCCCGTGAATCCGCCGCCGATGACGCAGACGTCGGCGCGGAGATTCTCCCGGAGACTCGGATAATCCGCAATTCCGGACGCGGTCGCGGCATAGTAGCTCTGCGGATATCCTGCTGACATCGAAGACCTCTGTAACTGCTATAGTGAATCCGTTCGCCGCCAATAATAACGGAGTACTCTCCGATGAACGATAAGCAGACGACACGGCGCCGGTTTATTGTGGCTGCACTGACATTTTCTGCAGTGGCCACCAACATGCCCGGCATCTCCTGGCTGAAATCCAGCGAGGCCTGGGCCAAAGCGGACGACGATTCGGCAAGCCCCGCGATGATTCGGCTTGCGCGCCTTCTGTTTCCACATGCCGGCATGCCGGACAGTACCTACCGCGCGGTAATGGGTGATGTCCTTGCGGCCCTGGCCGCCAGTCCCGATTCGGCAGGCCTCGTCGACGCGGCCGAAAAGGCGCTGGATGCGCGCCGCGGCAGACCCTGGGTCGAACTGGGCGAGGTCGACCAGGTTGCCGCCGTCGCGGAGATACAGGGCGAGGCCTTCTTCGCGGCGATTCTCGGGGCCGTGCGCGGCGTCTTCTACAACCATCCGCAGGTTTGGGAACACATCGGCTATCCCGGTTCGTCAAAAGAATTCGGCGGCTACAAGCACCGGGGCTTCGACGACATCGACTGGCTCCCGGGAGATGTATCATGACGCGGCAATACGAGCTCAGTGATTCATCGGTCGTCGTCGTCATCGGTTCGGGCGCCGGGGGCGGAACCGTCGCCAACGAGCTGGCGCAGAAGGGTATCGACGTCGTCTGCCTGGAGGCCGGATCGCGAATGACGTTGGCCGACGTCGTGAACCACCCGCCGACCATGGATGGCCTGATGGGCTGGCACGACAAGCGCATCGGCCCGATGGTCTGGGTCTGCAAAACCGTCGGCGGGACGACGATGCGCTGGTCCGGCGTCGCGCCACGGATTCAGGAACACGAGTTTAGAGCGCTGTCGACCTACGGGCAGCTCGACAAGGGCACGACCCTCATCGACTGGCCGCTGACGCTCGAGGAGCTGCTGCCCTATTACGACAAGGCCGAGGACAAGATGGGGGTGTCGGGCACTCATGACATCCCGCCGTCGGCCGAAACCAATAACTACAAGGTACTGAAGGCCGGCGGCAAGCGAATCGGCTACAAGGAGATCACGAGTGCCCGGACCGCGATCAACCCGGTGGCGCGCGCCGGGCGGCCGGGTTGTCAGCAGATCGGTTTCTGCAATTCCGGATGCGCAGTTGGTGCCAAGTGGTCGACCTTGTATACCGAGGTCCCGGCCGCGGAGCTGACCGGGCATTTCGAGCTTAGAACGCAAGCGATGGCCGTACGCATCAATCACGATAAGTCGGGGCGCATCACCGGCGTCGTCTATGCCGATGCTGATGGCGCAATGCACGAGCAGAAAGCTCGCGCGGTCTGCGTCGCCGGCAACGTGGTCGAGACAGCGCGCATCCTGCTGAATTCCGAATCGTCGCTGTTTCCTGACGGGCTGGCCAACTCGACGGGCAATGTCGGCAGACACTATACGCGGCACACCTTCGGGCAGGCCATGGCCGTAATGCCGAAGCCCGTCAACTACCATCGCGGCACGCGCCAGTCCGGCATCATTCTCGATGAGCAGTACCACAAACCCGAGCGGGGTTTCGCGGGCGGCTACATCATCGAAACCCTGAGCCTGGATCCGTGGAACGTGTCGACCTGGGCGGGCGGATGGGGGCCAGGTAACACGGCATTCACCGACGACTACACGAAACTCGCGGGCATATTCATCACGGGCGAGGACCCCCCCGAGTCCGTCAACCGAATCTCTCTGCATCCCAGCGAACGTGACGAAAATGGCCTGCCCGTGCCGGTCATCGAGTACCGCGATCACCCGAACACGCTGGCGATGCGCGAGCACTCGCTGAAGATGAGCCGGGCAATCTACGAATCACTGGGCGCGACCGACTTTACCGGCAGCGATATCCCGGTCGGCGCACACAACATGGGCGTGGCCCGCATGAGCGCAAATCCAGACGACGGCGTAACCAATCGCTGGGGCCAGGCTCACGACATTCCCAATTTGTTCGTCAGTGACGGCAGCGTCTTCAGCACGAGTGCGGCCGCCAATCCGACGCTGACAATCGTCGCCCTGGCCATTCGCCAGGCCGATCACATTGCGGAGCGGATGCAAGCCAGGACTCTTTGACAGGTTTTACGGCCGATCTGCATTTGGCCGTCCGGTTATGGGGGCAAACAATCATGATGAAGAAAATCTCGCGGCGGATGCTCGCGAAACAGCTGGGGCTTATCACCGGCACGGCGTCGATTCTTGGGCCCGGCGCCGCACAGGCTTTGGTAGCAACACCCGAGCAGGTAGAAGGACCGTTCTATCCGCCAGAACCGCATGTCGAGAACGACGTCGACCTGACGGTTCTTGCCGGCCACGAGGAGCCCGCTGCAGGTGAAATCATCTATGTTCGGGGCCGCGTAACCGATACCCGGGGCAATGCGCTTGCAAACGTACGCGTCGACATCTGGCAGGCGAATCACTGGGGCCGCTACACGCACCCGGAGGACCCGAACACGGCGCCGCTGGACCCGAATTTCCAGGGTATCGGCATCGCGCGCACGGACGAGAATGGCAGGTATGGCTTCAAAACCATTAAACCCGCTGCCTATCCTTTATCGGCGCTCGGCGATTCAGGCTGGCGCGCGCGGCACATTCACTTCAAGGTTGCGGATGCAGCAGGCCGCAAACTGATAACGCAAATGTATTTCGAAGGTGACCCGTTGCTGAAAGACGACCTGGCGTTCAAGGCGGCACCGGCAGAAGAGCGCCACCTGCTGGTTACGGTGCCAGAAGCCGATCCGGAGACCGGTATTCCCGTTCACCGCTTCGATATTTCGTTGGCGTAGGGAGACCCTGACAGGCGCCCGGCGATCAGACGCTGGACTGCGGACGAATTGGCGTGCCGTCGAAGAATCGGCTGAGCCGAAAATCCTCGAGGTCGATCCCGGAGTCCTTGCCGGTCAGCAAGCCCGCGATCGCCTTGCCCGCACCCGGGCCGATGCCGAAACCATGGCCGCTGAAACCGGTTGCGATATGGAAGCCCGGCAAAGCTTCAGCCTCGTCGATGACCGGGATCACATCGGGAGTCGTCTCTATCATGCCCGCCCAGGTCTCGACGATCGGCGCAACCGCAAGCTGCGGGAACATGGCGGCGACGTTCCTGCGAATGCCCTTCAGAACCCTCGGATTGGGCTTAGGGTTCAGGACTCGCGTTCTTTCGAAGGGCGACACGGCATCCAGCGGCCATCGTTCCGGCATCGACCATTCCTCGAAAAACTCGCGACCGATCGACAGGCGCATGGCCTCCGGCTCCATGAGCAGCGCCCGTGCAAACTTGGCGGCGAACCGAAACGTGGACGGCGTGATCGGATGATCGAATATCAATCCATTTGCCAGTGTATAGCCGCCGTCCTGCCGGCGCCGGATCGCAAGCCTGTCGTCGAACAAGTTGCTGTCACAGACGTTCTCGGCCGGTGCCGTTCGGGCGACGGTTCCGCGAACCTTGAGCTGCGGCACCGTAATGCCGAGCGATCGGCAGAACAACGAGGTCCAGGCACCGGCGGCGCAGAGCACGAGCGGCGCCTTGATCGTTCCGTGCTCGGTAACGACCGCCGACACCCGGCCGGCCGAAGTATCGATACCGCGCACGGCGCAGGCCGTTAGTACCGACGCGCCGCCGCGAACGGCTGCACGGGCGATCGCCGCCGTTGCCTTGTGCGGTTCCGCACGGCCGTCGCTGGCCGTGTACAGGGCACCCTTCCAGGTGGCCGTAGAGCCGCGAACGAGACGCCTGAGTTCCGCGGCATCCAGCATTCGCGTGTCGACACCGTGTTCGCGCGCCGTTTCGACCCAGTCGCAATACTGCCTGACCTGTTTGTCGGTCGCAGCGGCGAACAGCACGCCCTGCTCGCTGAAGCCCACGTCCTCGCCGATATCCGCTTCGAGGCCGCGCCAGATGCGCAGACTCTCGACGATCATCGGCATCTCGCGGCTGTCCCGGCCTTGCTGGCGCACCCAGCCCCAGTTGCGCCCCGACTGCTCGCCGGCGATGTGGCCCTTTTCACACACGACGACATCGACGCCCTGCTTTGCAAGAAACCACGCGGTAGATATCCCGATGATCCCGGCGCCGATGATGACAACCTCGGCGGATGCCGGTATCGAAGTCGGCGGGTGAAATGGACGCGTCCAGGATTGCGAAACGAGATCTGCGGGCATCGATTCGTTCATGAGCTATTTGCGCAACGACGACATTGACGGTGCATGGCGGTGCAAGCAGTCAGTGAGGATCGTCGTTGCATCATAACCATGCGGACCCTGGGTCGATGTAAAAACCAACGCCGCGGCATTCTCAGCCACGCACGCCGGATTGTCGCACCGCCTCGGCAACCGCTTCCTGGTTGCCGAAACCGGTCAGGTGTGCGCCCGATGTGCCGGGAATTTCAGCAACGGCCTGGAGCAGCTCCGCGCAGATCTTAATGCCCTCCTGCTCGGGATCGGAGGCCTGCCGGAGCCGCTTGACGAGCCTGGCCGGCACCGCCGCACCGCGCAGCGACTTGCCGAGCCAGTGTGCAATGTCGGCGGAGGGCAGGGTTCCGAGCGCGACGATGACATTGACGCGCTCGATCAGCTTCTCTTCGACGAGCCGGGCCATGTAGTGCCGCAACACGTCGATGTCGAAGCAGAGCTGGGTCTGGATAAACCTTGCGCCGGCATCGGCCTTGGTGACGATCTTCTCGGGCTGCCAGTTCCTGTCCGGCTTGAACACGGTAGCGATGGAGCCGAGCAGGAACTCGGCGCCCTGCATCTTGCTGGCGCAGGCGATCAGCCTGCGGGCCCCCCACTCATAAACCGGCTGGATACGCGGTCGGGCGGCGGCCGAGAACTCCTTGCCCCGCATCAGCAAGAGGCTGGACACGCCCAATGACGCCGCCCCGAGCAGGTCGCCGCGCAGGGCAAGGCTGTTTCGGTCACGGCAATTCATGTGCAGCACCGGATCGATGCCCGCACCGAGCAGGATGGCAGCGGCGGCAAGGGGAGACATGTGCACCTGGTTCCCCGAATTCTCGGGGACCTGTATGGCGTCCACCTGCTCGGCCAGTATCTTTGCCTGTCCAATTAAAGACGCGCTGTCCGAATGCGAATCGAGGACAAGTTCCGCTGTCAGCGTGAACTCGCGGATCCGCAACGCCTGTCGAAAAGTATGCAACTCGTGTCCTTCGGAGTACCGCAAAACGCGGTGTCTTTTAAGGCTGAATTTCAGTAATGTAACAAAATCATCCGGGCCATACGCCACAACAATACACGGGCAACAACGATGCGAAATGCTGCTGCGCTGCGAGCGACTTTCAGTGAGGCGATAGACCTTATTAACGAAGGTCGCGCCGACGAAGCGGAAACCGTCTGCCGTGAAGCGCTCCAAAAATTTCCTGAAGACACCAACATAATTGCGCTTCTGGGCGCGATCCTTGTCAAGAAAAGACACCTTTCGGAAGCCGAGGGCTGGCTGCGCAAGGCAACCGAGCTTGCGCCGTCGTTCGCAAAGCCCTACGAAGACCTCGGCTACGCGCTTTTGCAACAGGGACGCCCGAAGGAAGCCATCGACGCCTTGCTGAACGCAACACGACTGGACCCCTCGCTCGAACTGGCGCACCTGAATCTCGGCAAGTCGCTGGCCATGATCGGCAGGGGCAAGGAAGCGGACGAGGCGTTCGAAAAGTCGTTCGCCTTAAACCCGGTGCGCAAGAAGCTCGCGCTTGCCGCCGAGCATCAGAAAGAGGGCCGACACGAAGAGGCCGCAACGCTGTACCGCGAAGTATTGCGAAACAACCCGAAAAACGTAGACGCTCTCAGGATGCTCGGGGTGCTCGCATTCGGGGAAGGCAATATCGACGAGGCGGAGCGACTGTTACGGCGTGCCGTGGCTGCGGCACCTGATTTCGTCAATGCCATCATCGACCTCGGCCTCGCGCTCAAGGAACAGAGCCGCATCGAAGAGGCGATCGAGTGTTTTCGCCAGGCAACGAAGCTCGAGCCGAAGAACATCAAGGCGCACTACCAGCTTGCCCAAATACTGTCGCCTGCCGCGCTGTCCAACGAAGCGATCGACTCGTACGAGAAGGTATTGGAGCTGCGGCCAAAACATGGCGGCGCGCTGCTCGGCCTGGGGCACGTCCTGAAGACCATGGGGCGCCAGGAAGAAGCCGTCGAGTCGTATCGCAAATGCATTGCCGCCAAGCCTGATCGGGGCGAGGTTTACTGGAGCCTTGCCAATCTCAAGACCTATCGCCTGTCCGACGAGGATATCGCCGAGATGGAAACCCGCGTGACCGGTGGCGAGCTGACCGACGAGTCACACGTCAACTTCCTGTTCGCCCTGGCAAAAGCGTATGAGGACCGGGGGGACTACGACCGCGGCTGGGAGTACTACGTGGAAGGCAATGCCAAGCGACGCATGCTCGAGCACTACGATCCCGTGCGCTTCGAAATGCGTAACGATGCGATCATCAACGTATTCGACAAGAAATTCCTCGAGGAGAACACGAATCTGGGCAACCCCGACCCGTCGCCGATATTCATCATCGGCCTGCCTCGATCCGGGTCCACGCTGCTCGAGCAGATCCTCGCGAGCCACAGCATGGTCGAAGGCACGGCGGAACTCGTGTACATACGGCGAGTTGAACACTCGCTGAGCAAGAACCGCGTCGATGGCGTCAACTATCCCGAGGCCGTAAGGGAGCTCCGCGAGCCGAACTTCAAATCGCTGGGCCAGGACTACCTGGATGGCGCCCAAATGCATCGGACGGAGGGAGCGCCGCGCTTCATCGACAAGATGCCGAACAATTTTCCGGCCGTCGGCCTGATCCACCTGATCCTGCCCAACGCAAAGATTATCGACGCCAGGCGTTACCCGCTCGACTCCTGTCTGAGCAATTTCCGCCAGCTGTACGGGCAAGGCCAGCCGTTCACCTACGACCTCACGGACATCGGCGAGTACTTCCTCGAATACCAGCGCCTGATGGATCACTGGCACGAGGTGCTGCCCGGGCGCGTGCTCACCGTGCAGTACGAGGACGTCGTCACCGACTTCGAGAACCAGGTGAGGCGCTTACTGGACTACTGCGAGCTGCCCTGGGAAGACAGCTGTCTTCGTTATCACGAGACCGACCGTCCTGTGCGCACGGCGAGTTCGGAGCAGGTCCGCCAGCCCGTCTACACGAAGTCCGTTCACTTCTGGCGCAATCACGAGAAAAACCTGGGCGAACTCGCCGAGGTGCTGAGCCCGATACTCGGCCGCTACGCGCAGTACGAGTACATCAACAAATAGCCCGCGGGATTATGTCATATCGAACGGCCACACCTCGAGGCCGTGAATCGCATTGCGGATGTCCATCGTCAGGTTGATGCTCAGCGTCGTCTTCATCGACTCGAAGTCGTGCAGCGTGATCGTCGACGGCGACGATCCCGCGGCAATCACGCCGTTGCCGATGTCGCACAGGCCGCGCCCGAAGGCCTGGCGCGCCGTCTTCGAATCATCGAAGTCGGTGTGAGTCAGGAACTCCGGGTCATAACTCGGCACCTGGAAAGCGCGCCGCTTGTCCGCGGATATGAACCTGACCTGGTCTGAAGATGTATCGTTAAACAGCACCCCGTCACGGTACGGCTGCGCGTTGTGGATTCCGGGCGGCAGCGACACGACTTTTTCGATCCGCTTGCCCGTGTAGCGCAGCAATCCGCCCGTTCGCATCCCGCTGATATAAAGCCCCTGGGGCGTGCAGTGCACGTTGTTGATGTGGAGCTCGTTTGAGGGCGGCGGTCCGTCTACGGCTCCGGGCAAAAAAGGCAGTCCGCGAAATCCGTCCGCTACCGGGCCAATATGCAGGCCCCAGGTAAACTTGAGCTCATCGAGGTCAAAGCCAAGTACCGAGTCATAGCCAGTGGACGCCAGGTACAGCCGCCGCTTGTAGCGGAATATCTCGTGGCAGTGCTTCAAATGCGGCGAGCGGTAAGATGCCAGGTTGTTGAAATCCCGGTCGTAGACGAACAGCTCGTCGCTGGCGGCGATCAGAACCTTGCCGCCATCGAACGCAATCCCGCGAAGGCCGCGGTCCCAGCCGCGTCCCTGCCAGTCGATGTTCGTCGTATTCCAGTCAACGGCCTGCGCTACCCGCTGGTGGTCGAGGTCGACCAGGTAGACGCCGCCATGGCTTTCTCCCTGGCGAGAGCCCCTGACGACGGACGTGGCGATCAATATTGTCATATTCTGTTCAGGCTAAATTTTGCGTGGATTGAAACAGCTGATTGGGTTAGGATTTGGAAGGTTATGGGCCAAAGTCATGCTGGACTCGGGCTCGTGTTGCAACATGTATTGCATTGGGGGGCTCGCATGTCTAGCACTAATTCGCACCAGCAGTTTTCTAGGAAGTCGGTTGCCGTTGCCGTTTCGGCGGCCTGCGCAAGCGTACCAGCCGCGCAAGCGCAGGAGCAGTTCGGCATCGAAGAGATCATCGTCACCGCGACCAAGCGGCAGGCGAGCATCCAGGACGTACCGATGTCGATCACGGCCTTCAGCGACGATGATATCGTTCGCGAGGGCTTCAAGCAGCTCGAAGACTACGCGGTCCGGATTCCGGCATTGTCATTCGGCACCCGGCACCCGGGCGGATCCAACGTCGTCATGCGCGGCTGCGCAGTTTCCGGCATCGCGTTCAGCGACAATCCAACGACGGCCATTTATCTCGACGAGCAGCCCATTACGGTCGCCGGCTTCAACCCGGATCCCCGCCTGGTTGATATCGAACGGGTCGAGGCACTCAGCGGCCCCCAGGGGTCGCTGTTCGGCGATGCCTCGCAATGCGGCACGCTGAGAATTATCACCAATAAGCCGGACCCGGATGCGTTCGACGCCTGGGTCGATCTCGGCGCTCACTCGCTCACGGAAGGTGACGAGGGCTACGACGTAGCGGCCATGGTCAATATCCCGCTGTCGGAGGGCAAGGCGGCATTACGGCTGGTCGGGTTCCAGGCCGAGGAAGCCGGCTATATCGACAACGTGCTGAGTAGCAGCCCGGTCGGACCGGTATATCCGCGAGGCGGCGTCGGGACGTTCGACAATTCGGAATTTGTCGAGGACAACGTCAATTCCGTCACCTCGAAGGGCGCCAGGGCTACGCTGCGGTGGCATCCGACTGAAGACTGGACGGTGGACATCGGCGCCATTTACCAGCAGCGTGAAGAAGACGGCTTCGGCGACACGGACCTGGACGAGAGCTTCCTCGATGCCGAAAGTTTCGGCAAGTGGGAGCAGGCCCGCTATGAAGAGGAAGACTTCGACGATGAGTGGTACCAGCTCGCACTGACCCTCGAAGGAAAGATCGGCGGCGCCGACGTCGTACTCGCGGCGTCTTACCTCGACCGCGAAACGAATTTCCGGGCCGATGCAACGACCTACCTCGGCGGCTGGCAGGAGCGCTATTCAGGCAAGTGGAGCGACCAGGCGGATCCCTACGATTGCTTCTATGCCGCGTATCCGTGCTTTGCGATTTACGATTTTTACCCGAACCAGGATCCCCGCGCCCAGGTGTTCGAAACCGACAACACGGAACGCACCAGCGTCGAGTTACGAATCGCGACGCCGAGCGACTCGGACAGCCGCTGGTCGGGCATCATCGGCGCGTTCTACAACAAGACCGAGGGCCACTCGCATTTCGCGTCCAACGTCAAGGACCTCGATCAGAGCGGGACCATCGGCTATTTTCCGGTTTACGGCTCCCCATACCCGTATTACTTCGGCGGCGCGCACTTCTACCTGAACTACATCGCGTTCTACTACAACTGCGGCACCGGGCCTGAGTATGCGAACGACTGCACCGACCCGGTAGCGCCGTCGGTCAACTGGTGGACCGGCGTCTACGACGACACCTTGAAGCAGGTGGCCGTATTCGGCGAGATCGGCTTCGACATTACCGATAATTTCAACATCACGGCAGGCGGCCGCTGGTACGACATCGAGATCGACCGGCGACTGCAGCAGGGAACGCTCGTCGGCGGCCTGACCGACTACCGGACGCTGGGCCGCGAAACGGAATGCGACGGTCCGATCAACCCCGATACAGGCGCCAAAATCGCGGATCTTTGCTACCAGGACTCGGTGTCGTCATCCCAGGAAGACGGCTTCGTGCCGAAGATCACGGCCACCTGGAACTTCAGCGACAACGCGCTGATTTACGGAACCTACTCAGAGGGCTTCCGGCGCGGCGGCGCCAATGCCGCGAAACCCCGGTCCATCTTCGGCCGTCCGCCGTACAACGAGTTCGACTCCGATCTCGTGAAGAACACCGAGGTCGGTATCAAGACGACGCTGGCGGGTGGTCGGGTGCAGTTCAACCTGACGGCCTACCGCATGGTCTGGGAGGATATCCAGATCGAAGCCGAGGATCCGACACCGAACCTGTTCACGCTCGGCATCGTCAATTTCCCCGAGGCGACGCTGGACGGTATCGAAGCCTTCCTGAACTGGCGGCCCGGCAATGACTGGAACATTACCGCCAACCTGGGCATCAACAATGCCGAGCTCTCCAAGTCCGGAACGCTCGAAGTCGAAGGTGCGCCGATTGACCGCTCCGCCGAGAAGGGCACCCGGCTGCCACTGACGCCGGACTGGAAAGGCAGCCTGAGCATCGAGAAGTATTTCAACGCCAAAATGTGGAATGCTCAACCGAACTTCGGCATCAGCGTCGCCCACACCGGCGAATCGGTCAGCTCCCTGTCCGGCATCCAGTCGGTTGAGTTCGATCAGCCCGTTCGTGAACAAGGCGCCTATACGCTCGTCAATGTTCGGGTTGGCCTGGACGGCGAAACCTGGAGCGCGGCTCTTTACGTCAATAACGCGACCAACGAGTACGCCGAAGAGTTTTACAACGATCGGTGGGCGCAGACGCGGCTCAGCGTCAACCAGCCGCGTAAGATCGGCGTCAGTTTCAGAAAGCGTTTCTAATTATTCGCGGCCCGATAGCGGGCCGCTCGTAACGGGGCGAAGCTGAAATGGATATCGACACGCGTCTTCGGGAACTCGGCGAAGTCGACAGCGCCCCACTCGCTGAGGCCATTCTCGCGCTCGACGAGGTGGCCTGGCGTGAGGAACAATTGCGGCAGGAGGAGTTCGAAGTCCACCGCGCAACCGAGTCGATCGTCCTCGTCTTCGTGAATCTCGACAACTGGCCCAGGCTCGAAGTATTGAAGGAACCCGGCTGGGACCGACTGGCCAAGGTCGCCGTGCCCGTCATGCACGACATCATCGACCGGTTCTATCCCAAGGGTGGGACGATTGTGCGGGCAATGGCCGCCAAGCTCCTCGCAGGCGGAACGATCACTCCGCATACGGACTCACATCCTTCGTTCCATATGGGACATCGTATTCATGTGCCCATAACGACCAATAACCGCGTTCGCTTCATGATTGACGGCCGCCCGCACCGGTTCGAGCTCGGCAAGGCGTATGAGATCAACAACCAGTTGAATCACAGCGTTTCGAACAAGGGCACGGAAGACCGCATCACGTTCATCTTCGACTACATGCCTCCCGCGCAACTCGAGATTCTCGGCAAACGCCAGGCAGGACGCCGGGCTGAGACCCGCAAGGCGCTTTTTAATCGAGGCGCCGGCTCCTCAGCGTAGTTCCGCCGCGCGCGACAGCGCATAGGCACGCAAGGCTTCCGACTCCTCGACGCTGAGTTCCTCGTACCCCGGCATTCCGCCTGCCCGCATTGCCCCGCCGATGACTATTCCGTGCCATCGCGCGTGTGCCTGGCTGTCTGAATAACGCAGATCGGGCACGGATCCGCCGACGCGCGCGACTGCATCCTTGCCGTGACACCCGGCGCACTCCCATGCGTAAATCTGCCGGCCCGTGTCAATGGTTTCCTGCGAGGCGTGGAGCTCAGGCTGCTCGGGCAGTTCCCGGGGGACGACCGGCTTCGTCGGCATCGCGGCACTGCCTTCGAGCGTGAAAGCAAGCAGCCGCGTCGGGCCGCGGGACTCTTCAGTCGAGCCGAGCTTCGGGTAAACAAACTGGATGCCGCCGCCGGACCCGACCGGAATGACGACATATTGATTGCCGTCCAGGGCATAGGTCGCCGGCGCTGCTGTAATCGAAGACCCCGTCCGGACCGACCAGAGTTTCTCTCCGGTATCGGCCGCGTAAGCCGAGAAGGCGCCTTCGGCGTCGCCCTGGAAAACGAGATTGCCGGCTGTCGCCATTATGCCGCCGTTAAACGGCAGCCTGTGCCCGACCGTCCAGCGGGGTTCTCCGGACAGCGGGTCGAACGCGACCAGTTTACCGGGACTGAACGGCTGGCCCGCAACCTCGCTGACGATCTCCAGCGTATCGGCGAAATCGCCGTCGGCATACTCGCTCACCATTGACGGCACGTCCATGACGGGAATGTAGGAGAGTTTGTGCCCGGGATGCCAGGCCATCGGGTGCCAGCCGTGTGCGCCCCACATGTTCGGCCAGATTGAAACCACGGCCTCGGCATCCTTCCTCCAGTACTCAGCTTCGGGAAGATAGACGGGCCGGCCTGTCTCGAGGTTGATGTGCGAGGCCCAGTTGACCTTTGCAAACTTGTCGGCAGCGAGCAGTTCGCCGGTCGCGCGGTCGAGGACATAGTGGAAGCCATTCTTGGGAGCAATCATCAGGACTTTGCGCCTGGTCCCGCCGATCTCCAGCTCGTCCAGCGCGATATTCATCGTCGCGTTGTATTCCCAGCTGTCCTCAGGAACCGTCTGGTAGTGCCAGACATACTCCCCGGTATCGGCCACGAGTGCGATTACCGATGACAGGAACAGGCTGTCTCCCCCTTTCGGGCTGCGTAACTCATGAACATAGGGCAGCGCGCCGGCCGTGCCGAAGAACAGCAATCCCGTCTCCGGGTCGTAGGTCATTTCGTTCCACGCGCTACCTCCGCCGCCGTATTTTTCAAGGGCGCCGCCGGACCACGTTGCAGCGGCCATTTTCATCGCCGGCGTGTCGTTCTCGGCCGGTTCGTCGCTGGGAACAGTGTAGAACCGCCACAATAATTCGCCCGTGTCGACATCGTAGGCCGACACGTAGCCGCGGTTTTTCTGACCCGACTCCGAGCCACTGTTGCCGACAAAAACCTTGTTGCCGCCCACATAGGGCGAATCCGTAATCGCATAGCCCAGTGCCGGATCGCAGGTTTGGCGTGTCCAGAGCGGCTTGCCCGAACCGGCGTCCAGCGCGATTAGGCGGCAGTCCGCTGTCGTTGCGAGGATCTTGCCACCCCACACAGCAATTCCGCGGCTCGCGCGCGCTGTCCATGACAGCCCGGGTCGATCAGCGAAATGATCGCGGACCCTCGGGTCGTGGCTCCAGAGTATGTCGCCGCTATTCGCGTCGATCGCAAAAACGTGCGAAAACGCTGCCGACAGGTAGACCACGCCGTCGACAATGAGCGGCACGGCCGCGACGCCGTCGGGCACAGGGATATCGGTTGCCCAGGCTAACCCGAGACCGGCAACGTTGGACGTGTTCACCTGGTCCAGGACACTGTAGTGCTGGCCACGGACATTGCCGCCTTTTACGAGCCAGTTCGTGCCATCCTCGAGGCTCTTTTGCAGGCGTTCTTCGGTAACGTTGCCGGCCTTCGGGCTTGCCGTGGCCGGCGGCGGTACCGAAACAGCCACTAACGCAATCATGAGCAGACCGGGAACCGCGGTGCCCATCCTGGGTATGCCGATATCGACCAAGTGATTCCCCCTTGTTATTGTTGCGCCATTCAACCCGGTTGAGCACAGGTATGCAATACGACGCGATCATCGTGGGTGCCGGGCACAACGGCCTGACGGCCGGGGCATACCTGGCGAGGGCCGGACGCAAAGTGCTCGTCCTCGAGCGTCGGGATATCGTCGGCGGCTGCGCCGTGACCGAAGAAGTCGACCCGGTGCTTGCGCCCGGTTGCCGCGTCTCGACGGCTTCTTACATCGCAAGCATGCTGCGGCCGACAATTATTCGGGACCTCAAGCTCGCCTCGTACGGATTGAAGATGGTCGCCTGCGATCCGAGCGTGCAGGCCGCGTTCGAGGACGGCGACGTCGCCGGCTGGTGGCCCGATGAACAAAGAATGCGTAGTGAACTCGAGCGCATCGCGCCCGCCGACATCGACACGTTCTTCGCGACAGATTCGGAGCTCAAGCATCTTGCCGCCTATCTGCAGCCGTTCTTCCTCGAACCGCCACCGGATGCCGACGCTCGAGGTCTTGCGAAGCTGCGGCAGTCGTGGCGGCTCTACCGTCGATTTCGGACCGTCTCGGGCGACGATATCAGCGGCCTGACCCGCTTCCTGACGGGTTCGCTGGGCGAATTTCTCGACCGGCGCTTCGAGTCCGACAAACTGAAACGCCTGATTCTTGCAAACAGCCTCTACGGCAAGCACGGCGGCCCTTACCAGCCCGGTACCGCGATGGGTCTTCTGTTCCACCTGCTGAGCGGGGGCGACGCAGGTCAGCAGGCCTGGCAGGGGCACGTGATCGGCGGCATGGGAGCGATCACGCAGGCATTACGCTCAGCCTGCGAAGAACTCGGCGTCGAAATCCTGACCGACTCGCCGGTTGCCGGCATCAATGTGACGAACACCCGCGCCACGGGCGTGACGCTTGCCTCCGGCAAAACGTTCGACGCGAAGATCGTCGTCAGCAATGCCGATCCAAAACGCACTTTTCTCGGGCTCGTGGATGCGGCCGAGCTCAGTGAGGAGTTCCGGCGCGACATCGGAAACATTCGCATGGACGGGCCTGCCGGCAAGGTGAATTTCGTGCTCGGTGAAGAACCGCGCGTTAACGGCATGCCGGGCGACCGTTCCAGGCCGCAGCGATCCTTGTTCACGCTGATACCGACGCTCGCCGAGGCCGAGGACAACTACGTGAGCTGCCGCCGCGGCGAGCTGCCGGAACGTCTGTGGGTTGACTGCGTGCTGGCCTCGAACGTCGACGATACGCTCGCGCCCGCGGGACGGCATATGCTGACGTGTTTTGTGCAGTACCTGCCTTACAATCTACGGCACGGCAGCTGGACCGGGCGTCGCGAGGAACTGGGCGATCGTGTGACCGAGCTGATCGGCCGCTACGCGCCCAATGTGCCCGACTCGGTCGTCGCGCGGCGCGTTTACACCCCCGCCGACCTCGAATCCACTTTCGGCATCACCGAGGGCAACATATTTCACGGCGACCTGTCACTCGAGCAGATGTTCTACATGCGTCCTGTGCCCGGATGGGCGCACTACAAAACCCCGATAAGCAATCTCTACCTGTGCGGCGCCGGCACGCATCCCGGTGGCGGCGTCACGGGAGCGCCAGGCTACAATGCCGCGCACGCGATATTGCGCAACACCTAGCTGTTCGCGGTAATCAGGCGCTGCGTTTGCGCGCGGGTTTGACGGCCGCCAGCGAACTGCAGCCGATCCACGACGTCATACTCCGGTTCAGAACCGAGTTGCCGGTCACCCGCAGCAGTCCCTCACGCCGGGCGCGGGTTACGCTCAGGTCTCCCATCCAGATCTGGGTCATCGTTTTGAGCGTGGATTGAATCAGCAGATCCACATCGTGACCCGGGTCCTTCAGGCAGATGTCGACCTCGGTGCCGGTCACGACCAGCCACCAGAGCCTCATCTTGGCCGGGTAGTCCACGAACTCGAAGCGCAACACCGTGCGCTCATCGCCAAAGTAAGACGTGTCGATGCGCCGGTGCATGTCCCACATCAGCAGTGACGGATCGAGGTCTTTCTTGCTCATGTCGCTGCGCGCCCAGCGCTGTCCCCAGACACCGAGCTGCTCGATGATCGATCGCAGTTCTTCGCCACTGTCCGTCAGTGAATACGTAACGCCACGCCCTGTTTTTTCGCGGCGAATGACACCGGTTGCCTCGAGCGACTTGAGCCGGCTGGACAGCAGCGAGGGCGACATCAACGGCACGCCCTTGCGCAGCGCGTTGAAACTTTGCTCGCCCGAGAGCAGCTCGCGAATAATCAGCGGCGTCCACCGCTCGCCGAGAACCTCCGTCGCCTTGGCGACGGGACAAAACTGACCGTACCCCTGCATGGCCCCAAGTATAGCTCGCTAGTACAAATCTTGTACTTGGCGGCCGTGGCCGAGTCGGCGATCCTGTGTCCAGGATCAGGATACACAGAGGAAGTCGAGGTACTTTTCGATGCATATTCATACACTTAGAGAAACCCGCGCAACGCCCGAGGCTGACATAAGGGCGTTTACCGAAGCGATGAGCCGCACGGCCGCAGGCGTCTGCATCGTTACGACAAACGGCCCCCACGGCCGCTTCGGACTGACGGTCAGTTCGATGACGTCCGTTTCCGCCGAACCCCCGATGCTGCTCGTCTGTGTCAATCGGAGCAGCGTTGCCCACGATGCGATACGCGAGAACGGCCGGTTCGCGATAAACGCTCTCGCGGCCCACCAGCAGCAGATCGCGAGTACTTTCGCGGGACGGAGCCCGTCAGGCCGGCACTACGAGTTCAATAGCGGCGATTGGGCCGCTTTATCGGGGCTGCCGCGGCTGCTCGATGCGAGCGCATTCTTTGACTGTAAGCTGCTTTCCGCGCTCGAGTCAGGCAGCCATACCATCTTCGTGGGCAGCGTAGAAACCGCGAGCGCCGGGGACGATCCCGCCCTGCTCTACAGCGAGCGTAATTATGGCTATGCCGCGCGACTCGGCCGGAAGGCCTGCCCGACAGGTACAGATTCCGTACTTGAGCGAACCCTTCAGTAACCACAGACTGTCCACCAAGCTGACAGCCGCATGGAGACGACCATGATCAATACCGCTACCAAGATTCGAACCCGCCAAACCGACTGGCACGGCCTGGCCGCAAAACTCGGCGGGCGCCTCGCGGCCCGAGCCGCCGAGCATGATGCCGACGGCACATTCGTCGCCGACAATTACGCGCTGCTCCGGGAGCATCGGCTGTTTTCGGCCGGCATTCCTGCCGAACTCGGCGGCGGTGACGCCACGCACTCAGACATCTGCGCAATCGTCCGCACGCTCGGCAAATCCTGTGGCTCCACGGCACTGTCGTTTGCAATGCACAGCCACCCGGTCGCCGCCAACGTGTTCAAGTACCGGCGCGGAGACCAGCAGGCCCGAGGCGCGCTGACAAAACTGGCCGCCAGTGAACTGGTTATTGCCGGGACCGGAGCGAATGACTGGCTCGCCTCGAACGGCGAGGCAGTCGAGGTCGAAGGCGGCTTCCGCGTCAATGCGCACAAGCGATTTGTAAGCGGAGGCCCGGGCGCCGACGTGTTTGTCACGAGCGCCGTGTTTGATGGTGACGACGGGCCCGAGGTACTGCATTTTGCCATCCCGATGGCCAGCGAGGGCATCGAAATCCAGAGTAACTGGAACACGCTCGGCATGCGGGGCACGGGTTCGAACGACATCCTGATGACCGATGTCTTCGTGCCGGAGGCAGCCGTGGCCGCCAGGCGCCCGGTTGGCACCTGGCACCCGATGTGGGATGTCATTGTTCCGATCGCGCTGCCAATCATAGTCTCCTGCTATGTCGGGCTCGCCGAGAGCGCGGCCGACATGGCCGTCAACTCGGCGACCGGGAAACCGTGGCAGGCCGCGACGATCGGTGAAATGAAAACCGAGCTCGCTGTCGCGCAGATGGCACTGGCCGAGATGATCAGCACAGTGGATAACTATGATTTTACGCCCGACCTCTCGATCACGGACGCCATTGTTACACGTAAAGCGATCGCTGCCCGCAGCGTAAAGAACGTCGTGGAGATCGCATCCGAGATAGTCGGCGGCGGCGGCTTTTATCGCGGTCACCCCATGGAGCGTATCGTTCGTGACGTGCGGGCCTTCCATTTCCACCCGCTGCCCGAGCGGATCCAGCAGAGTTTTTCAGGCCGGCTTGCGCTGGGCCTGCCCCCGATCGAGGAGCGCGCATAGCGGAGCCCTCTCTGCGCGGCGGCAAACCATCAGGAGACAGGGCGGCTCAGTCGAGGTCCGCCCAGATCTCCAGGACCCAGTCGCGGATCTGCAGCGATTCCTGCCACCGATCGGAGAGCTCGCGCTGCTCCGCATCGGTAATGGCATAGGGCGGCGGGCCAAGCTCGCAGAGGAAAACGAGCGTCGCGTCATCGGGACTGCGCGCGCGCCAGGCCTGCATGCCCTGCTTCCACCAACGCTTGAATATGTCGACCCATTCCTGGTGCTGGGGGAAGCCGATCTGGATCTGCACCTGCTCGCGGTTGGCAACGCGCCCCTGGAAGCAGTCTGACCGTTCGAGGATCGAGGTAACGTAGCCCTGGTCACGCTCTGAAATCGGGTTGCGCATCTCGCGATCGACAACGAAATGGGACAGGTCCGCACACAGGCGCATGTCGGGAACGAGGTCCATGAGCTGCAGCGTGAAATACAGGTCGTTGAGCAGGCCATCGCGATGCGTTTCAAATAGCAACGGCACGCCGGCGCTCGTGGCCTCACCCATCCAGCGGCGCACGACAGCGACGGCGTCCTCCGGCCGCATGGGCATGACGCCGCTTATGACGTTCACCATGCAAGCGTCCATCTCGCCGGCAAACTCGAGCAGCGGCCGCATGTCTTCTTCGTGACCGGGAAATGCATTGACCATGCAGCCGAGATCATAAGCGCGATACAGATCCCGCAGCTGCCGAAGTTCCGCCACTTCATCCACGGCCGGGTCGATGCACATGCCATCGAAGCCGGCGTCAGCGACCATCGCAAAGCACTCGTCGTTGGTCCGTTCGGGCACGTGCGGACTGCGCAACTCCATCCCCCACAGGGATTGATAGATTTCGAGTTTCTGCATCAGGCCTGCTTACGCTTCGAAGCAATCAGCGCGTCGACGATTGTGCAGCCGCGTTCGTGCACGATGACCGGGTTGATATCCACCTCCTCGATCTCCTCGCGAAGCGCGTCGACAATCGCCGAAAACCGCGCAGCGAGATCGCAGAACGAATCAATGTCCGCTGCCGGTTTGCCGCGCACGCCGTCGAGTAACGGCCGCAGCCGCAGGCTGTCGACACAGCGCCGCGCATGCGCCGCGTCGAACGGTGGCAGGGCAAACTTTACATCCTGCAGGGTTTCGGCCAACACGCCGCCGAACCCGAGCAGCACGATCGCGCCTAGCTGCTCGTCCCGTGTGGCACCGAGAATCATTTCGACGCCCTCGTCGGCCATCGGCGCCACTATGGCCTCGGGGCCGAGGCTGGACGCAAGCTTGCGGTAGGCCTCGGCGAGCTGAGCCGCGTCCCCGATATTCAGAACGACACCGCCACTATCCGACTTGTGCGCAACCCCGCGCACAGCGGTCTTGAGGGCGAGCGGGTATCCACATGACTCCGCGGCCTCATCGAGCTCGCTGCCGGCGTTCACCCGGACCGTGCGGCTGACCGGAAGGCCGAAGTCGGCCAGCAGCTCCAGCGCGCCGGCCTCGCCGAGCGTGCCGGGCAGGCGCAGCCGGGACCGCCATTCGGCGACCGCCCTCTCGGCCACCGCGACAGGCGCATCGTCGTCGCGTAGCAGAAAATCCCGGTAGGCAAACAGTGCACGCACCCCGCTCAGGAACAGGGGCACGCTGTCGAGGACGGGGATCCCTGCATGCGTGCTGGTAACAACGACCTCATCACTGCCCGTACCTTGCCGTGCTGCGACCAGCGCGACGGGCTTGCCCGACTCCACATGCGCCCGCTGCACGTAGTTCAGGTAAATCGGGTAGATCACGCCGTCGGGTGCGCGATTCAGCATCGCCGCGCCCAGCGCCGCGCCGTCGTCCTGCATCATCAGCGACAGGCACTGCGTCATCTGCTGTTCATAGTTGCTGCCGCCGCGACTCCAGGCGTCGAGCGGATTTACGGCCGGCAGCTCGGGGTCAAGAATTTTCTCGAGCTCAACGACGGTCTCTTTGCCGAGATCGGCAAGCGGCACACCAGCCTCATCGGCAAGATCGATCAGCAGCTGCCGTTCGCCGCCGGAGTCGTGCAGGGTGACGAGTCCGCCGGCTGCAACGGGGTGCAGTTCGGCAAACAGGATGAGCGTGGTCGCCAGCTCGTCCATGTCAAGCACGCGCTGCACGCCAAAGCGGTCGAACAAGGCCTCGTAGGCCGCATCGTTGCCGGCGATTGCGCCCGAGTGCGATACGGCGAGACGCGCGGCCTTTTCCGTCTTGCCCACCTTGATCGCGACGACCGGGATATGGCGTTGATTCGCCTTCTCCAGCGCCGCCCGAAATCCTTTCGGGTTGCGCGCCGTCTCGATGAACAGGCCCACAGCACGCGTCTCCGGCAGATCAAGCGCGAAATCCAGGTACTCATCCATCGTCACGCTGAGTTCGTTGCCGGTAGAGACGGCAAGGTTCACCCGGACACGCTCGTCGCAGTCGATGATGCCCGACATGCCGGCGCCCGAATGGCTGAGCAGCGTAATGTTGCCGGGTGCCTCGTGCATGGCACTGTCGAATCCGCAGGCCCAGACGTGATCGCGAACGTTGTAGAAACCCATGCAATTGCTGCCGCAAACCACGATGCCTGCGGCGTTGATTTTCCGTTGCAGACGATCCTTGAGCGGCGGCACCCCGTCGTCGTCGATGATAGTCGTGGACATGATCACCGCGGCCGGAACGCCGATCGCGATTGCTGCGTCCAGCGCCGCCTCGATACGCTGGTCACCCACGGCAAACACGACGAGGTCCGGTCGCTCGGGAAGCGAGCCGAGATCCGGAAAACATCGCAGATCCTGGAGTTCGTCATAGCCCGGATTGACCGGATAGATGCTGCCCTCGTAACCGCCTTTCAGCAGGTTTTTCAGAGCCCACTCGCCCATCGACTCCGGCCTCGCCGAAGCGCCTACGACGGCAACCGACCGGGGCCGGAGCAGTGCGTCAAGCCGATGCGCCATGACTAACCCGGCCGCCGTGCCCCGGGATCTCTCTAGTAAGGCCCCGGGGGCGTCGCGCTGCGCCGCGGCGGGAACCAGAACGGCTTGTCGACAACGCTGGCTTTGGCCATTGCCTTGGACCAGTGCATCTCTCGCTGATAGTAAATCTCGACCCAGACGTTACTGCCGATTTCCCCGTGCGGCATCCTGACCGTGCCAATGGCAACATTTTGCTTGCAGATCGGCGACCACACGGCCGAGGTAACGAAACCGATCTCGCGCTTGTTGTTTTTCGGCTTCGCATAGATATAGGAATGGTGTGCGGTCTTGTTGCCGTCGATATCGAGTTTGACCAGGCGCCATGTCGAACCGCGACGCTGCTCTTCAGCCAGCGCGCGACGGCCATTGAAGACCGGCTTCTTGAAATCCACGAGCCAGTCGAGACCAAGCTCCAGCGGCGAACGCGTTCGGCCGGTCCGCAGCGTCGCTTTTGCCGGCAGGAAATCCTCGTAAGCAGCCAGGTAGCCCGCCTCGACTCGCGCCATTTCGAGCGCGTGCACGCCGATTGCACGAATGCCGTGCAGCTTGCCCGCCTCGAACAGCGCGTCCCAGAGCTGTTCCGCCTTTGCGGGCTCTATCCAGAGCTCGTAACCCAGATCGCCCGTGAACCCCGTGCGCGACACCATCAGTTCGGCGCCCTGGAAGTCAAAGTGCATCAGGCCGAACACCTTCAGTTCGCCAAGCCCGTCGAGACCCATGTTGCTCAGTACTGAATAAGACGTCGGTCCCTGCACGGCGAGACCGGCGACCTCGGCTGTTTCCTCGACGACCGACACGTCGAAGCCGATCGCAGATGCCATCAACCAGTCAAAATGACGCTCCTGCGAACACAGGCGGTACTCCCCTTCCCGAAGATGGAAAATGGTGCCGTCGTCGATGACCTGGCCGCGATCGTCGCACCACACGGCGTAGGCAACACGTCCGGGTTTGATCTTTGCCATGTCACGCGTGACAAGGCGATTAATGTATTCGAGCGAATCGGGACCGCTGATGCGATATTTTGTCATCGGCGTCAGGTCGAACACGCCGGTCGCGTTTCGAATCGCGAAGTACTCGGTTTCGGCGCAGTAGAGCTCGTCTGGCGTCGTGTAACCCTTCCACTCGTGCCAGCTGTTTACCGTGTCGAGCTCGCTCATGCGCGAGTAGAACGGTGTGCGCAGGCGCCCCTGTGGAACTTCCTGGATCGTCATGCTGCTTTCTCCCTGCCGAGAATGGCTCGCGCCGCGTTGCGCCCCGCGGCGCCGCTGACTCCGCCTCCCGGGTGCGTGCCGGCACCGCAGAGGTACAGGCCTTCAATTGGCATCTGGTATTGCGCGGCTCCCGCAACCGGCCGCACGAACATGAACTGGTCCAGCGTCAGCTCGCCGTGATGCCAGTGTCCGCCCGTGATATGGAACTCCCGCTCGATGTCCGCCGGCGTCAACAACTCGCTGGCCGTTATTCGTTGCACGATGTCGGGCGCGTAACGTTCGATCGCCCGGATGGTTGCCGCTTCAAATTCACCTTTCGCCGCATCAGTCCAGCCGCCCTTCAGCGCATAGGGCGCGTACTGCACGATTGCCGACATGACATGCTTGCCGGTCGGCGCCAGTGTCTCGTCACGGAAGCTCGGGAACGTAATCTCAACGACCGGCTCCGGCGAACTTGCGCCGTATTTGGCGGGATTGAATGCGCGCTCAACATAGTGTTCATCCGGCGCGATAACGAGTCGTTCGGCGAAATCTTTTTTCGACAGACCCGCGATCTGCGGCAGCCCATCGAGCGCCAGGTGCAGCTTCGCCGCATTGCCGCGCGATCGCAGGTGATGGACACGGTGCGTGAAACCCGTCTCGACATGACGTGCGCCAACGAGTTCCATGATCGTGCGTTTCGGATCCGCATTCGATATCACTATCATGCTGTCGAATCGCTCGCCCGCCTCGGTTTCGACACCAGCAACGCGACCATTCTCGACGACGATGCGCGTTACGGCCATGCCCGTGCGAATCGTCGCACCCGCAGTGCGTGCGACGTGCGCCAGCTCCTCGGTGACACTGCTCATGCCGCCTTTCGGCGCGGCAATCCGGCCATGATTGCCAGCCTGCCGGTAGAGGTAGGTCATGATGGTGTTGGGCGAGCGCGGCCCCAGGTGCGTGCCGAGGACAGCATCCAGGCTGATTGCGCCTTTCAGCAGCGGACTTTCAAAGCGCTCGACAACTTCGTCGTGAATGTTCATGCCGATAAGCCGCAGGAATTCCTGCATTTCGCCCCTGCCCAGCCGGCGTATATCGAGGCCCAGCCGCGCAAGCACCGAGACATCCTTGAAGTCCTTGGTGCCCAGCCGCGGTGGCGGCCTGTTGAAGTAGGTTCCGAGCAGGTCGGCGAATCGCGTCATGCGTTTGCGAAAGCCGCGATAGCTGCGGGCGTCGGCATCGCTGACGCCGGACGCCTTGTTCCCCACCATTCGGACGTGCTCACCGTCGTCACCCAGCGCGATCGTGGTCATATCGTCGCTCGCAAGCTTGACGCTCAGCTTGAGGTCTTTTCTGACGGCGGGCTGCAGCTGGTAGAGCAGGTGCGCGCATGCCGACACGGAATAGCCGTCGGCAAACTCGCGCGTCACCGCGGCGCCGCCCACCTGGTCGTTTGCCTCGAGCACAAGCACTCGCTTACCGGATTTGGCGAGCAGTCCGGCACACACGAGCCCGTTATGCCCCCCGCCTACAATGATCGCATCGTATTTGTCAGTCATTTTTATCAGTCATCGCCAAAGTTTTCGGGAACGGTATTCGGGCGCCGCAGATCGGCAAGTATCTCTCTTGCCGCATTTGCGCCGGGCGCTGCCATGACACCGCCTCCCGGGTGGGTGCTCGAGCCGCACATGTAAAGGCCGCGGACCGGCGATCGGTACTGCGCATAGCCGGGCACGGGGCGGTTGAACAGCAGCTGATCCATCGTCAGTTCGCCGTGGAAAATATTGCCCTCGGTTATGCCGATCTGGTCCTCGATGTCCTGCGGCGTGCGCACTTCGTAGTGCAGGATCAGCTCTTTGAAATCGGGGCTGTAGTTTGCGATCTGATTGATGACGGTCTTGGCAAATTCCTCGCGCTCGGGGTCGGTCCATGCTCGGCCTTCCAGCTCGTAGGGGCAGTACTGCACGAAACAGCTCATAAAGTGCTTGCCGGGCGGCGCCATCGTGGGATCGGTCATGGTCGGAACAACCATGTCGATGTATGGATCCTTCGACCAGGTGCCGGCCTTCCAGTCGTCGTAGGCGCGCTCCATGCGTTCCATCGAATCGATAAAGTGCATGTCGCTGTGATAGAGCGTGCTGCCCTCGGGCAGGGCCGGAAATGTCGGCATTCCATCGAGCGCTATGTTGACCTTTCCGGACGAGCCGCGAATCTTGAAGTTCGCTACCCGGTCGTAAAACGCCGCCGGCAGATCGGACTTGTCCATGCAGTTTAGAAAAGTCCGCTTGACGTCCATGGCGGAAACGACGAGCCGTCCCGAAATCTCTTCGCCGTTTTCGAGCGCCACTCCGGTGGTCTGCCCGTTCTTGACGATGATCTTGTCGACGCCGGCCTCGGTGCGCAGCTCACCGCCGTAAGCCTGGAAAGCGCCTGCAATGGATTTGGATACGGCGCCCATGCCACCGCGGGCGACGCCCCAGGTGCCGACGTTGCCATCGACATCGCCCATGTAGTGATGCAATAGCACGTAGGCCGTGCCCGGCGAATGCACGCCGAGCGCGGTGCCGATGATGCCGCTGCCCGAAAACGCCGTCCGGATGACATCGGTCTCGAAATACTCTGCGAGGTATTCGGCGACGCTCATCGTCCAGAAGCGGATGGTCTCGTACATCCGGTCCTCACCCATCTCCATGAACTTACTGCCGATCGCGATCAGCTCCTTGATGTCCCTCGGTTTGAACGACGTGGGATCCGGCGCCGTGCGCAGCAGCGTGTCGCGAATAAACCGGCACTGGCGCATCGTGTCGGCCGAGTAACGCTCATACGCGTCGGCATCGTGGCGCGAGAACCGCGCCATCTCCCGGTACGCTACCGCCGGGTCGTGATAGGAACCGTAGTAGTCGCCGTTTTCCATGAACTGGACCGATCCGCCGTACGGAGTAACCTGCAGGCCGTGCCTATGCAGCTCAAGCGAACGATATATCTCGGGCCGCAGCAGGCTGCAGACATACGAGCAGTTTGAGTACATCCAGTCCTTGTATAGCTCCCGGCTGACCGCGGCACCGCCGATGTAGTCGTTCTTCTCGACGCACACGACGTCGAGTCCGGACTTGGCGAGGAAGGCCGCTGTCGTCAGGCCGTTGTGTCCGGCGCCAACGATGATCGCGTCATAGGTTTTCATTAATCAGGGCTCGCTTTATGTGCATTTTTCGTATCGTTATCAGGCAGTGCCCGCCAGGCTCGGCGTGGCCTCAAGCTTGGACATCGTAATGTCTACGGCCTTTGTGAATTTGTCCAGCGTTTCCTCAAGGCAACCTTCGGCATGCGCCTCGCACAGGAACCAGGGTTCGCGCGAGTCGGGCTCGACCAGTATGCCTTGTTCATGCAGCTCGGGCGCGAGCGCATCGTAAAACGCGTAATCCGAATCCACCCAGCCGCGATAATCGAACGGGGGCTCATCCGAAAAGAACAGGCCCATCAGTGCGGGATGACCTGTGAAGCTGTGCGGGATATCCCGCTCCTTCAGTATCTGGCCGAGTCCCTCCTGAAGCTGCAGTCCACAGTTTTCGATGGTCTGCAGCACGTCGGTTTCGTCGATGACCTGGAGTGTCTTGTCGGCAGCCGCCAGGGAAACCGAGTGGCCCGTGAAGGTACCGCCATGGACAACATCGCTGCCGATCCAGCTCATCGCCTCGTTGCTCCCGGCGACTGCGGCTATCGGATAGCCGTTGCCCATCGCCTTGGCAAATGTACACAGATCGGCTCGTACATCGAACAACTCCTGCGCGCCGCCGCGCGCTACGCGAAACCCGGTCTTAACCTCGTCGATGATCAGCAACACGTCGAATCGGTCGCACAGTTCGCGGACATCGCGCATGTACTGCCGCCGTGCCGTGATCCCGCAGCAGTTGCCCATGATCGGTTCAATCAGGAAGGCGCCGATACTGGCGTGGTGTTTCTTGAGCAGGTCCTCAATGGCGTTAGCGTCGTTGAGAGGCGCGTTATGAAACAGGCGCTTTGTGACGCCTGGTACGCCATCCCCGTACGGTAATACCTCGGGTGCACCATCTTTCGGATCCCACTCCTCGACCTCGGAGTACCACATGACCTCGTTGAAAACGCCGTGGTAGCCGCCCTCGAGCATGATATGGCCGTCCTTGCCGGTATGCGCCCGTGCAACCCGCAGGGCCGCCATAACGGCCTCGGTTCCCGAATTCGACAATCGCACCTTTTCTGCACTCGGCACCATTTTACAGATGCGTTCAGCAACCGTGTATTCCAGTTCAGTTGACAGAGCGAACACGCCGCCAACGTCCATTCCGCGCCGCGCTGCCTCGTCGACGCGCGGGTCCGCGTAGCCCAGGATAATCGGGCCATATCCCAGTCGATAATCGATGTACTCGTTATCGTCGACGTCCCAGATGCGCCCGCCCTTACCGCGCTTGACGTAGATCGTCTTGTCATCGCCCCAGTAGCGGAAGTTGGAGGACACCCCGAGCGGGAGTTTTGTTTTGGCTTTCTTGAAATGTTCGTTGGATCGCTTCAAAGACCGCATAGATCCTCCCTGTTTTCCGGTCCCCATAGAGTCTCACGAAGCAGGCTCGCAGGTCCAGAATAATGAATGAGTATTCATTCAACATATGGCATCATCCTTGCTCGTACGGCAGCATTTCAGCCCGCTACCGGCAGCCAAAAAGGTAACAACATGCCCGCAGCCGCAAAGCACAATAACCCCAGGACCGCATCCCGTGCGACCCGGCGCCTGCAGCTGATCGATGCAACGATGAAGTGCATTGCGCGCAAGGGGATGAGCAGCACCACCCTGGGCGACGTCGCCAGGGAAGCCGGCCTGTCGCAGGGCATCGTCAATCTCCACTTCGAGAGCAAGGACAACCTGCTCAATGAAACGCTCAGGCATCTGGCCGACGAATATAGAAGACGTTTCGACAAGACGCTTTCACGTGCGGGCCCCCATCCGGCTGATCAGCTGCATGCCCTCATGGAGCTGGATTTCAAGCCGTCGATCTGCGACCGGCAAAAGCTGGCGCTATGGTTCGCGTTCTGGGGTGAGGTCAAATCGCGGCCTGCCTATCGCAAGATCTGCGACGAGTTCGACCAGTATTACGACGAAGTCGTCGAAGGACTGTGCACGGCGATCATTGCCGAGGGCGAGTACCCGCATGTTTCAGCCTCGGCCGCTGCCAATGCGCTGACATCAATGACGAACGGGCTCTGGCTATCCTGCCTGGTCAGTCCGCAGAGCTGGGACCGGCGCGAGGCCATGGACGCCGTCATGAGCTATTTGAAGAGCGTATTTCCCAAACATTTCAACCAGCGAGGTTATCGTGCAAATCGAACTCAGTGAAAGCGCATTAAGGTGGCAGGCCATCGCCCGCGAGTACGCCGACGAATACCTGCTGCCGCACGAGGTGGAGGCGGAGCTCAATAACGGCGAACTGCCCGCGGAGATTACGGAACGAAACAAGGCGCGAGCCATCGAGCTGGGCTTCTCGGCGATCGACGTGCCCAAAGCCTATGGCGGGCTGGAACTCTCGATGGAGGAACAAGCCGCCATCTGGGAGCAGCTTGGTCGCATCACCAATGCCTTATCGTGGTGCTTTTCGGAACCGCAGTCGTGGATGTTCGACGCCTGCTCGGAGGAACAGATCCAGCGCTATGTGCTGCCGCTGATGCGAGGCGAGCGCAAGGACTGTTACGCCATCACCGAGTCGGGTCCCGGGTCCGACGTCGCAGGCCTTGACGCCACGGCGGTCAAAGACGGGAATGCCTACGTGCTCAACGGCGAGAAGTGGTATGTCACCAGCGGCAATCTCGCCGACTTTTTCTGGTTCCAGGCGCGGCTGCCGGATGAGGACGAAGATGCCTTGTTTCTCGTCGACCAGGGCACGGCCGGCATCGACGTCGTCGCGACACCGGCGTTCAGTCACACCTACGCTGCTCATCATCCGACCTATCGTTTTTCCGATGTGCGCGTTAAGGCTTCGCAGCGCGTCGGCAAACCCGGTGACGGCATGGCGTTCACGCGCAGCTGGTTCCGTCATGAGCGACTCATGATCGGCGCGCGCAGCTGCGGTGCGGCTGCGCGGCTGATCGAGGAAGCCATGGCGTTCGCCAGCGAACGGACGGTCGACGGCGCGCCATTGAGCGAAAAACAGGCAATACAGTTCATGCTGGCAGACAGCGTCACCGAGCTGTATGCGTCCCGGCTGATGACCTATGAGGCAGCGAGAGCCACGGACCGGGGTGAGAACATCAAGGCCCAGCACAGCCGCTGCTCGATGGTTAAGCTGTATGTTTCAGAAATGGCGAATCGTGTCGCCGATCGTGCCGTGCAGATTTTCGGCGGGCGGGGCTACATGCGGGAAAACGTTGCCGAACGCTTCTTCCGCGAACTGCGCGTTGACCGGATCTGGGAGGGAACGAGCGAAATTCAGCGCCTGATTATCGCCAGGTCCCTGCTGAAACGCGGGCTGGACGAGATGTAATTGTCTCCGGGCCAAATGGGTGTTCAAATCAGCCCTGCATGACGAGAAGAAACACACGCGCGACCCTGCACTGCCTGCTTTTACTGCTGACGGTATTGGCGGCTTGTGGCACCGGGCCAAATATCGGTGAACGTGGCGAAGAGGTCGTCAATGTCTACAACTGGGCCGATTACATCGCGCCGGGTATTATTCGGAAATTCGAAACCGAGACCGGCATCAAGGTCAACTATGACATCTACGATTCGTCAGAAGTCGTCGACGTAAAATTGCTTGCCGGTAACAGCGGCTACGACGTCGTCGTGCACAGCAACCAGTTTTCTTCGCGGCTGGCGCCGATTGGCGTCTTCGAGAAACTCGATTTCTCGCGCCTGGACAACGTGCGTCATCTTGATGCGGAAACGATGCGGCGAATCGATTACCCGCAAGTGCGCGACTACCAGGTCCCCTATCACTGGGGCTCGACCGGGTATGCCTGGAATGCCGATTTGGTTCGCGAACGGCTGCCCGGTCACCCGATGGACGGCGCCGACATACTTTTCGACCCTGAAGTGGTCTCAAAGCTGGCGGATTGCGGCGTCAGCCTGCTCGACGGCCCGACCGACGTTTTTCCGATGGTCCTCGCGTACCTCGGCCTGGATCCGAACGCCGTTGATGACGAAAGTCTCGCCAAGGCAGAGGCCCAGATCAAGCGGGTAAGGCCTTACATTCGTTACTTCAGCAACCAGAAAATGATGTCCGACCTTCCCAACAAGGAAGTCTGTGTTGCGATGAGCTGGTCCGGCGACTATGCCGCCGCCGCCGCCCGTGCCGAAGAGGCCGGTATCGAAATCGATTTGCGCTACACGGCCCCGAAAGAAGGCTCGGGCCTTTGGGTCGACGGCCTGTTCATTCCGAGCGATGCCCCGCACAAGGATAACGCCTACCTGTTCCTCAACTTCATGCTGCGCCCCGACGTTGCCGCGGCAAACGCGAGCCAATCCCGTTATGCAACCGCGAATGCGGCGGCGTGGCCGTTGATGAGCGCTGACCTGCTCGAGAATCCTGCGGTATTTCCGGACGCGGCCCTGTGGGACATTCTGTACCCGGTGAAAACCGTTAACCCGAAACGAGAACGCCCGCGAACACGCGCGTTTGCCCGCGCGAAGAGCGGCATTTGGTGACGACGTCAAAGGTGAGCCTGCATTGACGGATACAGCGAATCCACTGATACGCATCGCGGGGCTGAGTAAGTCATTCGGCGATTTCGTCGCCGTGGACGACATTCACCTCGACATCGGGCGCAGTGAACTTTTTTCGATTCTCGGTGGCTCCGGCTGCGGCAAATCAACGCTGCTGAGAATGCTCGCGGGTTTCGAGACGCCCTCTGCAGGCAAGGTCGAAATCGACGGCATTGATGTGACGCACCTGCCGCCCTATGAACGTCCCGTCAACATGATGTTCCAGTCGTACGCGGTTTTTCCGCATATGAACGTGGAAAAGAATATTGCCTACGGTCTGCGCAAAGACCGTGTTGGCAAACACGAGATCGCGCGACGCGTTGACGACATGCTGGAACTCGTGCAGCTCGGCGACTTTCGGCAGCGCAAGACTGACCAGCTATCCGGCGGGCAGCTGCAGCGTGTCGCCCTGGCCCGGGCGTTGATCAAGCGGCCCAAAGTTCTGTTGCTCGACGAGCCGCTTGCCGCTCTCGACAAGAAATTGCGGGAACGGACCCAGTTCGAGCTCATGAACATCCAGGATGAACTCGGCATTACGTTCGTCGTCGTGACTCATGACCAGGAAGAGGCAATGACGTTGTCGTCCCGTATCGCCGTCATGAACGAAGGCCGGTTTTTGCAGGTTGGCGAGCCCAAGGAGATTTATGAATATCCCTGCAACCGTTTCGTCGCCAACTTCATCGGCACGATCAATACGTTCGAAGGGACTGTGGCGAGCGTCGATCCGGACGGTATTTCCATACAGTGCGAGGAGCTTGGCTCGACGCTTCGGGCGGTTGGCGACTACGCCGTTGCCGTCGGGCAGGCTGTAGGGGTTGCCGTTCGACCGGAGAAAATCTTTATCAGCCGCAGCGAACCCGAAGATCTTTACGACGCCCGGCTGCGGGGCATCGTTGACGACCAGGGCTATCTCGGCAATCTTTCCCTGTACCGTGTGCGGCTTGAATCCGGAAAAATGATCCAGGTCAGCAGTCAGAATCGCCGGCGTTCCTCGAAACGTTTCGTCGAGTGGGACGACGAAATCTGGATATCCTGGCAGCCGCTCAGCGCCGTGGTCCTGGTCGACTGACCCTAAACATGGCTGGCGCTACCCAACACGATACGCTTTGGCAACGCATTACGATCGCGGTTCCGTACCTGTGGTTGCTGGTTTTCTTCCTGCTGCCCTTTGCAATTATTCTGAAGATCAGCCTGGCTGATCCGATTATCGCGCAGCCCCCGTTTACGCCGAGCTTCGATCAACACGGCGATCTGGCGATCACTGCCGATAATTTTCTATTCTTGCTGACCGACAAACTCTATGCGGTCACCTACCTGAAGTCCGTACTGCTTGCAGCGGCGGCAACGATTTTGAGCCTGGCGCTTGGTTTCCCGATCGCCTACGGCATTGCCCGGTCGAGCCCCGCAACCCGGAGCCTGCTGCTGCTGCTGATCATTCTGCCCTTCTGGATCTCGTTTCTCCTGCGCGTCTATGCCTGGATGGGCCTGCTGAACAATCACGGCGTTATCAACAATTCCCTGCTCTGGCTCGGCCTGATCGATCAGCCGATTCAGATGATGTATACGGACTTCGCGGTCTTCATTGGCCTGACCTATTCCTATCTGCCGTTCCTGGTGTTGCCGGTCTACGCCACGCTCGAGCGCATGGATGAGGATCTTGTCGAGGCGGCCCTGGATCTCGGCGCGTCACGCACCCGGGCCTTCTGGGACATCACCTGGCCGCTCGCCCGCCCGGGCGTCATCGCCGGGTGCTTGCTCGTCTTTATCCCGGCGATGGGTGAGTACGTCATACCGTACCTGCTTGGCGGGCCCGACGCGCTGCTGATCGGGCGCGTGCTGTTCGATGAGTTTTATGTGAATCGCGACTGGCCGCTGGCGTCCGCGGTTGCCGTCATGTTGCTCCTGCTGCTCGTCGTACCGATCGTCTTCCTGCAGAGAAGCCAAACACGGGAAACAGGGGCCGCCTGATGCAGAAGCGATCGCTGTTCATCCTCTCTACGCTCGCTTTCGGCTACGCGTTTCTGTACATACCGCTGATATCGGTCGTCATATACTCGTTCAACGATTCCAACCTGGCGACGATCTGGGGCGGTTTCTCGACTCGTTGGTATGGCGAGCTATTTCGAAACGACCAGATCCTTGACGCGATGTTTCTGAGCCTGCGCATTGCGGCAACGGCCGCGACGCTCGCAACCGTGCTCGGCACGATGGCTGGCCTGCTGTTGGCGCGTTTCGGAAATTTCCGCGGCCGCACGGTTTTTTCGGGCATGATCACCTCACCGCTTGTCATGCCGGAAGTTATCACTGGTCTGTCTCTGCTGCTCCTTTTCGTGAGCCTGAAGCAGTATTTCGGTTGGCCGGATCAGCGGGGATTCGGAACGATCACGATCGCGCACACGACGTTCGCAATGGCTTACGTTGCCGTCATCGTGCGGTCCCGGCTTGCCGCCATGGATGAGTCGCTGGAAGAAGCCGCCATGGATCTCGGCGGCAGGCCGTTTCGCGTCGTCTTCGATATTACCCTGCCGCTCATAGCGCCCGCGATGATCGCGGGCTGGCTGCTGGCGTTCACGCTGTCGCTCGACGACCTTGTCATTGCGAGCTTCGTTTCCGGGCCGGGAGCCAGCACGCTGCCGATGTACATTTTTTCGAAAGTGAAGCTGGGTGTGACTCCGGACATCAATGCGCTGGCGTCAATATTTATTCTTATCGTCAGTACGGGCCTGCTGATCGCGTGGGCGACTCTGCGCAAATCGCGGATTCGCTAGGAAATAAACTCATCGGCCAAGCTGCTCGAGCACCCACTCGATGTAGCTGCGCTCGCTGGACTCCATATCGGACAACTGGCCGGGCTCGTAAAAGCGCGATCTGACGCCCCGACCGTTGTTCATGATGATTTCCTTGTCCGCCTTGGTGGTAATGTCCCAGAGCCACGTCAACTCATCAACGTTATAGTCGCTGCCCTCCCTCGCATCGTCTCGTACCAGCCAGTAGATATCGCATCGGCAATGGTCCATGTCGACGGGCACGAATACATAGCAGACAACGTGGTCGCTGTATGCCAGAAAAAAGGAGAACGGACCGATCGCCAAATCGGATGCGCCGCCATCATAGTCCGTCAATTCGCCGAGCAACGGCGCAACCGGTGCGCCGTCGCGACTACCGGTCTTGTAACCCTTGAACAACGCCGTCCTGCTGTAGCTGTACCCCAGCTGGCCCGGTTCGGCCCTCGCGTTAAAACCATTGATGAACAGGTCTCGCAGTCCGCAGGCGTTCATCCGCTGCCGCATGCGCTCCTGCAGCTTTTCACGCTTGACGTCGTCGAGCATCAGCGTATGCATCTTCGCGTAATCCGGGTGCGCCGTGGCGCAGTGATAGCACTCCATGTAATTCTCTATCGCGAGCTTCCAGTTAGCGGCGATGGAATATTCCTTGAAGGCAGCGACCTTGAGGTTTTCGAAACCGAACATTGCCATCGGCGCCGCCATTTCTCGCCTGGCATCGACTGTCGAGGGCGGATCATTGCAAAAACATACGAGAATCAGCCCGTGCAAGGTCTGCACCGACACCTGTACCAGGCCGAACTTCGACCTGTCGAATTCTGCCGGCATATTGCGGGCTGCCGTCAGATTGCCGTCGATGTCATACGTCCAGCCGTGATAGGGACACCTGAATTTACTGGTGCTGCCCTTGTTCTTGAGGCACACGACCGACCCGCGATGCCGGCAAACGTTTGCGAACGCCCTGAGTTCATTGTCGGATCCGCGAACGATGATGGCCGATTCGTTCGCCACGCGCAGAATCTTGAAATCTCCCGGCTCCCGGAGCTCCGACTGATGGCCTGCAACGATCCAGTTGCGCATGATGATCCGGTCGATCTCTAGTGCATAAATCTCCGGATCCACATAGAAGCGCCGATCGAGCGCATACCCTGGTTGGTGAGCAGCAATCAGCTGCTCCGTCGTTTTTTCGATCTGACGCATTTCGCGTGTCTCGCCGTCCGCATCAAAGAAATCGCTAACTCACAAAGATAGCACACCGCCTTGCGCCAACTACTTATTCTCACTGTCCATACGGGGGAGTAGCTTAAGTTAATAAGACAATGCGGAGGTGCAGCCGTGCAGCAGGCAAACGAAAAACGTCGCCTGGTCGAAATCGACACAGGCGAGGCAATCTGGAACCGCTTTTACACCGTTGCGCCGCTGATACTGGTCGGCACCACCGATCCCGATGGATCGCTTGACCTGGCTCCAAAGCACATGGCTGCGCCGATCGGCTGGGAAAATTATTTCGGTTTCGCCTGCACACCGGCACACCGTACCTGTACGAATATCGACCGCACGGGCGAATTTACGGTCAGTTTCCCGAAGCCATCACAGGTACTGTATTCGAGTCTCGCAGCGTCCCCGCGCGTGCCTGGCGGCCAAAAACCGGTACTCGATTATTTCACCACGTTTCCCGCAAGCACGATCGATGGCACGTTTATCGAGGAAGCCTACCTGTACTTTGAATGCCGGCACTTCAAGACCATCGATGGCTTCGGCGCAAACTGCCTGATAACGGGCGAGATCATCGCCGCGTATGCCGACAGTGCCTTTCTGCGTAACAGTGAGGTCGATGACCAGGAGCTCATACACGAATCGCCGTTGCTCGCCTATCTTGCACCGGGACGATTCGCCACGATCGATCACTCCAACGCATTCCCGTTTCCCGCTGACATGCACACGTAGCCACTCCGTGACTACTGGACTGGCAGATCGGGTACTCGGGCACATTCGCCACCAGGAAGGATTTCTGGTGAGCCTGCTCGGGAGCCTCGTCGAGTCCGAGTCACCGTCAGCCAACCCGCAGATGCATGCCCGGATGCGGCACATTTTCATGGCAGCCCTCGGCGAGACCGGCTATCGGGCGCACGAGACCGGGCTTCCAGGGCAACCGCGACATATCTATGCACGGCCCGATAAGCGAGCCCGCGGGTCGCCGATGCAGCTCCTGATCGGCCATTACGATACGGTCTGGCCGGTCGGTACGATCAGCAAACGGCCGTTCAGCGTTGACGGCAACGTCATCCGCGGGCCTGGCGTCTTCGATATGAAAGGCGGACTTGTCCAGATAATTCTCGCCCTCAGGACCTTACGCGACCTGGACATAGAGCCGTCGGTAATACCCGTGGTCTTCGTCAATGCGGATGAAGAGATCGGCAGCCGATCGTCGAGTCGTTACATCCGTATGCTTGCGCGAAGAGCGGATCGCGCCCTCGTCCTGGAACCTGCCATGGGTGATTCCGGCCACATCAAGACCGAGCGCAAGGGCATTGGCAGATTCACGATCACGGTTTACGGCAAGGCCGCGCATGCAGGACTCGATCCGGAGTCGGGAGCAAGCGCCATTCTCGAGTTGTCGCACGTCATCCAGAAACTCTTTGCGATGAACGACGCCGACAAGGGCATCACGATCAATGTCGGTACGGTCGACGGCGGCATACAACCCAACGTGATTGCCCCGCACAGCACTGCAGTCGTCGACGTCCGGGTACCGACACTGGCCGACGGTGAGGCGATTGAGCGGGCGATTCATGCCCTCGAGCCGGAGACTCCCGGCGTTCGTCTGCGCGTCGAGGGACGTATCGGCCGGCCTTCTATGGAGGCCACACCACGAAACCAGCGACTGTGGGCTCTGACGCAGGCAGCCGGCCGGGAACTCGGCCTGGATTTATACGCTGTTAAAGCCGGCGGCGGGTCGGACGGCAACACGACATCTCAGTTCACGGCAACCGTCGACGGACTGGGCCCGGTCGGCGATGGCGCACACGCCCAGCACGAATACCTGTACATCGACAAGACGCTTGAACGGGCTGCGTTACTCACGATGCTACTGCTTTCGCCGGCACTGGACGGCCGGGAGATGGCGTCATGACCCGGACCGTCATAGGCTCGCTGGCACGCATCGCCGACTTCGAAACGGCGGCTTTCGATGTCAATCCCCTGGAAAAGGCGCAATGGGAAACAGGCGATTACGTCATTGCCAAGGTCATTGGCAAAAAGACCGAGCTGTATCAGATTGAGGACTGCAACGGTGACATGATTCCCGTGCAGGCCGGTACACTGATCGTCGGTGCGCTCGGCGATCGGGCCGCCACGCTCGAGGGTGTCGGCAGCTGGACCGATGTCGTCGACGGTCATATGCATGCAATGACCAGTGCCGGTTTGTTCGGCGCCTTTACCTCGTTGTCCTCCTACCTGCCCAAACCAATGTCACTGGACTATATGGGGCATATTTTCCGCGGCGGCAGCAAAACGAGAATGATGGATTATGCGATGCGCGGCGAAGCCAATGGCTACTCGGTGCCCACCGTATTGCTGGTCGGTACATCCATGTCTTCGGGCAAGACCATTGCCGGCACACTGGCCTGCAAGGTGTTGTCGTCGCACGGGCTCAAAGTCATCGGCACCAAGCTGACGGGTGCCGGGCGTTACCGGGATATCCTGAGTTTCAGGAGGGCCGGTGCGGCACAGGTCTATGACTTCGTCGATGTCGGCCTGCCGTCGACTGTCGTTCCCGAAGACCAGTTCCGATCGGCGATTCGGGTGCTGCTGCATCACGTCGACATTAACAAGCCGGACGTTGTTATTGCGGAGGCTGGCGCATCGCCGCTCGAGCCTTACAACGGCGAGGCCGCGATCGACGAACTGCGCGGTCATATCTGCTGCACGATCCTCAGCGCATCCGACCCCTATGCGGTAGTCGGCGTCATGGACGCCTTCGAACTCAGGCCGGATTTCGTCGCCGGTCCCGCGACGAACACATCCGCCGGGATCGAACTGGTCTGGAAGCTGACAGGCCTGCCTTCCATCGACATCGCCGATCCCGAATCGGAACCAGAGTTCAGCAGGTTCTTGTTCAAAGCGCTCGAAGCCGGGGTCGCAAAAGCCTGCTAGAGTTGGCCCCGGGCTGAACCCGACGCCCGTCATTGCAAGGAACCGCACTCATGCTCAGTTTTGGCGATGTGCCGCAAATGCTGCGGACACTGCAGCCGGACAACCCGGTGTACTGCATCTATCCGCTGGTTTACCGCCGAACGACCCAGCGCTTCATCGAAGGCTTCCCGGGTCGCGTCCTGTATGCCGTCAAAGCAAACAACCATCCGCTCGTCCTCCGGGCTTTGCTGGACGCAGGTATTCGGGACTTCGACTGCGCCTCGCTCGTCGAGATCGAGGAGGTTCGCGCACTCAGTCAGGACGCCGTCTGCTACCTGATGAACCCGGTCCGGATCCGAAACGCAGCCCGCATCGCACAGCAAGAACACGGCGTCAGGCATTTTGTTGTCGACAATCCCAGCGGCCTGGAGGCCTTGCTGACCGAAATCGACCCCGGCAAGTCCATCGTTTTTGCGCGCATGGCGGTTCACCATGAAACAGCCAGTTTCGATCTGTCCACCAAGTTCGGCGCCAAGCCCGATGAGATCGAGTCGCTGCTGCGGACGATCGCAGATGCGGGCGCCGAACCTGCTCTTGCATTCAACGTGGGCTCGGTTGTGATGAGCCCCGATGCGTTCGTGCATGCAATGGACACTGCCAGGACAGTCCTCGAGCAGATCCCGTTCCGCGTGCGGCTCGTTGACATTGGCGGCGGCTACCCGAAGTCCTACCCGGGATTTGCCGCCCCGCCGCTCGAAGACTATTTCGCAGCCATCCGCGAAGGCGTCCAATTGCCACTTACCGAGGACGGCGAATTGCTTGCCGAACCGGGACGAGCCCTGAGCGCGCGCGGCATGTCCGCCGTCGTCCAGGTGCTGCTGCGAAAAGACGATCGCCTGTACCTGAACGATGGCATGTACGGGGCATTCTGGGACCTGCGCTACAAACTGCAGAAACGGTATCCGGCGCGGGTATTCCGAGGCGACAAGCCCCTGCAGGATTCGACCCGGGCATTTCGTCTTTATGGTCCGAGCTGCGACTCCGGTGATTTCCTGCCCGGCCTGGTCGAACTGCCCGACTCCATCGACGTCGGCGATCACATCGAGTTCGGCTCGATCGGCGCCTACAGCCTGAGTGGCCGCACAGATTTCAACGGCTTTTACAGCGACACGGTGGTTCAGATCGAATCCAGCGAGGCATTGCCGCCGGCTTAGTCCCCGTGTGGATGCGGGGTATCGGCTGCCGGCGGATTCAGCCACCGCTCGGATGTTGCCGCGGGCGCAGCCAGCGTCAGCAGGAAAGCCTCGAGCTGTTCGAGTTCCCGGTCGCTCAGCCCGAGTGGCTCAATATCGCTGTGCCCGATCATCGCCTCGGGGGCCGCGTTGTAATGCGCCAGAACGTCCGCCAGCGTTTCGAGCTGGCCCTGGTGCATGTAAGGCCCGGTGTTTTCGAGGTTGCGCAGCGAAGGCGTTCGCATTGCGCCGATCAGCTCTGTGCCGGCGCGCACAAACCGGAGTTCCGCGCAGTTCTCTATTGCCGCATCGCTGTAGTCGCCCAGGCAGTTGAAAGGATCCGCCCGCACCTGGTCGACACCGACGATTCGTCCTTTATCGGGCACGTCGCCAGGTGCCGAGATCACGCCGGTATTATGAAATTCGAAATTGGTCAGTAACGGCCCGTTATGACACTGGGTGCAGTTTCCGCCGCCGAGAAAAAGCCGCAACCCGGCAACTTCCGCATCTGAAAAAATGGCGTTCTTCTGCTCCTCGTTTTCTTCCGTAACAGCCGCAACATACTCGTCGAAACGCGATGGCGCCGGCAGCAAAAGCCGCTCGTAGGCCGCCACTGCCTTGGCGGTATTGGTGAATACCCGATTGACGGCTTCCCTGTCCTCATCCGTCATTTGCCGCCAGTTTTCCGCCCAGGTGTCGTTGCCGAGCGGGCTGGCGTCTTCGGGAAATCGACCGGCATCCGAGAGGTCAGGCAGCGCTCCGAACAGGGCCTCATAGGAACGACGATAACCAGGATCATTCGCGATGATGTGCACATACTGCATGCGGTTGCCGCCATGCTCGTTCGGATCCTCGAGCGGCGACAGCGCCTGCGACCAAAGGCTGTCGCGGCGACCGTCCCAGTAAAGCCAGGGGCTGTAGGCAGCACCAATGATGCCCGGCGTGTTGCGTTTCGTCATCCCGATGGCCACGCCTTTCGGCAGGCCGTCGGCAAACCGCAGCTCGGGCCGATGACAGGTGGCGCAGGCAATATTGCCGTCGCGACTCAGTCGCGTATCGAAAAAGAGGCGGTGCCCCATTGCGGCCGCATCGGGGTCATCGGCTACCGCATTCGTCGGGTCCGGCGGCGGCGGGCCCAGAGTACCTATCCACAGGGAGCGCAGTATGTCGACCTCTGGCGCCGTCCACTCCGCAGATAGCGCCGCACCGGGCTGCAGCAAACTCAGCGCCACGAGCAAGGCTGCCGGGCCCGACGGGGGTCGGCGCCGGTTGTGAGATGGTTTCCGATTCAAAGTCTTATCGCAATCCTGACACGGTCTGCCTGTTCGCCAGCGCTGATGTCGATGACGATTTCCCAATCGCCGCGCATATGAAAGCGCAGTCCCTCGACGCGGTAGCTGCCGTTCCCGAGATTCTCAGTGACCTGCGGGTTGGTCGGCAGACCATGATTGTGTGCCGGCATGCCGCCAGCAATCGATATCGAAGCATCGTCGACAGCCTGGCCGTCCGGCGTGGAGACATGCAGAACCCATTCATGCATCTCGTTGATCACAATCGGCTCCAGCGAGCTGCGGTAAGAGACCTTGAACAGGCCCTGCTCGGAGTCGACTGGTGTGGATCCGTCCGACGTCTCTGCTGCATCACCTGCGGCCGGGTTCATGAGAAACATCAGCAGGCAAACCAAAGCACTGCCGGTTCGGCCAATTTTAGTGAGCATCGTTGCCTCCCTGTATGACTTTCAGTTCCGGCTTGCGGGCTTTTCTTTCAGCCCGCCAGCGCGCAATCCTGCCGCTCATAAACAGGTATTGAACCTGGATGAGCAGTAGCAACCCTACAAAAAAGGGCCAGTAACCAAGCCCGGTAAATCCGACCTCAAACGGAAATACCGCAATGTGCAGCCGATCCGAGTTGCCGGTTGTTGCCGTGACTATGCCAACATAGTCCCCTGTTTCCTTAAAATCGTGGATTACCGTAAAGACATGCGGCTCGATGATTGGTTCCTGGTAAAAGACCGTCACCTCGTCCAGATCACTGATTGCCGAAATATCCGACCAGCGCGCGAAACGACCTTTGCCTGTGACGTTGCGAATAATCCGGAAATCGACCGGCACCCGTGCCATTTCATCGTGCAGGTACTCCATGACAAAAACCGTTTCGGCCGCAACCGGCAGGTCTTCACAGAAGTCGTCGTGTCCGCTGAGTTGCGGCTGGTATACCTTGAAGTGTGCCTTGAGATAGCTGATCTTGATGACGCAGCGATCATCTTCCTCGACCACGCCACCGTGCGCCGATGCGAGCCGGGCACAAAACGCAAGGCTCAGGATCAGCACGCAAAGCTGCCACATTGATGTGCGTGTCAGGTGGGACATGGCCGCAGTAAATCCGAAAGCCGGAGCCGATGCAATCGGCATCCGTCAAGTGGAGCTGCCGACGCGTTACGGCCTTATGAGTATCCGGCGAACATCGGCACCCCGTGTTTTCGTCTTTCATATAGAATTGCCACTCAGGACAGCGCAGAAGCGACGGAGTCCGATCTTGAACAAACCAGGCAATACCGGCATTCGAAGAATTCTGCGCGCAACGGTTTACTCGGCGCAGGGCTTTGGGCACGCCTGGAAACACGAGGCTGCTTTTCGCCAGGAGCTTGCACTGACTGTCGTCCTGACACCCGCGGCATTGTGGCTTGGGCAGACTGTTCTCGAGCGCGCCGCTCTCGTTGGCGTATTGTTTATCTTACTGATTGTCGAGTTTCTGAATTCCGCTGTCGAAGCCGCAGTCGACCGTCATGGGAATGAGGAGCACGAATTGTCCGGCAGAGCGAAAGACCTGGGGTCGGCCGCGGTATTCATGAGCCTGATGCTTACGCTGCTCGTCTGGTCATCGATCGCCTATCAGCGGTTTTTCACCTGAGTCGCCTGCGCCCGATCGGAAACCGCTTGCGGCCACCGTGTTCCGCTGGATCTTCGGGGCTATCATGACCGCCATGAAACCCAAAATCTTTTGCATCGGCTTTCACAAGACCGGTACCACGAGCCTCGAAATGGCGCTTCGGAGGCTCGGCTACCGGGTGGCCGGCTCGTTCGGCACCAGGGACCCGGACATTGCGGACAAAGTTCACGAGTTAGCCTACGCCAAAGCGGCCGAGTTCGACGCGTTCGAGGACAACCCGTGGCCAGTTCTCTACAAGGAACTGGACGAGCGGTTCCCGGGCAGCAAGTTCATTCTGACCCGAAGGCCTGCCGAGAACTGGATTCGCAGCCAGGTAAAGGATTTCGCGAGCTCCGAGACACCGATGCGCCGCTGGATATACGGCGAGAACGCCGGTTGCCCGGAGGGTAACGAAGCAATTTATGTCGCACGCTATGAGCGGCATAACAGCGAGGTGCTCGATTATTTCAAAGACCGTCCGGGCGACCTGCTCGTCATGGACATTCCGCAAGATGCCGACTGGACCCGGCTTTGCGAATTTCTTGGCCACGAAGTGCCGGACGAGCCGTTCCCGCACGCCAACAAAGCAAGCCTGTCGCGCCGTGTGAAGAATTGGCTCAAGAAACAGAAGCCCTGATACCTTGCAGATGGAGAACCGATGAATACCGAGATGTCGAAGCAGGAAATGGAGGGCGAGATCCAGCGGCTCGCGCCGTTTCACCACAAGGTCGACTTGCCTTACGGGCTCAAGACGTATGACCCGGGTTCGTCGCAGCGGCACCGGGAGCAGACCCGTCTCGACTCGTTGACACGGCATGCGTTCCCGAAGCTGCTCGAGGCCTGTGGCGGCACCCTGGAAGGAAAGCGCGTCATCGACGTGGCGTGTAACGCCGGCGGCTTCTCCGTGGAAGCGGCCCGGCTCGGGGCTGAATACGTACTCGGCTTCGACGTGGCGGATCGCTACCTGGACCAGGCAAACTTCATCAAGCGTGCGCTGGACCTGGAACAGGTTGAGTACAGAAAGATGGCGCTGGCCGACTGCGACGAAGCGAAAATCGGCATGTTCGATATCGCTTTCTGCTTCGGCATCCTGTACCACCTCGAAAATCCCGTTTACGAGATGAAAAAACTTGCTTCAGTCACGCGCGACATCATGCTGATCGATGCCAACGTCTACCAGGCGCCGTTCAGCCGCAAGTCGCTGTGGAAGATGACTGTGCCGAGGGTGATCGAGTCGGACGACAAGACCACGACCGCACTATGGCGCACGGAAAAGCGCTGCCAGTTCAAACCGAACGTCAGGGCCGTCGTCGAGATGCTGGACGTGCTCGGTTTTCCGAAAGTGGAGATTCTCAAACCCCGGGAGCGCGGACTGGAGTTTCGTTACTACCGGGGCAAACGCGTCACTTTCCTTGCAAGACGCTGACCGCGACCGGCGCCGGACGGATTCTTACTTCGGGAGTACCTGCCGGCTCCAGGCAATACCCGGAATCTGCCCGCAACCGACAAAGCCGGGCACGGCAAGCCGCCACTAAAGGCTCACAGCCTATCTTTTAGGGCTCGCGCGTCAGCGTCCTTTCGCCGTGCCGGACGCACGCAGGCGGCGGTACGTTCGCACTTTGCGTGTGGCGTCGATCCGCTGCGCGGCCCGGGACCAGAAGCGTACTTTCTCCGGGTAACGGCTTCTGGAGAAATCCGGCTCTACGGTATCGAGGACTCGCTCCCAGTCGGCCGACGTTTCATAGCCGCACTCGATAAGGTCGGGCGTCAACGATCCGTGAATCAGCATCTGGCCCTTGATTCGCCCGAGGTGGTTCTTCCAGACGCCGATGCTGGTCGGCGCGATCGGCCGGACGTCATGCATGGCCAGCCTTGATTTCTCCGAGACCTGTGCGTGTTCATGGTATTCGGAGAAATTGTGCAGCTTCTCTAACCATGGAAATTTTGCCGCAATTTTGTCCTGCGTCGCGTCGGGATCCGTCACGAAATCCTCGTAGCGAACGGCGAGGAAACGATCATGCCCGTACAACGATTTCGCGTAGCCGTGCATCTCGCGCCAGAGACGGATATTCGAGTAATACATCCCCTTGTTCTTGCCGTGACGGCTGACGATAACGTCGCGCGGGTCGCGCATGACGTAAATAACGTAGAGTTCCGGGTCGTCGATGACAGCCGGCATGTACATCGTATCCTTCGGCCGCTTGGTGACAACAATTTGATGATCGTCGGCCGAGACGAGATGAAAGCGGATCTCATGATCGTAATGCTTGTCCGCCCTGAAACACGTCACCATGGCCTCGTGCAGCAGCGTTGTGCCGCTGCGCGGCGAGCAGGCGACAATGTGCAGGTGCTTGAACATGTCGGGATTCTACCCGACGTGTCATCGCGGCGCCGGCTAGCCCAGTATCAGGTCTTCCAGAACGTCGTGAATGACCTGCGTGGCGACTTCGATGAGCAACACCTTGCCGGCGACCTCGAGCCGCTCGTAGCCGCGTGGCGGCGGCGGCAAAAGATCGACCAGCCCGGTCGGCAACACCTGCTTGGCAATACCCGGCGGCAGCGACTTTCCTCGCTGGAGGTTCTTCGCAATACCCGGGGGCAGGGATTTGCGACCCTTGGTCCTCACTACAGGCTGAGAGAACTGTTCTGTGTAATACGCCCTGATGACCGAAATCTCGCGATCGCTGAATGTCACCTGGATGCCCGCTTCAGCGGCTGCCGCCGGCTGCGAAAGCAGCAGCAGCGCACACAGGCTGAGCACGCCTGAAATTCTATTGAACATATTCCTGACCTCGATTGACCTGTCCTCAAGGTAGGGCACCGAGGTTCGCCCCGCTGTGACTGCCGTCACATATCGGTACCTGCCTCGAGCGACCGATCCAGGACACCCAGCATGAAGTCGGCGTCGGCTCTGCTTAAAACCATTGGGGGCCGCAGCTTGAGTACATTGTTATCGGGCCCGATCGAGCCGGTCAGCACGCCGCGGTCGCGCAGGTCGTTGACCGTCGCAGAGGCCAGCGCAGCCGCGGGCAGCCGTTGCTCTCGATCCGTAACGAGTTCGAGCGCGATGAACAGCCCGTTGCCCCGAACGTCACCGATACATTCGTGGCGGTCACTGAGTTTGCGCAGCGCGTCGGCAATGTGCTGACCTACCCGCAGCGCATTCTGCTGCAGCGCCTCCTCTTCGATGATATCGAGCACAGCCAGCGCCGCCGCGCAGGAAACCGGGTTCCCGCCAAAGGTGTTGAAGTAGCCACCCTTGCCGGCGAGCGCCGCGGCCAGGTCGGCGCGGGTTACGACGCCCGCGACGGGGTGACCGTTACCCATGGGCTTGCCCATTGTGACGATGTCCGGAACGACTGGCTCGGCCGCGAAGCCCCAGAAGTTCTTACCTGTGCGACCGAAACCGGGCTGAACCTCGTCGGCGATGAACAGGCCGCCAGCCTGTCTGACGGTTGCAGCCGCTTTACTGAGATAGCCCACCGGCGGAACTACGACGCCGCCGCTCGAGACAATGGTGTCGATGATGAACGCGGCGGGCTTAATGCCTCTTTCCGCCAGGACGTCGACGGCGTCCTGCACGTGTGCGGCATACCGCTCGCCGGCGTCGTCACCGCGGTAGCGGCCGCGATAACGATCCGGCGACGGGACCGTTACCACATAGTCCGGGCGATGCTCGTCCGAACAGTCCTCGGGGCTGATTTCCCAGGTCGCCTGGGAATTACCGTGGTAAGCATAGTCGGTTACGATCACGCCCCTGGCCCCCGTTACCGAGCGCGCAATGCGCAGCGCCAGTTCGTTCGCCTCGCTGCCAGTGCAGCAAAACATTGCCGTATCGAGCTCATCCGGCAGTTTCGCCGTCAGTCGTTCAGCATAATCGAGTACGTTCTCGTGCAGATACCGCGTGTGCGTGTTGAGCAGCGCCGCCTGCTCGCACATGGCGTCGACGACCCGCGGGTGACAGTGCCCGACATGTGGCACGTTGTTGTACATGTCGAGATATTTGCGGCCGTTGGCATCGTAAAGCCAGACGCCCTCGCCGCGCACGAGATGCAGCGGCTCCCGGTAGAAGAGGCTGTAGGCCGAGCCGAGCAGGCGCTCTCTTCTTCGCAGTAGACTGGATGTATCCGAATTCACCGACCTGTCCCGTACCTGAGATCCGGTCGATGATAAAGAACATTGACCCGGCGCACACCAAGCGATAATCATGGAGCTCGGATACTGTCCGGCCCACAACCGCAGGAGACGCGTCAGATATGCTCACGGTCTACAGCAACGATCATCGTCTGCATCATGGCAAGGGAGAACTGTCCGAGGGTGAGCTCAAGCCCTGCTACGAATGCCCGGAGCGCGCCGATCTCGTCCTTGCCGCGGTGTTGCGCTCAAAACTCGGTGACGTTATTGCTCCGGACGATTTCGGACTCGACCCGGTGCGCCGCGTCCACAACGCGCGCTACGTCGAATTCCTGCAGCAGGCCTGGGACCTGTGGGCTGCCGAGGGGCGCGACTGCGACGCACTGCCCATCAACTGGGCCGTGCGCGGCATGCGCCAGATAGAACCCGAGCATATCGACGGCAAGCTGTCCTACTTCTCGTTCGATGCCGGTACGCCGATTACGGCCGGGACGTGGACCGCAGTGGCCGCGGCCGCCAATGTCGCTTTGACCGGCGCCGCGAAAGTGCACGGCGGTGACGGCTGCGTTTTCGCATTGTGCCGCCCGCCCGGACACCACGCTGCCGCCGATTACCTGGGCGGCTACTGCTTTCTCAATAATGCCGCGATAGCGAGCCAGTACCTGCTTGACCATGGCGCATCGCGAATTGCCGTTCTCGACATCGACTACCACCATGGCAACGGCACGCAATCGATTTTTTACGAGCGCAACGACGTGTTGTTCGTGTCGATTCATGGCGATCCGCTCCAGGAGTACCCCTATTTTCTGGGCCATGCCGACGAGCGTGGCGCCGGCCCGGGCGAAGGGTACAACGCCAATTTTCCCCTGCGCTGGCAGAGCAGCTCCAGCGAATGGTTCAACGCGCTCGATGCCGGACTGAAACTGATCGCCGGCTATGCACCAGACAGTGTCGTCATCTCGCTCGGCGTCGATACCTATATCGATGATCCGATTTCGCAGTTTCGCCTCGAAAGCGAGGACTATTTCCGGGTGGGCTCGAGAATCGCCGGCCTCGACATTCCGATGCTCTTCGTTCTCGAAGGCGGCTATGCCATTGACGATATCGGCACAAATGCTGTTAATGTGCTGATTTCCGCCGCCGGCACCGCTGACTGACTATGCCCCTGGTCGCCCATAACGAACTGCCGACGTTTCGCGTTCTCCGGGAACGCGGCGAGGTCGTGCTGACGGTCGAGCGTGCGAGGGAACAGGACATCCGGGAGCTGCACATAGGCTTCCTGAACATGATGCCCGACGCGGCGCTGACTGCGACCGAACGGCAATTCATCCGCCTCATCGGCAGCAGTAACCCGATTGCCCAGTTCTACGTCTATCCGTTCACATTGCCCGAACTGAACCGCAGTGAAAAGGCGCTCGAACACGTCCGGAAACACTATTTCGACTTTGCCGAACTCGCCGAGCTTGGCCTGGATGCGCTGATCATCACGGGCGCCAATGTGAGCAACCCTGCACTGGAACAGGAGCCGTTCTGGAAGCCGCTGATCAACATAGTCGAGTGGGCGCACGACAATGTGGCCTCCGTCTTTTGTTCGTGCCTCGCTACACACGCGCTGGTCAAGCATTACCACGGCATCGATCGCCGCCGGCTTCCGCGCAAGCAATGGGGTGTTTACAGCCACCGGATTACGCATCCCGAGCATCCCTTTTTACGCGACGTCAACACCCGGTTCGACGCGCCGCACTCTCGATATAACGACGTTTCCAGGGAGCAGCTCGAAGCTGCCGGCCTCATGGTGCTCGCGGAAAGCGCCGAGGTCGGCGTCCATCTTGCGGTAAGCCCGGACCAGTTTCGGATCATGTACTTTCAGGGCCATCCCGAATACAGCACGATCAGCCTCCTGAAAGAGTGCAAGCGGGAAGTCGAACGGTATCTTCGTGGCGAGCGGGAGGCCGTACCTCGCATCCCCGAGAATTACTTTTCAGCCGCCGGCGAGGAGATCGCGGCAGCGCATATCGAAGCGGCTGTGAGGGCCAGGGCACAGGGGCAAACGTCCCTGTCCTTCCCCGAAGACGAGCTGCTGACTTACGCGGATAACACCTGGGGCGACACCGGTCGCGCGATCGTCAACAACTGGCTGGGGCTCGTTTACCAGGTTACGAACCTCGACCGCAGATCGCAGTTCATGCCGGGCATCGACCGGGACGACCCGCTGGGCATCCGCGCAGGCGGCCAGCGTGTCGGCATTCCCGCGGTCCCCCCGATCCATGTATGATCTTGTGTCCTGTCACGGGCAGGCCGACTTACCACAATAAGGAATACGAATAATGGGCTTTAGAACCCGACAAATTCATGCGGGCGTTACTCCGGATCCGATAACGGGATCGATTCTGACGCCGATCTACCAGTCAACCACCTACGTGCAGCCCTCGGTGGACGAGTACCTGAGCAAGGGCTTCACCTACTCGCGGTCCGGCAACCCGACGGTCAAGGCCCTCGAAAACAAGATCGCCGATCTCGAGGGTGGCGTCGACTGCGCCTGCTTCGGCACGGGCATGAGCGCCGTATTGGCCACGATGCTGGCTTTCCTGGAAGCCGGCGCGCATGCGATCGTGTCGGACGTCGCCTACGGCGGCACCTACCGGCTCAGCACCAAGATCCTGAGCCGCTTCGGCATTGACTACACGTTCGCGGACACGGCTGATCCGGACGCGGTAGCCGCGGCGGTCCGCGACAACACGAAGCTTATCTTCACCGAGACGCCGGCCAACCCGACGATGAAGTGCTCCGACATTGCCGCGATCTCGGAAATCGCGACGAAGGCCGGTGCCGTGCACGTGGTCGACAACACGTTCCTTACCCCTTATTACCAGCTGCCGCTCGACCTCGGTGCAGACATATCGCTGCACAGCACGACCAAGTACATGGACGGCCATAACGCAACGGTCGGCGGCGCTGTGGTCAGCAAGACCGACGAGCATGCCGAGGCCGTGCGCTTCATTCAGAACAGCACCGGCACGATCATGTCGCCGCAGGTAGCCTGGCTCACGCTACAGGGCTGCAAGACGCTGTCCGTCCGCATGGACTACCAGTCGGCCAGTGCCATGGCGATCGCCGAGTTTCTAGAGGCACACCCCAAGGTCGAGCAGGTCGCCTATCCGGGCCTCGAGTCTTTCGCGCAGCACGAACTGTCCAAGCGCCAGGCCTCCGGCTTTGGCGCAATGCTATGGTTCGAAGTCACCGGCGGCGTTGCCGCAGGCAAGAAACTCATGGACAACATCAAGGTCTGGAGCCTCGCGGAAAACCTGGGTTCGGTCGAGTCGCTGATCACGCACCCGGTGACGATGACGCATGCCGACGTCGAGCCCGCCGAGAGAGCGCGGGTCGGGATCATTGACGGTCTTGTTCGCGCATCGGTCGGACTCGAAGACACCGAGGACCTGATCGATGCGCTGGCGGCTGCTCTCGACCAGGTTTGACAGAGCACCCGATCAGAATTAGCCGCCGCCATGTCGCGATTTCTGAATTTTGACACGCTGAGCCTGCATGCGGGCCAGACCGTCGACCCGGTCTTCGGAGCCCGGGCCACGCCGATCTACCAGACCACGTCGTATGTCTTTCCCGACACCGATACGGCCTCATCGATCTTCAACCTCGAGCGAGGCGGCCATGCCTACAGCCGCATAACCAACCCGACGGTTGGGGTGCTGGAACAGCGCATCGCGGCGCTCGAAGGCGGCTCGGCGGCGGTCTGCACGGCATCCGGCATGGCCGCGACGTTTTGCGCGATCACCGCGATTCTCGGTCAGGGCGATCACATCGTCGCATCCACGCAAATGTATGGCGGCAACATCAGCCTGATGAAGAACACGCTGCCGCGCTTCGGCATTACCGCAACCTTTGTCGATCCGACGGATACAGGGGGCTTTCGCGACGCGATACAGGACAATACGCGACTGATATACGGCGAACTGATCGGCAACCCCGGTCTCGACATTCTCGACCTCGAGGCAATTGCGAAGATCGGCGGCGATCATCACGTACCGTTCATGGTCGACGCGACATTTAACACGCCGTACCTTTGCCGCTGCTTCGATTATGGCGCCAACGTGACCGTGCACTCGGTCACGAAGTGGATGGGCGGTCACGGTGCGGCGATTGGCGGCGCCGTCGTCGACGGCGGCAACTTCGATTGGGGCGCGACCGACAAGTATCCGACGATCACGGAGCCGTACGCGCCGTTCTCTGGCATCAACCTCTGGGAAGAGTTCGGACCCAGCGCGTTCGCGACCCGCATCCGCGCCGAGGCGATGCGTGATATTGGCCCGTCGATGAGCCCGATGAACGCGTTCCTGCTGCTGCAGGGTATCGAGACGCTGTCGCTAAGAATGGATAAACACCTGTCCAATACGGCCGAACTGCTCGACTATCTGACGGGACACGAGCAGGTCTCGTGGGTCAGTCACCCCAGCCTGCCGTCACACTCGAGCCACAAACTCGCACAGAAGTACCTTCCCAAGGGCGCTGGCTCCATCGTGAGCTTCGGCGTCAAAGGCGGCCGCGAGGCTGGCAAGACATTTATAGAGAATGTCGAGCTCGCTTCGCACCTCGCCAACGTCGGTGACGCGAAGACCCTGATCATTCATCCCGCCACGACAACGCACTCACGCATCGATGCCGACGCGCTCGTCGCAGCCGGCATTACGGAAGACATGATCCGCCTGTCGGTGGGCCTCGAAGACGTCGCTGACATCAAGGCCGATTTCGAAACCGGGTTCCGCGCGGCGAAACGTGTTGCGAAAGGCTGAGCATGTACTTCGCGGTCAACGGCAAGCAGGTTTTTGCAACAACCGGCGGCAAGCCCTTCGATAACAGCAAGCCGACGGTCATCTTCCTGCACGGCAGTGGCCTGGATCACACGTTCTGGGGCCTGCACGCTCGTTTTTTCGCGTTCCGGAATTATTCTGTGCTCGTACCCGACCTGCCCGGTCACACCAATTCCGAAGGACCGCCGCTGACAACGATCGAAGCCATCGCGGACTGGCTCAACGACGTCGTCAAGACACTCGACATCAATAACATATCGCTTGTCGCGCACTCGCAGGGATGCCTCGATGCACTGGAATTCGCATCGCGCTTCCCCGAGCGGCTGAAGTCAGTGTCCTTTATCGCGAGCGGCCTGGCGACGCCTGTGAACGAGGCATTGATCAGCGCCGCCGAGAACGATCCCGAGGCGGCAATTGCCATGATGCTTGGCTGGGGCTTCGGCCCGGCAGGCCAGTTGCACCAGGGCCCGATACCGGGCAACTCGATGGTTGCCGGCGGCCGCAAAGTCATGCGCGGTAATGTGCCGGCCGAGCTGGCCGCCGACCTGCGGGCCTGTGACGCATACAAGAACGGTAAACAGGCGGCGGCCGCGATCCAGGCACCCGCGCAGGTTATCCTGGCCGGCAAGGACCGCATGGCTCCCCGCAAGGCGGGCCTCGAGCTCGTTGCGCATCTGCCTGATCCGGAAGTCACGATCATCGAGGAAAGTGGTCACATGGTGCCGCAGGAGGCACCCGACAGGTGCCGGCAGCTGCTACGCGACTTCATATTCAAGAACAACCCAACCCGCTGAGCCATACTGATGTACGAAATCAACAAAGCCGCCGTGATAGGCGCCGGGACGATGGGGCTCGGCATTGCCGGACAGCTCGCCAATGCCGGGGTTGACGTCGTGTTGCTCGATGTCGCTTCGGATGGTGAAAATCGCAACGCGATCGCCGAGCGGGCGCTCGAGCGGCTGCTCGATGAAAACCAGCCCGGACTGTTGCATAAGGATTTTGTCGAGCGGATAACAATCGGCAATATCGAGGACGACATGCGTCTCCTGTCGGACCGCGACTGGATAGCCGAGGCCGTCGTCGAACGGCTGGATGTCAAAAGAGCCCTTTACCGGCAGATCGATGCCGTGCGCAAGCCTGGCTCGATCGTCTCCTCCAATACGTCGACGATACCGATTTCATTGCTCGTCGACGGCATGCCTGAGTCGTTTCGCGCCGAGTTCGCGATCACGCATTTTTTCAACCCCGTACGGTTCATGCGGCTTCTGGAACTCGTTCGCGGAAAAGATACGCGGCCCGAGGTGATCGACTGTCTTGCACAGTTCAACGACGCCCGAATGGGCAAGGGTATTGTCGTCTGCAACGACACCCCGGGCTTCCTCGGCAATCGTGTTGGCGTCTTTGCAATCCAGACAGCCCTGCACACGGCTTTTCGAATGGGCCTGAAACCCGAAGAAGCCGACGCAATCTTCGGCCGGCCGCTGGGTATTCCGAAGACCGGCGTTTTCGGGTTGTACGACCTGATCGGCATCGACCTGATGAGCGATGTCGCCAGCAGCCTCGTATCGATACTCCCCGACAGTGACAGTTTTCACGGTGTCTCGGCTGAGATACCGGTCATGGTTCGTATGATCGACGAGGGCTACATCGGCAACAAGTCCGACAGCGGCGGATTCTACAGGCCCGCAGATGCCGCGCGGGGCGTCAGTCGCAAGACGCTCGACTTCGATTCGTTCAGCTACCGGGAATTCGACCCGGCCAGGCCACAGGTGGCGATAGACGCCGAAGCCGCCGGCGACTTTACCGTGCTGCTTGAAACAGACGACAAATACGGGCAGTACGCCTGGGAAATACTCGCGGGCACGCTCTGCTACGCGGCGCAGCTGGTACCCAATGTCAACGATTCGCTCGTCGCAATCGATGACGCGATGAAACTCGGTTACAACTGGCTGCAGGGCCCTTTCGAGATGATCGACGCGATCGGCGTAGATCGATTCATTGCGCGCCTCGAACAGGACGGCCGGGACGTGCCGCGTTTCCTTCGAACGGCTGCGGGTGAATCATTTTATCGGGTAAAAGGCCGCAATCTGCAGTACCTGCTTGCCGATGGCAGCTATACGAACCTCGAACGAGCCGAGGGCGTCATACGCTTCACTGAGGAGAGACGTAAACTTACCCCGCTCGAACAAAATGCCGTCGCCAGCTACTTCGAACTCGACGCCGGCATCGGGCTTGTCGAGTTTCACAGCAAGGCCAATACGCTCGACGGCGAGTCGATGCAGCTGCTCGAGTCCGCCGTCAGGCACGCCAGCAAAAAGCTGGCAGGCCTGATCATTCACAACGACGCGCAGCACTTTTCCTGTGGCGTCAACCTGGAAAGCGTGCTCGGTTTCATCACTCGCGAGGACTGGGCCGGGCTGGATCGTTTCCTCGGCCATTTCCAGCAGACCGTCCTCGGGATGAAACACGCACCGATTCCGGTTGTCGCGGCGCCGTCCGGGCTGTCCCTTGGCGGCGGCTTCGAGGTCGTGCTGCATGCCGACAAGGTGATTTTTCACGCGAACTCGGTAACCGGGCTGGTCGAATCGCTGGTCGGCGTCGTTCCCGGAGGCGGAGGCGTCAAGGAAATGCTGTATCGCTGGTCCGAACGCCACGGCGATGTGACCAAGGGCGCGTGGAGCGCCTTTATGAACATCGGCTATGGCAAGACCGCTCGCTCCCCGCTGGAAGCCGAGCCGCTGGCCATGTTCCGGCACGGTGTTGACGACTACATTATGAACCGGGACCGGCTGCTTGGCGCTGCCGTAAAGTCCGTGCTGGAGTTGCGTGACGGTTACGCGCCGACTCAGCGGCCGCCGTTGCCCGTGGCCGGTCGCTCCGTGTGGTCCGAAATGCAGGACTGGCTGGCAAAGGCACTTGAAAAAGGCCGGCTGACACCGCATGACGTAACAACGGGTGCCCAGATTGCCATGATCGTTACCGGTGGCGATGTGGATCCCGGTACCGAGCTGTCGGAAAATGATATCTGTGCACTGGAACGCAAGGCGTTCCTGACGCTGGCGCAAACGCCCGAAACGCGGGCGCGCATCGAATTCATGCTGGAGCACGGCACTCCGCTTCGAAACTGAGAATAACGATGATTTATGAAGCTCCGATCAAGGACATGCTGTTCCTCGTAAACGAATGGATGGGCATGGACCGAATTACCTCTTTGCCCGGCTACGAAGAAGTCGATAGCGACCTCTTCGAGGCCGTCCTCGAAGAAGCCGGCAAGTTTTGCAGCACTGAACTGTTGCCCCTCAATGCCGTCGGCGACGAACAGGGGGTAACCCTCAGTGATGGGGCCGTAAAAACGGCACCCGGCTTCAAAGAGGCTTACACTCAATTCATCGAGAACGGCTGGGCCGGCATCGATGCAGCGCCCGAGCACGGCGGCCAGGGGCTGCCGACGCTGCTGCAGATCCTGATCGACGAGGCGCTGACCGCGACGAATCTCGCGTTCAAACTTTACGCCGAGCTGAGCCGTGGCGCCTATCATTTGCTGGCCAATTCGGCATCGGATGAGATCAAAGCGCGTTACCTGCCAAAACTGGTCGAAGGTACCTGGTCCGGTACGATGTGCCTGACCGAGCCGCATAGCGGCACAGATCTCGGGCTGCTCACGACAAGAGCGACGCCCGCCGAAGACGGCACATACAGTATCAATGGCGCAAAGATATTTATCACCGCCGGCGACCACGACCTGACAGAGAACATTCTGCACCTCGTGATCGCACGCGTTGACGGTGCGCCGCCGGGAACCCACGGCATCAGCCTCTTCCTCGTACCCAAGTTCCTCGTCAACGACGACGGAACCTTAGGAGAGCGCAATCCGGTCAACGTCGCATCGATCGAACACAAGATGGGCATACGCGGCTCTGCAACCTGTGCCCTCAATTTCGACGGTGCAAAAGGCTACCTGATCGGCGAGGAAAATCATGGGCTCGCTGCCATGTTCAAAATGATGAACATCGAACGCCTGACTGTCGGCATCCAGGGGCTCGGTTTCGCCGACATCGCCTACCAGAACGCCCTCGCCTACGCGCTGGACCGGCGCCAGAGCAAGGCGCCTGGCAAGCGGCCCGACGACAGCAAGGCGGCCGATCCGATCATCTACCAACCCGAGATCAAACGGCGGCTGCTCACGATTCGCTCACAGGTCGAGGGTGCGCGAGCACTGGCGGTTCTTGCCGGGCTGCATGCCGATATCATGGAGAAGGCGACGGACAAGGCTGTTAGCGCGGATGCAAGGGAAACCGTCGCGCTGTTGACGCCTGTCGTCAAATCCTATTTTACGGATCTCGGTGTAGAAAGCGCGCTCTCGGCACAGCAGGTCTACGGCGGTCACGGGTATATCCACGAGCACGGCATGGAACAGCTCGTGCGTGACGCCAGGATCGGGCAGATTTATGAGGGTACGAACGAAGTGCAGGCGCTCGATCTCGTGGCGCGCAAACTGACGGGCAGTACTGGTGAGTTCACGGATCGCTTTTTCGACAACCTGCAGGGATTTCTCGCGAACCATGAGGGAGACGATGACGTTGCCGCCTATCTCGCGCCCGCATCGGCAGCCATGGACCGGCTGCGGGACACGACGGCCTGGGTCCGTGACAAGCTGGCGACCGACAAAGCCGTGGCCATGGGTGCGGCGACGCACTACCTGCGCCTTTTTGCGCTAACCGTGATCGCCTGCCTGTGGGTGCAGATCATCGTTACGATTCGCAACAAGGACGGCGAGTTTTACGCCGCCAAGCGCAAGACAGCACTTTTCTACATGCAGCAGGTGCTGCCCGAAACAATTTCGATTGCCGCGATCATTACAGGCGGTTATGCCGCCCTGGCGAGTTTCGAGGTTGCCGACTTCGCCGACTAGGATCTAAGCCTGGCTTTTCAACTCGTCGGGGATCCTGGTTTGCGCCGGGAACCATGGCGCGTCACACACCGTGGCGGGCCGATTGCCGTCCCGGTTTTCAACGACAAGTGCTGTGCCGACATCTGACAGGCTTGTCGGCACATTGGCCCAGCCGATATTTTTCTCGAGCCTTGGCGAAAATACGCAGCGCGTCACGTGGCCCCGTTTCTCGCCGTCGACCACGATGTCCCAGAAATCCTCGTTCGGCGTGGCCAGCGGGTCACCGCCTATTTCTATGCCGACTAACCGCCGCGCAGGCCCTTCATCTTGTATCTTCTGCAGGGCGGCCTTGCCGATGAAGTCTTCCGGCTGACTGAAGTCAACGAAGCGACCCATGCCAATCGTGAAGGGATTGTCGTCCAAAGTGATGTCGGACCGGTAAGACAACAACCCGCCCTCGACACTGCGAATTGTAGATGGCGCGATGGGCGCTATATTGTAAGGCTTACCGGCCTCCATAATGCGGTCCCAAAGCTGCTCACCGTACTGGCCGTCGCGCAGATATATTTCGTAGCCGAGTTCCCCGCTCCAACCCGTTCTCGAAACGACCAACGGTATACCGTCCAGTATCGTTTCCCGGAGCCAGTAGTACTTGAGCTGTAGCGCCCAGTCGCCGAACAGGTCCCTGGCAACGTGCGGCGATTTAGGACCCTGTAACTGCAGCGGTGAAACATCGGGCTCGACAACGTGCACATCCATGCCGCTGTTCACGGCAACGCCCATGACCCACCACAACGTATCGCCATCGCCCGGAGACAACCAAAAACGACCCTCTTCAACCCGCAACAGAACAGCGTCATTAATGATGCCGCCCGCCTCGTTTGTCAGCACCATGTACTGGCACTGGCCCACCGCACACTTGGACATGTCACGAGGGGTCAGGAACTGTACAAAACGAAAAGCATCAGGGCCGGTCACCTCGATCTGCCTCTGGCAGGTCACGTCCCAAAGCGTGACATCGTTGACGAGGCTCCAGTAGTCGGCGACGTTGTCACCATAGGACGCCGGTAGATACGTCTGGTTGTATATCGTGAATGCCGCGGCCCCGGCGCGCAAAGTCGAATCGAAGAACGGCGATTTGCGGACTCGTGGTCCAATCGAAATCAGGGGTGCTTTTGTTGAAGTGCTCATACTAAAATCGTCCCTCCAGTCAATCAGCGAAGCCCAAACTCATGCCGCCAGCCCGCCTGTATAGGCTAATTTTTAGCGCAATGCTAGTCGTGTGCCTGACTTCCTGCGTGCAGCAAAGCAGCTCTCTCAGGGCCGGTGACGAAACCGTCGTCATTTCGATAGTGGGCAGCAATGACATTCATGGACAGTTTTTGCCGGCCGGCAATCGTGGCGGTGTCACTACCCTGTCGGGCTATGTCTCGGCACTGCGCATGGCGCGCGCAAACGACGGCGGCGTTCTTCTCGTCGACGGCGGCGACATGTGGCAGGGCACGCTCGAATCGAATCTCAATGAAGGGGCGCTGATGGTCGCCGCGTTCAATGCGCTGGGTTACGCCGCAAGCACGATCGGTAATCACGAGTTCGATTTCGGTCCTGCGGGTCCGCTGGCCCTGCCGGAGTCGTCAACGGACGACCCGCAGGGCAACCTGAAAGCGCGCGCAAGCGAGGCCTCGTTCCCGCTGCTTGCGGCCAACCTGATCGACGAGGCCACCGGCGAGCCGGTGGCCTGGGACAACGTTCAGCCGTCGACAATGGTCGACGTCGCGGGCGTAAAGATCGGCATCATCGGTATTCTGACCAGCAGCACCCCGCACACGACGATCTCGGCTAACTTCGCCGGACTGCGAATCGACCCGCTGACCGATGCGATCATTCGCGAAGCGACAAAGCTACGCGCAAATGGGGCGTCGATCGTCGTCGTCGCGGCCCATGCAGGCGGACGCTGTGCGGATTACAGCGATCCCAATGACCTGTCTTCCTGTGACCTGTCACGCGAAATACTGCGCGTCGCAGGCGAGCTCCCCGCAGGCCTCGTTAACCATATCGTTGGCGGCCACGAGTCGTTCGCGATCGCACACATCGTCAACGGTGTCGTTATTACGGCGGGCACATCATACGCACGTAATTTTGGGCGCGCGGACTTCACGTTAGACCGGGCAACAGGCGAAGTCCTCGACGTGACGGTCTTTCCACCGCAGCCACTGTGTCCATGGGTCGAACCCGGAACGCAGACCTGCAGCCGGGACGAAGAGCGCCGCGAATCACTGGCCGCCGCGACCTACGAAGGCTTCCCCGTCGTGCCGGATCCAGCCGTCGCAGCCATTGCCGACCAGGCGGCTGCGATCGCGGCGGAAATGAAAACAGAAAGGCTGGGAGCAACTCTCAAGACAGCGTTCACACTGGACGGCAATCCGGAATCGTCGCTGGGTAATTTGATCACCGACATTCTCCAGGAATCTCTCGACGCAGACGTCTCGATACTAAACGTCTCTGGCGGCTTGCGCGCGAATCTGCCCGCAGGCGATCTGACCTATGGCAGCGTTTTCGAGATGTTCCCGTTTGACAACCGGGTCGTTATTCTCGAGTTGACCGGCGGCGACCTTCGCAAAGTAATTGCGAAACAGGCCCACAACCATCTCCGGCGAGCAGGATTCTCCGGGATGAGCGTTGACGTGAGTTGTTCCGATGGCCAGCTCGACGTAACGATGCGGCTAAATGACGGCGCCGAGGTGCGGAATGACGACCTGGTTCGCGTGGCGGTTAACGATTTCCTGGCGACAAGAGGGGACGATATTCTGACGCCGGCGATGCCAGACAGTGGCTTCGACTATGTCCAGGATCCACGGTATATGCGTGACGTTATCGCCGACTGGTTTCGGCGGCATCGGGGGGCTCTGCACGCCAGCCAGTTTGACAGCGCTGCTGCTCGCCGGTGGAATCTGCCCGAGTCCCTGCCAGCAACCTGTAAGTTGTAGCCTATAACCCGTCTCGAAGCCGCGAGAAGCCGCGAGAAGCCAGCAGCGCCGGCGCAAGATTTACATCGGCTTCTTACCGGCTGCGGTAGATACCGAAATGCACGTAGGGGCGCGGTGCTTGCGTACCGGGCGGCACGGCATCGGGCGTCCGGTTTCGCACGGGCTTGATGCTGCGCAGATAACTTACCAACGCGGCAAGATCCTCGTCCGAAATGCCGGCATAGCCCTGCCACGGCATCACTGAAATCGTGCGATCGCCGTGGTCGCCAATTCCGGACCGAATCGCGTCGGCGATTTGCTGGTCACTCCATGACCCGATTCCGGTTTCAGCATCGGGCGTAATGTTTGGCGGGTAAACCACGCCAGGATAACGATGCTCGAGCGGATTCGTGTAGGCGATACCGATTTTTGAGCCCGCCAGCGAAAGTTCGGTCAGCGCATTTCCGTTCAACGCCCCCTCGGTGTGGCAGACGCCGCAGCCAAGCAGCTCGACCAGGTATTCCCCTCTCTCGACCTGCCCGCGATTGGCTGGCGCATAGCTCCCGGGTTCAGGTTTCGGCGCATCGAGAATCGTTGTTGCGTCGAGGGCCTCGTAGTCTCCCAATGGGTCGTACGGCGCTGCGCAGCCGAAGATAAGGAGCCATGGCAACAGTAAAAATTGACCTTTTTTCATGACGTTAAGCCTCTAGAAGGCCAAGCTATATTGTCTGCCGCGGCGCCGCTTCGCGGAATAGCGGAAAACCCATAGAGGCCTGCGGCATTGCCGGTTAAGCGCCGATCGGCGCAAAAATTGCGGCTTTTGGGGCAGTCAATGGCCAAATGTTGAACCAGGTTGGCAAATTAGCGGACCAACCACTTTAAAATGCAGCAATGCTCAGGTATCGAAACTTTTTGCTGCTGCTAGTCCTGACCGCACCGGTAACGGCTGGAGCCCAGTGCGTCTGCGGCATTGGCGATGGTCTGTTTACGCTGACAACGATCGGTATCGACGGGGACATGGCCGACTGGGGGCCTGTGCAGGCGGATCCCGACAACAACGTATGCGACGGGCCGGCCGGCGGGCTAACCGATCGCGATTCGCCCCAGTCTACCGGTCGTGATCTGACACATCTGGCGTATACCTGGGATACGACGTATATCTACCTGTTCACCGAGCGCACCGGTTCGCCGAACAATTCGCAGTCCTTTGTCTATTATGCGGACACCGACAACGATGGCCTGATGGAAACCAATGAACCGGTTATCGGCGTCTCATGGAGTGGCAATAACCAGCAGGTCAACGTTTACCTGTTTACGTATGTAGCGGCTGCGCCGGGCGGCGATCCGATGGTCGACGGCAGCGGCTTCGGTGATGGCTATACGCTTCCCGGCTCGTTTGCCAATGTCCCGCCGACCGGTTCCCCTGACTATAGCGGGCAATGGGGCTCGGGCACACAGATGGAGTTCGCCATCGAATGGGCGGATCTCGGGCTTGCGCCGAATTCACCATTCTCGTTCCATGTCTCGAGTTCCAACGCCGCGCTCGGTGCCAACAGCTTTACGTCACAAATCGACGACAACCTGAGCGGCTGCGGCGGCGGTCTTGGTACTACCGTCATTCCAGGCGTGACGATGACACCCGATCGATCAATTGCGGGTTTTGCGGGTGATTTGGCGACCGGTCTGCATACTCTGACAAACACCGGTAATGCCGCGGACAGCTACGAATTAACCTCCTCCGTTGCCGGGGACTTCACACCAACGATCAGCTACTACGAGGATACCGACGGCAGCGCTACGCTGACCGCCGGCGATACCCTGCTGACCGATACCGACAGTGACGGCGATCCCGATACCGGGCCGATCTCCGCTGCAGCGTCGATTACGATCCTGATCGCCTACGGCGTGCCCGCGGGCGCAGCTCCAGGCGAGAGCACGGCCATCGCGACGACGGCGACCTCGAATTTCAGCCCGCTGATCAGTGACGCTGTAGCGGACACGGTCAACGTCGTTGCAGCGCCCGACCTTCTCGTCATCAAGTCGGTTTCGACAATCAGCGACCCGATCAATCTCGGCGTTAACCCCAAGGCCATACCCGGCAGCGTGATTCTTTACACCATCACGGTCAGCAACCAGGGCAGCGGCACCGTTGATACCGACTCATTCGAGATCACGGATGCGGTACCGGGTGGTGGTTGCATGGTCGTAACCGATATCAGTGGCGCCGGCTCCGGGCCCGTCAATTTCGAGGACGGCTCCCCGAGCAGCAACCTGAGCTATTCGTTCGTCAGCCTGGCCAGCACAGCGGATGACCTGGAGTTCTCGAATGACGCCGGCCTGACCTATAACTACACTCCCACGGCAGGTGCCGGGGGCTGCGACCCGGCTGTGACCGATATCCGCATCAATCCCAAGGGCGTGTTTGCGGCAGACGCCGGTGCGGGTTCACCGGACGTCGCGTTTTCCTTCCAGGTAATAGTCAACTAGCCTTGCTGGCGAGCCGTCCCGCGGTCAGAACCTGAAGACGATCCCGGCATAGGCCTCAACCTGGCCGAACAGGTCCCCGTCAATCTGGATCGCGCACGCGTTGAGATCCGGCCCTGTTTCGCAAAAGAGCTTGCTGCTTTTTCTGACGAGTGCGCCATGAGCCCGCGCTTCGAGCCTCAGCCCCAGGCGAGAGGCCGGGGCCACCTTGACGCCGAGACCGATGGACCCTGATATAAAAGTATCGCTTTCCGAACCCCTCGACCTGGCTTTGACGTGCGTACCACCCAGGGTTGCTACCAGGTAGGGCTGCAGCGAATCGCCGTCCCAGAGATAGGTTCCACCAAACTGCAGAATATGCGTTTCAACATCGACCGCCGGATCAGGGGCGGCAGGCTGGTCGATTTTTGCTTCGGCATCCTGCGTCGAGTAAAAAATCTCCCACTGCGTATTACCCTGGTAGCGATGATTCCAGATCAGGCCGAAGCTCGTTGCATCCTCGAGTTCGTAAGCGGCGTCACTGTCACTGACATTGAAGGTGCCGCCAAATCGATAACCGCCGAACGCGGTGAATTCGGTGTCGAGATTCTGAGCATTTGCACTGACAGCCATACCCAGAAGGCCCAATACTGCTGCCAGCTCTTTCAATTTTTTGACCATGGCATGTTCATGCTTGTCCGCAACATAGTGACGACTGGGAAACCCGATCATAGCCTTGCCGCCAGGCTAGCGCGCGGTCAATTCATTCAGCCGGCCATCGACCGGGGCATACGGGATCAAAGTAAATGCATATCGGTACTGCGATTCGGTTAACGAGTAATTCAACAACGTGCGTTTTCCCCATGAATCGTCACCGCCTACACCCATTTGTCCGTAGTCGATGTTCAGCGACACGATATCGCGCGGTACGACGTCGCTGACATGAACATTTACCCGCTCGGTATTTTCCCGGGCCTCAGGACCGTCCTCGCTCGTGATCGCTATTTTTACGGGAGGGATGAAATCGCTCATACGATTGTGATGGACGCTGAAACCGATCAGGTCGTGAGCGACAACCAGCAGTCCGGCGTCATCACCGTTCGTTAGCGATAGCCAGCGCACATCGGTCTTGTAACCGTTTTCCTGCGGGCGCATATAAGGAACATAGTGCTCGCCAACGGTGTTGAAATATCGGCCGACCATTGCCGCGAGCTTGCGGTCAGAGTAATTCTCGAAGGGCCCGCGGCCGAACCACTCGACGTTGTCGAGTTCCCGCAGCAGCTCGATGTTCATTCCAATCCTCGGAACGACAGGCAGTTTTTCGTCGCGCTCGAATTCATTCTGAATGTCGATGCTGCCATCGCCGTGAAAAGTGTAGCGTGTCCGCCAGCGCGCCACCTCGGTACCGTTGTCATCGTCCAGCCCGTAACGGGCATCGGCGACGATCCGGTCCGACCCACTCTCGATGAGCTCGAGTGCCAACAGCGATCGATTGCGGCTTGCCTGCTCCCAGACCGATGCCCAATCCGGCATGTAATTGCCGAAATCGTTGTCGGTCGGTGCACGCCAGAGATTCGGCGCCAGCGGCGCCAGCAGGAGCTCCCGGCCCATAAAAGTCAGCGATGACAACAGCCCGGTTTGCTTGCTGATTGACGCCGTAACGACGCCAGCCCGCACGTCTATACGGTCTGCTTCGTCGGCTACGGTCAGTGCCTGTGACTGGGCGGCGAGCGGATAACTGCCCATGAGTCCCGGCAGGCTGAACTGAGCTTCGGCGTAGTTGTGACCCGCTGGCAGCAGCCCGCGCGCAGCGCGCGAAATCAGCCGCAGGTTGAGATGGTGCTCAGGCCCGCCACGCAGCGTCGAAGTGTTGTACTGCAACTTGAGCAGCCCTTCGCTCTCGGCATCCACGGCAAGGTCGCTAACCCGGCCATTCTGCACCGTTCGGCCGTCAGCCGTGATTTCCCAATGCAGTTCGAAGTCGGACAGATCGGTGAAGTCGTAATCATTTTGAACCCGTACGATGCCCGCTCGCGCATCGACCAGCTCGAACTCGACATACTGATAAACGCGTTTGACCTCCCAAAATGCGGGTTGAATCCGCCGGTCCGGGAAAACCAGCCCGTTAAAGTTGAAGTTGCCGCTCGACGGCACATCAGGGGGGCCGTAATCGCCACCATAGGTCCAGTAGGGCCTGCCATTTTCATCGTGCTCGAGCAGACCCTGGTCTACCCAGTCCCAGATGAAACCGCCCGCAAGAATGTCATAGCGGTTGATTACGTCCCAGTAGTCAGAGAGGTTACCCGTGCTGTTGCCCATCGAGTGCGCGTATTCAATCAGGATAAACGGCCGGTCGTTATGAGTCTGTGCGTACTGTTCGAGATCCCAGTAACGCCAATACATGCTGGAGTGAAAATCCGAATGACGCTCTCCAACTTCCTCGATGTTGCCCTCGGTCTCGTACTGGACCGGCCGCGAGAGATCGCGGGACTTGATCCACTTGTACGTCGCACCGAGATTCACTCCGTCACCCGCCTCGTTGCCCAGCGACCAGATGACGACCGATGGAAAATTCTTCG
>JAACFB010000087.1 GCA_009937615.1 Gammaproteobacteria bacterium | reverse complement strand
GCTTTTTCTATGCCACTAAATAGCTCGCTGCGCTGCGCTTTATTTCGGCCGATAACACAGGCCGGCCGATGTGATGCAGCTGTCTTTTGTCGGCTTTTTCTATTCGACTGAATAGCTCGCTGCGCTTTGACTTCTGATGCGCACTGTTTCACCCGTTGCCACCTGCGCCTGTCGCCCCGGTCATTTATTTTTTGCGAGTAGCTTCCAGCCCCGATCGTGATTGTGTTCAAATAGCCGAATGCGCCAGATCGTACTCGACACCGAAACAACGGGCCTCTCGGTATCCCAGGGGCATCGTATTATCGAGATCGGATGCATCGAGCTTGTCAACCGCCGCCTGACGGGCCGGGACTTTCATTGCTACCTGAATCCGGACCGCGAGATCGAAGAGGGCGCGCAACGCGTGCACGGCATCAGCCGTGAAGACCTGGAAACGGCTCCTCGGTTTCCGGAGGTTGCCGATGATCTGCTCGAGTTCATCGCGGAAGCGGAGCTCGTGATCCATAACGCAGAATTCGACGTCGGTTTCCTGGAGAACGAACTCAGGCTCATGGAACATGCAGAGCCCCTTGTTAGTGCGCATGCGACGATTCTGGATACGCTGGCGCTGGCCCGCGAGCTGCATCCGGGGCAACGCAACAGCCTCGATGCGCTCTGCAAGCGCTACGAGGTCGATGCGACGAGCCGAAGCGTGCATGGCGCATTAATCGACGCCGAGCTGCTGGCGCGCGTATACCTTGCGATGACGGGCGGGCAGACCGCGCTCTCGCTCGAGGCCGACATCAGTCGTGCCGACGATGATGCAGTGGCCATGGCGTCGGACGGACGCCGCCTGAACCTCGTTGTCGTCAAAGCGAGTGACGATGAAGCCGCCGCGCATGAAGCCCTGCTGGACAAGCTCCGCAAGGCGGGCACCTGCGTCTGGGACCAGGCCGGCAAGACCTGAATGACTGCAAAAAAAACTCCGAACAGTCTAGAATCGGCCGTTCGCCGGTGAACAGGAATAACAAATGGTGTACACGATGACAGATGCTCTGCGCGAAAATTTTCTCGGTAATTCACCGGGGTGGTACAAGCTGACGATCATCGGCTTTCTGATCATCAATCCGATCCTGGTGACCTACGACCCGTTCATTGCGAGCTGGATACTCGTGCTCGAGTTCATCTTCACACTGGCGATGGCCCTGAAGTGCTATCCGCTGCAGCCGGGCGGCCTGCTGGCCGTTGAAGCGATCGTGCTGGGTCTCGCGACCCCCGAGATGGTATTTCACGAGGCTGAAGTGAATTTCCCGGTCATCATGCTGCTGATGTTCATGGTTGCGGGCATCTATTTCCTGCGCGAGATGCTGCTTTTCACCTTCACGAAGATCTTGCTCGGCGTGAAGTCGAAAGTGCTGCTGTCGGTGATGTTTTCGTTTGCCGCGGCCTTTCTGTCCGCGTTCCTCGACGCGCTGACCGTGACGGCGGTCATCATTACCGTCGCTGTCGGCTTCTACGGCGTGTATCACAAGGTGGCGTCGGGAAAAACGTTCGATCTCGATCATGACGCGGCGACGGACGATGATGTCGTCGAGCTGCACCGGGGCGACCTCGAGAACTTCCGCGCATTTCTCAGAAGCCTGATGATGCACGGCGCGGTCGGCACCGCGCTCGGCGGCGTGACGACGCTCGTGGGTGAGCCGCAGAACCTGCTGATCGCAGAGATCATGGATTGGGAGTTCGTCGAATTCTTCCTGCGCATGGCGCACATCTCGATGCCGGTGCTCGTGGTCGGGCTGCTGACCTGCATCCTGCTCGAGGTCACCAAGTCTTTCGGCTACGGCGCACAGCTGTCACCGAAAGTCCGCGAGGTCCTGGAGGAATACGACCGGATGATGACCGAAAAGCGTTCGCGCCGCGAGAGCATGGCGATCGGCGTGCAGGGTGCCGTCGCCGTGGTCCTTATTATTGCTCTCGGCTTCCATCTCGCTGAACCCGGCGTTGTCGGGCTGCTCGTGATTGTGCTTGCGACCGCCTTCAACGGTATTACCGAAGAGCATCGTATCGGTCACGCGTTCGAAGAGGCGCTGCCGTTCACGGCGCTTCTCGTCGTGTTCTTCGCAATCGTCGCGGTCATAGACAACCAGGGACTGTTCACGCCGGTCATCGACTGGGTCAGAACCTACGATGGCAAAACACAGGAAGCCCTGTTCTTCCTGGCCAACGGCCTGCTGTCGATGATCTCGGACAACGTGTTTGTCGCGACCGTATACATCACCGAGGTCAACGAGCTCTATCAGTCTGGCGAAATCACGCGCGTGGAGTTCGATTCGCTGGCTGTGGCAATCAACACGGGCACGAACATCCCGAGCGTCGCGACGCCGAACGGACAGGCTGCGTTCCTGTTCCTGCTGACCTCGGCCCTGGCCCCGCTGATCCGGCTGTCTTACGGCCGCATGGTCGTCATGGCTTTGCCCTACACGATCACAATGACCCTGACCGGCCTCGCGGCGCTTTGGTACTTCACCAACCTGGTTCCGCCAGCGCACGTCGGTTAGCGTCAGTGCGAGGGTAACCGGCTAGGGCACGATCTGGTGGATCGTGGAAGTTCCGCCGTAGTCGATCAGGTACAGCTCGCCATCGACGCCTGCCGCGAATGACGCGATCGAGTGGTCCGTGTCCGCGATCTCGAGTGGCGCCGTGCCGATCGGGCTGTCGGCCGGCACGGCCCAGATACGGCCCGTGACGAAATCACCGAAGATATATTGGCCAGCCAGTTCCGGCATGGCGCTGCCGCGGTAAACGAACCCGCCCGTCACCGAACTGCCGAGGCCATGATCGTACTCGGTGATGGGATCCGTCAGGCCGACCTCCGAGCAGCTGCTCTCGGGCGGATAACAGTGTGCGCCCTCGCGAATGTTCCACCCATAGTTTTCACCGGCTTCGACGCGGTCGACTTCTTCCCATGCGCCCTGACCGACGTCGCCCGCCCACAGTCTGCCAGTCGCGCTGTCGAAGCTGAAGCGCCAGGGGTTGCGGAATCCCCAGGCATGGATCTCGGGGCAGGCGGCGGCGCCGAATCCCTGCACGCAGGGCGCATTGCCAGCAAACGGATTGCCGGGCGGGATCGCGTAGCCGCCGGCGGTGTCGACATCGATGCGTACGATCGTTCCGTGAAGATTTGTCGTGTCCTGGCCATTGCCCTGCGGATCACCGCCGCCGCCGCCGCCGTCACCAAAGCCGATGTAAAGGCGGCCGCCAGGCCCGAACGCGAGGTTACCGCCATTGTGACTCGAGGCCGGCTGAACGATGGTCAACAGGATCTCCTCGGACGACGGATCCAGCGTCTGGTTGTTGTCGAAACTGCGGAACCGGGAGATGACCGAGGTCAGCGGTGCAGGCGCCGTGTAGGAAAGAAAAACTTCGCCGTTGGTCGCGAACTCCGGATGAAAAGCGATACCGAGTAAGCCGGCCTCATTGGGTCCGGACTCGACGCGCCCGCGGATATCCAGGAACGTGCTGCCCGTGGCGTTCATGGCGTCGTTTTCGAAGACGACGACGCGACCGCTCTTCTCGATCGCAAACCACCGGCTTGCATCGTCCGGCGCCTGCACGAGCGCCGTGGCGAACGCGAGATCCACGTTCGCGAACACCTGCTGGGTTTGAACGGTAGCCGGCTCGTCCGGTGGTGGCGGCTGAAAATCACTGCCGTTGCCTCCGCCCCCGCCGCCACCACAGGAGGAAAGCAGAAGGATGAACGCCGGTATTGTTATGAGTCTTCCGAAGAGCGCCATGATCATCGTCCGTGTTAGATTGCTGCCAGGCATAGTCTAATTAGACTGCTGCTAATGCCAAGCGTTTCCCATAACGCAGGAATGATCGCCGTTTGGGATGGCTGTGCGACATAAGCCCGGGAATTCATTATTAACTTGTGGTATTTAAGGCGCCATGACTTTCGATATCAGTAATTTGCGCATTGGCGTTATCGGCCTCGGCTACGTCGGGTTGCCGCTGGCGGTGGAATTTGGCAAGCGGTATCCGACCGTTGGCTTCGACGTCAAGGCGGAGCGCGTCGCGGAGCTCGAGGCGGGCCATGATTCGACGCTTGAGGCGTCTTCCGAAGAACTGCGCGGTGCCAAGCAGCTTAGTTATACGACAAGACCCGAAGCTCTGACCGATTGCAATTTTTATATTGTGACCGTGCCAACGCCAATTGGCGACAGCAATCGGCCGCTGCTGACCCCGTTGCGCAAAGCGAGCGAGACTTTGGCGGGAATCATCAAGAAAGGCGATGTCATCGTTTATGAGTCAACAGTCTATCCGGGTGCAACCGAAGAGTTTTGTGTGCCGATCGTCGAGTCCGGCTCCGGGCTCAGGATGAACG
>JAACFB010000055.1 GCA_009937615.1 Gammaproteobacteria bacterium | reverse complement strand
GCGGAAATGAGCGACGCGACGCATCGCCGTGTAATTGAAGCTTTATGAGTTCTTGATGGCATGTGAAGATCGTCCAGACTGTTGATAGCGGGCTCTTCGACCACTTGACATAAATTTACCCTAACATATTCAATATTCGGGTGAATTTCCCTTCAAACCTAACTTTGTCATACCAAGCTGGTGGTGTACAGAGTGAATCCAGGCCTTTTCGGAGGTGCTCTTGCAGATCATTGTCATTGACCTAAATGGACTCCAGAGGAATACCGGGGCCGACGTCTTGAGCCTCCGTGCGCTTTACAATATGCGCAATTTTGCGCGGACTCATTTCGGCTGAGTTGCCGTCCGGTCCGGATATGGCACTTAAAAGGCCACGGTAACAGTCGTGCAGCGTCCCAAACTCATCGGCGACAATCAGCATCATTTCTTGAGGTCGAAAATTAGCCTGCAAAACGAGGCCAAGACCCGCTGCCCCTGAACCAGGACACCGGGCCGATTCGTCGAATGCTCAGACCGCCTGCGCCTCCCGGCCCAGCGCTCTCCAGGTATAGATGAACAGCACGAGGAACACGAGGTCAGCCCAGGCCCATGGAACCCACATCGCCGGTATCGTCGAGGTTGCCTGGTACCAGAACACCATCGAGCAATAAGATACTTTCAGCGCGCAGCCATACAGAATCAGGTCCCGGTTCTTGACCGGGTCCCGCGCTATCCGAAAAAACATGGCGGCAAAGATGATCAGGAGCAATGCCGGAAACTGCACGTACGCCATGTGATTGGGCGGCTCAACGGCGTACATCGCGTAAATTGCAGCGGGAGACAGCAGGAACGCGATCCCCAATATGCCATCGTAAAGCCCTGCTAATACGTAAAACACCTTAATCATTTTCTCATTCATCATGCACCCCCAATGTGCATGCGAGCTTCTCGTCTAAGCTCGCGGCGGTAGTGAACAAAGCTCGCTCGACGAGCTCGTGTTGCCTCTGCGCTGTACAACTCCTTTACGAGCCACAGAAAATTATCTTCGAGTTCTTTGACGGTCATGCCGTCCGGCCGGAAGTTCACGTCGAATAATGTACACAGTTCCCATGCCGTCGCATCGATCAGTCGACCGGATTGCTGCAGCCGATCGTACAGCGGCGTTCCCGGAAACGCGGTCTGTATCGTGACCTGGACCTCGTGCAGGCCGCTCTGCTGAACGAACTCGAGCACCTCCCGGAAGCTTTCGGGCCCGGTTCCGTCGAGACCGAGCACGAAACAACCGTTGACGCTGATACCGTAGCTCTGAATCCGGTCGATCGCTTCGAGATACGAATCCAGCTGTTTCGCCTTCCAGTTCGTTTTCTGCTCGATACCCGTCAGGCCGGCGCGCGTCGGGCTTTCCAGGCCGATCAGGACCTGGGCGCAGCCGCTGTCGCGCATCAGGGCCAATAGCTCATTGTCCTGCGCGAGTGAAATGTCGGACTCCGTGAACCAGCGGATCTCCTCGGGTATGAGCGCGCTTACGAGGCGCTTTGCATGTTTCTTGTTGGCAAACGTATTGTCGTCGGCGAATTCAATAAACGGTTTCGGCCAGATTTCTTTGATGCGCCGAATTTCCGCGATGACTTTTTCAACGGGCTTGACGCGAAAAAACGGTGACAGCCGGATCGACGCCGCACAAAACTCGCAGTCGAACGGACAGCCCCGCTGCGTCTGCACCGTCAGGCGGTTATAGCGCTCAGGGTCGAGCAGTTCGTATCTCGGCATTGGCGCATCGGCCAGGTCAAACGGCGTCGCGCGCGAATCATAAACCGGCTTCAACCGGCCCGCTCTGAGGTCTTTGATCAGCCGCGGCCAGGACGGCTCACCTTCGCCAATGATAATGCTGTCCGCGTGCTGCGCCGCCTCATCCGGGCAGGCCGTGACGTGCAGGCCGCCAAGAATGACCCTGGCACCGGCCTCGCGAAAGCGGTCCGCGAGTACATACGCCTCTTTCATCTGCGCCGAAAAGGACGATATCGCGACGGCATCATAGTCGTCCGGCAGGCCATCGAAATGCGCGAGCTCTTCGACCTCGAAATACCCGAGCTCGATGTCGTCGGGCGTCATCCCGGCCAGTGTCAAAAGGCCGAGGCTTGGCAGCGAGGCTATCGTCTTGTTGCGTTCGACGAATCCCGGCAGCGTCAGTCCCAGCCGCGTCAGCTCCTCGTTGTGCGCGCGCAGGCCGCTCATCGCGATCAGTGCGAGCTTCATGATGATGGCCACGCGATAAGGATTGGCACGATCCCGCTAATCACCGCGAGCACGGGTATCGGGAACAGGTGCCGGAACGGCTTCTTCCAGGCGGTCAGAAAACAGTTAAGCGGCATCGTCATAACTGCGATTATAAAACCCACGGACGCGACGCGGACGTAAGCTTCCGGAAACGTCACGAGCGACAGCGTCAGCGCAAAAAAGAAATTCAGCAGGCCGATACCGAAAAAGGAAATATGCCCAAGTCGCAGCATGCGCCGCCGCAAAGCGCCGTAGCCGCCGGCCCAGTCGTCACGATGAAAAAACAGCCCCATCAGGGCTCCTGACGCTGCTCCGAGCAACATCGCAAGCCACCCAATGAACAAGTGCAAATGACTCGTGCTCATCGCCTTCGTAATTGCCTCTGAATTACGGCCAACTGCTACTGCCTGATCATACACCCATATTTGCCAATACCTGCCGAACCGTCGTCATCGTGTCCGCTCATGTCTCATTGGCGCTGCGGCAGACGTATGCATGCCAGCGGCACGCTACTCCGGATCGTCCAGATTGATAATCCTCCTTGACGGCTGGCTGGGCCTTGCGCTCGACATGTTCTACCATGAGTACTAATCGAACCGGCACACGCCCGGGGTTAAGAACGCGACGGCAAGGAGATTGAGATTTCGATGAATGCGGCCATCAAAATCGCCAAGTGGCTGATCACGGTTGTCACCGTGCTGCTGCTGACCGTTTATTTCGTGCGCGCCTTCGATTCGCGGCGTATGCCGCAACTGGGCCCCGAGCACCGGATCGAGTTCGACAGTGAATTCGAGGCCAGCCGGGAAGACGAAACCGACTGGGCGGCTTACCTCGCGATCGAGGAGGCGCTCGCCGCCGAGCTCAAGGACAAGATCGATAGCGACGCCCGGCCCGAAAGCCTGGCCGACCGATATTCCGAAAACAGCCTGACCTATCCGGACAACTACGCCAGCAACTGGAACCGGTCCTACGAGATGTCGGTACCCTCGCCGCGCGGCGTGGCCGTATTGCTGCACGGCCTGACCGACTCGCCCTATTCGATGCTCTCAACGGCGCAAACGCTGGCTGGCGCCGGTTACAACGTTGTGGCCCCGCGCATGCCGGGACACGGATTCGCGGTCGGCGGGCTGATACAGGCACGCTGGGAAGACTGGACCGCGGCGGTTCGTATCGCAGTCCGGCGGGCAATGACCCGTGCCGGCAGTGACCAGTCGCTGCTGCTTGTTGGCTATTCCAACGGCGGCCTGATGGCGGTCGACTATGCGTTGAGATGTGATGAGGTCGAGGAACTCCCCTGCCCCGACGGCCTGGTGCTGCTCTCACCAGCCATCGCGGTCAATCGCGCTGCCATGGTTTTGAACCTGCATGCTGCCGTCTCCTGGATTCCCTACTTCGAGCGCTTCCAGTTCCTGTCAGTGCTGCCCGAAATCGATCCTTTCAAGTTCACGTCATTCCCCAAACGCGCCGCCTGGGAGATCTACAGGGTCTCGAGGCGCATGCACAAGGAACTGGCACAGCCTGCCGAGGCCGCAAAGCTGCCGCCGATACTGACGTTCCAATCAGCTGTCGACAACACGGTCACGGCGCGTGCAATCGTAACCACGCTCTACAAGAACCTGCCGGCCAATGGCAGCGAACTCGTCGTTTACGATATCAATCGCAACAGCACGCTCCTCTACCTGATGAAGCAGCGGCCGGCCGATATCGCGGGCTATTTCGAGTCGCTGGCGCCACTGAACTTCGGTGTCACCGTATTGAAAAGCCGGAGTGAGGCGGGTACCGAGATCGATGCCGTCAAACTTGCGGCAGAACAGATGCAGCCTGAAATCGTGCAAACGTCTCTCAAGTGGCCGCCAGGCATATTTTCCCTGTCGCACATCGCCATTCCTTTTCGGCCCGACGACGAAGTCTACGGTGACGGCTCGGCGATCCGTGCAGGCAACCCCGGCATAACCCTCGGCGCGCTTGCGCCCCGTGGCGAACAGGGTGTGCTGCTCCTGTCGCCGGCATATTTCATGCGCGCTCGTTATAACCCGTTCGCGGGCTTCCAGGCGAACCACCTGGCCGCGTGGCTGAACAAGCTTTAATCAGTAGCAGTTCCGCCAAAAGCATGAACCCCTGCCGAAATGACAGGGGTTCGATGTGCAACAACCGTTGAAGCCAAATTTGACTCAGGCAGTTATCGACTAGTCCGCCGGGCAATCGCCCACATCCGGCAGATCTTCCGGAAAATCTCCGTCCGGCAGGTCTTCGCCGATGTACTCGACGCGCACCGTCTTGCCTTGCAGCTCGTTAATGAGCACGAGTCCAACAGGCGGGCAATAATACTTGTGCTCGTTGCTGCCGGGCTCCAGCGGCGTCCACTCCTTGGTCTTGAGGCAGCCTGCAAACGGTCCGAAGATATCATCCTCGAGCTCTACGGTAGCGCTGAGACTAAGCACCTGCCCCATGTCTTCAGCTTCGCCTTCGAGATACTCCTGCTGATAGGTCAAACCCTTGACGGGACTCCCCAGCATCACGATGCCGGCTGTCGCGCCGTCCTGACCGGCTTCCCAGGCACCCTCATCGGTGATGCATTCGATAGGATCGCCGCCCTCGACTTCGAATTCCTCCTCATAGGCCTCGGTTTCTTCTCCGAGATACCAGATGTTGCCGCCGGCAGTACCGACGAAATTGTCCTGGGCATACCAGTCCGTCGTCTTCTCCATCAGAGTGTATTCGACGTCTTCCTCGAAAACGCATTCGTCCTCTCGAAACCACTCCAGATCATCGACTTCGAGTGCCGCGACCGTATCGTAGGGAGCATCAAATTTTTTCTTGATGCGACTCGTAACGGTTACCATGTTCACCTCGCAGCCGTCTTCAGTCTCGGCCGAATAAACGAAGCTCGTGCCGGACAGCAACGGCCAATAGGTATTATCGATTGCATTGATATGCGGTTTCCGAGGAAAGTCGGCGGGATCGAAGTCGACATCGTACTCGGCAGCTGTTACTGCGCCGGAAAACCCGGTCGTCATTAAAGCAATAGACGCCGCGCTAAAACAATTAATCTTTTTCCTGTCCATTTTCTTCTCCCTGGCCTGTTACAGAGTTTGGATCGCCATTGACCCGGCGAATCTTCAACCTCTGTGTATATAGACCCGGAGCGCGGCGAAAATCGGTCGCCGCTGGAATGGATCAGATGGACTTTCGATCGGCTTTGCGCGGCCGGAGAAACTCTGCGACACAGAGCAGGAGGACGAGTGCGGTCAGCATCGCGGCGGCCCCGCCGACGATCGGGGTCCCGGCCTGATTTATCATGATTCCGTAGCCAGCCCACGCCACTACGAGACCGAAAGCAAGATCGCCGCGCCGCAGCACCACGATCGCCGCTATTGCACCGGCCAGCGCCAGTTTAAGGACCGTCCAGCTGGCGGCGTTGACGCCGAGATCGTCCCAGCCCATGGCAAGCTGTACCACACTGATATTCGCGATCGTAGCCACGGTGATCCATGCCGTATACAGGCTGAATGGCAGACGCACGAACCATCGTTGACCGGCAGTAATCACATCGTCGCCCGCATGCAGGAAACGGTAGATTCCTACGAGCGAAAGCAATATCACTGCCATCAGGACCAACGACAACAGCAGCAGGTCGTAATGCCACGCGAATATCCAGGCGGCGTTCGCGAGGCAGTTCAGGATAAACAGCCGGCCGACTGCGGCAATGCCCGCATTGTCGCGCTGCCCGGGCAGCGCCTGGTAGATGACGAAGGCTGTCAACGAGAGATAGATGAGCCCCCAGATCGAAAAAGTGAACCCGGCCGGCGTAAATAATGAAGGGTATTTCGCCGAGACTTCACCGGTCGTCTGGCCGTTGATCGGCAAGCCGTTGGCCATTGCATTGACCGCAATAACCACGGCAAAGGCGGCAATATTGCCAGCCCAGTCACTGACGTTTCTGTGCATGTCCTGGCACCTGTATTTGGAAACCGCCCGTCAGCCTTATGCTACAGGAATGCGATCGGTCAGGATCACTCAAAGGAATCGGCCCGCTTCCGCGGGCCGCTCCAGACACCTTAATTCGCCGCGATCACTCTTCGCTGGCAGGCGTCGACAGATCCTCGCGATGCACCCACACCGTGTAGTCGGATCCGGCAAACCCCGAACCAAACTGGTCGAATAGCGCGGACGCCTCTTCCTCCGATCCCATGTGCTCGGTGATGAATTCGAAAAAGCTTTGCTCGGGCGGCGCCATTTCGGCGTAATTATCGAATGCCGACACAATCCTGAGTTCGTTCGGACCGCCGATGCGCCAATGCCAAAGCCACTGGTTATCCGCGTCTCCCCAACCGTTTTCGAGAGCCATCTGACTCAGTTTCAAGCGCGCCTCACGGGGCCCCGATCCCTGATTCGGTTTCATTTTCCAGGCCGTTACACCGAAATACGGGCCATCGCTTTCGCCGTCGGGCCAATGACTATTTTCCCAATCCATGTACTCGATGTAGTGATGAGCGTGATCGACGTACTGCCACACGTTCTCGTTATAGTTGGCGCCCAGTCCCTTTTCCTGGTTCTCGGCATTGTAGGCATCCTGATCGGCCCATTCGAAACAGCAGGCGCGAAACTGGTAGACGCTCAGGTTATGACCGATGACTGGCATGAAGGCCAGCCAGTTGCGCGAATCCTCGGCTTCCGCGCGAAACGCCATGTGCGCTTTGACGGCCGTTTCGAACTCCGTCTCCATACCTTTTTTCGGCACCATCAGCCAAACGTCGGTTAAAGAACCTGGCGCTTCTTCGTGGTCTTCAGCCAATAGTCCAAATGGCAGAAGCAACACAGCTATGCCGGCGAGCAGCGAAAATTTTCTCATTCTTATTCTCCTTCACAGTAAGTCACCATTACTGGGGAATAGCCCTGCATTGAATGCCGGCTCCCCGGGACGGACGCACAGCACTGATGGTTTGCTATCGGGCGCTCGTGCCCCCCTAGTATAGGTGACCACGGGAATTTCGCCGAATATTGGTGTTTTCATAAGCATGGCGAGCCTGTCGACGGCGCTTTTCTTCGCCCCGGGCGGAAAAAAATTCGGACAAAAACATCTCAGTCGAAACGAAAGTAGCGGGTCGCAGACAAGTAGGTCAGAATACGACGGCTTACCCGTCTTTCTGGTCAACGCCTCCCGGGAGAAAAGTTAATGTTTTTTCGAGAATCTCGTTTTATATTACTGTTTTTATTAATTTTTCCAGTATTTTCTAGTGCGCAAAACGACGCCGTCCAAGACACGCTCGGCTACCCCGACATGGTCATCTACAACGCAAAGATCGTAACCATGGATGACGCCTCGTTTACGGCCAGCCCGGGCACGATCACGCAGGCGATGGCGATACGGGACGACAAGATCCTTGCCGTTGGCAGCGATCGCCAGATTCGGGCGCTTGCCGGCCCCGATACGCGGCAGATAAACCTGGACGGCCGCACCGTATTGCCGGGCTTTATTCTTACCCACGAACACCCGACCGACTGGGCCTGGACCGAACCCACGGGTCTGCTGCACGTGTTTCCCGAAGGCAACGAACATATCGTGGTGCATTTCCTCGAGGGAGACGCACAGGAACAGCTGGCCAACTGGGAGGACGGGCTCAGAGAAGCCGTTAACAAGGCTAAACCTGGCCAATGGATTCTATTGAGTTCCGACTGGGGTGCGAATTTCGAGTACATGCCGGAACTGTTCCCGACGTTCCTGCCGCAAATCAGCCGGCAACGGCTCGACGAACTGGCGCCCGACAACCCGGTGCGCGTCAAGAACAGCTGGGTCGATGGCCTGGTCAACACCCGCGCACTCGAAGAAATCGCGCGTATTTTTCCCGAACAAGAAATTGAAGGACGGGGCAACCGTGGCCCGACGGGGCGCCAGCTCGAACCGGATATCATGCTGTACAACAAGGTCGAGCTGAACGCTGAGTTGCTGAAGGCGCAGATGGAGTTATGGGCCGCGCACGGCGTCACGGTATACGGCTCATCGCCCTACACAATCGGTAATCTGAATGCGTTGCGCATACTGGACGAAGAAGGCCGCATGCCGGGGCGTTTTGCCTGGAGCTACACCGGGCCGGACCTGCACTATCAGACGCTGCGGTTGATATCCGCGCTGCTTGGTAACGGCACCGATTATCTCTGGAATATCGGCGCACACGGCGAGCGCTCCGGCGGCAACTGTACGACCCTGCCCGCGTCGGACCGGGTCAAAGCCCAGGAAGACTGCCGGCTCGAGCCGGGCGACGATGGGCGCCGCGTCAAGGAGGATATCGTGCGCAGCGGCGGTCGCATTGCCGCCATGCACTCGGGCGGCGACAAGGACATCGATCACCTGCTCGACGTTATTGAGACGCAAAGTGAAAAAGCCGGGCTGTCACTCGAGGAGATCCGTGAGCGGCGTCATGCGTTCGATCACGCCTCGGGCGCTCCGAGACCCGACCAGATACCCAGGATCAAGAACCTCGGCATGATGGTCAGCATGATCAACACCGTCATCTGGGAGAACCGGACCGGCTACGACGCGTCGTACCGGCTGCGCAACTACGGCGCCGAATACATTCACCTGTCAGTACCGCGTAACAGCGTGACCAAGGCCGGGATCATGAACACCCAGGAAATCGACCGGGCGCTGCCGCAGTTCCTGTTCTATAACGTGTGGGTCGGCATGACCCGCTATAACTCGGGCGTGGACCTGGTGCTGGCGCCGGAAGAAGGTACCGACCTGATGACCCAGCTGAAGGCGCTGACTATCTGGGGTGCCTATTACGTGCTGCGTGAAGATCGGCTGGGCTCTCTCGAGCAGGGCAAGCTGGCCGACTTCATCGTGCTGGACCAGGACTTGCTCAACATCCCGACCGACGATATTCCCGAAGTTAAAGTCCTCATGACCGTTATCGGCGGCAAGACGGTTCATCTCTTGCCGGACCTGGCGGACGAACTCGGCGCGCCGACGACGGGACCGACGACCTGGCCGACTAATCCTCTGAAGAATCGCTACATCTTCAAGGGACCGCCGCCCATTCCGGACTACATGCGAGTGCAGTAACGATGGCAGATCAAAATACGGTCAGTGCAACCCTGCACGGTCTGCTGTGCCTGGCCGTCATTTTGATCACGGCGGCCGCCTACGCGGGCGACGAGGACATGAGCCCCAACGCTTATCAGCAGTTTGACCCGGTAACGGGCTATATGATTCCAGTGGACGATTCTTCTGCGCCGCAGCAGGGCCACGCGGCGCCGGGCGACGCTGCAGCTGGCGATTCGGCCGACCTCCCTGGCAATGAATCGAAAAGTTCGGCACAGCCCCCTGGCTGGGTTTACCTGCTGGTCGTGGTGCTGATTGTCGTGTTCGTGGCCTGGGTAAGAAGAAAGAGCAAGGTCAGCGGCAGCACGCTGGTTTAGGCGTTCGTGCCCGGCGAGCGCCTGCGGGCACTCATTCCCGTGACGGGATCTGTCCGCCGCCGTCAATAACCTCGCGAAACGTCAACGACGTTGAGCATCTTTTCGCCGTTGACGTAACGGCGAAGATTCTCTTGAACGACCATCCATCGCCGCCAGCGGCCCTGGTCCGTGGACGCCGCAACGTGCGGCGTGATCACGACATTCGGCAGGCTCCAAAGCTCGTGGCCTTCCGGCAACGGTTCAGGATCCGTGACATCGAGACCGGCAGCCGTCAGTCGGCCATCTTTCAGCGCCGCAATCAGGTCGGCCGTTACGGTACTTTCACCACGGCCCACTGAAATGAAATAGGCGCCGCGTTTGGCGACATCGAAAAATGCGGTATTGAACAGACCGCGAGTTGCATCGGTCAGCGGCAGCGCATTGACGATGACATCGGCCTGACCAGCCAGCTCGTGGAGTTCGTCAGCAAGCCCCACGTAGTCCACGAAGTCGGGGCCGCTGCGGCTCGAATTACGAATCGCGAGAACGCTCATACCGAGCGCATTAGCGCGCTTGGCGACCGCGGTGCCGACGCCACCCAGGCCAACGACCAGCATGGTCTTGCCGTCGAGTTCCAGCATCGGAAATTCGATCGGGCGATCCTTCCATTCACCCTGCAGCTGAATCCTGTGAAAATTGTGCAGCCCGCGCGTCAGCATCGTCATCAACGCCACGACGTGGTCCGCGATCGGCGGGCCGGACGTGTGCTGCGTATTGGTCAGTATGAACGGCTTGTCCTGGATCTCGGGAATCATGCACGAATCCACGCCATGACGTGAGTCCTGCAGCCAGCGAAGATTCTTTGCTTCACGAATGATTCTCGGCGTGCATCGCGCAAGCAGAACCTCGGCATCGGCGATCACCTCGTCGGCGATCGGATACGAGATCTGCACCAGCTCCACGTCGCCAACCGCTTCCCGGGCCGACTGCATCTGCAGTGCACGCTCTGCGTCGTCGTAGCCGGGCGGCACGATATAGATTTTCTCCGGCTTGCGCCAGAACGGCAGCTCGCGAGCCGCGACAGGCGACTCTTCGAGCGCAAGTTCCTCGACAAGCGCCTGCACGTCGATATTGCTCTGCTGCGCCCGTGGCGCCATCGCAGGCACTACCGACAATCCCGTGATAACGATCAATCCGACGATGTTTCTGGTCATGATATTCAAGTCCCTTCTGCTGCAGAAGAGACTATTACTATTTGCCGGACGCCGGCAAGCATTCCGGCAGAAAGCGCGATTGCGACGCCCGAAATCTCTCGCTGCCAGCACCGGCCCTTTTCCTTGGGCTAGCCGGCTGCGAAACAGCCGGCATGTCGAGCCCTCTTTGCCAGGTCCACGGCCTCGAGTCCGAAAATCGCCGCTGCAGCCCGGCTGACGCGATTTGAGTAAACTGTATGGAGATCGAATTCAATGCTGGAGCCGGAATGACGAGATCGAGAGTCGCCTTGCTGCTGTGTTCGTTGGGCAGTCTTATCGCCTGCGACGGCGAACCGACGACCGTTGCGCAGGCTGAAGTCAGTGGCACCATATCCTATCGGGAGAGAATCGAGTTGCCACGGGGAGCCACCGTGCGAATAGTCGCCGAGGACGTCAGCCGCGCCGATGCTCCCGCGACGATCCTGGCAGAGGACATCTTCGCCACCAACGGCCGGCAGGTACCGATTCCATTCGTACTGAGCTACGACCCGGCATCCACCATCGCTGCTAACACCTACGGCTTGCGAGCCCAGATTCGGGATTCGGAGGGCGAGCTATTGTGGGCGACCGGCGCGCCGCATCCGATTATTACGGGGGATGCTCCTGGTAACGATATACAGCTGGATCTCGTGCGGGTATCCCCGCCCGAAATGCCGGCGAAGGCCGGTGACGGATTCGCTGCAGGCACTACCGCCGTATTCGACTGCAGCGATCCCGCCGGCGGCGACTTCGATTTTGTCATGAGAACGGGACCGGGCGAGATCGCCGTATGGCTCCCGTTGCGCTTCGATCGGCCGTATCTTGTTCTGGGGCAGGTTCGTGCCGCGAGCGGCGCCAGGTACGAAGGCGACAGCGTCACCGTGTGGACGCATGCGGATGACGCATTGCTCATCGTCGACGGCGAGCAGTTCGGCGGCTGCGCCCTTAACAGGGCAAGATCGATCTGGGAACACGCGAAGCTGAGCGGCGTCGACTTTCGCGCAGTCGGCAACGAACCGGGCTGGCACCTCGAAATTCGCAACGGCGACAGGCTTCATTTCGTCTACGACTATGGGCAAAGCGAGGTGATTGCGCCGGCTCCGGATCCGCTGGTGGAGGCTGGCTCACGGCAGGCGACTTACGACATCCAGACGGACACCTACATGCTGACCGTCCGGATCCATGGCAGCGAGTGCATCGATTCAATGAGTGGCGAGACGTTTGAGTCCAGCGTCGTCGTCGATCTCGACGGGAAAACTTTCCAGGGCTGCGGACGGGCCCTGCATTGACACTGGATCTGCGGTTGTCCGCCACGAGCGGCAGGTATCCGTGCGCAGGCGGCGAAACAATCGCATCAACCGGACCTACCTGGCGACGAGCTTATCCCGCGCCAACTGGTTGACGATCGCATTCGCCTCGTCCACAAATTTGGAGTAGTCCCTGGCATGTTCCCGATCCTCCTTGAACTGCCTGTCGGTGACTATCGCCCAAACCCGCTCCTGCTCGGCAGTGGAGTAAAGGTCCGTTTCCAAAGCAAGCACGTGCTCAAATTCGACGTTCTGGGGCTCACGATATTCCGTCAACTCCACGCTGAACACGTTGTAGTAGTAGGTGGGTCGAAAGTTATACGTGGCCTGCGGCCGCATATTCTTGACCTTGCCACTGGTCTCCAGATTGATGAGTTGTGAAAGCAGGACCGCGTCGGCGTTAGTGCTTGCCACTACCTCCAATACCGATTCGCGATTTACCTTTGTATCCGTGCCTTTCAACGAGGTCATGGCCACGGCATCGACACCACGACCCGATAGTGCTTTGACGATCTCCTGCTCGAGATAGCGGCGGGTGTCAAAAGACTGGAACATCGAGATCACGAGAATCTTCTGGTAAGGCGCGTCGGCAGTGTCCGGCACATCCTGAATTTTGGTGACGCGTGGCCCGGAGGCGCAGGCGCCCAAGGCTACAGTCAATATCACTAACAGCGGCAGGCGCCGCGAAGAATTGTTCGCCAACAGCATTCAATCTTGCCTTTGAGTTCCAGCCGAGGCGCTATCTTGCAGTCGATTCAGGCAAATTGGAAGGACACCTGAGGATTGTCTGCCCGGTATCCGGGGCAATTCCCTGGCGCTAGCTGCAGCGCATGGTCGCATCCTTCCCGAAGAGCATTAATCAAATCGCCATTCGAAGAGTCCACGGACACATCCCATGACATCGCGCTCCGCAGGCCCAGGTCATGGAGGTCGTCATTCTTCCAGGCAATTGCTAGCGGGTAGCGCCGAATCGAAACCTTCTCGCAGAGCGTGGATCAAATCGCCGTTTGTCGAGTCGCCGGACATCTCCCAAAACATCGCGCCCCGCAGGCAATTTTCACGGATGTAACTGGTCTTCCATGCAAGGGTCAGCGGATTATCGAAGGTCCAGAACGTCTGCCCATCGAATGTCCAATGCGCAGCCGCTGCCGCTTCATAAAAACTCGGATTGCCAGCGGCTGCCAGAACCGAGTAATCGTTGATGCCTTTCTCATACTTGCCGCGAGGGACCCCGCCAGCATCCTGGCACAGCCCGTCATCGACGGCTGATACGCCCCGCCAACCGCGGCCGTAGAACGGCACTCCGAGCAGCAATTTACTTCCTGGCACGCCTTCTGCCAGGTAGCGGTCGATCGCCTTGGCGCCCCAGTCCGCCGTATCACTGTCGCAAGGGCTTTGATGAAGGTGGGCATGGTGATTGGTGGGGCCGCTAGACTCCCAGCCGCCATGGAAGTCATACGCCATCAGGTTGATCCAGTCGAGATGCTCATGAATATCGGCGATCTGGATTGGGTCGATGTTATAGGCACCCGCAGGCGCCGCGATCGTCAACAGCAGCTCGGGTGCGAGCCCGGTCTCCTCGCCGATCTTCGTCTCGGCGGCATCGAGCTGCGAGCGAAATTCCGCAAGCAGCGCCGTGAAATTCTCGCTGTCCTCTTCCCGGAAATCACAGGTCGCCCCGCAGCGGCCCGGGTATTCCCAATCAATATCGAGACCGTCGAAAACTCCCGACGCATCGACTCCCGGCGCGATGTTGCCGTAGATGAACCGGTCGATGCAGCTGGCAACAAACCTGGCCCGGCTGGCAGCCGACAGCGCCACGTCGGAAAACCTGGCTGACTCGGTCCAGCCTCCGATCGAGAGCAGCACGCGAATATTCGGATGGATCTGTTTCAGTTTACGAAGCTGGTTGAAATTGCCCTTGAGAGGCTGCGCCACGGTGTCTGCAACGCCGTCGACGGTTTCGCTGGCATCGAACCGTTTTTCGAAGTCAGCAAACTCGTCAATACTCACGCACTCAAGGCTGTCGCTGATGCCGGCGAATGCATAGTTGATAACATCCACGCGCACCGCGGTCCCGCTGTCGACGATATCGGCCGGTACGTAATCGCGCCGATAGATGCCCCACTGCACGAAATAACCGACGATCAAACCGTCTGAAGGTACTGCCGGTCGTGGCTCCGGATCCGTTCCACCACCGCTACCATCGCCACCGTCGCCTCCGCTGCCATCGCCACCGCCACCGTCGGAAAATACGGCCACGAAACTATGATTCCGGCCTACCCGGATTGTCGCGGGATTCTGATCGCCGGTTAGATCGCCAGCCCAATGATCGAATTGCCAGCCCTCCCCTGCGGTGGCCGATACAGTCACAATATTATTCTTTTGGTAGGCGTCCTTTGGAGGATCGAGTGTCACGCTACCTTCGCCCTCTATCGTGTAGTCGATCGTATAGGTCGGTGGCCCGCCGAAGGCGGCCGACTGTGCAAGAAGAGTGAGTGCAACTAGCAGGATCGACAATTTAGTACGCATTTTTTTCAACTTATTATGATGCAACTAAAGTGATTTATAGCATCATCAACACAGGTTCTCCTAGTGTCCGAAATGCAGGCATTTCATGTGTTGACATAAGCTGTAAGATGTTCGGCCATGCGGCCGATGGGACACGGTGTAACATCGGAAATTGATCGGGAGTGAACCATTGAAAAATGCAGGCTGGACGACATCGGTCCGATTATGTTCAGGCGTGGTGCGACATCGCTTTGCCGGCCGCGTCATGACGTTACTGCTGACCTGCACGGCACTTGGCTATGGCGCCGTCGCCACTGCTGCGCCTGGCGATAATGCCGACCCGCTGCAGCTATTGGGCCGCGAAATCGCTGCCGGAACGAGCAGTAAGTTCCCGTTTATCCCGGATCGATCGTTCGAAGCGTCTTACCTCAATATTCCGGTGTTTGTTGCAAGGGGCCTGGCGCCGGGGCCGACCTTGTGCCTTGCTGCGGGCGTACACGGCGATGAGTTGAATGGCGTGGAGGTTGCAAGGCGCGCATTTGCCAAAGCAGACCCGCAGACATTGCGGGGCACGTTGATCGCCCTGCCCGCCATCAATGCCGAAGGCGTTCGCTCCGGCAGCCGATACCTTTCGGACCGCCGCGATCTGAACCGGGCATTTCCGGGCCGGACGGGCGGCAGCGTCGCAAGTTTGATCGCCAATGCCGTTTTTACAAAGGTACTAAGCCATTGCGATGCCCTGCTCGACCTGCACACGGCATCCAATCAGCGTGCAAATCTCCCGCAGATTCGCGCAGATCTCTCGGACCCCGAGATTCGCGAGCTGGCGATTCATTTCGGCCTCGGCATCGTGGTCGGAGGCTCAGGCCCCGACGGCAGCCTGCGCCGCGAGGCAGTCCGCGCAGGAATCCCGACCGTCATTTATGAGGCGGGTCAACCCAACCGCTTCGAAGAAGACGAGATCGAGCGCGGCGTACAGGGGGTCGAGAACGTCATGGCCTACCTCGACATGACCACCGCCATTGATCGCGAGGTGCCCGACAACCGTATCTACGAGCGCTCCCGATGGGTCAGAGCGACACCCGGAAACGGCGGCTTCTTTTTCCCTGCGGCCAAGCTCGGGGATGTCGTTGAAACCGGTGACTCCCTTGGCGCGATCATCGATCCGTTAACAGATATCGCCGTGGACGTCGTCTCGCCCATGGACGGCGAGATTATCGGCATGGCGGTATCACAGCCGGTGTTATCCGGTTACGCGCTGTTCCACCTGGCCTGGCACGATTCCGACTGACATCGGCCGGGCGTCAATCTGGCCCCGTGCTCAATTCGCAGAGTTGATAAACGGCAGTAACTCCTCCAGTAACCGCCCTGGTGCCTCAGTCTGGGGGTAGTGCCCGATCTCGGGAAAACACACGGCTTCTGCCTGCGGCACCATGACTTTGAAATAGTCGTACATGTGCCTGCCCGACACCGGATCGGCACCGCCGTCGATCAGCTTGAGCGGCACCGTGGACTGCTGCAGAGCCGAAACCCAGCGGGTGCGATGCCGGCGCCGGTCCG
>JAACFB010000037.1 GCA_009937615.1 Gammaproteobacteria bacterium | reverse complement strand
GGCGACGGCGGCAAGTCGTTAACACGAGTCAGCCGAGTGCTGGCTTTCACCGTAGGCTAGCGCCACAGGAAGAGGAACATAACCATGTGTGACGAACGTACGATAAAAGACAACGAAGAGTATCTTCGCAAGCAGGCCCTGACGCGCCGTGATTTCGGCAAGGGCAGCGCGGGCGTTGCCCTCACGATGATGCTCCCGGCCGTCGCCAATGCGATGGAGGTCGTCGAACAGGACGTCATGGTCGAGACGCCTGATGGAATGGCCGACTGTTACTTCGTTCACCCCGCCGAAGGCAGGCATGCCGCAGTGATCATCTGGCCTGACGTCGTCGGCATTCGCAGTTCGTTCCGCATGATGGGCAAACGCCTGGCTGAGTCCGGCTATGCCGTGCTGGTCGTGAACCCGTATTACCGAACCGTAAAAGGCGCACCCGTGCCCGAGGGCTCCAGTTTCGGCGACGAGGGTGTACGCGAAACGCTGATGCCGCATGCGCGTAGCCTGTCACCAGACACCTGCGTCACCGATGGGCGCTCATTCGTCAACTACCTCGACACGCAACCGTCGGTCGATACGAATCGCAAGATCGGTACGACGGGCTATTGCATGACGGGTTCGTACACGATGCGACTCGCGGCTGCCATGCCGGAGCGCATCGGAGCCGGCGGCTCGTTCCATGGTGGCGGACTCGCGACGGACAGCGACGACAGCCCGCATCTTCTGGCACCGCAGATGAAAGCGGGCTTTCTAATCGCGATAGCAGAAAACGATGACGAACGCGATCCCGATGCCAAGACCAAGCTACGTGAAGCATTTGACGATGCCGGCGTACGTGCGGAAATCGAAGTTTACGAAGGCACATTACATGGATGGTGCCCGCCGGATTCCGCGGTCTACAACGAGGCGCAGGCCGAACGAGCCTGGAGTCGCTTGCTTGCGTTGTTTGAGCGCGAGCTGGCGTAATCATTGCCGAGGCCTTCGAGTGGGAGAAACAAGCAGTTTTCCATCGGCGACTCGGTCGGTGCCGGCCGAAAAGCGTCAACTACGTATTGATGTCCGGTGCGTCGGAGGGGGATAGTTTGATGTGTGTCATTTCGACGCACGTAGACGACGCGAGCGGTTGAGAAATGAAAGTTCTAATGTTGTTCACCGGAAGCGGTCCGATCGTCATCCTCACCTCCCACGATTCAGCGACCGATCCTGTTTTGCTGGAAAAACTCAGGGCTAAGGGCATCGAACGATTCCTGGCATATGAGTTGCCCCTGGACCTGGCTCGAAAGCGCTATGGCGGCCACTTCACCACGGTCGTCAACGACCTGCACGAGTCCGATGACCTGCGCGTACTCGATTACAATGGCGAGCGCGCGTTCGGGCTGTTCAGGCTTGACGAGCTGAAGGGTTCGATCATCCACGACCCGAGACCGGCCAAGGCGGCGTAAAGCGCGCTGACGGGATAATGATGTGTCGTTTCCTCTCATGGAGACGCGACAGGAGACGACACAGAATTGCCGTCGTAACTATTTGAAAAGAACGGTGGCCAGGGGCGGACCCGAACCACCGACACGCGGATCTTCAGAGCGCTAAGAGATCGATCCTGCTTCTATTTATCAATCAGTTACCGGGGCGTCCTTCGACTGATCTGCACCACGGTGCACGACAATGGCGCGGACGTGCGCACAATGCTGCGATAATTGGTATCTTACCAATACTGCCATGATGACCGCTACGCCAGACGCTCACGGGGTCGCCGTCATTCTCTTGATTGTCACGGCGTTGTACCTGTTTACCCGCGATCGCGTGCCGCTCGAATCCACGAGCCTTGCCGTGATAATCGTATTGGTTCTGGGTTTCCATGTGTTTCCCTACGAAATCGACGGCGTGCCTCTGGATCCGGCGCAGTTTTTCCTGGGATTCGGTAACGAAGCATTGATTGCGATATGCGCACTCATCGTAATCGGAAAAGCACTGGAGACCACGGGCGCCCTGCAGCCGGTAGCCAGGCTTGCGAGCAACATGTGGTTCAAACGACCGAGCCTGGCATTACTGATTATGCTTGTATCGGTCTTCGTGCTCAGCGCATGCATGAACGACACACCGATTGTTGTGCTGATGATTCCGATTCTCATTGGTATTGCATCGCGCACGAACTTGCCGGCGTCCGGGTTCCTCCTGCCCATGGGACTCGCGACGATCATAGGCGGCATGTGCACGACAATTGGTACGTCGACAAATCTACTGGTCGTAGGAATTACCCGGGATCTTGGCGTCGCCGACATTGGCATTTTCGACTTCGCGCTTCCGGCGGTCCTGGTGGGAGGCGTCGGGTTGATATTTGTCTGGCTGATCGTGCCGCGGCTATTGCCGGATCGTGCCCGACCGATAAGCGATACCCGGCCGAGAATATTCGATGCCCAACTCACTATTCGCGAGGACGGTTTTGCTGCCGGCAAAACGCTGAAGGACGTGCTCGAAAAGACCGGCGGGGACATGATCGTTGAGCAGATTCAACGCGGCGAATCGCTCGTGGTCATGAAATTGCCGCTGGTAACTCTGCAACCCGGCGATCGTTTGCTGGTGAAGGACACGCCGGAGAACCTGAAGCGGTTCGAGGCATTGATTGGCGCGAGTCTCTTCGATGGATCAGCGGATCAACATGCGGATGACGGTGACACGCCATCAAAGGCGCGCGACCAGCAGGTAGCACAGATTGTCGTGACCCGGGACTCGCCACTTTACCGCCGATCCGTGCCAGACATCCGTTTCAGCGCATCGTTCGGCCTGATTCCGCTGGCTGTTCACTGTGCAAGGGAGCCCGGCAAGAAGGAGGTTGCGAACCTGAACCAGGTTCGACTTCGCGAAGGTGACGTGGTGTTGGTGCAAGGCAGTCAGGCCGCCCTTGCTGCCATCAAAGCCAGCAGTAGGATGCTGGTTCTCGACGGCACCACAGATTTGCCGCGAGCACACGGGGCGAAGCGATCTCTTGCGGTGCTGGCAATGGTTATAGGGTCCTCGGCACTGGGTTTGCTGCCTATTTCCATCGCCGCGACAATCGGCGTCGGCCTGATGATCGCACTCGGCTGTTTGTCGTGGCGGGATGTCGGCCGATCGCTTCCGGTGGCGATCATCATGCTGATCGTCGCCAGTTTGGCCCTGGGTAAGGCTCTGGTCAACACGGGCATGGCGGAGTACCTGGCCGCGGGCTTCGTGGTCGCCACCGCAAACCTCCCGACCGCGATGGCGCTCAGCACCTTGATTCTGGTCATGGCCGTGCTGACCAACATCGTATCGAATAATGCGGCTGCCGTGATCGGCACGCCGATAGCGATCTCTGCCGCGCAGCAAATGGGCGTGGACCCGCTACCGTTCGTGCTCGCCGTGTTGTTCGGCGCCAACATGAGTTTCGCGACGCCTTTCGGATATCAGACGAATTTGCTGATCCTCAGCGCCGGTGGATACCGGTTTTCTGACTTCCTCAAGGTTGGCATACCCCTGATTCTCATCCTGTGGCTCGGGTTCTCCATCGTGCTGCCGCTGCTCTATGGCATATAGCAAGACGGTAGTTCGACAGATTCCCGGGTCTCTCGGCCGCGCATTTGCGGCGTTGATCCTTTGGCGCGGAAACTGCTGAACGTATAATGCGGGGAATGCACCGCAGGGCCTCTCTGAAATCGAAACCTGGTGATCGGCTTTCCATGCTGGTAAGAAGGATTCATTCTCCGCGCCCGCGCCGACTCTCTAATATCCTCTCGGAAATGCCATGCTGATCTTCATAACTGCCGTAAGCGTTGTACTGGTCGTATCCTTCCTTTGCTCAATTTTCGAGTCTGTCCTGCTATCACTGACCAGGCCCCAAATCGAAGTCCTCGTGCAACGCGAGAAACGGTCCGGGCGACTGCTGTCAAAGTTCAAGGAGAACATGGATGTGCCGATAGCGGCGATCCTGATACTGAATACGGCTGCACACACGATTGGCGCGGCTGTTGCCGGCGCGAGTTACCAGGATGCCTTCGATGCCAGCACCCTGTGGCTGTTTTCGATCATCTTCACGATTGCTGTGCTCCTCTTTACGGAAATCATTCCCAAGACACTGGGCGTCACCTATGCGCCAAAGCTGGCTTCACCTGTCGCGCACGGCATTCGATGGCTGACGATAATTCTCCGGCCGCTCGTCGCACTGAGTGAAAGAGTGTCGCGGTCTCTGCGGGGCGATATTGAAATACCGATAACGACATCCGAGGAAATTCGCTTGCTCGCAACGTTGGGTCGCAGCAAGGGCGTTGTCGGTGTCGATACGGCAGGTATGGTTGTTGGCGCTACACAGCTCAGATATCTGCACGCTCATGACATCGTGTTGCCACGCGAGAAAGTGCGTTTCCTGTCAGGCGAAATGAGCCGCACGGAAGCGATGGAGTTTGTCCGGCAAACCGGGCACAGTCGTTTTCCGTTCTCGCCAACCAGAGATTTAAAAGACGTTTCCGGCGTTGTCCTCGCAAAAGACCTGTTTTACTGGCTACTGCACCACGACGAAGACGACATCGACTGGGACAGCCTGACAAAGGAAACACTGATCGTTCCGCCGAGCGTCCCGCTGATACAGCTGCTACGCACGTATCAGGATACGCGCCGCCACCTGGCGATCATCATCGACGAATATGGCACCGTGGAAGGCATTGCAACGCTGGAAGACGTGCTCGAGGAGATCGTCGGCGACATCTTCGACGAGAGTGACCTGTCGATGCGCGAGTTCCATAAGTTGGCCGACGGATCATTCATCGTTCGCGCGGGGATCGACCTGCGTAAGCTGAGCGCGAAGCTCGACGTAGCCTGGGACCCGAAGATCGCGGCATCCACAATCGGTGGATTCGTGACCGAAAAGCTCGAGCGAATTCCGAGGGCCGGCGACATGATCGACTGGAAGGGTTATCGAATCGAGGTGCTGAGGGCCGACAAGCGCCGCGCCAAGCTGCTCCGCATCCGCAAAAAATAAGCAACCACTGGGAAACTCGCAAACTTCCGGGCCACAGTTTTCGCGGACACGTTTGCCGCAGTTTTACCCGGCATGCCGATCAGCCCTGCGCGGCCTCGCAATTCGGAGCGGACCGTATCCTTCGGTAGGCGCTGTACGCAGCCATCAGGCCGACGAAATTCAGGCCGCCGATGATCAGGAAGTAGATCTGGAAACCTTGTGCCCCCGGGTAGGCATCGAGAAGCATCCCCGCCATGGGCGGTAGAAATATGTCCGGCGTATAGCCAATTACAGAGACGAGACCAACTACGGTACCGGTAACGGCTACAGGAATGCTCCCTTGCTCCATCAAAGCAAAATAAATGCCGCGCAATGCAAAAACAGCGGTCGAGACAACGGCAACGTTTATCAACAAGAGCGGCACGAGAACAGGGGCGCCCGGCACCAGCCCAAACACAAGAAAACCGGAGGTCATAAGAATGAATAATCCGACCACTGCTTTGGCAGTGCCGATCCTGTCGGCGACAAACCCCGCAGCGATAGCGGCCACCGGCGCAATCCAATATTTGCTTACGCCTATTGCACCACCCAGAACATCGCCCAGCTCGTAAACTTTCGTCGCGTAAGCCGCGAAATAGGCCGAACCCCAATACCCGGAATAGGCTGACAGAATGATGATCGCCAACAGCCACACCATCGGAAGTCTCAGGACTTCTTTGACAACTGACAGGTTAATAGTCATGCGCTCCTCTTGGGGCTCATGACCAGAGCTGACACCGTCTTTCATTATTAACCAGACCAGGACCGCCAATGCCAAAGGTACCGATGCCTGAATCACGATAGTCTCGCCGAGCGCGGCGTAATCCCCTCCACGGAAAGCAAAAAATGCCAGGAGAATCGTTCCCGATGCCATATCGGTAATGCTGCGTCCGCCTTCAAGAATGCCGTACGCTCTCCCCTGCTCATCCTTGCGGCCCCAGTTGCGGATCGACTTGATCATTGCGGACCAGAACACCAGCGCTACTGCCAATCCCCACGTAGCGTAAAGGAGCACACAGACTTCAAAAGACGGAATCGTCGAAAAGACGAAACTACCTGCGGAAATAATCAACAACGCACTACAAATCAACTTGCGTGGCGAGAAACGATCCGCGAGCCAACCTCCGGGGAAGTAACCAATGAGCGAGGTAGCCCCGAATATACTCATCAACATACCGATTTGCGTGTTAGAAAACCCGAAGGCGTTCTGCATCGGCACGTAGTAGACATCCGAGAAAAATGGCTGCCAATACACGACGCTGCCGGACAGGCAGAGCAAAAACATGGTTAACCATCTGTCCGCGGCAGTCACACTGGCAGCCCCCAACTACTAAGAACACCGGCAAGAAGAACTCGCCGGATCACTTTGCCTTGAACATCACCCGCCGTCATTAAAGCAGATTTCCAGGCAAGTGCGGCCGATATGACAGCAGGACTGCCCGCTCATTCAGACCCCGCACCAGGATTCAGCGCCTGCTGGTCATTCCGGCCGACCTGCCGGCACGATAGCATTTCTTACCCTGAATTTATTCCCGGCAAATACACAAAACCCGAACGCGGGGCCTGGATGCACACGGTTGCAGCATTGCCTGTGATATTTTCGTTCGATAGTATCGTCGCAAATATTGACTGCAGCGCTGCCCGCCAATGAGCACTGTCGATATTGGCTGATCACGCTTTCTCCAGGGCGTTCCGGTCGATTGGCGTTAATCGGAAACAGCCCCATGTGATCGCTCCTGCGGCAATCGGGAATCAGTATGGCCGGACGTTCGATTGAAATTCTCTTGTCGGATTTTGAAAAAATCCGCGGCGCCAGAGGCTACGAATCAGCGCAGACCATGCGCCCGGATTTTTACACGTCGCCCGAGTTGCTGGAGCTCGAAGAAGCATTGTTTCGGCGCGAGTGGGTGTGTCTTGGACGTGCCGAAGAAGTCTTGAGGCCAGGGGACTATTTTACGACGAGCCTTCTTGACGAACCTTTGCTTGTGTGCCGAAACAAGAAAGACGAGGTCGTCGTGCTATCCAATGTGTGCCGGCACCGTGGCAGCCTGATTGCAAGCGGATCCGGAAACAAGCACCGCTTCTCTTGTCCTTACCATGCCTGGACTTACACAAACGACGGGCAGCTTGTCGGCGCCCCGCACATGGGCGAGGTCAGTGAGTTTTCGTTGACAGATTACGGCTTGCCGAAGTTTTCGAGCGAGGTATGGCAGGGGTTTATCTACGTAAATCTGGATGGAACGGCAGCGCCGCTGAGTCAACGACTTGCGAAACTCGAATCTTCCATTGCCGGCTACCAGGTTCAGAATATGCAAATTTGCTATAGCACCGAAGAGACCTGGCCCGTGAATTGGAAGCTTCTGTCAGAAAATTTCATGGAGGGCTATCATCTTTCCGTCGTTCATCGTGACTCTATTCATGAGTACACACCGACAGAACACTGCGAGTACTTTAGCGGCGGCGACGGCTTCACCGGTTACTACGCGAATTTTCCCCGGAACAAGCCGCTGCGCGGCAAGTGCGCGCCTACCCTGAGCGAAGTCGACAAGCATCGGACAACGATGTTCTCGGTACTCCCGGCGCATGTCGTTGCAGCGGCGGGACACCTGACAACCTACATATGTCTGCAGCCGCACGGCGTCGATCAGGTCAGGGCAAAAATCGGGTTGATTGGTTACGATGTGCAATCGTCGGACAAGGCTGACATAGACGAAGCTGTGGATCTGTTCGCGAGGACTATGGCGGAAGACAAGGTTGAACTGGAAAAAGTCGCTCGCGGACTGCGCTCGCGGTATTTGCAGCGAGGTGCTCTTGCACCGATCAACGTCGAAGGCACGATCTGGGATTTTTACTGCTATTTGTCTGAAAATCTGGCGATCGCAAATTCCGACACAGCCTGATAATCTTTTTTCGACCCAGGTCTTGGCTTTCGATGACGCCGGGCTTTTCGGCGCCTGGGGTCGCTTTTAAGTGCTCGCTTCTTGTCTGTAATGCGTTCGATCATCGATTCCAGCACGGATTATCGCGTCCACCTATCAATTTTCTTCAATACCATAGCCGCCACCGCCAGGTGTTTGAATAACAAAGACATCGCCTGCTTTCAGGTCAATTTGATCAGTGCCCGCCAGATGTGTGACCGATCCATCGGCATGCTCGACGGTATTGATGCCGACTGCGCCGCTGCCGCCGCCTGCCAGTCCATAAGGCGGAATCTTGCGATGGCCTGACAATATATTGGCCTGCATCGGCTCAAGAAACTTAACTCTGCGTACAACACCGTCGCCACCGTGTTTCGCGCCCCGGCCGCCCGTGCCCTTGCGAATCGAAAAGGACTCCAGGATTACCGGGAAACGCCACTCCAGCACTTCGGGATCGGTCAGTCTCGAGTTGGTCATGTGCGTATGCACAGCGTCGGTTCCGTCATGCTCGCTCGTCGCTCCGGAGCCACCGCAAATCGTCTCGTAGTACTGGTGTTCATCATTGCCCCAGATGAAATTGTTCATCGTTCCTTGCGACGAAGCTGCGATTCCCAACGCGCCAAAAAGCGCGCCGACCAGCGCTTGCCCCGTCTCCGTGTTGCCTGAAATGACCGCGCCAGGATATTCAGGGTTGATCATCGTTTTCTCGGGAATGATGATTTCAATTGGCTTGAGGCAGCCTTCATTAAGCGGGATGTTGTCGGCAGCCAGGCAACGGAAGGTATACAGCACGGCCGCTTTTACGACTGCGGTAGGCGCATTGAAGTTTCCAGAGTGTTGCGGACTCGTGCCCGTAAAATCCACTACCGCTTCCCGCTTGTCCTGGTCGACAGTTACCGAGACCGAAATCTGGCTCCCGAAATCGAGCTCATAAGTGAATGAGCCACCCTCCAGCGCCGCGAGTACTTTTCGGACTGACTCTTCTGCATTGCTCTGAACATGCCGCATATACGAATGCACGGTCGTCACGCCGTAATGGTCGACCATTTTTGAGAGTTCCTGGGCGCCTTTCTCACAGGCTGCCAACTGTGCCTTGAAGTCGGCGATGTTCATCTCGGGATTACGTGACGGCCAACGGCCCTGCGTCAATATTTCGTATATCTCACGCTCACGAAATCGATCTTCTTCAACCAGCTTGAAGGTGTTAATGACGACGCCCTCTTCTTCAATACTGGTGGAATCGGCAGGCGCGGATCCCGGTGTCTTCCCGCCGATGTCTGTGTGATGCCCGCGAGAGGCAACGTAAAACAACAATTTACGTTGATCAGAGAATATCGGCTTGACGATTGTTATATCGGGTAAATGCGTGCCGCCGTTATACGGTGCATTAAGAATATAGGCATCGCCGGGCGCTATCCTGCCCTTCCGTTCACGGATCACCGCCTTAATGCTTTCTCCCATGGAGCCGAGATGAGAAGGCATATGCGGCGCGTTTGCGATCAAAGCCCCTGTTGGGTCGAATATCGCGCAGGAGAAATCGAGCCTTTCCTTGATGTTGACCGACGCGGCCGTATTCTCGAGAACCAGCCCCATCTGCTCCGCAATCGACATGAACAGGTTGTTGAAAATCTCCAGCATGACCGGATCAACTTCGGTGCCAATTGTCACCGAGTCTTTTCGCTCCAAGTATCGTTCGAGCAAAATATTGTCGTCTGGCGTCAGTGTGCCCTGCCAGCCGGGCTCAATAACGATCGTGCTAATGGGATCAAGTATCACGGCAGGGCCTTTGATCGATTCGCTAACAGTCAACGCTTCCCTTCGATAAAATGGCGTAGGCCGCCACTCATCGTTCATAAAGCAGTCCATTACCGAATACGCGTCTTCTGCGAGTTTTTCAGAGCCAAGCCGGTTGACTATGGTAGAAGGCCTTGCAGCAGAAACAACCTCCACTTCTATCGACTCAACGAGCATATTCTTGTCAGGTGAGGTGAATCCAAAACGCATTTTATGCACGCGTTCGAATTCACGCTTGACGTTGTCCAGCGTCGATTGCTTGACAACCAGCGCAGTGTCCGAGCCCTGGTAGCGGATATGCAACAGGCGCCTGAAATTCAGTTTGTCACGGTCTTCGCCCTGGCTCGATATTTCATCGATCCCCGCCTGTTGCAGCTGATCAAATTGTTTTTCGAGATCCGATAAACACTCATCGTCGAGAATGCGTTCTATCGCCTGCTGCCGTCCAACGACAGTGTCAGCAAGACCCATTCCGTACGCGGACAGTGCGCCTGCGAAGGGATGAATCAGAATGCTCTTCATCGCCAGCGCGTCTGCAACGAGGCAGGCATGCTGACCACCCGCTCCGCCGAAACAGCAGAGAGTATATTCGGTTACGTCATAGCCACGTTGTACTGAAATTTTCTTGACAGCATTGGCCATGTTTTGCACGGCGATCGAGAGAAAACCCTCTGCGACCTGCTCAGGCCGTCTCGGGTTACCGGTCTTGTCGGCGATTTCCTTTGCGAGTTCTGCAAACTTTGTCTCACACGTCTGTTTATCCAAAGCATGCCTGGCCTCGGGTCCAAAAAGTTTTGGGAAGAAATCAGGTTGAAGTTTGCCCAGCATGACGTTGCAATCGGTCACCGTGAGCGGTCCGCCGTTGCGGTAGCTGGCGGGACCAGGATAAGCGCCTGCCGAATCGGGACCGACCCGGTAGCGCGAGCCGTCAAAATGCAGGATGGAACCGCCGCCGGCGGCAACCGTGTGGATCAGCATCATCGGAGCACGCAGCCTGACTCCCGCAACGTGCGTCTCAAATGCTTTTTCAAATTCGCCGTCGTAGTGACTGACATCCGTTGAGGTGCCACCCATGTCGAAACCGATGATCTTTTGGAATCCGGCGGCTTCGCAAACTCTGGCCATACCGACGACCCCGCCCGCGGGCCCGGAAAGAATCGCGTCTTTACCCTGAAAGAAACCGGCCTCGGTCAAGCCACCACTAGACTGCATAAACATCAAACGACCACCGTGATCCCGCAGCCCCTCCAACTCTGTTGCTACCTGATTAATGTATTTCGTCAGAATAGGCGAGAGATAGGCATCAACGACCGTCGTATCACCGCGGGAAACCAGCTTCATCAGCGGGCTTGCTTCATGACTAACGGAGATTTGCGTAAACCCGATGGACTTCGCCAGGTTAGCCAGGCGATCTTCATGCTCGTGGTACCGATAACCGTGCATCAGCACAATCGCGACACTACGAAATCCTTTGTCGTAAAAAGCCTGTAGCCCTTTTGCCGCGCTCGATTCGTCGAGCGGCATCAGGACAGCACCATGGGCGCCCATGCGTTCGTCCACTTCCAGCACTTCGCTGTAAAGCATCTCCGGCAGTTCAATGTGCAGGGCAAACAGGTCCGGTCGATTCTGATAGCCAATTCGAAGTGCGTCCCTGAAACCCCTTGTCGTGACCAGGAGCGTCGGCTCCCCTTTTCGCTCCAACAGCGCGTTAGTCGCAACCGTCGTCCCCATCTTGATGGCAGCAATCTCGTCGACCGGAACGGCTTCACCGTCCTTGACGCCGAGAATGTCCTTTATGCCTTGTACGGACGAGTCTCGATAACGCTCCGGGTTTTCCGAGAGCAATTTATAGACGAGGACCTCACCACTCGGCTGACGCGCAACGACATCCGTGAATGTACCGCCACGATCAATCCAGAACTCCCATTTTCCCGAATCGTTCACGTTTGACATTTGTATTCCATGCTCCGTCCCTGGCTCAGGCTAGTCATCATTGACCTGCCCCGGAAATGCGGTCTTACTGCGTGCGGTAGGTTGCCACTGACCCTGACGGCTAACGGAGTGCATTTTGTCGGGCTTTGTTGCTGACTCGATGATCGCGGCTTGTACGGCGATCCCATGCACAGCTTCCTCCAGCGTCACCGCGTATTCAGCGCCGCCCTGACATGCTCGGGCAAAGGCTTCGAGTTCCGCAAGCTCGATATCCGTCGCCCGGTATGTTTTTGTAACCGCTTCTTGCTGATCGATACGGCACAGATCCAGAATGTGATGATCGCGCATTTGTGCCCAGGCCTTTGTGCCGAATACCTGTAGTCGCCATTGTCGCGCGGTTGCTACCAGCGTGCTCAGGTAGGCTGACGCGCCGTGCTCAAAACGAAGCATGACGGACGTCGTGTCGTCCATGTCGACATCGAGAACAAGGCCTGCACTTTGTGCGCTAACCTTGGAGATCGGCCCGCCCAGGTAGATAAATGCATCGACAATGTGAATGCCCATTGCCGTCATGCCGCCCGCCGGACTTTCGGCTGCACTCGCCCGCCACATTGTCCGATCGTAGCCGAGACCGAAAGGCCCTGAGAAATTACCTTCCATGTGCATTACCGTACCGAGCTGTCCGCTGTCTATCATTGAACGCAGGTCCTGCATGGCAGGAAGAAAGCGACGATTGTGTCCGACCGCGACAACGATACCCGCGGCACGGGCGCTCTCAGCAGCAAGCCGAGCGTGTTCAATTTCCAGGGTGAAGGGTTTTTCGACAAAGACGTGTTTTCGGGCCTCGGTTGCGGCCATGATCTGGTCGAAGTGTTGAGAGTGCGGCGTGGCGAGAACCACGGCGTCGATTTCCGCGTCACTGAGTGCCGCCTGATAGTCTGTGTGCAGCGCCAAACACTGATCTGCAGCGTAATCCTTGTACTTGTCAGGCGATCGCACGACGGCATGAGTAAACCGCAGATCGGTGCCGATGGGTTCGCCCTGAGCCTGGCACGCGCCGACCAGACGTTGGCCCCAGCGCCCCAGGCCGACAATTGCGCATCGTAACATTCCTGCCTCCCGCAATATTCTCAGTCAGCTTTTGTCAAAGTTCCTTGACGAAAAGCGTATCCAGTTTTTCCTGTAAGTAGGCTCTGCGTTCGCCAGGACCGACACTGGCCGACTCAATAAGTATCTGCGCATATCGCTTTCCGTATTCCCGAATCACCTTGTCGTCATCCATGCCATCCAGCGGTGGGCGGCTGATGATCGAGTCCTGCGTGAACGTTGGAACGGCACCCTGAAGCCTGGGTGGTATCGACGCATGAGGTTCCCCGTCGCGTACCGCACGTATGCCGTCCCTGACCAATCTTCGCATCATGCCGATGCCTCGATCGGTACTGACCCAGGTCTCGCGTTCATGTATGGCCACTGGGCCCTGAGAGATGATCGCTTCATAGTCGCCTGGAGCACGTTGCTGGCTCTCCCGATCACGATCGTCGAGCTGCCCCACGGCATCCATTTTATCTTTACCAACGGCCGTGGCATCACCTTTGCCCTCCGGATCAACGCTATTGTTGAAGTAGCGCCAGCCCATGACCTGTGTTTGCGTATCATCAATTGGCCTGAAGAAGCGCGCCATCGCAATTCGCTGGAAAGCTTTTTCCTCATCCGGCCGCTCCCAGAAAGCGCCGGCCTGGTTGTAATTCGGCAAGATCGTTTCAGTCGTGCGCAGCCAGACGTTGTCCTTCCAGCGCCGGACATTGACATTCATCATGCCCAGCGGCGTTCTGACCCAGTCGATGACCGGGATCACACCCCAGGATTCGTCAAACTGGGTACCGCTGATCTTGGTATGCAGGAAGCAGCTATGCACCGGGTCCTGCGTGTTCTCTGCAATTTGGAGCCAGTTGCAGGGGTAGTAAAGCGAATATGGGACCATCAGGCTGTTCTCATCATGATAGTCGTTATAGGTGTCGAGGATGGGAAAATCCGGCAGCTCATCGGGAGGCCCCATGAACGCAAATATAATTCCCTTGTACTCTTCGACCGGGTAGGCGCCGTGGCAGAACTTCTTGTGATTGGTATTTTCAGGACTATTGGGCGTTTCGAGGATCGTGCCATCGGGCGCGTAGTGCCACCCGTGATAGCAACACCGGATTCCCCTGTCGGTGGCAATGCCGTATTCCAGCGACGTGCGCCGATGCGCACAGTGTTTTTCAACCAGTCCTACAGCGCCTTTCGTCGTTCGGAAGAGAACCAGCTCCTCTCCCAGGATCTTGACCAGCAGCGGGAGGTCCTGGACTTCCTCGGATAGTGCAACGGGCTGCCACGCACGACGCAGATATTCTCCGCCGGGCGTTCCGGGACCGACCTGCGTAATTTCAAGATCTGCCTGCATGTCATGCTTTCTGTGATATCCCTGGTACGGTCCTTTGAGCCAATGTTTCATTGTCATTCCACCCCTGAGCTGACATATTTGTATATCTATCGTATACGAATCATATATATTATTGAAAGGTGCAGCTGACCGGGGCTTGGCGACTTGAACCCTGTTTCCGGCCCGGACCTGTTCATTACCCGAAGCTTTTTTGGATGTTCAGCAAGGATCTACGATGCCGTTAGCTAAATCCGACGACCTGCAGATCGCGCAGCACACATTGCGAATATCGGACCCTGAAAGCAGCCTGTCGTTTTACGAGGCCAAACTTGGAATGACGCTGTTGACGCAGCGCACCAATAATACTGCAACACACTTTTACCTGGGCTTCAGGGAACCCGACAGCGCGACTGCCGGGGAAGAGCCAAACCTGGCTGACTGGCAGCAGCACTCGTTTCTGGAGCTTGTTTACGATCCGGAGCAAAGCCCTCCTGACATCCGCCGACAGCCGGATAGTTCCGAGGGATACTGGAAAATCGCAATCTCGGTTGCCGATGTCGATATCGCACACAGCCTTCTCGTCTCAAATGGCGTCGAGGTGGATACGCCCAGGCAAGTCCCCGACATTGCCTATCTATGCCACTGCAACGATCCGGACAACTATTGTGTCGAGTTGATCCAACACGATTTCCTGCAAAACCATACGCCACAGACGGCCAGCTCTGTCTACCCGCTGGGGACGCGTCCGACATTTTCGTTGATCACCTATCGTGTCAAAAACGTGGAGAAAAGCCTGAATTTCTATTCTGACGTTCTGGGCTTGCGCTTACTGTCCAGGCAGGTAGTCGAGTCTCGCGGCTTTACGCTGTATTTCCTGGCCTGCACTGACGAAGATCCGCCGCACCCGGATATTGAGAATATCGACAACCGGGAGTGGCTGTGGCAGCGCCCCTACACCATGATCGAACTGCAGCATATCTGGGGCACAGAGAGCGACGATGATTTCGCTTATCGTGTGGGGCCGGAAACAGGTTTTGCGGGTGTCAGTTTTGCGACCAGAAAGCTAAATAATTTGTTAGAAACGGCAGGCCAAAAGGGTTTTACGATCGACGCTGACAATGTCGATCCTATCCTGCAGGTCAGAACGGCAACCGTTAGAGATCCTGACGGTTATTCGCTAAGGTTGATTGATAAAGGCTAGCCTCGAGCTTGTCGTACGAATATGACGAAAGTCGGCACTAAAACAATACTCGGCGAAGATATCTACCGCGCACTGAAGGAGGATATTCTAAGCACCGAACTACCGCCGGGAACGGTTCTCGACGAAAGTAACCTGATGTCCCGGTTCGGAGTCAGTCGAACACCTGTCAGGGAGGCAATCAGACGCCTGATCTCTATCGACCTGGTGGGCATGGAGCCGCACCGGAGCGCCTACGTCAAACCTTTGACTTTTGAAGATATCAGTGAATTTTTTGAGGCCTACCAACTGACACAGAGACTCGTGTTCGTCCTAAGTGCAGACAGAATCAGCGAGGAGCAGGTCGCGGCACTGTCCGAGGTGGACAAACAACTGGCCAAGGCATGTCGTAAGCAAGACATCAAGGCGATAAGAAGACTGAACGACAAGTTTTACGGCATAGTTGCGGCCGGATGTTCCAATAAATTCCTGCAGGAACTCTACGTAAAATTGAGAGAGTTCAGCTCGCGACTGTCGGCCATGATTCATAAATCACTGATCGGTAACGATTGGGACTCGCATACCGCAACGTTGCAGCGCGATCATGAGGAAATCATTCAGGCCCTTGCCGAAAAGAACTGCGATGCAATCGGCGGTATTTCCGATCAGGACGTCGCGCTCTTTAAGCAAAAAGTCTACCAGACACTGGAGCGGCCAATTCCGGCTCAAGCGCGAATCGACCTGCCGAGCGTGACGAGAAAGTAGCTGCCCGCAAGCGACTGCGGTGGTAGACAGACGCGCATGAATAGCCGAACATGCCCGCGTATTCATACAAGCAACAAACTATTAAAAGGCACGCTATGAGCGCATGGATTGAGATGATTCCGGAGGCCGATGCAACAGGCGTCCTTCGAGAGATGTACGACCAGGCACGAACGCCGCACGGGACCGTCGATAATGTGATGAAAGCACACTCTTTGCGGCCGCACACGATGCAGGGACATGTCGCTTTGTATCGCAGCGTTTTGCACCACCCGGACAACACGCTGCCGCTGTGGTTTCTCGAAGTCGTTGCGTCCTACGTAAGTATCAAGAATCGATGCGAGTACAGCTTGACCCATCATTTCATGAATGCGAGACGCCTGATTAAGGATGACGAGCGCGCTGACGAGGTTTACGCGGCGTTACAGGACGGCGAACCGGAACGGCTATTCTCGGGTAAAGAGCTTGCCTTACTGAACTATGCAGCGAAGCTGACGGTGGCTGTAGGGAGCATGGAAAAAGGCGATATCGACACGTTGCGTGCGGCGGACTGCAACGACGGTGAAATTCTGGAAGTGAATCAGGTTGTCGCCTATTTTAATTATTCGAATCGATTGCTGAACGGGCTTGGCGTGACGACCGAAGGTGACGCCGTGGGGTATTACAAGTAATTTTGGCCGTTATCTGTTGGTTCGATTAGGAACGACTGCAGCTAGGATTCTCCAAGTCCGTATTCCAACACGGGATGGTCGAACATCTCTCGCACGCCGGGACTTCGCGCTTGCAGCGCTCGCACTTCGGGCGTGTCGGCGAAAACCAGTGTCCCCTTACGCCACATGTCTGTGCCATCCACAGTAATACTCGGATCAAATACCGATACGCAGATTTCGCCGGGCGCATAATCGCCGCAGGTGTGCAAGTGAAGATAGCGAGGATTGCCGAATGCCGAGCCCGACCAGCGTGTCAGGTTGTCGACAGCAAGACCGCTATAGCCATTCTGGGGATGAATACCCGCGTGCCAGGAGTGGATCACATCGCGGTCGATGGCGTACTTTTCGGCAACGAAATCATAGTGAGCACGAATCTTCCTGACCTCTCGTTCATCCCCTTCGAAATCAAGAATTCGCCCATTTTCGATCTGCGCAAACACGACGCCGTCAATGAGCACGCTGGCGGGCTGGTAATAACGCGATCCCGTTGTGCTTAACCACTTCGAGAGCGCTACGCGGCCAGAGAAACCATTCGCCGGAACCGGCCGGAATGTCGTCATGGGAAAACGGCGTATTGAAACGTCGCCGATGTCGTCGTCACCCGGGTCGAGCGGTGAAACCCCGACCAGGTTCGTGCCCGATGGACAGGTAACAACAATGTTCTTTCCGCCGAAGATCGCTGAATTGATGAGGCTCTTGAACCTGACGAAAAACCGGTAGTCTGCACGGCAAAAGGCGGAAGCAAAAGCTGCCTCATCCAGCGCATAGCACATTGTCTTCGTTGCGGCGCCGCCGAGATCTTTAAACCGAACCTGGTCACCGATCCGTGCCAGGAACAATACATGGTCAATAGCGTTAATAGCGCGCGATATTTCGGCGGGCAACTCATCCGCGTCTTCGCGAAAAGGCAAATCAATGACCCTGACGTCTAACGCACGGTTCCTCCCATGTGCTGCGATAACGTCAGCAAGCGTGGTGGAATAATAGTCGCCTCCTCCTTGTTCCCGGATTATCGCCAGCGACTCGCCAGCTTGCGCCTCCATACAGTTGAAGAACAGATTATCGATACCGGCTTGAAGGTTAGCGGCTATGCTCATTATTCGGAGAACTGGTCGAATGCCTGTAAAGCCATGGCCCCGTAATTGATTGCCGCGCCACCGCCCATGTATGCGCACATCGCGAGCACCTCGGCGACTTCCTCTCGAGTAACGTCGAGCCCGGCCAGGCTGCGAGCGTGATAAGCGATGCAATGCTTGCACTGGCTGCGAATTGCCACAGCCAGTGCCACCAGCTCCTTGGTTTTCAGATCGAGGGCAGTGCCACTCTTGGCAGCATCTCCCATTTTCGCAAAGCCCTGCAAAGTACCGGGCAATGCTTTTCCGTAGACTCTAAGCTCGTCCTCGGCATCCTTTACGAATTTTTTCCAATCCATTTTCTTGTGCCCCTTAAAGCATATCTTTTGTGACAGACGGCAACGCTCAAGCGATCTGCTCGGCAGTGATCGCCTTGTCCAGTAGTCTTCTGTAATACAGTGAACCTGCATCGAGGCCCAGGTTGATGTTACGCGTGGTCTTGAATTTCATGCCAAGGTGAACGGCTTCAAGAATATTGCGGTCTTCATTAAAAGCCATTTCCGCGCCTTCGTTAAGACGTGTTGCTATTTCCACATCGTCCGGGTCGGTGTTGTAGTGCTGAAACCAGTAGTAGTCGGTGTGATCTTCGTCAACAGGCGTCATGAAATTATAAGACACCATGACGTAGGCCTTTGGGTCCAGAGCTTCGGCGTCGCCGCCGGTACCGGCCGGGGTAAAAATTGACCGGTTGATGCAAATGCTCGGAATGCGGACTTCGTAGTGCTGCAGACGGTCGCAATTGCCCTCGAATTTGACCAATGGAGCGTAGTAAGGTGGCAGCGGCTTATCAAACATCCAGCGCGATACGATGACGCCGTCGTCAAATGATTGTGTCTCGAGCGGCGTGTCGCCGGTACCGGGCGATCCGAACGACGTTTGATGCACCCACGCCACATGCGAAGGGTCCAGCAGGTTATCGGTAACCCAGAGATAGTGACAGTCGATCTCCAGCATGCCACCCGCTGTCAGTCCCCAGTCCGGATTGCCGTAGTTCGGAATTTCAATGATCTTTGATTCATCGGCCTGGTCGACATCACCCATCCAAACCCAGACCAGCCCCCACTTCTCTGCTACGGGATATGCCCGCACCCGAGCCTGCGGTGGAATTCGACTCTGTGTAGGCACGGCCACACAGCTACCCGAACAGTCGAACTGCATGCCGTGGTAACCGCACTCGAGGACGTCGCCGAGCAGGCGCCCTTTCGACAGCGGCAGTTTTCTGTGCGGGCAAGCATCTTCGAGCGCGACGACGTGGCCGTCCTGCCGCCGATACAGCACCAGCTTCTCGGTGAGAAGGGTACGTGGAACAAGTGTTTGGCCGATATCGTGGCTCCGGGCGCCGACGTACCAGCAGTTTTTGAGAAACAATGGCTCTGTCCCTGGTCTGTTGTTCGAAAATTAGGCTATCAGCTAGTAGGATAAGGTGCCAGATTGACACATAAACCCGGGCAGATACACAGCTACGAATTCCATGAAAAGCACTACTGCGGCGCTATCGCGCTCATCGCCCGTCTTGCGGCCGCTGATCGGTACGAATATTCTCGGTCGCAGCGGCTTAACGCGATACTGTGTAGCGTGCTCCATCAAAACTCAATAACGTGGCGTAGTTTCTTCGACTTGCGTGACGAACTGTGCCGATTGGAACAGGGCTGGTATGCATCACTTCAAATGCGCCAGGCCTACTGCTGCTAATACGGAAACCCTATGAACCAACCCACTATTAAACTATCGCTGGCGGAGCTCAGCGACCTGGTGACTGCCGCACTTTCGTCGCTCGGCCTGACAGCAGATGAGCGGGAGATCGTCAGTAACGTGTTGATTTGGGCCGAACTTCGGGGCAATAGCCAGGGATTGGGCAAGATCGTCGCCCGCGCGGTAGCACCCGATCCCAACGCCGGTGAGATGGTCGTTACACATCGCTCACCGGTTGTGACGCACATAGACGGTAACCTGAACCTTGGCATGGTCGTGATGCGGCGCGCCGTCGATGAAGCGGTTCGATCAGCCGGCACTACCGGCATTGGCATTGTCGGCACGCGCGGTACCGCGACGTCGACAGGCGCGATCGGCTACTTTGCGGAGCGCGCAGCCGAACAGGGTTTCGTGTGCATGATTTTCGGCGGCACGCCGAAAGCCGTTGCACCCCACGGCAGCGTCGATGCGATCTTCGGTACCAATCCTCTGAGTTTCGCCGTGCCAACCGGTGACAATCCGCTGCTCGTTGACATGGGCACGTCGGCGGCGACCTGGTTCGGGCTGCTGGAAGCGGAACGGCTAGGCGAATCGATTTCGCCGGATCTTGCCTTCGATGCACAAGGCGAGGCGACGACCGATCCCGGTAAAGCGTTACACGGCGCCATACGGGCGTTTGGCGGAGCGAAGGGATCAGCGCTGGCGCTGCTGATAGAAATCATGACCGGCCCCCTGGTCGGGGGCGCGATTGCCGGTGATCAGGCTCACCAAAGCGGCAACCTCGTCATTGCCCTTGATCCTGACCTCTTCGGTTTCGGAGCCGATTTTGCCGAGCGAACGTCCGCGTTGATCAATCGCATTCGTAGCTCCCGCCCGGTAACCTTGGGCAGCCAGCCGCAAATTCCCGGAGAGCGGAGTCGTGCCCTCTTCCACGCAGCAGAGCAGCAAGATTGCGTCATGCTGGACAAAGGACTCTTTGACGCAATCAGGGAAATCGCGGAGCATTAAGCGGCCAACTCGCGTAAAGAAGGTACACTGACCCGATCGGTTACCGCATCCTTCAACAACAATATAAGTCGAGGAGTCGAGCGTGGAGCAAGGCGCAACAAATAATAGCGAAGTCGAAGACGCTTCTTCGTACCCCTCGCCGGCCCGAGCCTGGGGATTGGTTCTCCTGTTGACGATCGCCTATGCCGTGTCATTTGTGGACCGTCAGATCATCAGCCTGATGGTGTCGCCAATTAAGGCGGACCTGCAGCTTTCTGACACAGAGATAAGCCTGCTACTAGGATTCGCGTTTGGCTTGTTCTACACGCTGATGGGTATTCCGCTCGGCCGGGCCGCGGACAGATACAATCGCCGGAATCTGATCGTCGCTGGAATGACCTTGTGGTGTCTCATGACGGCGGCTAGCGGCCTTGCCAGGAATTTCATGCATTTATTCATGGCAAGGCTTGGTATCGGCGTGGGCGAGGCGGCGCTGAGTCCGGCGGCCCTGTCGATGATCTCGGACAGTTTCCCCCCGGACAAACGAACCGGGCCGATCGGATTTTACAATTCGGCGATCTACGTTGGATCGGGGCTGGCGATGCTGTTGGGCGGCGCCATCATTCAGATCGTGAGTAATTCGCCGCCTGTCAATGTGCCGTTTATCGGTGAGCTGGCACCGTGGCAAACGACGTTCATCGTCGTCGGAACCCCGGGCCTGCTGATTGCATTGTTTATCGCGTTCACCCGGGAGCCTGAGCGCAAAGAGATAATGATTAGCGAAGATGGCGGAGCGGTGGAGCTTTCGTTGCGTGATGTCGTCAAATACCTGTGGGGAAAGCGATACCTCTATGGGCCGGTTTTCGTCGGCATGGCTGTCGTAGCCGTAGTGAACTTCATGTTCCTTGCCTGGATACCGACGCTTTATATACGCGTTCATGCCTGGGACGTTTCCAGTATCGGCTACGCTTTCGGCATCATCCTGCTGATATTCGGCCCGCTGGGCATCGCTCTTGGCGCGCGGCTGGGCGATTATTTTGCTGCCAGGGGTGACAAAGGCGGCCACGCAAAAGCCGGATTTGTAGGCTCGCTGTTCATGGTGCCGGGAATGATTTTCACGCCCGTATTGCCGAGCCCGGAACTGGCTCTGATCGGACTGACTCTGATTCCTTTCGGTATGGCATTTATCACTGTAAACCTGGTGACCGCGATGTTGCGAGTTACGCCTAACCAGCTGCGCGGCCTGACCTATGCTTTTTTCCTGATGGTTCTTAGCCTATCGGGCACGACGTTCGGTCCTACGCTCGTTGCTCTCATCACGGACTTCGTTTTCGCTGACGAGATGAAGATCGGCTATTCGATGTTGATCGTGTCGCTCGGCACCGCTTTTTTCAGTAATTTTGCTATTTATAAATCTATCGGCGCATTTCGATCAGAGAAAACATGAACATACTGACACACACGAGTTCTGAAATTGAGCAACTGCTGGAGACGACTCCCGGTGTGATCATTCCGATTGGCTCGATCGAGCAACACGGACCGATAGGCTTGGTTGGCTGCGACGCATTGTGCGCGGAGACCATTGCCCTGGAGGCCGGCAAACTCGGCAATATACTCATCGCACCCGTGATTGCGTATACCTCTGCGCAGTTCAATATGAGCTTCCCGGGGACGATATCGATTCGGAGTCGCACGCTGATGTCGCTCATCGAGGACATTGTTGACAGCCTGCACCGGCAGGGCGTAAAGGGCGTCTATTTTCTTAATGCTCATGGCGCCAATATCGCGCCGATACGTGCGGCGATGCACGATATCTACAGCCGTCTCGGCGATGCGGCGCCGCGTATTCGCTGCCGAAGCTGGTGGGACTTTGAAACCGTGAATGACATTCGCACCCGCGAGTTCGGCGAGTGGGAAGGCATGCACGCAACGCCGAGTGAGATTTCGATCACCCAAAAATATCAGCGGATTCCGGATGCGGAGAATCCCGGACAACCCGAAAATTCATTGCCGGCCTCATTCATTCGCGATCATGCGGGTGATTTCCATCCGCCCGCTGAGCAGCACAGGGCGGAGTTCCCCGATGGCCGGGTTGGTTCGCATTCTGCGCTGGCATCACCGTCTGTCGGCGCCGACATTGTGGCTGCCGCGTCTCAAGCTGTGGTCGACGACTTCCGAGCTTTCATGAGCGAACTTTCCGCCCGGCCGCCAGGTGTCGAAGGGTAATTACGGGCTGCGCCCGACACCCGTGACGAAAGTTCATCAAGTGACAGGGAACTCATGAAATACTCGGCGCGGACCCTGGCTCTGCAGGCGCTTCGTAATCATCGGGGCTGGCCAGCCGCATGGCGCCATGCGGCTCCGAAGAAGTCCTACGATGTGATCATCATTGGCGGTGGCGGACACGGCCTTGGCGCTGCCTTTTACCTTGCCAGTCAGCACGGCATAAGCAATGTGGCGGTTCTCGAGAAGGGCTGGTTAGGAGGCGGTAACACGGCCCGTAACACAATGACTATTCGTGACAACTTTCTCTACCCCGAGAACGTGCGCTTCCACCACGCTGCTGTAAACGCCTGGCATTCGCTCAGTGACGAACTGAATTTCAATATAATGCTGTCCAAGCGCGGGATGATAACGATCTTGATGAGCGATCGTGACCTCTCAGACGCGCATCGCATGGTCAACACAACGGCCTTATTCGGAGCGGAGCATCGGGTCATTGACCTCGATGAATTGCAGCAGCGGCTGCCAATGATCGCGACACCGGGGCGCCTGCCTGTCGTGGGCGGCATCTATCATCCGAATGTTGTTTTGGCGCGCCACGATGCCGTTGCCTGGGGCTATGCCAGGGCAGCGAGCAATCTCGGCGTCGATATCATTGAAAACTGCGAGGTCACCGACATACTTCAGGATGACCGCGGCGTGACCGGCGTGGAAACATCCCTGGGTCGCATCCAGACCCGTAAACTCGGCATGGCCGTCGCCGGCCACGGCAAACGAGTGGCGGCCATGGCAGGCGTCAATTTACCGATTGAGACGATTCCCTTGCAGGCATTGGTATCCACGCCGATCAAACCGGTTCTTGACAACGTGCTGGTACTGCGTGGCTTCAACACCTACTTTATGCAGTCTGACAAAGGTGAGCTGGTAATGGGTGCAGGCACCGACCCCTATCCCAGCTATTCGCAACGTGGTACGCCACAGATACCCGAAGCCATCATTGCAGCCATATTGCAGGTATTTCCAATGTTTGAGCGGATGAAATTCCTGCGCCAGTGGGCAGGTGCGCTCGACATCACCTACGACAACACACCGATTATTTCGAAGACGCCCGTGGCCGGTTTTTACGTTGATGTTGCCGGCTCCGGTGGCTTTAAGACCACCCCATTGGCGGCCAGGCTGCATGCGAGCCTGATCGCAAATGATCGTCCAGATCCGATCATCGAAGCCTACAGCCTCGAACGGTTTGGCAGTGGTCGATTGATTCTTGAGCGAGCCAGCTATGGCAACCGGTAATGGCGGCTGAAAAATGATCCAGATTGATTGCCCATACTGTGGCAAACGCAACGAAGACGAATTTGTGTACGGTGGCGACACCGGGCATCGGCGTCCGGAAGATCCGGCAGGACTAAGTGACGCCGAATGGTGCGAGTATATCTATTCCGTGCCCAACACCAGGGGCTGGGCCAATGAAACCTGGTGGCATGTTCGAGGCTGCAACCGCTGGATAACCATACAGCGCAATGCAGAAAGTAACGAGGTGCGTCCAGCCTCGCAGAACGAAAGTCATGGTTGAAAGCACCTTCCGCCTGGATGCCGCCGGCCGCGTCGATCGCAGTCATAAATTAGCGTTCAAGTTTAACGACCGGAAGTATGTGGGTTATGCAGGAGACACGCTCGCCTCCGCGCTTCTTGCCAACGGCGTGTCGATCGTCGGTCGTAGTTTCAAATACCACCGGCCTCGCGGCATCATGAGTGCCGGCATTGAAGAAACGAATGCCATCGTACAGCTGCTTGGCGACGCCGAGGAGCCAAATGTCACGGCAACGACATTGCCGCTTTACGAGGGTCTCGAAGCACGCAGCGTCAATGCGTGGCCATCGGTAAATGTCGACGTCGGCTCGATCAATAATTTTTTCCATCGTTTCATTCCGGCGGGCTTTTACTACAAGACATTCATGTGGCCGGGCAATCGCTGGGACTGGTACGGGCGGGCCATTCGCAAAGTCGCCGGCTGGGGCACTGCACCGAGAAAACCGGCCGGCGGTCGTTACGAGCATCGCTATCACCATTGCGACGTCCTGGTCGTCGGCGCAGGGCCGACTGGGCTGGCAGCAGCGCTCAGTGCGGGACGGTCAGGCGCGCGCGTCTTGCTCGTGGATAACCAGACCGAAGCCGGTGGTGGACTGCTTGGCAGTTCGGCCGTTATCGACGGCTCACCAGCCATTGCCTGGGTTGCTGACAGCGTCCAGGAGATCGATGCAATGCCCAACGTGGTGCGCCTGGCAGAGGCGAGCGCAACCGGTTATTACGACCAGAATTACCTGACAATACTCGAACGTCGACCTGACAAATCCTGGGTAAAAGAGCGATTGTGGAAAGTCAGGGCCAGACAGGTCGTTCTGGCCACCGGCGCCATTGAGCGGCCGCTGACATTCGCGGACAACGACAGGCCCGGCGTCATGCTGGCTTCCGCGGCGAGCAATTATTGTTTACGGTTTGGCGTTATGCCGGGACGGACGGCCGTCGTGTTTACCAACAACAACGGTAGCTACCAACACGCGCTCGAGCTTGCCGACAGCGGAATAGAGGTAAAAGCGATCGTCGACCTGCGCGCACAGGCCGACGCGGGCGCATGCGCGGCCCTAGCGGCGAGAAATATTGAAATACTGCCGCGCAGCCGCATCGCCAGGGTCAAAGGTGCCGGCAGAGTTTCCGCTGTCGATGTGATCAGCAGCAATGGCGGCAATAAGCGTCGCCGAATTCGATGTGACCTGCTGGCCGTGTCCGGCGGTTGGAATCCGAATGTCCAGCTGCACTCACAATCCGGCGGCAGACCTGAATACAACGCCGACATCGCGAGTTTCGTCCCCGGCACGTCGCCACAGGATGAGATGTCGGCGGGTGCATGCAGGGGTCAGTTTCGATTGTCGACGTGCCTCGAGGAAGGACGCGATGCCGGGCTTCGGGCGGCTTCCGCCTGTGGTTTTGATGAGTGCGATGAAGGCATTGCGTTGCCCGCCTGCTCACCGGAACCCGATCTCGATATCCTGGCCACCTGGGAAGTTACACTGCCGAAGAAAAGCAGTCGGGCGTTTCTCGACTTCAACAACGATGTGACGAGCAAGGACATTCGGCTGGCCGTACGCGAGGGCTATCGCTCGGTCGAGCTCGTCAAACGGTACACGACTGCCGGCATGGGTATCGATCAGGGCAAAACGGGTAACGTCAACATCATCGGCCTGCTCGCCGAAATAACCGACACTGCGCCAGGTTCTGTAGGCACGACCTCGTTTCGGCCCGCGTACAGTCCCATCAGCTTCGGCGCAATGGCGGGCACCGACAGCACCGACCTGATCATGCCGTGGCGCCGAACCCCCGTTACAGACTGGTTTATTGCCAACGGCGGTCATCTCGATGAAACCGGCGCACTGTTTCGCCGTCCGTTGTTCATCGCCAAGCCCGGTGAGACGGCTGGTGATGCGATCAATCGCGAAGCGCTGGCTGTGCGTAATGGCGTAGGAATTTACGACGGCACACCTCTGGGCAAGATTTCCATAAAGGGCCCGGATACTGTCACGTTCCTGGATCGTGTTTATACGAACTCCTGGGGCAAGCTGCCGGTCGGACGGTGCAAATTTGGCTACATGCTGCACGATGACGGCCGTCTGCTCGATGATGGCGTGACATTTCGCTTATCCGAAGACCACTACCTGATGTCGACGGGCTCGGGCGTTGCGGAAGTGGTTTTGAAACACCTTGAAAAGTTGTTGCACTGCGAGTGGCCGGACCTCGATGTGTACCTCACGCCCGTAACGGATCAATGGGCTGTACTGTGTGTTTGCGGGCCAAAAGCGCGCGAGGTGATGCTTGCGGCAAACACCGACATCGATGTGAGCCGCGAGGCATTCAAGTTTCTGGATACACGTTTTTGCCGGGTGGCTGGTATCGACGCACGAGTGTCACGAGTCACCTACACCGGTGAACTCAGCTTCGAAATCGTGGTTGCATCACGTCATGGTCGAAGACTATGGGATGCCTTGCTGAGTGCCGGCGAGAAGTACGACATCACGCCGGTTGGCTCGGATACGAGCATGCTTCTGCGTACGGAAAAAGCGTTTATTGCGGCCGGCCTGGAGGGTGACGGGTACGCCAATATCCACGACGTAGGAATGGGTTGGGTAGTGGCGGACGACAAGACCGACTTTATCGGCAAGCGATCGACGATGCGCGACCTCAATATCGGTGGACCGCGCCCGGAAATCGTCGGCTTACTGCCGACGGAAAAGGATTTCGTCCCATCGAAGGGCTCACCAATCATTGATACAGATACCGCGGATGAAGCGCAGAGAATGATCGGCATGGTGACCATCGGCTTCCATAGTCCAAACCTGAACCGCTCCATTGCACTGGCACAACTTCGTGACGGTCGCTCACGCATGGGCGATACCGTAACTTTGTTTACGAAGAAGAGGCTGGCTACGGCTCAAGTCTGCAACCCGGTATTCATCGATCCGGACGGCGAAAGAATGAGAAGCTGATACCGTGGGCTACGACGCAACATTCGAGATTCTTCCTGCCAGCGGCATGCTGGACCTGCGCGGCAATTCGGCCGTTCGGCAGATTTGTGAAACTGCGCTGGGAATGCGCCTGCCAGAAACCGCGAACAGCATTATCGCTGGTCCAGGCGACCTGCTCGCTTACTGCATTAGTCCGGACCATTGGCTCCTGCAGCTCGATGACGGTCAGCAGCGCGATATTCTCGATTCGCTGGAACAGGCCGCCGCGGCGAACAGATCGCACTCTTTCGTTGACGTATCCGACATGTATGTCCGCATCCGTTTGTCCGGTCCTGAAGCCCGAGAGGTTCTCAGTCAGGGCATCAGCATCGATCTCCATGAGCGGGCGTTCCCGCCGGGCGCAACAGCGCGTACGCGATTCGCAAAAACGACCGCGCAGTTGTACTGCGTCGATGATGCGCCGACATATATCATTACTGTTTATCGCTCCTACCAACAGTATGCGGTCGAATGGCTGAGCTATGCGCTTGGCCCGGGGTGAGGCCGTGAACGTTCGCGGAATAAAATATTGTATGACTGATCAATTTTTCCACTCGTATCATGCTCCCGGTGATACCGGGCCCGCCCAGTCCATTAGACTGGGCGGAATACATTGTGCTACTGTCCGGAAGGTTTAAAAACAACGCTTTCTTCGTGTCAATTTATGGGCGTCATTCGCCGCGCGAGGATATATATAATCCCTTTTCATCATGCGTATCTAATGAAGCAGTTGATACGAATGAATATTGTCGGAGGAGCCATGTCTACTCGTAACTTAAGTGATCTTCAAAACACCGTGAGGTTCAAACGTACGGCCGTATCAATGGCGGTCCACACCGCAACGGCGGCGGCCCTGATGGCCGTAGCGATGCCGGAAGCCGCGCAGGCGCAGCTTGAAGAAATTACGGTGACGGCGTCGAAACGGGAAGAGAGTCTCCAGGATGTATCAGTGTCCGTCATCGTGCTCGACGAAGCGACGTTGAATGATGTCGGCATCACTAATTTCGACGACTACGTGCGTTACCAGCCTAACCTGACCGCATCCGGTCGAGGGCCGGGCAATACGACGTTCTATATTCGCGGCATGGCGACCGATCAAGCCACATTGAGCGCGGTCGAGCCTGCAGGCAATTCGCCAAATGTCGCACTGTATCTTGACGAGCAACCTGTTCAGGCCATCGGTCGAAACCTGGACATCTACGTCACCGACATGGAACGGATCGAGGTGTTGGCGGGTCCGCAGGGGACGTTGTACGGCGCAAGTTCGCAGGCCGGCACTGTCCGGTTAATCACCAAGAAGCCGGTCCTGAACGAGTTTCAGGCGGGCGCGAAACTCAGCGTATCCGATACCAAAAGCGGCGAAATGAGTACTTCTGTTGAAGGCTATATCAACATTCCTCTCATAGACGATACCCTCGCATGGCGCACAGCTGTCTACTCTGCGAACCAGGGCGGCTTCATTGACAACGTCAACGGCAGCGATGACCCGCTGTTGACCAATCCAGCCCGCGTTGCAAGCCTCCCCGGCGCGACGACGATACCCGCTGTAAACACGCTGCTTGCGAAAAAAGATTTCAATGACGTCGACTACCAGGGTGTTCGCAGTGCCTTGAAATATCAGGCCAATGATGAATGGGATGTCCTGCTCCAGGTAATGCAGCAAGAACTTAATGCCCAGGGCACTTTCGCCCAGGATCCAACCGTTGGCGATCTCCAGGTCTCGACGTATTTTCCTGACTTTCAAGATGACGAGTTTTCACAGATAGCGTGGACCGTCAACGGCAACATCGGCAACCTGGAAGTTCTCTATACCGGTGCTTTCCTGGATCGCGACGTCGATCAATCGACCAGCGACAATGCTTATCTTGAGCAGGGTGCGTTCATACCTTTCTATCTATGCAACGCCACTCAATGTTTTGATCCGGTGTATGGGGAGCGCTTTACCGTTGAAACCGAGCGCACAACCCACGAAATACGCATCGCAACGCCACGGGAAAATCGATGGAGCTTCATTGGCGGTGTCTTCTTCGACGACGCGGATCTGGGCGCCAGCATTGACTTTACCTCGCCGGGTCAAATTGCCAACGGCATTACCGCCCAGCAACGCCCGTTGCCGAATACGACCATCTTCAATCCCGACCCACGCCCTCAAGGCGTGAACTTCGTCAACGATATCACCCGATTTGAAAAACAATCGGCGGTATTTGGCGAGCTGACGTTCGATTTCATGCCTGATAGATTATCGGCCACAGTTGGCGCACGTTACTACGAGCAGGAAGTAAGTCTTGCTGGCTCAACTAACTTCTTTTTCGCGACCACAGATACCGATTTTGATTTCGGCATCAACATTGATGAAAATCTCGACGGCATATCGCCCGCGACGGAATCGGACACGATCGTCAAGTTTAATTTGTCGTGGACTCCGAATGCGGACTCACTCTTCTACGCAACCTATTCTGAGGGCTTCCGGCCCGGCGGGTTCAATCGTCGCGGCGGTCCGGGCAGCGTCGATCCAACCGTATTCGTTCCGTTTGGCTATGTTTCCGATAATGTCGAAAACATCGAATTCGGCTGGAAAGTCGATTTCCTGGATAATCGACTGCGCTGGAACGGCACGGCGTACCGGGTCGACTGGACCGACGTTCAGTTAACCGTTACCGACTTCAGCGTCTCGAACCTGACATTTACGACCAATCTCGGTGAGGCAGAGGTAACCGGCATCGACTCGGACCTGGTGTTTTCCGTAAATGACAACCTGACTTTGTTCGCATCCTTCGCTTGGAACGACACCGAGATGACGTCGGTTTCGAACGATATTTTCAAACCGACGAATATTGCTCCGGTTGGCAGCCCCCTGGCGTTTGCACCTGAGTTCCAGTATGTCCTGCGCGGCAGATACACCTGGGAAGCTGGCGATTTTGACGGGCACGTGCAGGTTGCTCTGCAGCATGCGGACGAAAGCGATAACTCCATCATTTTGTCGCAAGCAGCGGATATTCCGAGCTGGGATACGGTGGACGCGACCATCGGCTTCAACAAGGAAAATTATGGCGTCGAACTGTTTATCGATAACGTGACTGACGAGCGCGTAATACGGTTTATTCGCCCGGGTGGATTGACGCCTGAGGAATTCGTAACTCGCCCGAGATCGGTGGGACTGCGGTTCAGGTACGATTATTGATCGGCGAAGTATTTCGACCGCATAGCCTGAATGTACGGGGAGGTGGCCGAAAGGCCGCCTCCCCTTTCTTTCGCACCGCACATTTGTACCGACGTTCGTGCATTCGGGCGTTGATTGTCTGGCATTGAAATTACCGTAAACTCCAGCGCTATGGGCCGCGAAAAAACCAAAACCAATCACGCCACCGTCGAATTTGAGCGTGAACTGCATGCGGCGAAGCGCCTCCTGGGTGCGGGAAAACTCGTTGAGGCTGATGCCGAGATCGCCAGGTTGGTGAGCATGAGGCCGGATCATGCGGAAGCACAGTATGCCAAGGCGGTTGTCAAACGAATGCTTAATCAGCCTGACGATGCATTCGATGCGTTGGACGTATTGCACTCAATTTTGCCTTCACACAGTCGCGGCTATCAGGAGAAAGGTCAGCTCTGGATAGTGAAAAAGGACATCAAGCGGGCTATCGAGGCGTTCGAAGCGGCAGTCGAACTGGATGCGGCACTGATCATAAGTTGGCAGGCCCTGATACGACTGTATGAAATGGACAGGAATGCGGAAGGACTCGGCAGGGCGCGGGCCCATTTCGAACGGCTCAAAGGATTGCCGCGGGAACTTCTGAATGTATCCACACTGATTAACGAAAAACAGTTGGATAAGGCAGAGTCACTGTGCAGGCAGTTTTTACTCAGAGATCCGAAAAACGTTGAGGGGATGCGACTGTTGGCGAAGATTGGCACGGAACTCGGAATTACCGATGATGCCGAAACTCTTCTCAAGAGCGCTTTGGAATTCGAGCCCGACTTTCACCTGGGCCGATTTGACTACGTCAATGTGCTGCAAAAACGACAGAACTTCGTAAAAGCATTCGAGCAGGCCGAGCTGCTCATGAAAGCGGTGCCGGCCGACTACAATTATCGCCGCCTGTATGCCAACACCTGCCTGGGTGTCGGGCGACACGAGGAAGCGCTTCAACTATATGAAGACGTGCTCAAAGTCGATCCGGAGAATCCACAGATACTGCTGATGTGCGGTCATGCAGCCAAAACGATCGGCAGAATCGACGACGGTATCAGCTATTACCGAAGGTGCTACACGGCCCGGCCGGATTTCGGCGACGCGTTCTGGAGCCTGGCCAACCTGAAGACGTATCAGCTGACAGAGCACGAGCTCAAATTGGCGAAAGAAGGCGAAGCGGCGGACTCGACCACGCTCAATGATCGTATCCATCTGTGTTTTGCGCTTGGAAAAGCCTACGAGGACCGCGAAAAATTCAGCCTGGCATTCGAATACTATGAGCGCGGCAATACATTGAAAAAACAACAGCTTGGATACGAATCTCGCTTTGTAAGCGAGGAAATCGACGCGCAAATCAAAGTCTGCAACAAGCACCTGGTTGCTGCAAAAAGAGCGTTTGGCGTTGCCGCTGACGACCCGATATTCATCGTTGGTCTGCCGCGCGCCGGATCAACGCTGTTGGAGCAGATTCTTTCGTCGCACAGCAAGGTCGACGGGACATTTGAACTCCCAAATGTCCTGAATCTCGTTGCCCAGTTGAACGGGCGACGAATGGCGGGAGATGCTGCCAGATACCCGGCTGTGTTATCGGAGCTTAGCGAAAGGGACGTGCAGCGACTGGGTAACGCTTACATCGAAGGTACACGTATTCATCGGTCTGGCGCGCCATTTTTCACTGACAAGATGCCGAACAATTTTCGCCATATTGGATTGATCAAAATAATGCTGCCAAACGCCCGGATCATCGATGCTCGGCGTTCACCGATGGCATGTTGTTTCAGCGGATTCAAGCAATTGTTTGCGGAAGGCCAGGCGTACACCTACGGGCTAGAAGAAATTGGTCGATATTATCTGGACTATGTTCGCCTCATGGAGCATTGGGATGAGGTCTTTCCCGGTGAAATACTGAGAGTTCAGTACGAGGACGTCGTAGAGGACCTGGAAGTCCAGGTCGCCCGCATTTTGAACTACTGCGGTCTTGAAATGGAAACGGCTTGTCTCGAGTTTTACAAGACGGATCGGCTTGTGCAGACACCGAGCTCAGGTCAGGTCAGACAGCCTATCTACGACCAGGGTTTAGAGCAATGGAAGCATTTTGAGGCCCACCTGGCTCCGTTAAAAGCTGCTCTCGAGCTTTAGTCCAGGTTTACGTCGCCGGCAAGTCGTTCCGCCATATACCGGTACATGTCGTAAATGGTGCCTTCGAGATCTGGCTTCGCCAGGGGGCCGGAGCTCAAATACCTGGATTGCAATCCTTTTTGCAGAGTTTCGAGCTTGGCCTTGTCCTCTGCATTCACCTGGTTCATGAATTCACGCTGTTCGTCAGTCACACCGTCCGACTGCGGCAGAGATGACATGCCCCAGCGGATATTCACCGAGTCACTTGACCCTGGACTAAGACATAAAAAAATCAGAATGTTAGGTGCCGCTGCAACGACAAGATTCGGAAATATGCCGAACATGAACGAACAGCGTCTCTCTCTTTCAGTCAGGTTCGGCGGGAACGGCCCACGCTCCGGATACTTGGGATCGTAGTAGGAATAGTAAGCATTGTACTGCCCATCCGTCGCGACGCGCTCACACAGGCCCGTGGGTGTCAGTGGCCGTAATGTCTCGGGGTGAGTGACATCCAGGTGGTAGCCTTCCATGAAGTTTTCAGCCAGGCACTTCCAGTTTGTTTGCCAGGTCACCTCTTCAGTAAAACCGAGAACCCTGTCGGTCACCTCGTAGTTCTCGATGTACGGCAGCAAGCCGTTGATCCGTGGCGCGAGCGGCTCGGCATTACCATCCAGGTTGACGAACAAAAATCCTTGCCATATTTCGGTCTTGAACGAGGGTAGCCGAATGCAGGCGATATCGAAGCCTTTAACCTCCGACATCAAAGGCGCGCCGAGCAGTTGACCATGAAGGTCATACGTCCAGGCGTGATAACCACAGCTAAAGCGCGACTTCTTTCCTTTTCCGGAGGCCACCATATTACCGCGATGGCGGCAGACATTTGACAGGACGCGGATCGCGTTATCTTTGCCACGCGTTACCAGCAGTTGCTCACCAATCAGCTCGGTCGTGTAATAGTCGCCGGGCTCTTTCACCTCATCCGCTCGACCAAGGCAGACCCAGTCCTTGCGAAAGATATGGTCGGCTTCCAGCTGCATGAAATCCGCAGACGAGTAGTATTCGGCCGGCATTACGAACGCCTGGTCTATCGGTGTCGATTTTACCCTGGTCAGAGCTTCACGAATTTCATTAACCGTCGATTTCATTTGGGGCCCGGATTGATCGTGTGTATGTTTCAGGCATGATGCCCGCCTGCTGTTTATTAGACCACACCTGCGATCCAGAAATAATAATTAGGCTTGAGTAATGTATGGCCATGATCTCAATCTACCTATACCCTGATCACACACAAGCAGCTACCTGGCCGGTTACGCTGTAAACCGGAACGGATTCTGACATCCATGAAGACTGATCATAAAGCGAACGACTTATTGCCTGCAGATGACCCGGAACTCGTCGAGGCAATCAATAAGATCAGTACCGTATCTGCGGCGATGTGGATCACGGTGATTGGAACGCTTGGCGTCTTGTTCCTGCCGCTGATGGTCAGCGGAATTATTGACGAGCTGGGCTTCACAAAAAAACAGGCGGGATATATTGCTGCGATCGAGATGGCTGGCGTCGCATTGGCCTCCGGGCCCGGCATATTCTGGGTGCGTCGAGTCAACTGGGTTCATGTTGCATCAATTGCCACGGTTCTTTTCGTTACAGCGAACTGGATGTCGACGGGGATCGACGGGTTTTGGCTAATGATTTTCAGCCGGTTCATTGTCGGCATAGCCAGCGGGATCTTGCTGGCTATCGGTCTTGCCTGCCAAAGTGACAGCAAAAACGCGGACCGCATATTTGGCTATTGGGTCGCCTGTCAGATGACGGTATCCAGTATTGGCTACCTGTTATTTCCGAGCGTGAGAGCGACTTGGGGGACTGACGGATTCTTTCTTACCCTGGTTCTCCTCGGTTTGACGACATTTCCAGCGATAATGCTTTTGCCTAATCGGGGACTGAGCAGAGCGATAACTCCCGGCAAGAAACAACAGGCAATTGTTACAAGCTCGCTTGCCCTGCTCGGAGCACTGTTTTTCTTTATGGCGCAGGGTGGGCTTTGGGCATTTCTGGAGCGCCTCGGGCTTGCCGCGAATTTATCGACCACAGAAATCGGGTTTGCACTCGCAATATCGTCGTATCTCGGGATTGTTGGCGGGCTGGCCAAAAATTGGGCAACGGATTCGATCGGACCGTTGAGTCCATTCGTACTCATCGTTGTCGGAGAATTGCTGATGCTTGTCATTTTTGCGGCCAACCCGGGCAACGTCTTGTTCGCCGTCGCCGTCTGCTTATTGCAGTTTTGTTGGGCCATGGGGATGGCAGCCCTGTTAAGCGGTTTTAACGTCATCGACAAGACAGGTGGACTGGTCCTGCTCCTGATATCGACCGCGAAAGTCGGCTATTCATTGGGCCCGGCGCTGATGGGCTGGTTGATATTCGGTGACGATTACACGTTCGTCCTTTTGGCCTGCGGAGCACTTGTCGTCGCCGGAATGGTGACCACCGCTGTGCTCATGAAGAAAAGAGAGGCTGGCCTGCTCCACCGCAATTAGTCAGGGCGTATCCCAGGTGCAGGAACGACGAGCGTACCCCGGCAATTCTCGCTTCACTACCGAACCGGTCCCTTCGGGCCGACAGGCAGGACCAGCCATCTCAGCTATCTGGCGGCACTGGAAATGACCTGACGCGCCACTCGCGAGATAGCATTTGGCCGAGTGACGGCTTATCGGAGGCCATTCGGCGCCGGGTCATTGGGCCAAGCCGCAGCGGAATTCGTGTGTCAGCAAGATATGCCCGCAACTGTTCTTCATTGCATGCACTGTTCGACTTAATCGGTAACGAATCCATGAAAATCATCTGTCTCAGTCCTGTTTATGGCATGTCTGCGGTGCTGCAAATCGAGAACCGGATTGATGATGTTGCATTCAATCGCAATGAAGCCGGCCGATGAGCTGTCCGGCAGAGCCAGATAAACCAGTCTATCGACATGACGAGGGTGTCGATCCATAGCGCTCAAGAAATGCTGTCGAGAAATGCCCGGAATTTGCAAAGCCTGTGGCGAGGGCGATCTCGGTGATCCTCAGTGACGAGTTGGTCAGGAGGCTGCGCCCCTTTTCAAGGCGCAGTCGTCGATAAAAGCGCATCGTCGAATGGCCTATCTTGTTTCGAAACAAACGATTCAACTGGCGCAAGCTGACACCTGCGATCGATGCGAGCTGGCGAAGCTCGAGAGGATCGGCAACATGATTTTCCATTGCCTCGATGGCGCGCAGTACAGCCGGGTCGGTCGTTTGATATCGAGCTGCGCGGCCCGCCCGTTGAGGGTCGCCGGAAAGTCGGATTTCGGTGTGCATGAACCAGTCGCTGACGCGCCGCGCCAGGTCAGGGCCATGGTGCTCGGCGATCAGGGCATGCATCAGATCCATTGGCGCTGTTCCGCCGGCGCACGTAACGCGGTCGCGATCGATGACGTAAAGACTACGCTCGACCAACAGCGTCGGTGAAATCTCCGTCAATGCCGCCGCGTGCTCCCAGTGTACCGTCATTCTGCGCCCCTTCATCAAGCCTGCGGAAGCAAGAATGACCGGGCCGCCCGAGACGCCGCCGAGCGTGATGCCGCGCCGCGCCAGGGCGCGAAGCCAGTCAAATGTATGTGCATCGTGATAAGTCGCCGGATCACCTCCGGCCGCAATCAATACGAGATCGAACTCAGCACCCGCACCGACGCTGTCACCCGCGGGAATGATCGCCCCACCCGAACTCGTCGCAGCAGCGCCGGACGCCGGAATATTGACGATCCGATACAGTCTGCGCCCTGCGAGCACGTTGGCGGCCCGCAGCGGCTCAACCACCGAGGCATACGACATCAGCGCGAAACCGTCGATAAGCAGTATGCCGACGCGGCGACTTCGATAAGTCTGGCCAGTTTTGTCCATATTTCATAATAAAACGTCTATTTCATGAAAGTCTAGTCCGGGCCCGGGCACGAATAATCGAACCTTACGTCGACCAGGCTGCGCATCATGAACTACTCCGGCTTCCGGGTTTTCTGGGAAGGTCTGACAGGCAATGCCGGCTGGAAACCCGCCTGGCGCGACCCCGATCCCAGGGCCGAATACGACATTGTCATCGTCGGCGGCGGCGGCCATGGGCTCGCGACGGCGTACTACCTCGCCAAGGAGTTCGGGCAGCGCAATATCGCAGTCGTGGAAAAGGGCTGGATCGGCTCGGGCAACGTCGGCCGCAACACGACCATCGTCCGCTCCAACTACCTGTTGCCGGGCAACGAACCGTTCTATGAGTTTTCGCTGAAACTCTGGGAAGGCCTTGAACAGGATTTCAACTTCAACGCCATGGTGTCGCAGCGGGGCATCGTAAATCTCTACCACAGCGACGCTCAACGTGACGCGTTTGCACGTCGCGGCAACGCCATGCGGCTCGCGGGTGCCGACGCCGTCTTGCTCGATCAGGACGGTATTCGCGAGCTATGCCCGTTTCTCGATTTCGACAACGCTCGCTTCCCGATTCGTGGCGGGCTCTGGCAGCCGCGCGGCGGGACCGTGCGGCATGATGCCGTCGCGTGGGGCTATGCGCGTGGGGCTGACAAAAACGGTGTCGACATCCTCCAGAATTGCGAAGTCACCGGGTTTCAGATCGACAACGGTGTCTGCAAAGGCGTGGAAACGTCGCGCGGGAAGATCCGTGCGAAGAAGGTCGCGGTCTGCGTCGCGGGCTCGTCGAGTCGCGTCATGGAGCGCGCCGGCATGCGGCTCCCCATCGAAAGCCATGTTCTGCAGGCGTTCGTAACGGAAGGCCTTAAACCCATTATTCCGGGTGTCATCACTTTTGGTGCCGGCCATTTTTATGTGTCGCAGTCCGATAAAGGCGGCCTCGTTTTCGGGGGCGATATCGACGGCTACAACACCTACGCACAGCGCGGCAACCTGCCCGTCGTCGAAGATGTCTGCGAGGGCGGAATGGCTATCATGCCGATGATAGGCCGGGCACGAGTCCTGCGAATGTGGGGTGGCGTCGTCGACATGTCGATGGACGGCTCTCCGTTCATCGACAAGACTGCGATTGAGGGCCTCTATTTCAATGGCGGCTGGTGCTATGGCGGTTTCAAGGCGACGCCAGCATCCGGCTATTGCTATGCGCACCTCATCGCCAGGGGAGAGCCGCATCCGGTTGCCGTCGATTATCGTCTCGACCGCTTCCGGCACGGAGCGATGATCGATGAGAAAGGCGCCGGCGCTCAGCCGAACCTGCACTAGCGAGTTGAAACGATGATCATCGAGCATCCGCTGCTGGGACCCCGGGACGCCGCCGAGTTCACCTACCTGGGTGATGCCGCGATGATCGACCGGCCCGACTGGCAGAGCGGTGACGCGATCAGGGAGTTCCACGACTACCTGTACCTGCGCGACAACCCGGCAGGCGAGCATCGTGAATTGTGGTTCCACGAACAGGGTGATCGATCGTGGCTCGTTGTCACCCGGAACACGACCACCCACGAGATCACCAAGGTCGAACTGGCACGCGACACAGCCCTGGCCTCCGGACGCCACCGATGAGCAACGCACGCCGCATCGCTGGTGGCCTGATCGATCGCGATCAGCGCCTGTCATTCAGTTTCAACGGCGAGGCCATGTCCGGGTATGCGGGCGACACGCTGGCATCGGCTCTGATCGCCAATGATCGGCGCCTTGTCGCAAGGTCGTTCAAGTATCACCGGCCACGCGGGATATTCACGGCAGGATCCGAAGAACCCAACGCACTCGTCCAGTTGCGGCGCGGTTCGCGCCAGGAACCCAATACCCGCGCCACCGTGACCGAACTGTTCGAAGGGCTTGAAGCGACCAGCCAGAACCATCTCGGTTCGCTCGAACACGACCTGCTTGCCGTCAACGATCTTCTTGCGCCGTTTCTGTCCGCCGGTTTCTACTACAAGACATTCATGTGGCCCGCGGCCTTCTGGGAAAAGTTCTACGAACCGATCATTCGGGCCTCCGCCGGCCTGGGTCGCCTGTCCGGCGAAGCCGATCCTGATCATTACGACAAAGGATTTCTCCATTGTGACGTGCTGATCATCGGTGCCGGGCCGGCAGGCCTGTCAGCCGCTGTCGCCGCGGCCGAAGCCGGTGCGCGCGTGATCCTGGCGGACGAAGACTTTCTGCCGGGCGGACGTGCTAACGCCGAAACGTGCGAAGTGGATGGCCGGCCCGCCGCGCAATGGGCCGCCGAGTCCGCCGCACGACTCGCCGCCCTGAGTAATGTCCGGCTCATGACTCGCACGAGTGTGTACGGGGCTTTCGATCACGGCATTTACGGTGCGCTCGAACGCAAGACGGACCATCTCGAAGAAAGTGACGGCAGGCCTCGCCAGGTTCTCTGGCGCATCTACGCAAAACGCGCGATCCTGTGCGCCGGCGCGACCGAGCGACCGATTGCTTTCAGCAACAACGACCGACCGGGCATCATGCTGGCAGGCGCCGTGCGAGCCTATGCAAATCGCTGGGCGACCGTTCCCGGAAGCCGCATTGCCGTGTTTACGAACAACGACGACGGCTGGCGAAGCGCCACGGATCTCGCCGCGCTCGGTGTCGAAATCTCGGCCGTCGTGGACACCCGCGACATCACACCGCCAGCCAGCGTCGCCGGCGCTGCCATTGCGATGGGCAGCCGGGTAACAGATACGGGCGGGCGGAAAGGCCTGAAATTCATCCGGCTGGCCGATGGCCGCAGGATCCCTGCCGATTGCCTTGCGGTCTCGGGTGGATGGAATCCCAACGTTCATCTGACCTGCCATCAGCGTGGCCGGCCTGCCTGGCGCGACGATATCGCCGCGTTCGTTCCGGGTGATGAGCTGCCGCCAGGCATGATCGTTGCCGGGGCCGCCAACGGTACGCTAACGCTTGGCGCAACGCTCTCCGACGGTTGGCGCGCTGGCAACGCGGCACTCGCCAGTCTTGGCATTTCGCCCCGGGATATCCCGAGGCCGGTGGCCGATGATGAACCCGCTGCAATTTCGGCCTTCTGGCATGTCAGGGACGGCCGGGCTCGCGCGTGGCTGGATCTGCAAAACGACGTTACGGTCAAAGATATCAGGCTGGCGCACCAGGAAGGCTACCGGGCCGTCGAGCACCTGAAGCGCTACACGACCCTCGGCATGGCAACGGACCAGGGCAAGACGGCCAACGTTGGCGCGTTGGCGATCATGGCGGAATGCACCGGAAAGTCGATCCCCGAAACCGGCACGACCATTTTCAGGCCGCCCTATACCCCCGTGCCGATCGCCGCTTTCGCCGGTCGCTCGCGAGGCCGGGACTTCCGCCCTACCCGCCTGACGCCAAGCCACAAGTGGTCGGAAGAACAGGGCGCCGTGTTCGTCGAGGCCGGACAGTGGCTGCGAGCGCAATGGTTTCCGCGCCACGGCGAAACGCACTGGCGGGAAAGCGTGGATCGAGAAGTCAACCAAACGCGAGGTTCGGTCGGAATCTGTGATGTGACGACGCTCGGCAAAATCGACATCCAGGGACGAGACGCTGCCGACTTCATCAACAATATCTATTGCAACAATTTTGCCAGCCTCGCGATCGGCAAGGTCCGCTATGGCCTCATGCTGCGCGAAGATGGTATCGCGATGGACGATGGCACGACGGCACGACTCGCTGAGAATCACTTTGTCATGACAACGACCACTGCCAATGCGGTGAGTGTCTTCCGGCATATGGAATTCTGCCGTCAGTGCCTTTGGCCCGACATGGATGTGCACCTGATATCGGCGACCGAGCAGTGGGCCCAGTTCGCAGTGGCCGGTCCCAATTCACGCGCGCTGCTGCAGGAGATCGTGGACCCGGACTGCGATATTTCGAATGAGGGCTTCCCGTACATGGCCTGTGGCGAAATAACGGTTTGCGGCGGCACATCAGCACGCTTGTTCCGTATCTCGTTCTCGGGAGAACTGGCCTATGAAATTGCGGTCCCGGCCCGTTACGGCGACGCCCTGGTTCGCGCCCTGATGTCGGCCGGTGAGCGCTTCGGCGTCACGGCCTACGGCACGGAAGCGCTTGGGGTCATGCGCATCGAAAAAGGCCACGCAGCCGGCAATGAAATCAACGGCCAGACCACGGCGCGTAACCTCGGCTTGGGCCGGATGGTGTCGAAGCAAAAGGACTGCATCGGCAACGTGCTCTCGGAACGTAGCCAGCTGGACCGCGAGGATGGCCTGGCATTGATGGGCTTTCGCCCGGTCGATCGCGCCGAAAGCCTCACAGCCGGTGCGCATTTCATTGCAGCTCGTCGCAACCCGGCCACGGAGAACGACGAAGGCTGGATGAGCTCGGTCGCGTACTCGCCGGTGCTCGGCCATTCGATCGGCCTGGGCTTTATCGCTCGCGGCCGCGATCGCGAAGGCGAAGTCGTTCGCGCCGTCGATCCTGTTCGCAACAACGACGTCGACGTGGAAATCATATCGCCGCACTTCATCGATCCCGAAGGGAAGCGCCTCCGTGCCTGATCTGGCTCTTGAACCGCAGTCGCCGTTAGCGGGCTACGACCGTGAGTTTGACGGCGTGACGCTCAACGAGGTCAGCGGTCTTGCGTTGGTCTCGGTTGCCGTACCGATGGGTGGCAGGGACAGGCTTGCCAGTGAAATTGAGTCCGTCTTCGGTGTGACGCTCCCTGATGTCGGATCTTCAAGCTACTCGGAAAAAGGCAAAGCACGTGTTCTTGGTATGCAGCGCGACCAGGTGTTCATCGCGTTTGAATATCACGGCGACGATGCTGCCACCAGGATCAGGGATAAGCTCCGCGACAGCGGCTACTGCAACGACCAATCCGACAGCTGGGCGATGCTGCGCATTGCAGGGGCCGGTTGCAGGCGTGCACTGGAACGCATTTGCATGCTCGATCTCGATCCAGGCTCATTCGCGATTGGCAGCGTGTCCCGCACGACGATGGAACACCTCGGCGTCATTATCCTTCGCGACGGCCTCAACTCCTTTTTACTTCTGTCGCCGCGGTCATCAGCCCGGTCGTTTCTGCATGTCGTCGAGACATCCATCATCAATACGACTTGAGTAGCTGCGACGGTACCAGACCGGCTGATCCGCGAACGGCAGCAAGGCTTCAAAGGATCGAGCCGGCATCCGACCAGTTCCGGTTGAAGTCGCAGCCCA
>JAACFB010000036.1 GCA_009937615.1 Gammaproteobacteria bacterium | reverse complement strand
AATGGGACCGTCGTGATCGGCCGAGAGGCACCGGTCGTCTAGAAAACGCCACTGAGTTCGCTGAGACTCGCAACCGTTGCCGTGGGATTGGCGCTCCAGGGATCGAAAACGGCGGCTGCATCGCGTTTCACCCACGCCGTGGCCCAGCCGGCCGCTCTCCGAGAGCGCCGGGCGGGACTCTCGGCATTCGCTTATGTCCGCCGCGCCGGCAATCGGCTATCGTCGACTCTCCGCATCCCGGGCGGGATGGCGGCAGGGCTGGTCAATCAAGGGTCACACATGGTGCGCCATCACGAACGACACTACGCGGAGCGCATCGGCTGGCTGCGGGCCGCCGTGCTCGGCGCCAACGACGGCATTGTCTCGACGGCGAGCCTGCTCGTGGGCGTCGCGGCGGCAGGGGCTGCGCAGGGCGACGTGTTGCTGGCCGGCATTGCCGGGCTCGTCGCCGGCGCCATGTCGATGGCAGCCGGAGAATACGTCTCGGTCAGTTCGCAGTCGGACACCGAGAAAGCGGACCTGGAACGCGAGCGCCGCGAGCTCGTTGACAACGAGGCATTCGAACGCCGCGAACTCGCCGCGATTTACGTATCGCGCGGCCTGGACAACGCGCTGGCCCAGCAGGTCGCCGAACAGCTGATGGAGCACGATGCGCTGGGGGCACACGCCCGCGACGAATTAGGACTCTCCGAAATTCACACGGCGCGGCCCATCCAGGCGGCCGTGGCGTCGGCGATAACGTTTGCCGTCGGCGCGGCTTTGCCGCTGGCGATCGCATGGCTCAGCCCGCTGACTTCGCTCGTGCCGTTCGTGTCCGGGGGGTCGCTGCTTTTCCTCGCGGTGATGGGTGCAATGGCATCGCGTGTGGGCGGGGCGAACATCGCGGTGGGCGCCGGCCGAGTGGTTCTCTGGGGCGCGCTTGCAATGGCAGCCACGGCCGCGGTGGGGTCGCTGTTCGGCACCGTGGTCTGATGCGTCAGGGCAAGCTCCAGCGCCTCGATGCGCAGCTCGGACGGACCGGTGCGGGCTGGGGCCGACGGCCAGTGGATCCCCGACACGATGCGGGTTGCCGCCGGTCAGGCAGACCTATCGGGTACCGCGGCGGCTCGCTGGGTAAGCGGCATAGGGTGGAAACCTTTCCCCATTGGCGATCTGAGTCCAAGTGCGCACGGCAACTTGCTGTCGAAAACGCTAGACTATTCCCCGCTCGGCTTGGTAGCTTTCATACTCATAAAATGACAAATCTAATGATAGTCCGATCAGGTGCAGTCTGATGCTGAAAAGTAATATGAAGATCAAGCTTGCCGTTACCGTTCTGACTCTGGCCCTGTCGAGCGCTGCGTGGTCCGCACCCGGCAACGGTCGCGCAGGACTTGTTGCGCTACAGGGGGCCGCGGCCAAGGGTTACGAAGTGCCTGCGGATGTTCGCCTGGCACGTGCGAGCAACCTCAAAGCGCGCGGACTCATCTCGCACCGCTATCAGCAGCTGGTCGGTGACGCCGAGGTGCTCGGGGGTCAGCTCACGGTGCTGCGCTCTGCGGCCGGCGACGTGATTGCGGTTACCGGCGCCCACTACCCGGGATTGATGTCGACCAACGACGTCAGGCTCAATGGTAATTCCGCGCGAGGGATAGCCGCGGCACAGATCGGCGGTGCAGGCCTGTGGAAGACACGCCTGATGATTAACCCGAATGACGGCCGTTATTTTTATATTGTCGAAAACCGGCGATTCGACAGCCGCTGGTTTCACTGGGTCGATGCAGAGAACGGTTCGATCGTAAACGCCTACGATGGGCTGACCACGGGCAGTGGGACAGGTGTGCAGGGTGATACAAAAGACCTGACCGGCCTGACGAAACCTAACGGCACTCGGTATGAATTGATGTCTCCCGAGGCCGATGAGCAAGGGAAGCCGAAACCCCGCCAGGTCACTTACGATGCCGGCAACGCCAATAGCCCACGAAGCCTGCCCGGGACGCTGGCGACGGATGATAACGATACCTGGGATACGTCAGGCACCAATTCACCGGGCCAGCCGGCGCTCGTGGACGCGCATTTCTTCGCCAATGTCACCGACGATTATTTCTTGAGTGAGCATAGCTTCGACTGGCTGGATGATTACCCGCAGGGCATGGTTTCGTCCGCGCACGTCAAGCGCAACTACAATAACGCCTACTGGAACGGTAGCCAGATGGCCTACGGGGACGGCGATGGTTCGGCTTTTGTCGAGCTGTCAGGCGACCTGGACGTGGTCGGCCATGAACTGAGTCACGGCGTCACCGAGGCGACTAGCAACCTGATTTACCAGAATGAGTCGGGCGCACTGAACGAAGCCTTCTCCGACATCATGGGAACCAGCATCGAGTACTACCATGGGACCGGTAACTGGACCATCGGCGAAGATATCACGCCGAACGACAACGGCATCCGCAACATGGCCAACCCGAACGAAGATGGTGATCCTTCGCACTATGCCGACCGCTACACCGGCACTGGCGACAACGGTGGCGTGCACATCAACAGCGGCATCGCCAATCACTGGTACTACCTGTTGGTAAATGGTGGCCAAAACGCCAAGAACTCGCGCGCCTCGGGTACCAACGTGCAGGGCGTTGGCTTAGAAGCAGCCGAAAATATTGCGTTTCTTGGTTTTACGTCGCTCGCCGCGACAGCGGATTTTTGCGCGGCGCGCTTGAGCACGATCGCAGTTGCGGGTGATCATGAAGCGAATGTTGGCGATGCATGGGACGAAGTGGGCGTCGATGATGTCCTTTGCGGCGGCGGCGGCAGCAGCAGCAGCAGCAGCGGCAGCAGCAGCGGTGGCGACAATGCCGGTCCGGTCATTACCAACGTAGAGAGTGCAAAAATAAAAGGCGTTAAATTCGCAATTACGTGGACGACCGATGAACCAGCAACATCCGAGGTGACGTTTACCTGTTGCGGCACCTACACGAGGTCTCAACTCGTGACCGGCCACTCGTACGAGTTCAATGGTTCGAAAAACGTCACGTACGAGTTTTTTGTGACCTCGCGCGATGACAGTGGTAATGCGACGACCGAAGGGCCATTTATTCACCAGAACTAAATGTTGCCGCTGTTAGCTGCACTGATTAAACCCAGCGTGCGGGATGGTTGAGAAAATATCCTCGTCGGGTTTGCTGCCGGCCGGTCTGGTTACCCGGGTGTTTCGTCGTGACCCCGTGAAGCGAAGATTCGCATAGTCGAAAAAGGGAAACGACCCGAATGCGCTCTCGATTCGCTACTTCATTCCGATTTTGGCCGCATTTCTGTGCCAAGCGTGGCTGGTGTCGAAAATATCCCCGTAAGACGACTAATTTGACATAAATGCAGATATTCGTTTAGTGAACCCGGTCACGGCCCGCTTACTCTGTTGTGCATACTGACATGACTTGGGTTTGGCGAGCTGAATGATATGGAAAGTAACGAGGTCAGGAAGACCGAACATCGCCCGGTTGTCGTCGATGTTGATGATGAGGCGTCTAACGAGGCGTATTATGATCTCACCCCGGACGAGATCGAGCTGCAGCGAGCTTCGGCTGCTTATTATGAACGGCGTATGGCAGACAGGATCAATGATCCTACGGGTGACTGGTGGATCGCGATAGCTCTGTATCTGTTCTTCGCAAGCATTGCTTTTGTAGTCGTTTAGAAAAATTTGTAGTCGTTTAGAAAAACTTCCCCCGATGCCCTGCCTGTTACTTCCGATTTCGATAACCGGGGGTGTTCGCTGATCTGTTCTCGCTCGCCAGCACACGAGACTCAAGAGCAGTGATGCTTACGGAAATTTACGAATTTCGCTTGAATTTTCAGGTTTCGACCACAGTTAGGCATGTAATTGGGTAAGCGGAATTTTCGCTTATTTTTTATACATGTCAGCGACACAACACGACGCACTGCGGCAGGCTGCGGACTCCCCGGAGACCAGTGCCGGCGTGCGGATTGGCGGCGACGTCATCAAGGCGACCCGCGCATTCGCCGTAGAGAACGTAACCAAAAGCTGGTGGCTGGTCGGCTCGACGTTCCTGATGCTGGCCGGCGCGCTGGCCGGCGCGGCGCTCGCGCCCGCATGGCCGCTGCAGCTCATGTTTTCGTTGCTGGCGGCGCCTTTGCTCGTGCGCGCGTTCATCACCTATCATGACTATATGCACGGGGCGATACTGTCGGGCTCCCGCGTTGCCTGGATACTGTTTCGGATCTATGCGGCTCTGGCGCTAACGCCGCCGCGGTCCTGGAAAAAGAGCCACAACTATCATCACGGCCATGTCGGCCAGATCTCGACCGTCAGCATCGGGGCCTTCCCGATCATGACGACGCAGATGTGGGGCAAGGCGCCCTGGACGACGCGCGCCAGTTATCGAATCGAGCGTCATCCGTTGACGGTGCTGTCCGGCTATCTGACGATCTTTTTCTTAAGCATCTGCCTGGTGCCGCTCGTCAAGAATCCGAAACGACACTGGGATTCGCTGTTGACCATACTCGGCCATATTGGCCTGCTCGCGGTTTTGTGGAGCTTCGGCGGATTTTCAGTCGCGTTCTTTGTCGTGCTGCTGCCGATGAGCATCGCCTCGGCGCTGGGCAGCTACCTGTTTTTTGCCCAGCACAGCTTCAAACGCATGCACATCATGTCGCGGGATGCCTGGAACTACTATCGGGCCGCGATGGAATCTTCGAGCTACATGCGACTCAACAAGCTGATGCAGTGGGTGACGGGCAACATCGGCTACCACCATATCCACCATCTCAACGTGCGTATTCCCTTCTATCGATTGCCCGAGGCGATGGCAGCCATTCCGGAACTGCAGTCACCCGTGACGACATCGCTCTCGCTCCGCGACATCAGTGATTGCTTCCGATGCTCTCTTTGGGATGAGGATCGGCAACGAATGGTTTCGTATCGCGAGGCGTCCCGTCTGTCCGCCGCATGAGATGTCTCGTTAGTTGGTCATCACGCCATAGCCAATGTAGGCCGCCGATGCCAGTGCAGCCGCGATAAGCGCATACGGAAGCTGTGTCAAAGCGTGCTCGATTACGCTGACGCCGCTGCTTTGCGCCGACAGCACTGTTGCATCGCCGTAAAAACAGGCGTGGCTGCCGAATGAACTTGCCGAGAGCAGCGCGCCGATCATCAGCGGTATCGGAACATTCATCGCCTCGCCGAGCGGCATGACGATCGGTATCGCAATCGCGAACACACCCCATGAAGACCCGGTCGCAAACGCGACGAGCGCCATCGTGAGGAATACGACGACCGGGAGCATGATGGGCGTCATCAGTGGCTGCACTGTTTCGATGACATATTGCGGCAGCCCGAGCTGGTCGTTGACGGTCTTGAACATGAACGCCACGACGACGATGGCGAGCGGCGGCAGCATGATCTTGAAACCTTCGAGGACGCCGTCGAGGGCGCCGTGGGCGCTGATCAGCTTTAGGCCCACGACCATCGGAATGGTCAGTACCAGCGTCGCGATGATGCCGCGCAGCAGATCGATATCGAAGTACCAGGAGAAACCGATCAGCGCGATCAGCGGCACCAGGAATACCCACATGTTGCTCTTCGGTCTGCCGTTTTCGTCAACGGGCCCGTCGATGACCTCGATCTGCTCAACGGGTTCCATAGCGGCAATGCCTTGTTTTGCCAGTTCCTCGGCTGCCTTCATTGGCCCGATCAACGGAAACTTCCCGGTCGCGACAAGGGGCACGAGCAGCAGGGCGATGAACGGGTAGAACATGAAGGGAATTCCCGAGACATACATCTTCATTCCCTCGCCGACATTGGCAACGTTGACCGACTCGAGAATGCCGGCAAAAAACACGGCCCAGGTCGAAATCGGCACGATGACGCAGGTCGGCGCGGCGGTCGAGTCGACGACATAGGAGAGCATCGCCCTGGATACCTTGAACTCGTCCGTCACTTTCTTCATCGAATTGCCGATGGCGATCGCATTCAGGTAGTCGTCGATGAACATGACCATGCCGAGAAACCAGGTCACCATCATCGACTTGTTCCTGGTATTGGCGCGCCGCGCCATCTTGCGCGCGAAAGCGGACGCTCCGCCGGTCTGAATAAGGATGTAGATCAGGCTGCCCATGAGTCCGCAGACCATGATGACCCAGCCAATGGTTTCGTCCTGCATCACCTCAAGTGTGATGTCGGCAAGGCTGCCGATGATATTGCCGGGTGACAGCAAGAATATGCCGAGCACAACGCCAGCCAGAAGCGCCGCCACCGGGCGATGCGTCAAAACCGCGGTCGTTATAACGAGGGCGGTCGGCAGTAAACTAACGATACCGAACTGATCCACGGGCCACCTCATTCCTGGTTATTTCATGGCCGCGCAAAACCAACCGGGGGTCGCCGCAGACCGGGATAAGACTGATGTTGGATGGCTAAAATAACGCTTTAGGGCAGCCAATAAAAGCTAAAAAGAATGGCGGTGGTTGAAAAAGAAAAGTCGGCTTTGTAATACGGCAGTTATCAGCTGGCACGTTTATAAATTGAAGCAATCATGGATATCGCTTGCCTTCGTGGCGGCCGCACGGGCGACTCCGACCGCGACCCGGGGGCGGTCGGAGCAAATTATCCTGCGTGCTGATCAGCTCGCGGCAGCGCCGCGTTTTGTCAGCATTTCGAACACGGTCGAGTTCGGGCAAAAATCATTCTTGCCTGTCACGTCGCCGCGCAGCCAGCGTTCGCAAACATCCTCGCTCGCACAGCTTCGGCAGCGTTTCCGGACGGCGCTCATGATGGTCTGGGTATCCGCGCTGGATGCCAGTGCGGGATCGAGACCCACGGCCTCGAGCATACTCGTCATGCGCCGTTCCGAGTTCGTGGCCAGGTATCTCCGGTATGCGAAGACCAGAATCACTGCCAGGCCCGCCATGGCGATGGCGGCAAATAATTGCATCAGGGAAATGTTCATCGTTCGTCTCCTCGCGAGCTAACACGGGACAGCCACCGCAGGCTGCATCACCTGAGCCGGTCCTTCGGCAGTCTGCTGACTGCGGCCTGCGAGTTCCCAGACAGTTACTAACTATAGGCCTGTAGCTCTGGAATCTAACTACGTACATTCCGATGGATACGGCGTATGAACCTCGACACCGGCCTGCAGCCGGCGCGACGCGCGCCCGGTAACCGCAGCTGCCCAATCGGACACAGGACCGTGCGCGCGAGCGGTTATCGGGACTTGAGCAGGGCCTCGATTTCCATAACCTGCGCCTCCGTTACGGGTTGGAACTGGCCAAGGGAGCAGGCAATGCCCGTACCCCATCCGGAGCTATATCGCCACGGCCAGCGCCGATACCACGGCCAGTCAAACCAGTCGCCCACATAAAATGTGTCCATGTCGCAGATGCGTGACCCTGACACCGTCCTGATCCGCAATACGTGCGCATACCGCAGGTCCGGACAGCGTGCGCGCAGGGTATTCAGCCACAACCTGTCACCCCGGCCTTCGAACAGGATTCGTTTATCGTCAAGTGCGCGAAAGTCGCGGTACTCCTGGTCCGCGAGGCAGTGCTTGGTTTTACCGTATACGCCGGGGTCGAGCGGTTCGCTCAAAATCGCGGCAATGTCGTCTTCCACGGCCTGCCGCCGCTCGTCGATTTCAGGGGACGTGGCGCAGCCCGCAAAGGCAAAGACGACAATTAGAAGCACCGCTGCTGCAAGTCTGATGGCGTCCATGGCCAGCTCCTGTCTCGTTAGCCCATAAATCAAGCTAGCACGGTGGCAGCGGGCCGCCCATAAGGGATATGTGCAAGGCGTTGGCGAGCTGAAATGGCACGGCGGGCGAAAAGGAATCGGCTGAACTGTTCCGCCAAGGCTTGACGATTTGTCCTGCCAGGCACAAGGGTGGCGCTCGTGCCGTTCCATGTGGCACCGTTTGCCCGAACAGGATCTACTCAGCCTTTGGATTGAACCCGACGGTCAGTATCGATGATGACCCGGTGCATTCGCCGATAAGCGGGCAGGTAGTCGGCCACGGCATAGTGCTGGGTGCTCCGGTTGTCCCAAATCGCGACAGAGCCCCGTCGCCAGCGAAACCTGAGCTGCAGGCTTGCCGAGTCAATGTGGCTGAACAGGTACTGCAGCAGCCGGTCGCTTTCTGCTTTGAGCATGCCGACGACTTGTTGCGTGAAGGAACGATTGACGAACAACAACCGTCGTCCGGTTACCGGATGTTTCGGCGCTACGGGATGCACTGCCGAGCCGATACTTGACATGGCTGCATTGAGCGCCGCAACGTCATTGTCGGCACCCAGGTAATTGTTCCGGAACGCTCCCATGTCGTGCACTGCAGAGAGTCGCGACGCCAGCGCCTGGATCTCGGCCGGCAGGGTCTCGTACGCGGCGTACATGTTCGCCCAGAGCGTATCGCCCCCGGTGTCCGGAACTTGTTCCGCGTAAAGCACGGACAGGAACGGGGGCTCCCGTTGAAAGGTCAGGTCGGTATGCCATTCGTCCGTGTCCGGCGGGCGGTCGCCGTCATTTTCCAGCAGTACCACGCGGTCAAATCCGGGCAGGTGCGGGTAGACCGGATGCGGCTGCGCGGGCGTGCCAAATGTCTTTGCGAACTCGAACTGTGCGGCCGGCGACAGATCCTGGTCGCGGAAGAACACGACGAGGTGCTCGATCACGGCGTCATAGATCCGGTCTTGAATCGCGGGATCGAGTTCGCCGGAGAGGTCTACGCCGCTGATTTCGGCGCCGATCGTTCCTGTTACAGGTTTGATTTGCATTGCACTGACTCAAAAAACCTCGGGGTTTACCGTTCCACCGGGTCCCCGCGCTGCGCAAACGGTGTTCATTCCGCGGACGAAGAGATAATTCTGTCGCCCAATTTTACCGCCCCCCCGGAGACGATGCAGGCCCTGATGCCGGCTCGATGGACCAGCCCGGGCAGTACTTCCGACGTGACGATTGCCGCAAGATGCGCGCAGGGCTCGCACAGCCTGAGTCCCTCCAGCATGACGCCGCCAACCTGGAACCGATGCCCGACCAGGTCGTTCAGCCGCACGCCGCATGTGACGATGTTGCGCCGAATATCGCCGAGCCCGAGACTCTTGCTCTGCGCCCGGTTGAATTGTTCGATCTCTTCCGACTCGACCAGCGTTATCTCGCTGTCACGCGTTCCCTTGAGCTTTTCAGAAAACGTTCCGAGCGCAAGGTGGTAGCGATCACCAACGATACCCCTGCCGGCCTCTAGATGCGCAGCTTCAAGCGATTCCATCGGCGCTTTCGCGGCCGCCGCGGTGAAGATACCTACGACTTCTCCATTCACTTCCGACCTCCTGCAGATGCTTAACTTGAACCGGCCTCCGCAATATACTCGTTCCTGGCCTACCCAACGAGACTACTGCAATGCCTTTGATCAATCGCCGTCGATTTCTACGCGCCGGGGCGGGTCTGGCACTCGCACCTTATGCGCCGGCTTTCGCCGAATACGCCGAAGACGTGCCGCGAAGCCCGTTCGGGGTCGCCTCGACGGCTGAAGAGGTGACCGCCGGGATCGATCTTGCTGGCAAGACGGCCTTGGTGACAGGCTGCAATTCGGGGATCGGCTACGAGACGATGCGCGTGCTCGCGCTGCGCGGTGCACATGTGCTCGGCACCTCGCGAACGCTGGAGAAAGGCAAGGAAGCCTGTGCCGGTATCGAGGGGCGCTGTACGCCGCTGGTCCTCGAGTTGACGGACTTCGAGTCGGTCGTGGCCTGCGCGAAACAGGTGCAGGCACTGAATGCGCCGCTTGACATGCTGATCTGTAACGCCGGATTGCTTTTCCGGGACCACCGGGAGGCAAATGGCCTCGAACTGCACTTCGTCGTTAATCATCTGGGCCATTTCCTGCTTACTCATCGTCTGCTGGACCAGGTCGTTGCGGCACCGCAGGGGCGGGTGGTCGTCGTTGGGAGTAAATCGCACCGTAATGCGCCGGACCACGGTATCTATTTCGATGACCTGTCGGGCAGAAGCTGGAGCACCTCTGCGTACGGTCATTCGAAGCTGGCCAACGGCCTGTTCTCCATCGAGCTGGCACGGCGATTGAAGAGCAGCAGTGCGACCTCGAACTGCCTCCACCCGGGGAGCGTCGAAACGAATATCTTTCGTCATGCCGAGCGCAGCATCAATCCGAATCGCTACCTGAAAAATCTTGCGGAAGGGGCCGCGACAACCTGCTACGTGGCGACGAGCCCGACTCTGGCGCGTGTCAGCGGCTACTACTTCAACGACTGCAATCCGGAAGAGCCAAGCGCGTTAATGCAGGATCTCGACATGGCGAAACGATTGTGGGAGGTTTCGGAGGAGCTGGTTCGGGATTACCTGGCGTAACCGTCCCGGCCCCGCCGCGTCGATGCTCACCTGGTGGCTACGTCCCCAGGGTTCCACGGTATCGCTGCGACAAAGTCGTAACTCCAGGTCCGTCGGAACCGGTGCTATTGCGTTGCTTCCTGTCGCTTTTCGTTGATCAGCAGCAGCAGTTCCGCCGCGGCCTCGGCATCGCACAGCGCGCGGTGATGATGCTTAAGCGGTATATCAAAAGCGCTGCATAGTGATGCCAGGCTGTAAGAACGATGCCCCGGGTACAGTTTTCGCATCGAAGCGCAGGTGCACAGCTTCGGGTAACGAAACGGCCGCCCGATACGCTTGAACTCGGCGGCGATAAAACCGTAGTCGAATTCCACGTTGTGGGCGACGAATATCGCATCGCCCATGAACGCCTCGAAGTCATCCGCTATGTCGACGAAGTAGGGCGCGTCCGCAACCATTTCCGGAGAGATTCCGGTCAATCGTACGATGTTCGCCGGAATCGTACGTTGTGGATTAAGAAGAGTCTCGAATCTATTGATAATTAAACCATTTTTTATCTTTACTGCGCCGATTTCGGTGACCCGATGGCCGTCGCCGCGGCCGCCCGTCGTTTCGACATCGACGACGACATAGGCCTGCTCCGGATCGAGCACCCAGCGAACCCGGGTGACGTCGGCGCGAAAGCCCGCCTCACGCAGCTGGTTGATCCTCAGCAGCTGGTTGCGGCGCAGCTGGTCCCCCTCGGTCTTGACCTCGACAAAGCGCACGCCTTCGCCGTCCAGCACCAGAAGATCCGGATAGCCGTAGCGCAAGTCGAGGTAGTTCCGGCAGAGCTGCCTGAGCATAATCGCGAGACCGTCGCCATGGGCGTTGTCGAGCAGCGCAAACAGCGCGTCGTTCATTGAGCGACGCCAGCGAAACACGCCGTTCGGCGTACCGTAATACTGCGTGCTGATCCTCAGCAGCTCTCGCTTTGCTGCGCGAGGATCGTCCAACAGGGCGAGCTTTGCCTCCACGCGATCGCGATTGCTGTCGTAAAACGAGCCGTTGCCCAGTGATGCCGGCAGGAACTCGAACGGAGAGTGCCTGGCCGCGTCGGTGTCGACGAACAGCTCCTCCCAGAACAGCAGGCCAAACAGCGTGCGCCAGAGCAGGTTTTCGGTTCGGAAAGCCATGCAGCCGTGGTCACTGAAATACTCGGCGACGGCGCGCTCGGGCGAGCCGCTCTTGGCTTCGTCGATGTCGATCGTCTCGGCCGCACGCAGCACGTCGGTCAGCGCCGATGTTCTTTTCTTCCTGAATTTCTGTTCATAGATATCCCTCGCGACAAGCCACTCTTCATCGCTGCGAGGGTCGTCAAGGCAGCGCTCCAGGTGTTCCCGGGCCAGCTCGTTACGGCCGCTCGCCAGCAGCAGGCGGATGACGCGCTCGTTGCATTGCGCCGATTCCCCCAGTCGATACAGGGCCAGGGCCATATCGACGTTTTTCTTGCGCTCGGCTTTGCGGCCGAGCAGGTGGGCAAGTCCGTCACGCAGCGTGGCGCTGCCGGAAAAATTCGTATCGGGCCACTGCGGGGCCTCCGCAGCGAGATCCCGAAGCTGACCGGCGCCGGCGTTTTCCGCAAGCTTCAGGCGTGTTGCAAAGTAGTAGTGCTCGAGTGCCTCTTCGCGGTCCGCGAAACGAGGCTCATAGGATTCATGAAAATTCTGCGTTTTAACGAGTCCGAGATCGCGCATCGTGAACTGTGCCAGTCCGTCTTGAACGCGTCCGAAATACAGGAACAGCAGGTAGCGTATGTCGTCGTCGCGATGTTGCACGAAAAGGCGATCGCTGCTCAGGTCGGCCATGAATTCTGCTGGATCGACGTGCCGGCGCGCGAAGTCGAGCAGCTCACGCTTGCGGAGCGAGCGCCCGAGACCGGTGTGCCGCGGCAGCAGAATTGCGTAGATTTCGGCGCGGGTCAGGAAGCCCAGCACGTCGTCGAAATCGCCGACATCCGGTGACCCGATCCAGGCGTGATCACGCAATGTGCCGAGCAGGGGGCCGTGGTCGCCGAGTTCCGGGTAGCGTATTCGATTGACCGCAAAGACCCGGCCTTTGCGATTGACGAGCCGGACGTACAGGCATTGCGCAGGATGCGGCAGCTTGTGGAACTGATCGATGAAAGCCGCGTGCGACTCGAGCAGCACGTGTGCATAGTGCCGCGCCACAAAGCTGAGCATCTCGACAAAGTGCTCGTGGTAGTAGAACGTCGGCAGCGGCCGGCGCTGCTGAACCGGAATCCAGTGTGTCTGGTCATAGGTCACGTCGACAAGTCTTACCAAAACGCCGGGAGTTTGCCAGCCTCAAACCCTGGCCCCGGACACGCGCGGCAGGATCTGTAGCATTGAGAAATGTCCGCCCATTGCGTCATGCAGTGTTTGCGGTCGCGCCGACGCCCTAATGTGGCCGTATCGCAGGCCCGGCGATGGAACGCCGAAAGCCAATAGAAGGTTTTTACCGCCCCGGTGCCTGGCAGCAGAATTACAGGTACAGAACCGCGCCAGCGGGACGCCCCTCGCCGACGAGCACGTTGAAGGTGCGCGCGGCGGCACGGGTATCCATGACCTCGAAGCCGATACCGTTGCGGGCCATGCCGAACACCAGTTCGCGCGGCGGAATTACGTGCGTGCGGCCAGTGCCGAGGATAACCAGCGACACTCCCGCATCCAGCAGGCTGGAAAAGTCTTCGATTCGCAAAGCGTCAATCGGCTGTTGCACCCAATTGTCGAGCACTCCGGTCGATGTCAAGGCAATGGTCTGTGACCAGCGCTGATCGCCAATCCGGATTTCCCGGTCGGACACGCTGCGCACCGTCACGGCTGTCGGCGATTCGAGTGTGAACTTCACTTCGAGTTTCCGTTACCATCAAACATCTTCTGCATCATACAAAGCCAGCGCCGTTCCGCAATCGTTGTGACCCAGCCCTATGACAAATCTGCCGCAGTCATCGTGCTGCCTGGTATCTCGGGCGGCCGGCTGCAGGACGCTTCCCTGCGATCCTGGTTGTCGCGCGGTAGCGTCTCGAAACGCGCGCAACCGGCGGAATTACTGCAACGAATTCTTGGCGTGCTGCAGCTGCCGTACCCTGAATCGGGACTCGCGGCGCTGCGCATGTGGGGCCAGACCGGGGATCGTCCAAACGTGTGGATTGCGGCTGCGGACCCGGTATACCTCGAGCCGCGTCTCGATCACCTTTGTTTGCACGCGCTGAGCGACCTGTCGATACCGCCGGGCGATCTGCGCGGTGTTTTCGACCATTTGCAGGGCACCTTGGCCGGAGATGCCGACTATGGCTTCGCGCGCATCGGCAAGTGTGGCTACCTGCGCTCGGGCGAACCGATTGCCAGCGCGAGCGTGCCGGCCTATGTCGTTGACGGTCAGCCACCGAACGATTTCATGCCGTCTGGGGAGGGTGCGGCGGAGTACCGCAATCTCTTGAGCGAGGTCGAAATGGCGCTTCACGAGCACGAGGTCAATATTTACCGCGAGGCAGCCGGCCAGGCGCCAATCAATTCATTGTGGTTCTGGGGTGGCGGCCTTGCGCCGGATCCGGTCGTCGAGCCACTGCCGCCGCTGTTCAGCGGCGAACCGATGTCAAAAGGCTACTGGCGCAGCAAGTCCGCCGAGGTCGCAGACTGGCCCGGGTCCATAGAGAGATGCCTCGAGAACTCCGCGGCGGGCTTCGTGGCCGTGCCCGAGTTTGTCGTTGAAAATGTCGAGTCTGTGCAGCAGTGCCTGCAGGAGTTGCGCGGTGCTTTGTCGGCAAGGCGGCTGAGCGAAGTCGTGCTGCTGTTCCGGGATGGTGTCGAGGCCCGCGTCCGCCGCGGGCACAGCCTCAGGTTCTGGCGCCGACGCTCGCCGCTGCTCGACTGACGCTGATGCAGACGCAGCGACCCATAATCAGGCGCGAGCTCCCAGGACCGGCAGTCCTGGAGGAGCTGGCCGACCTCGACCCGGTCCGCGCTCGGCTTTATGCCGCGCGCGGAGTCACATCGCCCGGGCAACTTGACTACGGCCTGGCCGGCCTGGCGCCAGTCAGCCTGCTCGAAAACGTCGACGCCGGCGTCGGCTTGTTACTCGATAAACGTGACCAGCGCATCCTGATTATCGGCGACTTCGATGTCGACGGTGCAACGAGCACCGCACTGATGCTGCGTTGCCTGCGGGCGTTCGGTTTTACCGACGTCGCCTACCTCGTGCCGAATCGATTCGACTATGGCTATGGTTTGACGCCTGAGATCGTCCGCGTTGCGGCGGAACAGTCGCCCGCCTTGATCGTGACCGTTGACAACGGCATATCGAGCGTCGCGGGCGTGCAGGAAGCGGCCGCAAATGGCATCCAGGTCCTCGTCACCGATCATCACCTGCCCGGCGCGGAGCTGCCGGCGGCGGATGTCATCATTAACCCGAATCTCCATGGCAGCCGGTTCCCGAGCCGCAATCTCGCAGGCGTCGGCGTCGCGTTCTACCTGATGGCGGCATTGGGACGTCAGCTCGAATCACAGGGCCAAACCGGCGCAGCCAGGGTACCGGCGCGTTTTCTCGATCTCGTCGCGCTCGGAACGGTGGCGGATGTCGTGCCTCTCGACCATAACAACCGGATCCTCGTGCAGCAGGGACTGAGCCGGATTCGCAGCGGCGAAACGGTTGCCGGAATTCGCGCACTGCTGACGCGCTCGGGCCGGCAGCTTGCACGCACCGTTAGCACCGACCTTGGCTTTGCGGCCGGGCCACGCATCAACGCAGCCGGGCGGCTAGAGGATATTTCCATCGGTATCGAGTGCCTGTTGACCGACGACGACGACATTGCGGAACAGCACGCGCTGGTTCTCGATGGGATCAATCGCGAGCGGCGCGAGATCGAAGCCACGATGCGCGAGCAGGCATTTGCCTATGTGCAGTCGCTTGAAAGGCATAAATGGCCGTCGTGTGTTTGCGTGTATGAGGAGTCCTGGCACCAGGGTGTCGTCGGGCTGATCGCAGCACGGGTTCGCGAAGTGTGCCACCGGCCGGTTATCGCGTTCGCCCGAGAGGGAGACGGCTTGCTCAAGGGATCGGCACGCTCGATTCCCGGCGTGCACGCGCGCGATCTGCTCGAGGCCGTGTCGGGCATGCACCCTGAATTGATCGTGCGTTTCGGTGGCCACGCGATGGCGGCGGGTCTGACGATTGCCGCCGAATCCTACGAGCGATTTGCCACCGCTGCCGCCGAACAGCTCGATCGCCTGTACCCGCGTGCCGACTTCAGCGGTGCGATCATTTCCGACGGCGCGTTGTCGGAGCAGGCCGTCGACTCCTGGGGCGGGCTGTTGCAGGCTGCGCGGGCGATTCGCGACGGCGGGCCCTGGGGTTCAGGGTTTCCCGAACCGGTCTGGCACGGCGACTTCATGGTGCTGGAGCAGCGCACGGTTGGCGACAAGCACCTCAAGTTGCGTGTGCGTCCGGCCGACGGTGGCAAGGCGATCGATGCGATCGCGTTCAATCAGGCCGGGCCGGCGTATCGAGACATCGTTCAGCTGGCGTATCGCCTCGACGTGAATGAATTCCGCGGCGTCGAATCGCCGCAGCTCGTAGTCGAGCAAATTACGCCTTTGCGCGGCGGAACCGCGTGATAAGATCGCGCGTCGTCCACGCCGGAAAAACTGCAGCTCATCATGGAAACGACCTCGATCAAACAACTATTGTCCGACCTCTCCGAACGCACAGTCGCGTTGAGGAGGTATCTTTGACTACGAGGGCAAAGCGGAAAGGCTGACCGAAGTTCAACGCGAGCTGGAGCAGCCGGACGTCTGGTCCAAACCTGAGCGCGCTCAGTCGCTGGGCCAGGAGCGCGCCCAGCTCGAGCAGATCGTGATTGTGCTCGATGAATTGACGTCGGGTCTCGACGATGCCGGGCAGCTGCTGGACATGGCTGTCGAGGAAGATGATCAGGCTACGGTCGACGAAGTCGTCGCCGACCTCGGCAAGTATGAGCAACGACTCGCCGCGCTCGAGTTTCGCCGCATGTTCTCGGGCGAAATGGATGCCAACAATGCCTATCTTGACATTCAGTCCGGCGCCGGCGGCACCGAGGCACAGGATTGGGCGGAAATGATCCTGCGCATGTACCTGCGCTGGGCCGAAGCCCATGAATTCAAGGTCGAGGTCGTCGAGGCCTCGGCCGGCGAGGTCGCGGGAATCAAGAGTGCGACCGTGCACGTGATTGGCGAGTATGCCTACGGCTGGTTACGCACCGAAACCGGTGTGCACCGTCTTGTTCGCAAGTCGCCTTTTGATTCGGGCAACCGTCGGCACACCTCGTTTGCTTCCGTCTTCGTATCGCCCGAAGTGGATGACGATATCGATATCGACATCGATCCCTCCGATTTGCGGATAGACGTCTACCGGGCGAGCGGCGCGGGCGGCCAGCACGTGAACCGAACCGAATCGGCCGTTCGGATCACGCACCTGCCGACGAATATTGTCGTCCAGTGCCAGAACGACCGGTCGCAGCACAAGAACAAGGCACAGGCAATGAATCAGCTCAAAGCAAAGCTGTACGAGTTTGAGCTGCAGAAACGGCGGGCCGAGGCATCAGAGGTTGAGGAGGGCAAGGCGGACGTGGGATGGGGAAGCCAGATTCGCAATTACGTCCTGGATCAGAGCCGCATCAAGGATTTGCGTACCGGTATCGAAACCGGTAACACTCAGGCTGTGTTGGACGGCGGCCTCGACGACTTCATCGAAGCCAGCCTCAAGCAAGGATTGTAAGCACGTGACAGAAAATACCAGGCAGGACGAAAACAAGCTTATTGCCGAGCGGCGGCGGAAGCTCAGCGAGCTTCGCGAGCAGCGTAACGCGTATCCGAACGACTTCCGGCGCAACGCAACGGCCGACGAATTGCAGCAGACGTTTCATGAGCATGATGACGAGACGCTGCGTGCCGAGCAGGTCAAGGTCGCCGTCGTCGGCCGCATGATGGTCAAGCGGGTAATGGGCAAGGCGAGTTTCATCAAGCTGCAGGATCGATCGGGCCAGATACAGGTGCGGCTCGAGCGCGACAGGCTGGCGGACGGCGTTTACCAGGACTTCAAGAAATGGGACGTTGGCGATATCGTAGCGGCAACGGGCGCACTGTTTCGGACCCAAACCGGCGAACTGACCGTGATGGCGGACGAGGTGCGCATGCTGACCAAGTCGCTGCGGCCACTGCCCGAAAAGTTTCATGGACTCGAGGACCAGGAAACGCGTTACCGGCAGCGCTATGTCGACCTCATAATGAACGAAGACAGCCGCGCAGTATTCCGCATGCGCACGGCTATCGTTGCCTACATTCGGGCTTTTCTCGACGCACAGGATTACATCGAGGTCGAGACGCCGATGATGCAGACGACGCCGGGCGGGGCGATCGCACGACCTTTCAGGACTCACCACAATGCGCTCGACATGGAATTGTTCCTGCGAATCGCGCCGGAGCTGAATCTAAAGCGACTGATCGTCGGCGGGCTCGAGCGCGTCTACGAGATCAACCGCAATTTCCGCAACGAGGGTGTGTCGACGCAGCATAATCCCGAATTCACGATGCTCGAGCTGTATCGCGCCTATGCCGACTACGAGGATCTGATCGACATGGTCGAGGCATTGATGCACGGCATGGCCGACGCGTTGCTGGGTAAATCGGCTGTCCGGTACCAGGGCGAAGACTTCGATTTTGGTGAACCGTTTGCACGCATGACCGTTGAGGAGGTCATTCTGAAGTTCAATCCGGACCTCGATAAAGGCAAGCTTCGCGATCGCGATTACCTCGTCGGCGTTTGCGATGGGCTCGGTATTACCGTTAAGGACGAATACGGGCCGGGCAAGCTGCAAATAGAAATTTTCGAGAAAACCGGCGAAGACAACCTGCGCAGTCCAGTCTTTGTGACGCAGTATCCGACCGAAGTGTCGCCGCTATCGCGCCGCAACGATGACGATCCGTTCGTGACGGATCGCTTTGAATTTTTCGTCGCCGGCCGTGAAATCGCGAACGGTTTCTCCGAGCTCAACGATCCCGAGGAGCAGGCCGAGCGCTTTCGGGCCCAGGTGGCAAACCGCGACGCCGGCGATGACGAAGCCATGGCTTTCGACCACGACTACATTCGTGCGCTCGAATACGGAATGCCGCCCACGGCAGGAATCGGCGTTGGCATCGACCGGCTTGTCATGCTGTTCACCGACTCCGCCTCGATTCGGGACGTGCTGCTATTTCCGCATATGCGGCCGGAAGTGTTCGATTAGTCGTCGCTGCGAATAATCAACCAGACCACGCCGTGCTGTAGTGAAAAGAATGCGGCATCTCTCAGCGCATTCACGCCGGCCTCGACCTGCCACATCTGGAAAAACGCGCCGCCGAACGCGCCGAAGATTCCGAACCAGATCACGACAGCCAGCCCGGTGCCTGCGAGCGCATAGTTCTTCGCGGCATTGAAGTCGGCGCTGCTGCCGTTGCGAGCGCCGAACATGTCGATGGCACCCTTGCCGGCGAGAACGCCCGCAGCGAGCTCGAGCAGGATGATGATCCATAACATCAGCTTGACCAGCAAGGGAGACGTTACGGCAAAGCCGAAGCTGTTCGGATACGCTTCATGACCTTGCATGCTGGACATGGTCCCGACGAACCATTCGGCCGGACCGAGGTTGGCCATATTCTGGATTGCATAAAAAAGACAAAATAAAGCGGCGAATGCGGCTAGCCCGATTTTGATGTATCGATTCATCAGATTCTCCCTGTTGTTATTCTTCTTTCAGGTAAGGCAATGGACGGTTGGACAGAATTATGCCACTAACGCTGAGTTCCGCGCCCGACTTGTCTACAGGCACGACAGCCAGCAGGTCGTTGCCAACGGCGTTCAAGACTTCGCCGATGTCACGCTCTCCGTCCGCTACCTTATCGCCCGGACGAACGGGGGAGGTAGAAACGAAGCGCAGCAGCCGGCGCCGGCTTGAGCCTCTGTAATGCGTACGCGCAACGACTTCCTGCCCCGTGTAGCAGCCTTTGTCGAAACTGACCGCGCCAAGCAGATCGAGGTTGAGCATGTGCGGCGTGAATTTTTCCGACTGCGCGCGCCAGATTTCCGGAATACCGTCGCGCAGTCTCTGCAACAGCCCGGCTTCGATCGCATCCGGGTCAATTCCGGACTCGGCCTCTGTCGCTGGTCGCACGGTGAACTCAACCTTCGACCGGAAACGGAACAGCGTCAGTCGTTTGACGACGTCATCGGCAAGCTCGGTCGGCAGAGCGAGCGTGTAGCCGCTGCCGGTGGCAGTCACGCGCAGTAAGCAAATGACGCGGCCTTTCGGGTTGCACCAGGCAGATAGCAGCGACTGGCCCGGGAGCAGGCCGGCGAGGTCAGCCGTCAGCTGCCCCTGCAAGAATTCGAGCGCGTCGGCGCCCTGAACAACAATGCTGGAGTAAAGGTCTTTTGCCATATTGATTCGATTGTAACGAAGTGTCTCGAAGCCCGATCTGCTCATGCAGCGTGGTGAAGTGTCTGGCATACTTTCGCTATGCCAGCCAAAGATACAGAGAATAACGCAATTAAGGACGATGAAACCCCCGATTCGGTTGCGGAGGTTCATCCGGCCAGTAAAGATCGTGCCGAGGGGCTGCCGAAAGAAATCGGTGGCCGGGACGGGCCTGATCCGACGCGTTACGGGGATTGGGAAAAAGCCGGCCGCTGTATTGATTTTTGACAGGATAACCTAAGCGCATGAGCAACTCCGACAGGCCACTGTCGCCGCATATCTCGATCTATAGCTGGCCAATCACGATGACCCTCTCGATACTGCACCGGGCGTGCGGTGTGGCGATGTCGATCGGTCTGCTCGTATTGTCCGCGTGGCTCATCAACGCGGCCGCCGGCGGCGCAGATTACGCCAGGTTTACGGACGTGATGGCGACCCCGTTTGGACGTCTGCTGCTGATCGGCTGGAGTTTTGCGTTCTTTTTTCATCTCGCCAACGGAGTCCGGCACCTGTTCTGGGACGCCGGGCACGGATTCGAAAAGAGCCAGGCTGTCGCATCGGCCTGGTTTGTCCTGGTCGCCGCGATCGCTGCTACCGTGGCTTACTGGCTCTTCCTGCCATGAGTCTGCGAACGCCGCTCGGCAAGGTACTGGGCCTCGGCACGGCAAAAGAGGGTACCGACCACTGGTGGGCGCAGCGCATCTCTGCGGTCGCACTCTTCTTTCTCGGGCTCTGGTTTGCGGGATCTTTGTCAGGCTTTGACAGCTTCGCGCACGAGGTCGTTGTTGCGTTCATTGCCGAGCCGCTCAACGGTGCGTTGCTGGCACTGTTTTGCATGACGGTTGCCTACCACTCTCATCTTGGACTGCAGGTCGTCATCGAGGACTATGTACATGCCGCGGGCCTGAAGATCTTCGCGTTGGTGGCGTCGCGGTTTTTCCACGTGTTGGTGGCGGTCCTTTCGGTGTACTCGGTTCTCCGGATTGGATTGGGCGCATGAGCGACTACGAATTCATCGACCACAGTTACGATATCGTGGTCATCGGTGCCGGCGGCTCCGGGTTACGGGCAACGTTCGGGCTGGCGCATGCCGGCTTCAGCACGGCTTGCGTGACCAAGGTGTTCCCGACCCGCAGCCATACCGTAGCGGCCCAGGGCGGTATCAGCGCTGCGCTCGGTAACATGGGCGAAGACGACTGGCGCTGGCATATGTACGACACGGTCAAGGGCTCAGACTGGCTCGGTGACCAGGACGCGATCGAGTACATGTGCAAGGAGGCGCCGGATGCCGTCATCGAGCTCGAGCATTACGGTGTACCGTTCTCTCGCACCGAGAGCGGCCGCATCTACCAGCGTCCGTTCGGCGGCATGACGACGCATTACGGTGAAGGCACGGCACAACGAACCTGCGCTGCTGCGGATCGTACCGGCCATGCCATGCTGCACACGCTGTACCAGCAGTCTCTAAAGCACGACGCCGAGTTCTTCGTCGAGTTTTTTGCGATCGACCTGATCATGGAAGACGGTGCCTGTCGTGGCGTCGTGGCGATCGAGCTGGCCACGGGCCGGCTGCATCGGTTTCGCGCACACCAGGTCATTCTGGCAACCGGGGGTTATGGTCGAGCCTATTTTTCGTGCACCTCGGCGCACACCTGTACCGGGGACGGCAACGCGATGGTCATGCGCGCAGGCCTGCCTTCGCAGGACATGGAGTTCGTGCAGTTTCATCCCACGGGTATCTATGGCGCGGGCTGCCTGATCACCGAGGGCGCGCGCGGTGAGGGCGGCTACCTGACCAATTCGGCCGGCGAGCGGTTCATGGAGCGCTATGCGCCGAACGCCAAGGATCTCGCCTCGCGTGATGTCGTCAGCCGATCGATGACCATCGAGATCCGGGAGGGTCGCGGTGTCGGCGCCGAAGAGGACCATATCTTCCTGCATCTCGAGCACCTCGGCCCCGAGGTTATCGACGAGCGGCTGCCGGGAATCGCCGAGTCCGCCCGGATCTTCGCGAACGTCGACGTTACGAAACAACCGATCCCGGTCATACCGACCGTGCATTACAACATGGGCGGCATTCCGGCCAACTACAACGGGAAGGTGCTGACGGTCCGAAACGGCGACAAGGAGGCCGCGGTCCCGGGCCTGATGGCCGTCGGCGAGGCGGCGTGCGTGTCCGTGCATGGCGCGAATCGCCTCGGCTCGAATTCTTTGCTGGATCTCGTCGTGTTCGGGCGTGCCGCCGCGCACTATTGCGAGGAAACGATGACGCCGGGAGCACGACACAAGCCGTTTGGCAGCGATGCGGGTCAAAACAGCGTGCGGCGTATCGACCGGTTGCTAAAAGCTGACGGCAGCCGTGCAACGGCCGACATACGTCTTGAAATGCAGCGAATCATGCAGGCTCATGCAGCCGTGTTTCGCACGGGCGAATCGCTCGCTGAAGGGGTCGGGTTGCTGGACAAGACGTTTGCGAGCCTCGGCGATATCCGGCTGTCGGACCGGTCGATGATCTGGAACACCGATCTCATCGAGACGCTGGAGCTCGAAAATCTGATGCTCAATGCCATGGCGACCATTCATTCCGCGGCAAACCGGCTTGAAAGTCGTGGTGCCCATGCGCGTGAGGACTACAGTGAGCGTGATGACGACAACTGGATGAAACACACGCTGGCATGGGTTGACGAGGATGGCAAGGTGGCCTTCGACTACCGGCCCGTGCATCAGGACACCCTGACCGATGAAGTGGAAGCTATACCGCCGAAGGCGCGCGTTTACTAGGAGTCTTAGCGTTGGCTGAGTTCAGATTACCGCCGAATTCCAGGATAAAAAAGGGCAAGCATTTTGCGGCCGCCGATGGCGCCGGGAATGTGCGCCGATTTGCCGTGTATCGTTACGACCCGGAGAGTGGCGAAAACCCAAGAGTCGACACCTACGAGGTCGATCTGGATACCTGCGGCCCGATGGTTCTCGACGGCTTGATCAAGATAAAGAACGAAATCGATCCGTCCCTGACATTCCGGCGTTCCTGCCGCGAAGGGATCTGCGGTTCCTGCGCGATGAATATTGACGGCGGCAATACGCTTGCCTGTACGCTTGCGATCGACAAGGTAAAAGGCGACGTCAAGATCTATCCGCTGCCGCATATGCCTGTCGTCAAGGACCTGGTGCCGGACCTGACCAACTTCTATGCCCAGTACGCCTCGATCAAGCCATGGCTGCAGGCGCGCACCCCGCCGCCTCTGAATCACGAGCGTTTACAGAGCAAAGATGACCAGGAAAAGATCGATGAGCCTGCGGCCTGCATTCTGTGCGCCTGCTGTTCGACCAGCTGTCCGAGCTACTGGTGGAACAGCGACCGCTACCTGGGCCCGGCCACGTTGCTGGCCGCCTACCGCTGGCTGGTCGACAGCCGCGACGAGGCAACCGGCGAGCGCCTGGACGAGTTAGAGGACCCGTTCCGGCTGTATCGTTGCCACACGATCATGAACTGTACGCAGACCTGCCCGAAAGGCCTCAATCCGGCAAAGGCGATTGCCGAGACCAAGAAGATGCTTGCCGCCCGGCGACACTAGGCCGCCGTGGAAAGCTCACGATTACGCTGGCAGTGCCGACGCGGAATGCGGGAACTGGATCAGCTGCTGGTTCGCTATCTCGAACAGCATTACGAGACGGCGGACGAGATCGAAAAAGCTGCGTTCGAGGCGTTTTTGTCGCTACCTGATCCGCAACTGATGCGCTACCTTTTGAGCAAGGAGCCGCCAGCACCGGAATTCGTCATTGTCGTCGGACACATACTCGACCGAACTGACGCCTGAGCCATCGCTTCGGCGACTGGTACTTGCATCCGGGTCCATTGCCGCGTTGATCGGTATCGGTGTGATCATCTCAATACCCGTGCACTGGGCACTGCGCCTGGCTGCCACCGGTGCCTGGATTTTTGCAAGCGTCCGGGAGTTGGTCATTATCTACCACGGGCATCGGCGTTACCGGCGTATTCGCCTGTATTCGCCAGGGCAGATCAGTCTGCAGACAACCGCGGGTGACTGGCAGGCCGCGGAGCTGATCAGCGGCAGCATCGTGCTGCCTGGCGTCGCCTGGCTGCGCATGCGAACTCACGACGGCCGGCGCCACGGGGAGCTGCTGATCGGCAAGGTCCGCGGGGATGATGCCTGGCGCCGGTTCCAGGTCATCTGGAGACACTTGGGGACCGCGCGCTGAAGCTGCTACCATGCCCCGGCCGCGGTCTGTCGGGACAGCCGGCCCGGCCTCTCAGGAACCGTGTCACATAACGATTATGAATAAGAGCGCATACGGAGAACTTTCCAGAATCCTGCCGGTCTATCGGGGTGTCGAGCGGTTTCGATTCGACGGCGCCGGCACAGGGATGCAGCCGAATGTCGAATGAATCGACCGACAAGGAGCTGGTAAAACGGGTTCAGAAAGGCGACAAAGGCGCATTCGACCTGCTGGTGCTCAAATACGAGCACAAGATTGTCAACCTGGTGATGCGTTATGTGCGTGACCCCGAGCAGGCATTGGATATCGCGCAGGAGGCTTTCATCAAGGCCTACAGGGCGTTGCCGAGGTTTCGCGGTGACAGCGCGTTTTACACGTGGCTGTACCGGATCGCCGTGAACACTGCGAAGAATTATCTTGCAGCGCAGCGCCGGCGGCCGACCGACATCGAGTTGGACCTGCAGGATCCTGAACAGTATGGCCTGCATGCAAAGCTCAAGGAGACGGACACGCCCGAAGCCGTGGCATTGAGCCAGGAGTTACAGGATACGCTGGAACATGCTATCGAGGCGCTGCCCGACGACTTGCGAACGGCGATTATCCTGCGAGAGCTGGATGGAATGAGTTACGAGGAGATTGCGCAGACCATGGACTGTCCTGTGGGTACCGTGCGATCGAGGATTTTCAGGGCGCGGGATGCAATAAGCAAAAAAGTTGGAACACTGATTCGATAAGAAAGGCGGGGATGTATGAATGACGCGATAAAAACCCAGATTTCAGCGTTCGTCGATGGCGAACTGCCGGATAATGAATCCGAAATGCTGCTGCGCCGGCTGAGCCAGGACCTCGAGCTAAGGCAGCAGGCCGCCGAGTACTTCGCAATCGGCCGTGCCATGAAGGGGCACCGGGACGTAAAAGGCATCGCCACGCTTCGCGAGCGAATCGCGGCACAAATCGGGGATACGGAGTTTTCTGAAACCAGCGTCCGCGCAGAGCCCGCGGGTTCCCGCTACACTCGCCCGCTGGCCGGTGCCGCTATCGCCGCAACTGTCGCGCTTGCCGCTATTGTGGGGCTGCAGCAGGTCAGCGGTGTTGCCGACATCGCCGATGCGCCCGAGGCGGCGATCATTGCGGAGAGCGCCGCGGATGCAACCTACACGGTACCCGTGCAGGCCGATGAACAACTGCTTCAGTATCGCTTGCTGCATAATGCATCGACCGGCAACATCAATGCGAGACTCGTAACGCTGCAGTTGCGAGAGGGGGGTATTACCGAACCCGGCCTGGAGAACCCGGCAAATGATGGATCGAGTACCGACGATGAGGAAGCTCAGGATCAGCAGACGCAATAGATCATGAGGAACCGGCGACGAATCCTGAACGTGACCACCCGGGTCGCGCTCGGCAGCGCGGTCCTGGTGGCGAATATTGCAGCGGCGCAGAACGACGATCCGCACGGCTGGCTGAACAAGATGACGAAGGCCGTGCAGACCACTAATTATGAAGGCACGGTCATCCGCATGCAGGGCGGAACGACCGAGGCGCTCAAGGTCGTGCATCTCGTCGTTGACGGTATCGTTCGCGAGAGAGTGCTCATCCAGGAGGGCAACGGCCTCGAGATAATTCGCAACGGCAACGAGGTGCACTGCATTCTCCCGGACAAAAAGTCGGTGCTGGTCGAGGAATGGAACGACCAGAGCACGCTTTTCTTTTCAATGCCTTCCAGCGATATCCGCTTCGGCAGCGAATATGATGTTTCTATCGTTCGCGAGGAACGTGTTGCGGGCCGCAAGACGGTCATGGTGGCAATACGGCCTCATGATGAGTATCGGTACGGGCACCGCTTGTGGCTGGATAGCGCAACCGGTTTCCCGCTCCAGACCAAGCTCATCAATGTCGATGGCAAAGCCATTGAGCAGCTGAAATTTGCTGATATCAGCCTCGACGAAGGTGTTGATGCGCTTGACTTGCAGCCGTCATACGACATCGAGAATTTTCGATGGATCAATGAGCCGAGGCGTGCGATCACTCACTCGGTCGAGTCGGAGTGGACCAGCGACAATCTGCCGCGCGGGTTTCGTCCCGTGTCGGCTCACCAGGAGCATGTGCCCGGCGGCGATGAGCCGGTAACGCACATCCTGTTCAGTGACGGTCTGGCCAACGTATCTGTATTTGTCGAAGCGAAGACCGAACGGGATGTCGCCGAAAGCTCGAGTGTTGGTGCGTCGCATTCATACAGCATTGCAATCGGCGATCATCTCGTAACGGCGGTAGGTGAGGTACCTGCGGCAACTGTCAAGCAGATTGCCAGCTCAATGCAGCCAGAATAAGCGCATTTCGTGCCGAACGTGTAACGGCTGCCCCCAAACTGCTATAAGTGCCTCGATGCAAAATCCCAGCGGTACAATCCGTTCCTTGATCCCAGAGCCTGATGGCTATAGAGCCGTCATCGATATTGATGTGGAGGTTGCCTGTCCACGATGCGCGGCAGGGAAAGGCTGTGGCGCCGGATTACTCAGTGGATCCGGCCGGATGCGGCGCATCGAGGCGTCGGTGCGGCCCGAGCTCGAGCTTGGAGAGGGCGATCGGGTGGTCATTTCACTAAGGCCCGGGGAATTACTGGGCGCCGCCACGATCGTCTATGGTGCGCCAATGTTGGGCGGCGTCGCCGCTGCCACGGTGGCCTATGGGCTTGGCCTGGGAGATGCCGTGGCTGCGCTGGCAGCGCTGTCCGGACTCGGGGCCGGGCTTGCAGCTGCCCGCTGGAAACTGCGCAAGGCTTCGTGCTTGCGGCGCTATACACCGATCGTCGAGAAGCGACACGAATCGCCTGCTGGTGCCTGAGTGGCAGGACTGATCGTATACAGCCGGCAAGGCTGCCATCTCTGCGAACAACTTATAGAAGCGTTGTTGCCGCTCGTGCGCGACCGGCTCGCCGTCGAAGTCCGCGATATAGACACAGATGAGGATTGGCAACGAGCCTACGCTACCCGCATTCCAGTCGTAGAGTATGACGGCGAGCTCGTCTGCCAGTATCATCTCGACCGCGAAGCCCTCGCAAGGATCCTGAGCAACGTCCCGACATGAAGCGAATTCGAAACTTCTCCATCATTGCCCACATCGACCACGGTAAGTCGACGCTTGCGGACCGATTCATTCAGCACTGTGGCGGCCTCAGTGCTCGCGAGATGGCGGAGCAGGTGCTGGACTCGATGGACCTGGAGCGGGAACGCGGCATCACGATCAAGGCGCAGAGCGTATCGCTCAACTACTCGGCGTCAGACGGCGAGGTCTACGAACTCAACTTCATCGATACGCCAGGGCATGTCGATTTTTCATATGAGGTATCGCGGAGCCTCGCGGCGTGTGAAGGTGCGCTGCTCGTCGTCGATGCAGCCCAAGGCGTCGAAGCGCAGAGTGTCGCGAACTGCAATACGGCCATCGATCAAGGGCTCGAGGTCTTGCCGGTCTTGAACAAGATCGACCTGCCAGCGGCCGAGCCCGAGCGCGTCAAGGCGGAAATCGAGGACATCATCGGTATCGACGCGCAGGACGCGATCAACGTCAGCGCAAAAACGGGCAAGGGCGTGCCGGAGCTGCTCGATGCGATCGTAAAGAGAATTCCGCCGCCCGCAGGTGATCCGGATGCCCCGCTGCAGGCGCTTATTATCGACTCATGGTTCGATAACTACGTCGGCGTCGTATCGCTCGTTCGCGTCGTCAACGGCAGTCTGCCGAAGCGCGGCCGGATCACCGTCATGTCGACCGGGGATTCCTATCTTGCAGATAGGGTCGGCTGCTTTACACCCAAGATGCAGGACCGCGATGCACTTTGCACCGGGCAGGTCGGGTACGTCATTGCGGGGATAAAGGACATCTATGGTGCGCCGGTTGGCGACACGCTGACGCTGACCCGACAACCCTGCGAAAAGCCATTGCCGGGTTTCAAGCAGGTTCAGCCGCGGGTCTTTGCCGGACTGTTTCCCATAAGCTCGGACGACTACGAAAACTTTCGCGAGGCACTGCAGAAACTTCGGCTCAATGATGCAGCGCTGCACTTCGAACCCGAGACGTCGGCAGCGCTTGGATTCGGGTTCCGTTGCGGCTTTCTTGGCATGCTGCACATGGAGATCGTGCAGGAAAGGCTCGAGAGAGAATACGACCTGGAGCTGATAACGACGGCGCCGACCGTGATATTCGAAGTCGTCGACAATGCCGGCAACGTCAGTTACGTGGACAACCCATCGAAGCTACCGGCCGCAAACGATATTGCCGAGCTGCGCGAGCCGATTATCGCCGCAAATATTCTTGTTCCGGAAAAGCACGTCGGCGCGGTGATCAAGCTCTGTATCGATAAGCGCGGAGTGCAGAAACATATTCGCTACCTTGGCAGCCAGGTCTCCATAGAGTACGAAATGCCGTTGGCCGAGGTCGTGCTGGACTTTTTTGATCGACTAAAATCCGTCAGCCGCGGCTATGCATCCTTCGATTACCATTTTGTTCGCTTCGAACCCGCGAATCTCGTGCGCCTTGATATACTGATCAACAAAGAGCGTGTAGATGCGCTGTCAGTCATCGTGCACCGCGAGTCGGCCCAGAAACGGGGCCGCGACCTCGTGGAGCGTATGCGCGAACTGATTCCCCGGCAGATGTTCGACGTTGCGATCCAGGCGGCGATTGGTAGTCAGGTACTGGCGCGCAGCACCGTCAAGGCGCTGCGCAAGAACGTGACAGCCAAATGCTATGGCGGTGATGTGACGCGAAAACGGAAGTTGCTTGAAAAGCAAAAGGCCGGCAAGCGCCGGATGAAACAGGTAGGATCGGTCGAAATTCCGCAGGAGGCGTTCCTGGCCGTGCTGCGGACCGATAAGTGAGAGGGCGCGATTGAGTATTAATCTGGCTTTGATTCTGACGTTGCTGACGGGGCTTACGGGCGTCGTCGTCGCGCTGGACAAATTTCTCTGGAGCCGCAGCGGCGATGGGGGCGGTGGGTCGGCCGTGCGCCGGGTGTTCGTAGATTATTCGCGCTCGTTTTTTCCGGTGCTGTTGTTCGTCCTGATAATTCGTTCGTTCGTATTCGAACCGTTTCGTATTCCGTCCGGCTCAATGATGCCAACCTTGTTGCAGGGCGACTTCATCTTCGTCAAGAAATATGCCTACGGCCTGCGCTTACCGGTTACCGAATCCAAGATTCTCGAGACAGGGGAGCCCGAGCGAGGCGATGTTGTCGTTTTTCGTTTGCCGTCCGATCCGAACGTCAACTACATCAAGCGCGTCATCGGGTTACCTGGCGATGAGATCAGCTACGAGCAACATCGGCTGACGATCAATGGTGAAAAGGTATCGTTGGACCAGCATCCGGATGCTACGCCGCGGGAGCCGCGGTTTGTCGAGAAACTCGATGACAGGCAACATGAAATTCTGATCACGGACGCAGGCTATACGCGCAATGACGGCAGCTACCGGGTACCCGAGGGCCACTACTTCGTCATGGGCGACAATCGGGACAACAGCCGGGACAGCCGCTTCATCGATGCAATACCCGAAACGCACCTTGTCGGTGAAGCGGTGCGCATATGGATGCACATGGACGGGCTGCAATGGCCGCGCTGGGACCGGATCGGCAGCAAGATCCAATAATGTGGTGCACGTCACCGAATTGGCGTCTAAAATCGGGTTAGATTTAACGTAATGGGCAGCTAAACACGGCGTATTGACTGCCGAATGGGCGAATTGACGGCATGAAACGAATACAGAGAAACCTGCAGGCTCGACTGCCGCGGCACCAGGCCGGTGTCACGATGCTCGGTGCCATCTTTCTGGTTGTCTTTTTCGGGTTGTTCGCGTTTGCCGCAATCCGCCTGACTCCCGTGTACCTGAACTACATGAAAATCGTTGGCGTGGTCGAAGGAGCACGTGAGGAATTTGACGGTCAGAATGCAACTCGTGGCATGATTCGCAATTCGATATCTCGCCGATTCGATGTCGAGAGTGTCGGTGTAATTACGGCGCGCGATGTAAACGTTACCGCTGTTGACGGGGGATACGAGGTGTCGGCGGTATATGACGACACCACTCCGTTCATTTCTAACGTTTCGTTTTCCGTGCATTTCGACAAGACCGTCCTCATACGTCGCTAGCGCACGTGTCGGATAAGGCCGAGACCTGGCTAAAGAGCGCGCTGGGTTATGAGTTCAATGACGTCGAGCTTCTGCAGCAGGCGTTAACTCACCGCAGTGCACTGGGCGAAAGTAACGAACGTCTCGAATTTCTTGGCGATGCGGTTCTCGATATCGTCGTATCCGACGAATTATTCCGTTCGCAAGAAGATGCGGATGAGGGTGATCTCAGTCGCTTACGCTCGTCGATCGTGAAGGACAAGTCACTCGCGGAGCTCGCGTCCGACCTGGGACTGGGCGAGTACCTGGTACTCGGCGGCGGTGAACGAAAAACAGGAGGGCATCGGCGTGAGTCGATCCTTGCCGACGCACTCGAGGCGATTTTCGGTGCCGTGTATGTCGACGCCGGGTTCGACGCGGCCAGGACGGTCGTCATGCGTGCGCTTGGTGATCGTCTTCATGACCTGCCTGTGGCAGCCGAACTTCGCGATCCGAAGACGCGTCTCCAGGAGTGGCTGCAGGCGAGGGGTCTCGGATTGCCGGAGTACGATTTGGTCAACGTTACGGGCAAGGCGCACCGCCAGTGCTTCGAGGTGAGTTGCCGTGTCGACAGCGCCAACGCCGAGACCCGAGGCGAGGGCACCTCCCGCAGAGATGCGGAGCAGGTATCGGCACAGTCGATGCTTGCGCAACTGACGGTTAACGGCGCGGAATGATGCCAACCCGTTGCGGATTCGTTGCAGTAGTCGGCAGACCCAACGTCGGCAAATCCACGCTGATCAATTCGATCATGGGCAGCAAGATCAGCATCGTCACGCACAAGCCGCAAACGACGCGGCACAGGATTCTTGCGGTTCACACATCCGGGGATGTGCAAGCCGTGTTTGTCGATACACCCGGGCTGCATCGCAAGGCCGGCAAAGCGATGAATCGCCTGATGAATCGCACTGCCGTCAATGCGCTTGCCGATGCCGACGTGGCCCTGTTCGTCAGTGATGCAACGCATTGGACGGATGAGGATGACGACGTGTTGAAGCGCCTGCGCTCGTGTGATGCGCCTGTTATAGCGGTTCTCAACAAGATCGATCTGGTTCGACCGAAAGAACAGCTTCTCGAGACCCTGGCCGCCATGGCGAAGCGCCATGATTTTGCTGAGATCATCCCTGTATCCGCGCGCAAGCACGACAATCTCGACACCTTGCTCGAGCTCATTCCGGGTTACCTGCCTGAATCGCCCATGTTGTTTCCTGAAGATATGCGAACGGATCGCAGCGCCGAATTTCACGCATCCGAGGTGATCCGGGAAAAGCTCACGAAGCTGCTGCACCAGGAATTGCCGTATGGGTTGACCGTGCAGATCGAGCGGTATGAGCAGGTTGACAAGCGCCTGACGATTAACGCGATCATCTGGGTGGATCGGGAAAGCCAGAAGGGTATCGTCGTCGGCAAGGGCGGCAATATACTCAAGAAAGTGGGCCAGTCGGCCCGCATCGAGCTCAGCAGGCAACTGGGACAAGCTGTGCATCTGGAGCTATGGGTCAAGGTCAAGGAGAACTGGTCCGATAGTGAGCAGGACCTGATGCGTTTGGGCTACGAGTCGCCCTAGCAAGGCGATTCCCGGGAGATCGGAACCATTCAAAAGCGAGTCGAGCAGCAGCCCGCCTATATTCTGCATCATCGGCCGTTCCGCGACTCGAGCCAGATTCTCGATGTCATCAGCGCGGAGCATGGCAAGCTGGCTCTCGTGGCAAGGGGGAGTCGCGGCGCGAAGTCCAGGCTCAAGGGCGTGTTACGGCCGTTCATGCCGCTCAGTCTGTCATGGGTACAGCGTTCGGATCTTGGGACCCTGACGGGCGCGGAGGTGCGCGGCGCGCCATTGCGGCTGTCCGGAGATGCGTTATTGTCGGGCTATTACGTCAATGAACTGCTGCTGCACTTTCTTCATCGCCACGACCCGCAGCCGGAAATATTCACGTCCTATGGAGAGACTATTCAGGCGCTGGGCGCAACCGACAACATTGCGCGTTGCCTGCGGCAGTTCGAGGTCGAGTTGCTCCGACAGATCGGCTATGCGCTCAACTTCGACCATGTATCGGGCTCTCAGCAAGCGCTGCAAGCCGAAAGCTATTACGAGTATCGTTTTGAACAGGGGCCGGTCGAAGTGCAGCGCCAGGATGGGCCCATGGTATTTACCGGCGCGCAGCTGCTCGACATCGGTGCACAGCGTTTTGATGAGCCGACTGTATTGCGTGCCGCCAGCCGACTTTTGCGAGAAGTCATTGCATTCCATCTTGGTGGCAAAGAGCTGAAGAGTCGCAAGGTCCTGATCGAGATGCATCGGAGAAAGCGGCGTTGACGACACGGTCGCCGGGCTATTCCGGGCTGCGCAGACGCTGAACGAATCGTACTCTCCTTCCGGTCAGCCGTTCAGGCTAGAATAGCCGCTCATGGACACCAGCCTCATACATCTCGGCGTGAATATTGATCATGTCGCCACGCTAAGGCAGGCACGTGGTACCCCGTACCCGAGACCGGCGGAAGCGGCCGTCATCGCCGAGAAGGCGGGCGCCGATAGCATTACCGTGCACCTGCGCGAAGATCGCCGCCATATCCAGGACAGCGACTTGCCGGCGATTAAGAAAGTCATGCGCACGCGCATGAACCTCGAGCTTGCAGTAACCGACGAAATGCTCCGGATTGCGATCGACATCGCGCCGTCGGACTGCTGCCTGGTACCTGAGCGCCGTGAGGAAATCACGACGGAAGGCGGACTCGATGTCGCCGGTCAGAAGGACAAGGTGGCTGACGCCTGTGCCCAGCTTGCTGCAGCCGGCATCAGGACGTCTTTGTTCATCGATCCGGTTCGCGCGCAGCTCGATGCGGCAGTAAAGGCTGGCGCACCGGTCATCGAATTACACACGGGCAGCTATGCCGATGCCTCCGGTGGCGGACAACAGCGCGAACTCGACCGGGTAATCGACGCTGCGCAGTATGGCCATGGTCTCGGGCTCACGATCAACGCCGGGCACGGATTGCACTACGGCAACGTGGCCGCGATCGCAAGCATTCCGCAGATCGTTGAGCTGAATATCGGCCATGCGATCATCAGCCGCGCCCTCTTCGATGGGCTGCATCGCGCTGTTTCGGAGATGAAGCGCCTGATGACAGAGGCGCGTACCGGATGAACGATTCATGATTTTCGGTGTTGGCACCGATGTTGTCGAAGTAGCCCGTATACAGGCTACGTACGATCGATTCGGCGAGCATTTCGTGCAGCGGCTGCTCATGGATGAGGAACTCGAATTGTTTCGCAGGAGCAAGTGGCCGGTCCGTTTTCTGGCCATGCGATTCGCGGGCAAAGAAGCGACCGTCAAGGCCATGGGCACGGGCTTTCGCCACGGTGTATGGCTTCGCGACGTCGGTATCGTCAATAATGAGTGGGGTCGGCCGCTGATCATCTGGTCGGAGCGCGGGCGCAAGGTTTGCGACGAACTGGGAATCGGAATCGGCCATGTCAGCCTGACCGACGATGCAGGGCTTGTTGTTTCGTTCGCGGTCGTCGAAACTGCGTCCCCCACGCTTAACACGAACGCGAGGACCTGAACGCCGATGCACTGTTTTTCATTCGATATCGAAACGGTTCCTGACGTGGAATTCGGGCGGCGCTTATGGGATCTCGGAGAGCTGCCCGATGAAGACGTTGCCACGGCGATGATGTTCAAGCGTCTGCAGGCCGCGGGGCACGAGTTCCTGCCCCTGCATCAGCACCGTGTCGTCGCGATATCGGTTGCGCTTCGCACCGGGGACACGTTCCGGGTCTGGAGTCTCGGCGATGAAAATGCCGACGAGCCGGAACTCGTGCGTCGCTTTTTTGACGGCATCGATCGGTATGTTCCCGATCTCGTGTCGTGGAATGGTGGCGGCTTTGATCTTCCGGTACTGCACTACCGAGCGCTTAAGCACCGTATCCAGGCGCCGCGTTACTGGGAGACCGGTGATTCCAATAAAGACTTCAAGTGGAATAACTACCTCAACCGCTACCACTCGCGACACACGGATCTCATGGATGTGCTCGCCGGATACCAGGTGCGGGCCAATGCGAGTCTCGAACAGACCGCTGTGCTGCTGGGCTTTCCGGGCAAGCTCGGCATGAGCGGCGACAAGGTCTGGGAAAAATTCAAGGACGGGGCCATCCGCGAAATTCGCAACTACTGCGAGACCGATGTGTTGAACACGTGGCTGATCTTTCTGCGATTCGAGCTCATGCGCGGTAATCTCGACGAGGCCGGACTCGAGCGCGAACTGGAGCTGGTTCGCAGTACGCTGACATCCATGGATGAGCCGCACTTGAACGAATTTCTCGCGGCCTGGCCGGCGAGCTGAGGAGCCTGGGTTGGCGCGTCGCCGCCGTGAGCCGGAGATAGCCCGGATCGATTCAGTTACGCATGATGGTCGCGGCATCGCTGCGGTCAGCGGCAAGAAGGTCTTTGTCGCGGGTGCCTTGGCCGGTGAAGAGGTGCGATTTCAGCGCCGCAAATCGCGCCGTAATTTCGACGAGGCCGAGCTGCTTGACGTGCTCGAGCCGTCGCCTGAGCGCGTCCAGGCACGTTGCGCCGTTTTCGGTCGGTGTGGTGGTTGCTCGTTGCAGCATGTCAGCGATTCCCGGCAACGGGCTATCAAGTCGCAAACACTCCGGGACAACCTCGAGCGGATCGGCAAGGTCAGCGCCGGCACCTGGCTCGAGCCTGTAGTCGGTTCCGGCTGGCATTATCGACGCCGCGCAAGGCTTGCGGTCAAGGATGTTCATGGCAAGGGCAGGGTGCTTGTCGGCTTTCGCGAGCGCCACGCGCCGTTTATCACGGACATGCATCGCTGTGAGATTCTGGCCGAGCCTGTTGGGGATCTAATCGACCCGCTCAGCGAGCTGATCGGCCAGCTGTCGATTCGGGCCCGTCTGCCGCAAATCGAGGTGGCGGTGGCGGAGAACGGCGTCGGCCTCGTGTTTCGGGTGCTGGATGCGCCGTCGCCGCCGGACATCGCGCTTTTTTGCGCATTTGGCGAGCGTCACGGGCTCAGAGTCTACCTGCAGACCGGCGGTCCGGACACGGTTGCTATGCTGTACCCGCGGGACGGCGTCGAGTCGCTGGCCTATACCCTGCCCGAATTCGACGTCCGTATCGAGTTCGAACCCGTGAGCTTCGTGCAGATCAACAGCGAGGTCAATCGGCAGATGGTCGGTCGCGCCGTCGCGTTACTCGATCTGGAGCCCGGCCACCGTGTGCTCGATCTGTACTGTGGAATCGGTAATTTCTCACTGCCGCTCGCGCGTCGCAGCGCGTCGGTGCTGGGCATCGAAGGCGACGCGGCGCTGGTCGATGCGGCACGGCGCAACGCCGAACGCAACGCGCTGACCAATGCTGCATTTCAGTGCGCGGATCTCAGCGCCATCGACGGCAGCGAGGGCTGGCTGCAGGCGGGCTGGGATCGTGTGCTGCTGGACCCGGCGCGCTCCGGGGCCGCCGAGGTCATCAAGCACATGCCGAAGATTGCCGCACAGCGCATTGTCTATGTTTCTTGCCACCCGGGAACGCTCGCGCGTGATGCGGGCGTGCTCGTCAGCGAGCATGGCTACCAGCTCGAAGCTGCGGGGATCATCGACATGTTTCCGCACACAGCCCATGTCGAGTCGATAGCAGTATTCAGTAAATTAATATAAGTCAAAGGTTTATGAAGGACTTCTCGAAAAAGGATTATTATGTGGTTCGAGCACTTGAACCGCGACAGCGCACCGATCTAACCTAGCCTTTACGAGTCAGGGATACCCAGCATGTCACTTGGACCTGTAATGCTCGATATTGAAGGGACCGCGCTGACGCCCGCGGACCGCGACCTGCTGCGCGAACCCGCTGTCGGCGGGGTCATCCTGTTCTCCCGCAATTACGCCTCGCCGGCACAGATATCGGATCTTGTCGCCGAAATTCGAGCGCTCCGCAGTCCGCCGCTACTGATCGCGGTCGATCACGAGGGCGGTCGTGTGCAGCGGTTTCGAGAGGGCTTCAGCGAGATTCCGCCGATGCGCCAGGCCGGTCACGAGTACGATCGTGATCCGGCCGCCGGCCTCGAACTGGCGCGTATGATCGGCTGGTTGATCGCATCGGAGCTGCGCGCGGTGAACGTTGACCTGTGCTTTGCGCCCTGTGTCGACCTGGACTGGGGCTTCAGCGAGATTATCGGCGACCGGTCTTTTCATGCCGATGCCGAGGCCGTTGGAGAACTCGCTGCCGCTCTGTGCCGCGGGCTGCGCAGTGCCGGCATGGTTGCGGTCGCGAAGCATTTTCCGGGTCACGGCGCGGTCGTTGCCGATTCACATCTGAAATTACCGGTCGACAGACGCGAGTACGGCAAGGTGCTCGATGACATGCGGCCGTACGAAAAGTTGATCAGGAATGGGCTTATCGCCGGTGTAATGATGGCGCACATCGTCTATCGTGAGATGGATGAAATACCCGCCGGTTTTTCCTCTTTCTGGATACAGCGCGAGTTGCGTTCCCGGCTGGGCTTCGGCGGCGCTGTCTTCTGCGACGACCTGAGCATGAAAGCGACGCGCGATTACGGCTCCATGGCGGAGCGAGCAACGCTTGCGCTGCGCGCTGGCTGCGACATGGTGCTCGTATGCAATGATCGCAGCGCGGCGCTTGAGGCTGTCGCGGCATTGGAGAACTATTCGAACCCGCTGTCGCTGGTGCGGCTTGCTCGCCTGCACGGGACGGGTCACGTATTGCGGGAGACTCTCCTGTCGAGCGACGACTGGCAGCAAGCCAGTGCGGCCTTGGCACATTGGGGCGACCGGCCGCCACTGGAACTGGACGCGTGAAGGCGATCAAGCGAAAAATACTGCAGCAGGTCATCGAGGCGTCGGCCGAACCGCTCGTTATCCTGAAGGTCGATCATCCGGACTGGCCTGTCGTCTTCAGCAATGCGGCCTTCGACGCAATCGGGGGCGAGGATGCGTGCGGCAGCCCATTTGCCGAGGTCATCGAGCAGCTTGTCGGCCGCAACCTTGCGCTTGAAATTTCGGAGACCCTGCGATCCCGACAGGAAACGAGTTTTCCCGTTGAACTCGGCAATCGGGAGTATCTCCTGGCGCTGAAACCGCTCAGCGTGGACGACGACTCGGCGGCGCAATTCTATGTGGCCTTCTGGCGAGGCGGAGCCAGTACCAGCGCGGTCGCGGGCAGCGAAATGCACCAGGCGCTGCTCAAGGCCAAGCGGCGCATTCGGGATCTGTCGCGCGACGATCCGGTTACAGGGCTGCTCAATGGCAGGGCATTTCGAGACGTGCTGGAACATGACTGGGCCGTCGCCGCCCGCGAAAAAAGCTCGCTCGCGCTCGTGGTTTTCACGCTCGACGAGTTTGATGCCTATATCGACGTGTTCGGGAGCCATGCCGCCGATTCGTGCATGCGGCGCGTTGGTCAGGCGGTACGGCGATGCCTGCGCCGAGCGAGCGACGTCGTCGGCAGGCTGGACGGCGCGGCGCTGGTGGTACTGTCGCATGCCGGCGACGAGCAGGGCGTAAGCGAATTTGCGGCCCGAATTGCGTCAGCCGTTCGTGATCTCGGCCTGCATCACCCGCGCTCGACGAAGTCGAAGTTCGTTACCGTGTCGTATCGGGTTGCGGTGCATGCCGGTTCTTCCGAAAACGGGGATTCGGCGGAAACGTTTCTCGACGAGATTTTACCGAAGCCGGCTGCTTAGTTCGGGCGCGTCACCGCTGGAGTCGGTTTCGTCCGGTCGTTCCTCCACGCGGTTGACCTTCGCAATCACCCCGAATTTCGGATGGTCGAAATAGCGTGTATCGCCGTTTCTCATGATTCGATTTTCCTGGATGCGATAGCGCACACGGCCTTCGGCCACGGGCATCTCGTCGTCGAACTGTTGGCGCGCATCCCCGTAAATGGCGGCCGGCTCATCAAAATCCGGCTCGTCGGATATCGGCTCCTCAAGTCCTGGCGATTCCTCGCCGGTGCTTGCACTCGCGTCGAGTGCCAGGTCGACCACGAGGTGAAGATAGCGTCCGAGGTATAGCGTGAAACTGCCATCGAGTCCGGCCGGCGGATCGCCGAAATACGGTAGCTCGATCGGCTGCGACTCGTCCTCAGGCAATGCGACCTGGGTCCAGCCGACATGCAGCATCGGTTCGTAGGCGTCGAGGAGTTCCAGGCGCTCGATGACAGCCTGCATGCTGAACTCATCCTCGACCATCAATACGGTTTCGGGCCAGGGAGCTTTTTCGACCTCTTCTTCCACCTCGGGCACATCGGGATCGGTCGCGGCTGCTTGCGGTTCCGCAAGAGTCTCGTCGAACACGATAATTCCGTCCGGGTCGACAGGCAGGAGGCTTTCCTCGATAACAGGCGGCTCGTCAGGCGGGAAGACTTCCGTGCCCAGCGAGACGTCTTCGGAATAGGTAAATACAATCAGCTCAACGGCATAGCGGCGAACGGACACGGTATCCTCAACGATTTCATCCTGGGCGCCGGCGACGGACGTCAGCGACAGGGCAGCGAGCAAAGCTGTTATCTTATTCATCGTGTCAGTCGTCCAAATCGCCAGGCTTATCCGGTCCTGGCCGCGGGCTCTTCGATCGTGAGTTGCAGAAGCAGTTTGTCCACAGCGGAGAACCGCCGCTCGAGATCAGCAAATTCGCCGCGAAATTGTAATCGATGCGAGCCCTGCAGCTTGTATTTCCGGTCATCATTTTGCACTAATTGTACGAGCGCGACAGGGTCAATGTGACTTTGCTGCGCGAAGATCAGGTAGCCGCCGTTATCGCTTACGTCGATCTTCTCGACACCAAGCCCGGCCGCAGTTTGCTTGATTGCAGCAATCCGCAGCAAATTCCTGGCGGGTTCGGGAAGCAGGCCGAAACGATCGATCAGCTCGACCTGCAGTTCACGCAACTCTTCGGCGGTTTCCGCCGATGAAATGCGCTTGTACAGAATCAGCCGCAAATGAACGTCCGGCACGTAGTCATCGGGCAACAGGGCCGCGGCGTGCAGGTTGATGTCCACGCCGGCATCCAGCGGACCCTCGAGATCGGGCTCGCGGCCGGCACGCAAGGACTCGACTGCGCGCCCCAGCAGCTCCGTATAGAGGGAGAAGCCGATCTCCTGAATCTGCCCGCTCTGCGTATCGCCGAGCAACTCGCCGGCACCGCGAATCTCGAGATCGTGTGTAGCCAGCGTGAAGCCAGCGCCCAGGTCCTCGAGAGAATCGATGGCCTCGAGACGTTTGATCGCATCAGCGGTCATCGTCGCGCGTGGCGGAGCGACAAGATACGCATAAGCGCGATGATGCGAGCGCCCGACGCGGCCCCTTAGCTGGTGCAGCTGAGCCAGGCCGAGCCGGTCCGCGCGATTGATGATGATCGTATTCGCCGTCGGAACATCGAGGCCGCTCTCAACGATGGTCGTGCACAGCAGGATGTTGAAGCGCCGGTGATAGAAATCGAACATGACCTGCTCGAGTTCGCGTTCGGGCATCTGGCCGTGGCCGATGCGAATGTTCGCTTCAGGTACGAGCTTGGCCAGGTGTTCCGCAACTCGTTCGATGTCTTTGACCCGATTGTGAATAAAGTATACCTGGCCGCCTCGTTTAATCTCCCGAAGGCAGGCCTCGCGGATCAGCACCTCATTCCACTCGGTGACAAACGTCTTGACCGCCAGGCGCTCGGCGGGTGGCGTCGTGATCAACGACATGTCGCGCAGGCCGCCCAGCGCCATGTTCATCGTGCGCGGAATCGGCGTCGCCGTCAGGGTCAGGACGTCCACTTCGCTGCGCAGAGATTTCATCGTCTCCTTGTGGCGAACGCCGAAGCGGTGTTCCTCGTCAATAATGACGAGACCGACATTTTTGAAATCCCTGGTGTGCTGCAGCAGCCGGTGCGTGCCAATGACAATGTCGACAGCACCCGAGCGCATGCCCTCGACAATCGATTTCACGGCCTGCGAGGATTGAAAACGTGACAAAACCTCGACGCGCACAGGCCAGTCGGCGAAACGATCGCTGAACGTCTGGCCGTGCTGCTGGGCGAGCAGCGTCGTCGGCACGAGCAGCGCAACCTGCTTGCCGCCGTGCACAGCGGCGAAGGCAGCACGCAGCGCAACCTCGGTCTTGCCGAAGCCAACGTCACCGCAGACAATTCGATCCATCGGGCTGTCCGAGCGCAGGTCGGCGAGCACCTCGTCGATCGTTCGATCCTGGTCGTCGGTGAGTTCGAACGGGAAGCCACTCTCGAAGGCGCGATAATCCGTCTCGGGCCAGCGGAAGCGATGCCCGGGGCGCGCTGCCCGGCGCGCATAGATGTCGAGCAGTTCCGCGGCCACGTCACGGATCTTCCTGATAGCGCGCTGCCGGGCTTTAGCCCACTGGTCGCTGCCGAGGCGATGCAGCGGAGCGTTCTCCGGCGATGCGCCGGTGTAGCGTGAAATGAGCTCGAGGGCATGAACCGGGACATAGAGCTTATCGCCATCCGCGTATTCGAGTTGCAGAAACTCTGCCGTGATGCCGCCGGTCTGCAGGGTCGTCAGGCCGAGGTACCGGCCAACGCCATACTCAGCGTGCACGACCGGCGATCCCTCGGCCAGATCATTCAGCTGGCGAATTATCGTCTCGGGATCGCGCTCGCTGCGCCGCCGGCGACTGCGTTGCCGAACGCGCTCGCCAAATAGCTGCTGTTCGCCGATGATCGCGATATTTGCGTCGGCCAGTACAACGCCGTTTTCGATCGGCGCGATTGCAACGCCGACACGATGGGTGTCACGAACGAAAGTCTGCCAGTCGTCGACCCGCACGAGATCGAGCCCCCGCCCGGTCAACATGTCGTAGACCTGCTCCCTGCGCCCCGCGGAATCCGACGTAAACAGGACACGCCCCGGGAATGTTTGCAGGAACTGCATCAGGCCGGCAGCCGGGTCTTCATAGCGGGCCTCGATTCGCAGTGCCGGCGGCAGCTGCGCCGCATAGTTTCGAACAGCCCGATTCTCGGCCAGTGTTTGTCCCGAGTAATGAATACGCGAGAACTGGTTCAGTCTTGCCGCGATGTCTTCTGGCGTGGCGAAAGTCTCGGTGGGCGAGAGAACAGGCCTCTCCGGGTCCAGCCTGCTGAGCTCGTAGCGCTCTTCGATTTCTGCCCAAGCCTGCTGCAATACGTTTGCCACCCCGTCGCGGGCCATAACGATGCAACCGGCCGGCAGGTAATCAAAAAGACTGGCGGTAGCGTCGAAGAACAACGGCAGGTAGTACTCGATGCCGCCGTGCGCGATTCCGTCCGACACGTCGCGATAGACGCGGCTGCGCGCGGGCTGGCCCTCGAAACGCTCCCGATAGCGCTCGCGGAACGCGCGAATGCCCTCCGCGTCGAGCGGTACCTCGCGCGCAGGAAGCAGATCGATCGACTGGATGACATCACCGGAGAGCTGCGTTTCGGGGTCGAAATACCGGAGCGATTCCACATCATCGTCGAAGAAATCGATACGAATCGGATGCTCGGAACCCATCGGGAAGACGTCGATGAGCGATCCACGGACGGCAAACTCGCCATGCTCGGACACCTGGGGTACACGCAGGTAGCCTGCCGCGACGAGCGAGTCGGTGAAGGTTCCGCGCGGCAGTTCCTGGCCGCGAGCAATCGACAATGAGCGAGCCGCAACGTAGTCGACGGGAGGCAGGCGCTGCAACAGCACCGGCGCTGATGCGACGACGATGCCGCGCCGCATCGAAGGCAGGCCCGACAGCGTCGCAAGGCGCTCGGAGGTGATGTCCTGGTGTGGCGAGAACGTGTCCCACGGCAGGGTTTCCCACTCGACAAAATGGCGCACGACGGACTGCTCACCGGCAAAAAAGCGCAATTCGGCTTCGAGTTGGTCGGCCTGGCGCGGATCGTCGGCAAGAAGCAGGATCGGCGTTTCCGTTTGCCGCGACAGCTCCGCAACAGCGAGCGCCGTGCTGGCGCCGAGCAAACGGCCCCAGCTCAGGCTGGATCCGGGCTCGGGTAGCTTCAGTGCTGCGGATAAAAGCAAGAAGTCGTCAGACAAGGGCATGTGCGGTCGGCATTCGGCCCGCGATTATCACACAGTTCGCTCGACACGGCTTTACAGGTGCGGCAGTCGCGATTCCCCGGCGCGCAATCAAAAAACGCCCCGGCAGCGTAACTGCCGGGGCGTTTTCACGATTCGTTCGGTGGTGACTAGCGTTTTACAACGGAATGGATGACGCGGTCGTACTCGAAAAACACGACGAAGTCCTTGTACTCCCAGCGCGCAATCGGCGGATCTCCGACCGGGGCTATTTTCGCGTCAGGGCTGCCGAAGGTCGCTTCGACCCGCGCCTGCGTCATGCCGCGCGTCGGATGTGCCGAATCAGCCGTGGGGGATGCGCCATTTATCTGCAGGTTGTCGGCGGCAGCGATGCTGAACAGCCCGATGAACAATGCGAGAAGGGTAACTGTGCGCAACTTTGCCATGTCTGGTTCTCCATCTGTAAGCGATGACTATATCACTGTAACTGTTGCCAAGAAACACTTGATTTGCAACGTTTTTATAGTTTCTCAAAAACTGCGAAACAAGTCACATTTTGCGGATGTCAACAGGGCCGGACCGGGCAGGGGTGAATGTGGTTTAATGCGTGGCGATGATCAGCCCCGTGGAACTGTTTGTCGGGCTTCGCTACCTGAGGGCGAAGCGCCGCACCCGATTCGTGTCGTTTATCACGCTGATTTCGCTCGTGGGAATAGCCCTCGGTGTTGCTGCGCTCATTGTCATCCTGTCGGTGATGAATGGATTTGAAGGAGAACTGCGCGGCCGGCTCCTGAGCATGTCGGCACACGGATACGTGACGGGACCGAGCCGGGTGACGCGCGACTGGCGCGAACTCGCGGACAAGGTGGCGGCGCATCCCGGGATTGCCGCGGCGGCACCCGTTGTTGAATTGGAAGGCATGATTCAGAGCGGCCGTGAACTGCGGGGTGTCCTGGTGCACGGCGTCGATCCCGCCTATGAACGCCTGCTTGCCGAGACTCCGATTAATTTTCTCGAGGGTGACCTCGATACGCTGCAGCCCGGCAGCCGCGGCATGATACTCGGCCGGTTGCTGGCCCTGAACCTGGGGCTGCGCCTCGGTGACGGAGTCGTTCTGCTGATCCCGCGGCCGGTCGGTGACGGCACCCTGCAACCGGTTCTCGAACGGTTCGTTCTACGCGGCGTTTTCGAAGTCGGCCTGCAGGATCACGACGATCGACTTGCATTGATCAATGGGCAGGATGCCGCGGACATTCTCGGGCTGGGTCCGGAGCGAACTGCAGTGCGGTTCCGTGCCACCGACGTGATGGCCGCGCCGGCAATCGCCAGCAGCCTTGCCGCAGAACTTGGTCCGGGCACGATCTCGAGCGATTGGACGATCGAGAATTCGAGTTACTTCCGGGCGATCCGGCTCGAGAAGATGATGATGTCCCTGATTCTTTCGCTGATTATCGGCGTAGCCGCATTCAATATCGTCGCGAGTCTCGTCATGGTTGTCACCGACAAGACAAACGACATCGCGATATTGCGGACCCTGGGCATGCGGGCGAATGCTGTAGTAAGGGTATTTTTCGTGCAGGGTGCGGTGATTGGCTGGGCGGGCGTGTTTGTCGGCATCGTCCTCGGCGTCGTGCTGGCGTTGAACGTCCCAGTCATCGTGCCGGTACTCGAGCAGATGTTCGGTTTTCAGATCATGCCCGGTGACGTCTACTACGTGACGCAGATACCCTCCGAGCTCGAGCTGGCGGATGTCGCGACCATTGCGATAGCCGCATTTGTACTGACATCGCTGGCCACGCTTTACCCGGCGCGGCGCGCAGCGCTTGTCAATCCAGCCGCGGCGCTGCGCTACGAGTGATGCGATGAGCCAGCCGTTCGAAACCTGGGTTGGAAGCCGCTACGTGCGTTCTCGCAGCAGCAACAGCTTTGTTTCATTGATCTCGGCGATTTCGATGCTGGGCATCGCCATTGCCGTCGCGGTATTGATTGTCGTGCTCTCAGTCGTCAACGGTTTCGAGCGCGAGCTCAAGGATCGGCTGCTGACGATGACTGCTCACGCGAACGTCGAGACAATGGAAGGCGAGCTTGCCGATTGGCAGGGCATGGCGGCCGTGGCGCGGGATAATCCGCGGGTAAGAGCCGCCGCGCCTTATATCGACGGACAGGCATTACTGGTCTTCGGTGAGCAGCTGAGCGGCGCTGCGCTCAGGGGTATCGACCCCGGCGCCGAAGAGCAGGTCTCGGGTGTCGGCCGGGTCATGACGGAGGGAGAACTCGGCAGCCTGCAGCCCGGCACGTTCAACGTGGTGCTGGGTGTCGAGCTCGCCGCCACGCTCAAGGTCGGGGTCGGCGACAAAGTCACCGTAACGTTGGCCAAAGGTATCGTGACGCCTGCAGGCGTTGTACCGAGGACCAAGCGTTTTACAGTTAGCGGACTGTATCGCGTGGGAATGTATGAATTTGATCGGCGCCTGGCGTTTGTCAATCTCGGCGACGCCCAGAGGCTTTACCGTCTGGGTGACTCGGTCACCGGTGTGCGGCTGGCTGTAACTGACCTGTTCGCAGCTCCCGAAATTGTCCGCGAAGTGGCGTTAACGCAGGGGGGGACTGTCCTCGTATCCGACTGGACACGGCGACACGTGAACTTCTTCAGGTCGATACAGATTACCAAGTCGATTCTGTTCGTCATCCTGCTGCTGGTTATCGGCGTTGCAGCATTCAACATCGTTTCGACACTCGTCATGGTGGTAAAAGACAAGCAGTCGGATATTGCCATTTTGCGAACGATCGGCGCGCACCCGCGCAGTATTCTGAGAATATTCGTTACGCAGGGCAGCGTAATTGGTGTCGCAGGCACGCTGGCCGGCGTTGCTGCTGGTATTCTGCTGTCTCTGAACCTGGAGAGCATTGTGTCGTTTTTTGAATCTGTCCTGGGCATCAAGTTTCTCGCTGCGGACGTCTACTTCATCAGCGATTTACCCGCCGAACTGAGGATGCCGGACGTCGTCCGGATTGCGGGCATCGCCCTGTTGCTTGCGCTGGTTTCGACGATTTACCCGGCATGGGTCGCCGCACGAACCGCACCGGCAGAGGCTTTGCGCTATGACTGATGAGGTGCGGCCGGTTCTCGAATGCCATGGCGTCGCGCGACGCTTTCGCGAGGGCGGATCGGTGCTGGAGGTTCTTGGTGGAGTCGATCTCGTCGTTCAGCCGGCCGAACGAGTTGCAATCATCGGCGCCTCGGGTTCGGGCAAGACGACCCTGCTGCAGATCCTGGGCGGCCTCGATGATCCCGATGAGGGCCAGGTCGTCGTCGATGGCAAGCCGATGCATGGCAGCAGTGAGTTTTCGAAGGGCGAG
>JAACFB010000008.1 GCA_009937615.1 Gammaproteobacteria bacterium | reverse complement strand
CTCTTCGTCTACGCCGTAACCCAGTTCCTGATGCCGATCGGCGGCATGCTGACTGTCGTGTTTGCCGGCTGGCTCGTAAAGAAGCAGTTCAGCCACGACGAATTGTTCCGGGGCAAGGATACGTTTCTATACAGGGCCTGGCTGTTCCTCGCCCGCTTCGTCGCGCCGGTGCTGCTGACCCTGGTGCTGATCGACGTGGCGACGGCGTAGCCGCTGCGCGACCTGCTAGGGATTCGCCGCGAGCCAATTCTCGGCATGCCGCCTCTGCTCGAGACCGGCATCGGCGCTACTCCAGCTCGCGAGAAAATCACGATACGCTGACCGGGCGTCCGCCGGCCTGCCCGCCAGTTCATGGGTTCTGGCCAGTCCGAACAACGCGAAGCCCGATTTCTTGCGCTTTTCCAGGAGCCGCTCGTAAGCGCCGCGCGCTTCGTCCCACTGCCCCGCTGCCAGATGAACCTGCGCGAGACTCTCGAGCACCGGCCGAACGTAGGGCGGCGGCTCCCGGTATCGCAATTCATCCTCCAGTTCGATGGCCCGCTGCAGCGTCGCAACGGCTTTTTCGTTCTCGCCGCGACCGTGCTCCACGAGACCCTGGAGCTCGAGGGAAGCGATGTTCAGTACCCTGGCGCTGCGCAGGCTTACGTCGTCCCGATTCGCACGCCACAGTATCGCGTCGAGCCGATTCAAAGCACTGCCGGCGACTTCTGCCCGGCCAGATTGCGCGGCAGCCATGCCGTCAATGTAGGCCTGGTAAGCGGCCCTGGAAACAGCAAAACTCTCAGCGTCATCGCCGCGGTACTCGGGGCCCTCGCGCAGTGCCGTTGCCGCAGCTTCAAAGTCGCCGAAACGCAGCGCAACCTTGACGGGCTCGAGTACGGCTCTGCCGGACAGCATCGTATAGCCCGAGTAGTCCTTGAAGTCCGACTCGTCTGCCATGATCGCGAATTTCGACGCGTATTCCTGTGCCTCGCTATAGCGGCCGGCCTCGGCGAGGTTGGCAATCAGGAAGCTGACGTTGTGCAGGTAATTCCACGTGAAGATCGGCGCGATGCCGTACTTCGCCAGGTAACGGGCGTCTGCCTGTTCAGACCGCTGGAACTGCTCGTGTGCGGCATCGTAATTTCCCATGATGAAATGGATGTGGCCGGGCATATGCACGATATGCCCGGCGTTGGGCGCGAGGCTGGCCAGTCGATTGGCCGCGCCGAGTGCCGACTCGGGGTGTTTGCCCGACTCCTGGTTATGAATCCAATAGTGCAGCAGGCCCTGGTGATCGGGGTGCGTGTCGAGCTCGCTCTCGAGTAAAAGCTGGCTGTACAGCTGATCATCTCGCGGCCGGCCTTTTGCGTCGAACCCCCCGTCGAGCACGAGCCAGAGAAACAGGCGCGCCTCTATTTCATTCGGATACTCGTTCAGCAGCGCCTCGAGTTCCTGGCGGTAGGCCACCTCGGCCTCGTCGCCCTCCTTTTCATGGTAGTGCATGACGGCATCCAGGTAGAAACCCTCGCGAGCCGTTGCATTGCCGCGCAGCTCGGCAATCTTTTCGCTGGCAATCGAGAGCTGTGCTTCACGCTCGTCGCCGGAAAGGTTCGCCATGTTGTCGGCCGCCATGTAGAGGCCCATGTGCGGCATCGGGGCATCGGGGTCTAGCTCTGCGGCACGGCGAAAACTGCGATACGCCTCGAACCACCAGAAGTCGTGCAGCAGTGACACGCCCTGGTCGAAAAATCGCTGCGCGTCCTCGACGTCCGTGCTGATCTCCAGGTGGCTGTTGCCGACACCGTCCATAAGCACGGGACTCGGCAGGGAGTCGATATATTCGATTGTAGACATGCCGGATTGTGCGCTTGCCAATGTGGCGGCCAGAATCCAGCCTGCGGCTATTATCGCCGCCCATTTTCTCGCCATTATCAAAGCTTCCCCGAATTAATTTTGCTGTTAGTGGCCGATCACTTTAACACCATGCCGGCGCGGCATTGCCACGCGCGGATCTGCTGACATTTTGCGGCGCCGCATTCCGGATGCGTCAGTTTCCGCATTCTCGGGCCTCGAGTTCCGCGAGCATCTCAGTGTAGCGCGGATTCGTTCTGAGGCTCGCGAGATCCTCATCGTTTCGCATCCATGCGCTGTTGACGGTTCCATGTTCGATTGCGCGCCCGAGATAGTCGATTGCCTCGCCGGCCTCGCCCAGCGTGGCGAGATTACAGGCGACGTTGTAGAGAACGACCGGATCGTCCGGGTCTATTTCGATCGCCCGCTTAAGCCAGCGCCTGGCCCGGTCGACATCGCCCGTAGTGATTAACGCGCCGGCTCCCAGGTGATAGGCGCGCGCGTCGTCAGGGTTCCAGCGCAGGTGCTTTTCAATAACGTCGATAGCCTCGACGGCCTCTTTGCGCGCCTCCTCGTTACGGTCCATACCCCGGAGAATCTGTACTCTCAGGCAGCGAGACTGGTAGTCCGTCGGATCAACCTCGCCGGCTTTCTTGAACAGCGCGATTGCATCCTCGAGCCTGCCCTGGTGGAACCTGGTCCGTCCGAAATAGTAGTAGGCCTCGAACAGCCGCGGGTTCAGCTCGATTGCCTGCTCGAATTCCCCTTCTGCCGCATCAAATTCCGCGCAGATGAGGCAGGCGAGACCCCGCGAAGCGTGCGCCTCGGCGAGCGTTGGATCCAGGTTCAATGCTTTCGCGCTGGCCTCGGCGGCCTTCCTCTGATAGCCGGGTTTCGGGTCCGCATACATGACCAGGAATGAATAACAGTCGGCATAACCAGCCCAGGCGAGCGCAAAGCTCTCATCGATCCGGATAGCCTGGCGGAACATCTGTAAGGCGTATTCAATGTCGGTCTTGCTGAAACGCTTGAAGAACTGCCGGCCGCGAAGGTAGTACTCGTAAGCGCCGACGTCCGTGCTCTCCGTGGTCTTGATCGCCGAGTGTTCCTGCGGTGTCAGTCTCTCGAGCAAGGACCCGGCAATGCTTTTCGCGATCTCGTCCTGGATGGCGAAGACATCCTGCAGCTCGCTGTCGAAGGTCTTCGACCACAGGTGATAGCCGTCGGCGGTCTTGACCAATTGCGCCGTAACCCGCAGCTGACTCCCGTGTTTGCGCACGCTGCCCTCGAGTATCGTCTTGACGCCCAGTTCTCTCCCGACCTTCCTGACATCACCGGCGCCGGCGTTGTACAAGAACGATGACGACCTGGCCGCAACCTCGAGCTGTGGAATCCGGGTCAACGCATTGAGAATTTCCTCTGCGACCCCCTCACAGAAAAAGCCCTGATCGCGTTCGGGACTCATGTCGACGAATGGCAAAACGGCGATCGATGGCCGGCCGTCGGCCGCCTCAGTTTCCACGCCGGGACCGTGATCACGCCTGATGCCGGTCGGTGTGATGTCAAAGACCCAGGCGAGGACTATGACCAGCGGAAAACCCAGCACTACTACAACGATCAGCGCGATCATGGCCCAGTTCGGGAGGCCCAGGGGGGCGAAGGTAATTTCGCCGAGCTGCAGCAGAATGAATGCGATGACAGCATAGCCGGCGATAACCGAGTAAACCCGGCGCCGCTTTAACTCGGCGGACAACGCGGACCAGGAAAGCCATCGACTCTTCATTTGATTGGCAACGCCGTGTCGGCCTTGATCTCCTTGAGGACGATATTCGAGCGCACCTGTGATACACCGGGCAGCTTGAAAATAAAGTCGTCGAGGAACGTATTGTAGGCGTCTATGTCCTCAACGACCACGCGCAGATGAAAATCGGCCTCACCGCTGGTTGCAAAACATTCAAGAACCTCGGGATGCCGCAGTACCTCCCGAACGAAGTTATCGACATTTGCCTGCTCATGCCGTGCAAGCGAAACCTGCACCATCGACGACAGACCGAAGCCGGCCTTCCTTGGATTGACGATGACCGCATAGCGGTCGATGACACCCGAGTCCTCGAGGTTCTTGATGCGCCGCCAGGTCGCCGACGGGGACATACCGGTCTTTTCGGCAAGTTGCTGCGTCGTCTGCCGGCTGTCGCGCTGTAGTTCGGCCAACAGGTTTCGGTCCTTAATGCCGAGCATGGACACCCCCAGATCAGCAAATATTGAAATATCTTATCGTTTTTTGATAATTTATTAAAAATTTTATCCGAAATGAGTCTTTTAGACGGGATATTTGGTACCCATTATCGGCGTCTTTCTGCGACACTGGTCCTATTCCCGAAACCCCGGTGACCCAATGGCTACCGTCGCCAGCAAGCTGAACTACTCCTATCCGCTCGACAATTACGAGCTCCTCGACCGTTACCGGCGGGAATCGGGCCGGGTATTCCTGACCGGCACGCAGGCGCTCGTGCGCATCCCGATCATGCAGCGCACGCTGGACCGTGCGGCAGGTCTGAATACGGCGGGCTTCATTTCGGGGTACCGCGGCTCGCCACTCGGCGCGTACGACCAGGAGCTGTGGCGGGCAAAGTCGTTTCTCGCGGAGAACAATATCGAGTTCCTGCCGGCCGTCAACGAGGACCTGGCGGCGACGGCAATACTCGGCTCGCAGCAGGTCGAGACAGACCCGTACAAAGAGATCGACGGCGTATTCGGCATCTGGTACGGCAAAGGGCCGGGCGTCGACCGGGCAGGCGACGCACTCAAACACGGTAACGCCTACGGCAGCTCGCCGAACGGCGGCGTGCTCGTGGTCGCGGGCGACGACCATGGCTGCGTGTCCTCGTCGATGCCGCACCAGTCAGACGTCGCATTCCTGACGTTCATGATGCCGCATCTGAATCCCGCGAGCGTGGCCGAATACCTGGAGTTCGGGCTATGGGGAATCGCCCTGTCGCGTTTTTCCGGCATGTGGGTGGGATTCAAGGCAATTTCTGAAACCGTCGAGTCTGCGATGTCCGTCGAATTGCCGCCATACCCGCGGTTCGTGATACCCGACTTCGAGGCACCGCCCGGCGGGCTGCATTACCGCTGGCCGGACCTGCCCGGACCGCAGATCGAGGAGCGCTTCGAGGCGAAGAAGGCGGCGGTACTGGCATTTGCGGCAGCCAACCCGATTGACCGGCGAATCTTCGACGTGCCGGACGCGCGCTATGGAATCGTCACGACGGGCAAGGCGCATCTTGATCTCATGGAAGCATTGCGACTGCTTGGCGTTGACCGGCGTGAAGCTCAGCGTATCGGCCTGGATATCTACAAAGTGGGCATGGTCTGGCCCCTCGAACACGACGGCGCACTCGAATTCGTGCACGGCAAACATGAGGTGCTGGTCATCGAAGAGAAGCGAGGCATTATCGAGAGCTGGCTCAAGGAGTACTTCTACGATTACCCGGGCCGCAAGCCGCAACGCATGGTCGGCAAGCACGATGAAAAGGAACGGCCGCTGGTGCCGTGGGTCGGTGAACTGTCACCGATCCAGCTTGCCGGTATCGTTGCCAGGCGTCTCGATGCTCAGTTCGGCGGACTCGATCTGACCGCACGTGCCGACAGGCTGCTGGAGAACAAGCCGGCGGTTATCAACATCGAGGGCGCGACACGGATGCCCTACTTCTGCTCGGGATGTCCGCACAACACATCGACGCGGTTGCCCGAAGGATCGACAGCGCTAGCCGGTATCGGCTGCCACTTCATGGCGAACTGGATGGATCGCGATACCGAGGGCCTGATCCAGATGGGCGGCGAAGGCGTCAACTGGATCACCCGCTCGAAGTTCAATGGCAACCGGCACACGTTTCAGAACCTGGGTGACGGCACTTTCTACCACTCGGGCTCGATGGCGATACGCCAGGCCGTCGCCGCTGGAACCAATATCACGTTCAAGATCCTTTTCAACGATGCGGTCGCGATGACCGGCGGGCAGCCTGTTGACGGGCCTATATCGGTGCAGGCGGTCGCGCACTCGGTTCGCGCCGAAGGCGTCAAACGTATCGCGGTCGTCTCCGACGAGCCCGGGCAGTTCACGTCGGACAGCTTTCCGGCCGGTACGTCGATCTCGCACCGTCGCGAACTTGACGCGCTACAGCGTGAACTGCGCGAAATTCCGGGTGTCACGGTCCTGATCTATGCGCAAATGTGCGCGACCGAGAAACGTCGCCGGCGCAAACGCGGCTTGATCGAAGACCCGAACAAGTTCGTCGTTATCAATGAGCTCGTGTGCGAGGGCTGCGGCGACTGCTCGACCGAGTCGAACTGCCTGTCCGTCGTACCGAAAGAAACGCCGTTCGGTCGCAAACGGCAAATCGATCAGAATACCTGTAACAAGGACTATTCCTGCGTGAATGGTTTTTGCCCGAGTTTCGTCACGATCGAGGGTGGCGAGCCAGGCCGGCGCGAGGGGCTTGGTGGCGATGAGCCTTATCAAAGCCTGAGCGCGGCGTTGCGAGAACCGGAGTTGGGACCGCTCGAAGACTGTTATGACCTGCTCGTGACCGGCGTCGGCGGCACGGGAGTGATCACCCTCGGCCAGCTGATCACTATGGCTGCGCACCTCGAGGGCAAAGGCGCCAGCGTGCTCGACTTTATGGGCTTCGCTCAAAAATTCGGCCCCGTGCTGAGCTATATCCGGCTTGCGCAGGCGCCTGCACGCATCAACCAGGTACGCATCGAGCCGGCCCAGGCCGATGCGCTGATCGGCTGCGACCTGGTCGTCAGCTCATCCCCGAAGGCATCGGCGACTTATGCGCCTGGCAAGACCCGCGCTCTCGTCAACACCGCCGAAATGTCGACGGGAGACTTCGTCAGGCACCGTGACGCCAATCTGCGCGCTCGCGAACGGCTCATGGCGATCAGCGATGTCGTCGGTAGTCACAACTTCGAAACGCTGAATGCCAATGCGCTTGCCGAAAAGCTGCTTGGCGATACAATTTTCGCCAACGTGCTTCTGCTTGGCGCTGCATGGCAAGCAGGGCTGGTGCCGGTGTCGCTCGAGGGTTTGATGCGCGCCATAGAGCTTAACGGCGTCGAGATCGAGAAGAACAAGCGGGCGTTCGGCTGGGGCCGTATCGCAGCCGTCAACCCGGAGCGTGTTCGCGAGCTGATCGACGGCGAAAACGCAGCGAACTACGAGGAAGAAGAACTCGACAGCATCGTCCGGCGCCGCGCCGAGTTTCTCGTCGGCTACCAGAGTCAGGCGCTGGCCGATCGTTACCTGGCACTCGTCAATCGCGTGAAACAGACAGAAATCGAACAGGGCGGCAACGGCAGTCTCGCCAGCGCAGTCGCTCGCAGCTACTTCAAAGTGCTGAGCTACAAGGACGAGTACGAGGTCGCGAGGCTGCATACGCAGACCGGTTTCCTCGACTCTGTTCGCTCATCCTATGGCAACAAGGCGAAAGTCCGCTTTCACCTTGCGCCGCCGTTACTGAACGGGCGAAAGGACGCGCGCGGACGGCCTCGCAAGATGGAATTCGGCAGCTGGACCATCCCCGTGTTCCGGCTGCTTGCGGGCCTGCGGCACCTGCGCGGCACAAAACTGGACTTTTTCGGAATGACGGCCGAGCGCCGCATGGAGCGGCAGCTCATCGTTGAATTCGAGAGCCTGATCGATCGGTTCCTGGCCCAGATAAACAGCGATTCTCTCGAGCAAATGGCCGAAGTAGTCACGTTTTTCCTCGATATCCGCGGCTACGGTCCAGTCAAGAAACAGGCCGTCGACGAGGTTCGCGAGAAAATAGCGGCACACCCGATCCTAAGCAGGTAAACCACCGGTAAAGGGCTGCGCAAAATGCGTATCCAAGGGCCCGTGGTTTCACTCTAAACTCAAGTTCGAGCATGAACGAAGGCCGAACAATCCTTTTTCAGCTGGCCGTCGCGCTGGCTATCGGGCTGCTTGTCGGCATCGAGCGGGGCTGGCGCCGCCGCGAAGCCAAGGAGGGAGAACGTGTCGCAGGTTTGCGCACCTATGGGCTGATCGGTTTACTGGGTGGCGCGTCGGTCCTGCTGGCGGAAAACGTCGGATCCATCGTACTGGCGTTTTCGTTCCTGTCGCTCGCCGCCGTGATGTTGGGCGCCTACTTCGTTCGGAGCAGCGACGGCCGGGACGTCGGCATTACGAGTCTCATTGCCGCATTGTTGACCTATGTACTCGGCGGGCTCGCGGTCGCCGGCCATGAGAGTGTTGCGGCCGCTGCCGCCGTCATCGCAACCTTACTTCTCAATTACAAGTCGCAGCTGCACCAGTGGATTGCTGCTCTGCAGGCAAAAGAGCTGCGTGCGGGTCTGCAGCTGCTACTGATCTCCGTCGTTGCATTGCCGGTGTTGCCGAACCGTGGATTCGGTCCATGGCAGTCTCTGAACCCCCACGCAATCTGGCTGATGGTCGTATTGATTGCCGCGATCTCCTTTGCGGGCTACGTCGCCGTAAGAGTTGCCGGCTTGCGCAAAGGCGTCTTGTTTACGGGTTTATCCGGGGGGCTCGCGTCTTCGACAGCAATCACCCTGCACTTTTCGCGGCTCGCGCGCACCGACGCGACAATGGCGCCACTGCTGGCGGTCGGCACCCTGATCGCTTGTGGCACGATGTTTCCGCGCATGTTGTTCATCGCGGCACTGCTCAACCCGGCGCTTTTCCGGATGGCTCTGCCCGTCACCGCGCTGATGGCCTTCATCATCTATTTCTCGGCCCTGGTGCTGTGGCGATCGCAGAAGAAGCTCGACCTCGAGGTACAGGCGCCCCTGAAGAATCCGCTCGAGCTTCGGGCCGCGCTGAGTTTTGGTCTGCTACTCGCCCTGATCATGCTGCTCGGCGCCGCGCTGCAGGCGACATTCGGCGATATCGGCATACTGGCTCTTTCACTCGCGTCCGGCGTTACCGACGTCGACGCCATCACGGTGTCGCTATCGCGCATGAGCGTGACGGACCTGAGCGCAAACCTGGCAATAACGGGCATCATTTTCGCGGCGGCAGTCAACAGCATAACGAAAGCGGGGTTGGCTGCCGTACTCGGCGGTCGAATCATGGGCCTTCGTGTCGGAGTTCCTCTCTTCGTGGCGGCACTCGCAGGGGTCCTTTTCGTCCAAGTCGCCGTTTGATTGCCGCGGGAGCAGTTCGCGCAGCGAGCCTGGCACATGCGATCATGCGCGCATGCCGATCGAGTATGAATTCGAGACCCGTCCCGCGCATGGAGACGTCAATGCCGTTGTCGACGGAATCCGCTGGCTGCGCATGCCGCTGCCGATGGCGCTCGAGCACATCAACCTGTGGCTGCTGGACGATGAGCGGGGCTGTGCGATTGTCGACACGGGCGTCTGTATCGAATCGAATCGCGAAGTCTGGGCGCAGACTTTTTCCGGGCCGATGCACGGTCAGCCCGTCACGCGTGTCATCGTCACCCATCTGCATCCCGATCACTCGGGCTGCGCGGGGTGGCTCACGGAACAGCATGATGTCGAACTGTGGATGACGCGCGAAGAATACCTGCTGTGCAGGATCTTGATCTCCGATACCGGGCGCGACGCTCCGGCGGCCGGCTCGCAGTTCTATCGCGGCGCCGGCTTCAGCGATGAGGCATTGACGCGATACCAGCAGCGGTTTGGCATGTTTGGCCGAGTTGTCGCGCCGTTGCCCGAGTCTTACCGGCGCATTGTCGATGGTGAACGTCTGTCGATCGGTGGCAACGACTGGGAAATCGTCGTTGGCCGGGGCCACTCACCCGAACACGCCTGCCTTTTCGATGCGGAGCGCAATATTGTCATTTCGGGCGACCAGATTCTGCCGACGATCTCGTCCAACGTCAGCGTTTACCCGACCGAACCGCACGCAAATCCGCTCAGGGACTGGCTCGAATCGCTCGCGGCCATGAAAATTCGATTACCCGAGGACGTTCTCGTACTGCCCGCTCATGGCAAACCGTTTCGAGGGGCGCATGCGCGTCTGGACGCGTTGATTTCGGAACACACGACGGGGCTTGGCAGGTTATTTGAACTCTGCAGCGAGCCGCGCCGCGCCATCGACGTGTTCCCGGCACTGTTCAAAGGACGAATTTCTGACGGCAACCTGATCATGGCGGCGGGCGAGTCAATCGCTCACCTGAACTATCTTGTCGCCGAAGGCTCACTCGACGTTGAATCCCGAAACGGCGTGCTCTGGTACCGACGCAACTAGAGGGTGTCACTACGTCAACTCAGATTCGTTTTTCGCACAGCAACAACTCCCGCCTTTTTCCTTAGTAAAGACCGACCTCACTGCCAAAATGGACCGACAGCACCAGGAAGATCGTTGCCAACACGAAAATCTTGAGCAGCAGAGGCCCCACGAACCGCACCCAGGCGGAATACGGAATTCGGCCCAGCACCAGCGCACCCATAACCAGCGCATTCGTCGGGATAATCATGTTGGTGAAGCCATCACCGAACTGGTATGCCAGCACCGCTGACTGCTGCGGCACGCCAGTCAACGTTGCTAACGGCGACATGATCGGCATCGTCACGAAAGCCTGGCCGGTACCCGAAGGAATGAAGAAGTTGCAAACCGTCTGTACGACGAGCATGCCGAACACCGACACATCCGCTGGCATCCCGTCGAGCAGGCTCGCGATCGAATACACGATCGTGTCGATGATCTGGCCGTCCTCGAGAACTATCGCGATCGTGCGCGCAAAGCCGACGATCAATGCCGGCGCCGTCATCTGTGCCGCGCCTTCGAGAAAAGTGCGGCTCATTTCTCCAGCCGGCATACGCACGATGATCGCGGCCAGCAAGCCGATGCCGAGAAAGACCGCGTTGAGCTCAGCTATATACCAGTGCAGATTGGCCGCGCCATAGACGAAAACAACGAGGCCGGCAAGGAAAACCAGCATTATCGCTACGCGCGGACCCGTCAGTTGAATATCCGCGGGAGCCTCAAAGCCGCTGCTATAGTCAATGTCGGCCACGAGGCTCGAAGCCGGGTCTTGCTGCACCTTGCGTGCATAGCGGTAAACATGGTGAAACGCGATCCCGAGAAACGCCAGCATCATGACAAAGCGTGGCAGCCAGCCCGAGGTCAGCGGAACACCGGCAATAGTCTGCGCGATCATTACGCCGAATGGATTGATTCCGGCACACGCCCAGCCGATCCCGTAGGGCACCCACACCATGCCCATCGCGACGACAGCATCCATGCGCATCGCAAGACTCATCGTAACGATGATCGGTACCAGCGGCACGTACTCCTCGCCCATTCCGATCGTGAACGAGCCGATACTGAACATTGCGAAACAACCGGCGATCAATATCCACGGGCTGTGACCGAGCTTCGCAACTGACTTATGCAATGCCGCGTCAATCGCGCCGGTCTTACGCAATATTCCGATGACGCCGCCAACCAGGAATATCAGGAATATGATGTCCTGGGCATCGCCGAGACCATCGGTGATAGCGAGCAGAAAATGCCAGGGCGGCATCGTGGTTTCACTCCCGGCAGAAATCACTTCGAAGGTGCCGGCAACGACCATCGACCGCTCGGGATTATCCGGGTACGGCTGCCGCGCGAACTGACCCTGCGGAATTATGTACGACAGCAGCTGGGCAAGAATGATAAACGAGAAAATCAGGACTAACGCATCGATAGAGATGCCGCGCTTCTTCATGTTCGCCCCCACTTATTCTTCTGGAGACAGTGTACATAAAAATCGCGCGGGCCCATTTTCCCGCGAATCGAACCGCTCCTGTCTTGCTGAGACGAGGTCAGCCGTGGAGCATGAAGACGGGTATGCGCGCTTTGCGAATCAGGTAGTCTGTCGTGCCGCCGAATGCGCGTTCCCGCCAGCGACTGCGGCTGTATGCCCCACTGACCAGCAAATCGGCCCCCGCGTCGCTGCATGCAGCGATCAGTTCCGATTCGACATCTTGACCGCGGGTAGCGACGCAACCGGCATCGACACCCCAATGAGCGAGGTATGCCGCGAGTTGCGCGGACTTCGGTCCGGCCCGGTCCTCAGGACCGCAACCCACGATCGTTACGGCACTTGCCCGCTGCAGCAGGGGCATTGCCGCCGCCACGGCCTGCGCGGCCTCTCCGCTCTGGTTCCAGGCGATGCATACGCGCCTCCCGACTTTCCTGCGGTTCTTTTGGGGCAAAAGAAGCACTGGCCGTGACGACTCCGTGAGCGCCGCGGTCATGAACATGTCGGCCACACTGCCGGACTTAGCGGGACGGCTTACGATGGTCAGATCGGCCACGGGACCGAGTATGGCCATCAGCTTGTCGGGTGAACCCACGCGTTCAGCCCATAGTGCGCCCGGAGCCGGGCCCGCGCGGCGAGTCATGCTGTAACCGTGCTGTTCAGCTAACAAGCGATAAAGCGACTTTGCAGCCGCGGGCGCCGTCTTCGTAGACTTGCGGCGCCATGCGGTGTCCGCAAACGCGGATGCCATCGAAACCGCTGAATGGCGATGTGGCCGCATGTGGCAACCACTGATGCTGGAACCAAGACGCCGGCCCAGGTCAAACGCTGTCTCCAAGGCTCTTGCGCACTCGGGCCTGTCGGCAACCGGAACCAGAATTAGACGCATTACAAGTCTCCCGAGCTGATGCTATCGAGAGTAACGCCTTTTGTTTGAAACAAGAAGCTCTTTGCGTCAACCGCGACCCTTGTCGATATTGACGATTGCGGACTCGTGCTTGAGGCTTTGTGTGTCTGCGTGGCCCGCGCGCCAGTGACAAAACCGGTCTGCCGGCATTGGCTTGGCTATGAAGTATCCCTGCACGAGATCGCATTTCAGCTTGCGCAGAATCGCATATTGCCGGTCTGTTTCGACGCCCTCGGCCACGACCTCGAGACCCATGGCCTTACCCAGAGCAATGATTGACTGAACGACCCTGGTATTTGTCTCGGATTCGGTCAGATTAGCGACAAAAGACTGATCGATTTTGAGCGTCTGGACGGGTAGTTGGGCAAGGTAACTCAACGATGAGTATCCCGTACCAAAATCATCAATATGGATGCCCACACCATAGGCATTGAGATCGCTGAGCACCGGGCGTGCGATCGTCAGATCTTCGAGTAATGCCGTTTCGGTCAGCTCGAGATTGATCAGGTTTTGTTCGATGTTTTGCTTTTGCAGCACTTTCTTAATCAGGCTGACCAGGTCCGCGTTACGCAGCTGGTGTGCTGAAATATTGACGCTAACCGGAACCGTCCAATCGCCGGCGTCGCGCCATCCCGCCACGTCGATGCAGACGCGCGTCAATACTGACTCGAACAGCAGGTCCGACATCCCCAACTCTTCGCTGAGAGGAATAAAGTCCGATGGCGGGACGATCGTTCCATCCGGACGAATCCAGCGTGCCAGTGCTTCCACGCCCGCCAGTTCCCCAGTATCGGTAAACTGTTGTGGCTGGTAAAAGGCCGTTATCAGCCCGCTCTCGATCGCGTTGCGGAATTCGGCCTCCAGGTCGAACTTGTGCCGTGCCCGGTAGCGCATTTCGCTGTGGTAGTAGGTGATCGAACCATCGGGGCTGCGCATCGAGCGATGCAGCGCAGCCTCTGCACAACGATAGACCAGCCTGGCATCGCGCCCGTGCACCGGGTGCCAGGCGACGCCGATACTGGCCTTCAGGAAAAGGTCGCGACCCTGGATCAGAAAGGGTTCCTCGACGGTCTGCTTCACCCGCTCCGCGAAATCCCGGATTGCTATGTCGTGCTCAACACCGGGCATGAGTACGGCAAACTCGTCTGCTCCGAAACGGCCGACGACTGCGCGTTTGCCCGGATCCTCACTGCAGAACGCTCGCTGCAAGCGACTTCCGATCGAGCGTAACAACTCCGTGCCAGCGTCGTAGCCCATCGTTTCGTTTATAAAACTAAAGCGCTCGATATCGAGCAGTACCACAACCGAATCGCCTTCGGAATCTTCGGACTTGTCTATCAACCCCTGAAGCTTTTCGAGCAGCAGCAGCTGGTTGGGTAGTCGCGTCACCGGGTCGTAGTACGCCAGCTTGTGGAGCGCCGTCGTGCGCTCCCTGACGCGCCGCTCCAGTTCCTCGTTCGCATGGCGTAACGCCATGTCGGAATGCCACTTGCCGCAAAGCGCGGCGGCTAGCTGGCGACACTCGACAGCGTGAAACGGTTTCTTGAAAAAGAAGATCTTGTCGGCGGGTGGGATTTCGCAATCGAGGTTATCAACTTCGGGCCCCATCGACCCCGAAACGATGACAATATTGACGTCCGGGTCGATAGCACGAATCTTCTTCGCGGCCTCAATGCCGTCCATGCCGGGAGGCATGCGAATATCGAGAAATACGATTGCGAAAGGGGCATCCATGGCAACGGCGGCCTTCACGGCCTCGACTGCCGCTTCACCCTGGTTCTGCGTCTGTACATTGAAACGCGCCGCGCCCTTCTCAGCCTGCTCCTGACCGAATAATGCTTTCTCGAGGTCATAGAGTGTCGACGTACCCCACGCAGGGTCGATGTCTTCCTCGAGGCACCGCAGGTACTCCGCAATCAGCGCGGCATCGTCGTCAACGACCAGTACGCGGTTAACTAACGTGTCTTTAAGATTCGCCATTCCTGATTCTCTCAGTTGGTCCTGACCAGCGTCGCCACATCCCGCGCGAGCCGCGCAAATGACAGGGGCTTCCTGAAGTAGTGCAGTTTCAATGGGGGAGGTACGCGGCGCTGAAGCTCATCGAGAGGAATATCCGAATACCCGGTGACAAATATGATCTCTACTTCTGAATCCAGTTGGCGTATCTGCCTGCCGGCTTCGACACCATCTATCCCCGGCGGCATTCGCACATCGAGAATCACTACGTCGAAAGGTTCGCCGTCAGTGGCTGCCTTTTTCGCCAGTGAGATTGCATCGTCTCCCTGGCTGCAGGCCACGACGTCGAAATTCGACTCCGACTCAGTCCTGTCGTCAGGCTCGAACAGTTGGGCTGCGAGCGCGTCCAGCGCGCGCATCTCAATGCCTGTGTCCGGTTTGAGGAATGCTTCACGATAGGCATCAAGAACATGCTTGTCGTCATCAGCAATCAGTACACGTATGCAGTCTTCGCCACTGTGCGATATCATCTTCAAACTCCCTGAGCTGCTGGCAGCAGCACGTGAAATTCGGCGCCCTGGCCTGCCCCGTTACTTTCGGCGATGATCCGCCCGCCCATGCTCGCCACGGCGTTAGCACACCAATGTAGTCCGAGTCCGCTCGCGTCCCCGCTGGACTTCGACGTATAGCCGCGCTGAAAAATCTGCTTGCTGATTGCCTCGTCGAAACCGCTGCCGTTATCGCAAACTGTCAGCCGCACCATCGGCTGCTCATCCAGGATCGTGTCGGTTGCTGTCAAGCGGATCTGTGCCTCTGGCGGCGCGCTTCGCTCGATCGATTCATAGGCATTGAGAATCAGGTTGCCGAGTACTTGCAAAAGGCTGATGCGATGGGCGCGAACACGATAGCGCTCTAACGCGGCGTCCAGAACAACATTAACGACCGGTTCTTTGTCTTTTGGAACGACATGAGTAGCTTCAACAACGACCTCGTCAACGACAATGTCTTCCTGCACCGGGGAAACATTCGCAAACTTCTCCTGAGTCGCGAGTATTCCTTCGATTTGTTTCGCCTGGGACATGATGACCCGGATGTCGTCGGTCGCATCACTGCAGACGCTTTTAACCCGGTCGAAGGAGGCATCGACATAATCGGCAAGTAACTTTGTCCGGTCGGGCTCGGTATCGGGGTTTCGTATCTGCTCCGTTGCCTCCGTAACTCTGAGTTCATCAGCGACCCGGAACGCCTTGGTCAGTCGTTCGATACCGTTGATCATCGGTGTCATCGCGTTGCGAATGTTGTGCAAAACCTCTGCCGCCGTGTCTGCCTTGCCCGCCTTGAACGACTGAAACAGCAGGGCCTTTCTGGCCTCGTGAACCTCTGCTGTCAGGTTATTGAATTGTTGCGCTAATGCGCCAATTTCGTCATCGCCTGTGCGGGTGATCCTGTGCGAGAGGTCGCCGCTCTGGCGCATTTTTTTCATGTGCTCGGCAAGCGACTCGATGGGCCGCAAAATGGTGCCTCGCAACAAGAACCACATCACGATCGCGGCCAGCAATCCGGCTGACAGCAAAAACAGCATGGCCGCAGTAACAGTCTGTCTGCCGAGCGCCGTAATGCGCCGCGGCGTCTCGACGCCGAGAACCATGATCGGCTCGCCAAACACGTCCTTGAGCAATCGGTAGCTCTCTACGTTCGCCTTTTTCACCTCTGTGTTGACGCTGTTCTCAGCGAGAGTGGTGACGTCATGCCCGGGAAGGCCTGCAAAGTCCTCGAAAAGCGACCAGCTCATCATGACCGCGGTGCGTTCACGGAGCCTCTCGAGGCGTGCTGCATCCAGAAACTGCGCCATCACGAGCGCGCCCGCGACGGGGCCCGAACTGTCGGACCGCAGGATCGGTCTCGAACTGATCATCATCAGTCCCCGGCCCGTACTGACGATACCGGCCGTCTTGTGCGCCGCATCCTCGTGCGCGGTCAGAAGATTGAATCCGCGATTGCCGGCATTCAGGACATTGAGCTCGCGCAGCGGCTGCTCCTCTTCGTCGACGAGCATCATTCCCCACATCTCTTTACTGTCACCGGCGTAGACGGCCAGCATGTCGATCCCGAGATGCTCCAGCGTCGATCGATTGAGATTCGACCTCAGGAACGAAGGGTTACCCCCGGAGACGTATTCATAGATATCGTCCCAGTCAGCCCAGTCTGCTGTCATCGCCTCGAGATTCTCGATGTCGGCTCGTATTGACTGCTCGGCGCGCACCAGGTCGCTGCCTGCGGCCGACAACTCGAGGTTCTCGAAGGCGGGCGTGATAACGGCCGTGAGAATCGTGTAGCTGATTGCCGCGAAAACCGCGATCGTCAGCAGCAATGTTGCCGAGACCTTTCGCTGCAGCGGTAACCTGGCGAATTGATTTGACATAATCCAAATCCGGGCCAAACACGGTTCGAGACAGATATCGGAGTCTACAAATACGAAGCGCCCGCGTGCGTGACACGGCGCACGGTTAATCCATTGGAAGGTAATGAATTATTTCGCCGCGGCGGTCAGATATTACGGGTATCCACCGATTGTAGGCGCAGCCTGTTTCACTCATTATCGGCGCTCGATCGGGAGAACCGCCATGACCGAAGGTGACAACGCCGGCATTAACCGGGACGAACTGCCGTTTGTTGCGCCCTGCCGCGAGCTGTCGGCCTGGGCGCCGTTTCGATGGATTCGACTCGGCGTCGGCGATCTCATGCAGGCACCGCAGCAAAGCCTTTTTTACGGTCTAGCCGTCGCGATCATGATCGCGACCGTCAGCATGCTGGCCTGGTTTCGTGGCAGTGAGTGGATCATGTTTGCGATGCTTGGCGGCTTCGTGTTTCTCGCGCCGCTCACCTGCATCGGACTGTATGCGATAAGCGCTCAACTCGAGCGCGGCCAGCGGCCGCTACTGGTGCGCAGCCTCAGGGCGGCATTCCGGCGTCACGTCGGCAACGAGATGATCTTCGCGATCGTTCTGCTGGTCATATTCCTGGTCTGGGCCCGGGCCGCCGTGATGATCACAGTGTTCATGCCGGACATTCCGGATCCAACCGTACGCGACCTTTGGCCATACCTGGGCTTTGGCAGCATTGTCGGCGCCGTATTTGCAGCCGTCACATTTTGCGCGAGCGCATTTTCATTGCCCATGATCATGCACCGCGATGTCGACAGCATTACGGCCATCGTGACGTCAGTCAACGCGGTGCTGCGCAACAAGCGTGCCATGCTGGTCTGGCTGAGCCTGATACTTGCCGGCCTCCTGATCGGCGTGGTGACCGCATTCATCGGACTGGTTGTCGTGATTCCGATAATCGGCTATGCGGCCTGGCACGGCTACCTCGAGACGATCGATGCGAATGCCTTCCCGCGTCACAATATGGGCATCACCTCGATTCCCCGTTCCGCGAACTAGCTCCTGGCCAGCTCGATCGCGCAGTAACTGGCTCCAAGCAGCCCCGGCTGCTCGTGCAGGATCAGCTGCGTCGGCACCTGCTCCATCAGCGAGCGATAGCGTCCCTTGCTTTCGAAGCCACTGCGAAAACGGCTGTTGACGAGCAGCTCCGGGTAGCGCCTGACGATCCCGCCCGCGATATATATTCCGTCCTTGGCGCCCAACGCCAACGCATAGTCGCCGGCCACCTGCCCGAGTATTTCGAAAAACACCTGTACCGACTCCGCCGCGCGCGGATCGCTGTTGTTGGCCGCCCTTTCGAAGATTTCAGCGGCCCCCAATTGCGGTCGCTGCTCGCCGTGTATGCGGCACATCGCCCAGTAGATGTTCTCGATACCGGGCCCGGAAACGAAGCGCTCGGCCGACACGCGATCGTAACGTTCGCGCAGCGCCGACAGCATATCGATCTGCACCTGTGACTCGGGAGCAAACCCGCCATGGCTGGCCTCGCCGGCGATCGGTATCAGCAGGTCGCCGTGCTTGCGCAGGCCAACAGCGCCCAGTCCCGTGCCCGGTCCCAGAATACCAACCGTGTAGTGCTCGGCATCGAGTGGCTGCGGCTCCGGCAGCCCGAACGGCAGGCAATCTTTTTCAGTCAGGAATGGAAACGAGTAAGCGATCGCCTCGAAATCGTTGAGCAGGCGAACTTTCGATATCGAGAAATGCTTGCCGAGATCGCCCGACGAGATGCTCCAGGGGTTGTTCGTGAAGCGCACCCGCTGCTCGACGATCGGACCGGCCGCGGCAAGGCAGATCACGTCGGGCGCTTTGGCACCGACCTCCTCGAGGTACTGCTTGATCGCGACATCTGCCGATGCGAACTCGGCACACTGAAACGTCGCCTCTCGCGAAAAACCCGGTTGCTTCTCATCCGCCAACGCAAAGCGCGCGTTAGTGCCGCCGATATCGCCTATCAGGAGAGTCTTTCTCTTAGCCATGGTTCGTTGATCGCTCCAGACCGGGGCAATGCTCTCACATGCCGATCGCGATCGCATCCGCGGCAAGCTGGCCTATCCGGTCGAAATCGCCGGCATCGAGCAGGCATTTTGGCGTGATCCAGGTGCCGCCGACAGCCGCCACGTTGGGCAATGCGAGGTAGTCGCCGGCGAGTTCAGCCGTGATCCCGCCCGTTGGCACGAACCGCAGTTCAGGAAGTGGTGCGCCGACAGCCCTCAGGTACGGTATGCCTCCCGCCAGCTCCGCCGGAAAAAATTTCTGCAGCGCATACCCGCGCTCAAAAAGTTGCATCATCTCGGCCGCGGTCGCAGCACCTGGCAGCAGCGGCAACCCGGCTACCTCGGCCGCGTCGAGCAGGCCGGGCGCCCAGCCGGGCGCGACCGCAAACTGCGCGCCGGCCTCACGGATGTCCGAAACCTGTTCGGACCTGCGCAGGCTGCCGGCGCCGACAATCAAACCCGGGACTTTTGTCGCGATTTGTTCGATAGCTGCCAGTGCCGCCGCACTCCGGAGCGTAACTTCGATCGAATTCAGCCCGGCTTCCATCAAGGTCCGGGCCAGCGGTACCGCTTTGGCGGCATCGTCAATCACAACGACAGGAACAATCCTCTCTCTCTTCAACAGTTCGCCGACATCCATTACGTGACACCGCCCAGGGAGCTCGCGCCCTCTTCGGCCCCCGAAACCCGCGCACGAAATGCCGCGAACAGCTCCCGGCCGAGACCGACATGATTGTGATCCAGGTTGTAGTTCTGTTCTGGCCGATCAAGTGGGTCGTCGTCACTGTTAACTACGGCGGCTATTCCATCGTTGGCATCGATCGTGATCATGTCGCCGTCTCGCACTTTTCCAATGACGCCGCCATGCAGCGCTTCGGGTGTCACCTGGATGGCTGAGAGCACCTTGCCCGATGCCCCGGACATTCGACCATCGGTCAACAACGCGACTTTGAATCCGCGGTTTTGCAATACTCCAAGGTACGGCGTGAGCTTATGCAGCTCTGGCATCCCGTTGGCTGCAGGACCCTGGCACGGAAGCACCGCGACGAAATCCTGTTCGAGCGCACCTGCGTTGAACGCATCCGTAAACTCGGCCTGGCTTGCGAATACGCGAGCAGGTGCGGTAATGCTGTAGTACTGCTCCTCGACGGCCGATACCTTGACGATTGCCCTGCCGAGGTTGCCCTCGACGACACGTAGCCCACCTTCGGTGTCGAAGGGGTTGTCCACGGGGCGCAAAATGTCCTCGTCGAGTGACTCGAACGGCGTCGCCCGCCACCGAATCCTGCCATCCGAGAGTTCCGGCTCATTACAAAAATGCTCGAGACCGTCGCCGCGGATCGTGCGCACATCGTTGTGCAGAAATCCTGCCTCGAGCAGTTGGCGAATAGTGAAGCCGAGACCACCGGCCGCATGAAAATGGTTCACGTCGGCAAGTCCGTTCGGGTAAATACGGGCAAGTAACGGCACGACGGCCGACAGGTCTGCAAAGTCACTCCAGTCGATCATGACTCCGGCGGCTTTCGCGATCGCGGTCAGGTGCAGCGTGTGGTTGGTCGATCCACCTGTCGCCAGCAGGCCGACGATCGCATTGACGATCGCTTTTTCACTAACGATCTCAGCAAGCGGAATGTAGTTATCGCCGAGATCCGTAATGCCCAAGAGCGCGCGCACAGCCTCTGCCGTCAGCTGCCGGCGAAGCTCGGTGTCGGGATTGACAAACGAACCGCCCGGTAACTGCAAACCCATGAACTCCATGAGCATCTGGTTACTGTTGGCCGTGCCATAAAACGTGCACGTGCCGGGCGAATGATAGGAAGCAGACTCTGCGGCAAGCAGCTCAGCCCGACCAACCCTGCCGGCCGCATACTCCTCGCGGATCCGCGCCTTTTCCTTGTTCGGCAATCCCGAGATCATGGGCCCTGCCGGCACGAACACGGCAGGCAGATGGCCGAAGGACAGCGCACCGATCAGCAACCCCGGCACGATCTTGTCGCAGACGCCCAGACACAGGGCGCCGTCGAACATGTTGTGCGACAGCGCGATCGCGGTCGACATCGCAATCACATCGCGGCTGAACAGGGACAAATCCATGCCGTCCTGCCCTTGGGTGACACCATCGCACATTGCGGGCACGCCGCCGGCGAACTGGGCCGTTGCGCCCTGCTCGGCGGCGGCCTTCCTGATCAGGGCTGGATAAGCCTCGAATGGCTGGTGCGCGCTGAGCATGTCGTTGTAGGCCGAGACTATGCCGATGTTGGGCACCGAAGAACCGGTCAGCGCCTTCTTCTCGCTCTCGCCCAGCGCAGCAATGCCGTGCGCAAGATTGCTGCAGGACAGGCCGACCCTCGACGGGCCGCTCGCGGCTGCCTTGTGAATACGCACCAGGTAAGCGCAGCGCGTTGCCTGGCTGCGCCTTTCTATGCGCCGGGTAATGCGGTCGATTTCAGGATGCATGGATCAACCCTCACGGTGCCCAGTAAACGCTCACGGGCGCGCGCTTCTGTAGTAACAACCGGGCCACCGGATGCTTTGATGTCCTGAACTTGGCCTGTTCATAAACCTCTCGCTTATCGTGACCAAATATCAGCAGCACGATCTCGTCGCTTCGAGACAGCGCCGCAAGTGTCAGGCTGATTCGTGGATACGGGCTGGCGGCCGTGCTCACAGGAATAACGAGTTTGCTGCCGTCTACATCTAGCCCTGCATCGAGGTTATCCGCATCAGGAAACAGTGATGCAAAATGGCCATCGGCCCCCATGCCGAGAAGCGCACCCGCAAACGGAAACGGCAAGGCACGAATGCTCACGTCCAGCGCCTTGGCCGCATCGCTGACCTCGATGTTGGCTGCGTACACGGGCTGCAGACGCGCCGCTACGGCACCGTTTTGCATCAGGGTCGCACGGACCAGCCGCTCGTTGCTGTTTTCATCGTCAGCGGGCACCCAACGCTCATCGCTCAACAGAACATGAACCCGATCCCAATCGACTTCGGCATGGGCGAGAGTCTCGAAGCACCGGCCAGGCGTTGACCCGCCGCTGACGACAACAGACGCATGGGTCTGTTTGGCCAGGCGGTTATTCAGCGCGAGCGCAATGCGTTCTGCCGCAGCCACCGACGCCTGCTCGCGCGTTTCAAAAACGTATTCACTCATTCTCTCAGCTCTCCGGGTGCCAGGCTCGACCATCGCGGTCAAGCAGTACCGATGCGGCAGTCGGACCCCAGGAGCCCGATACGTAGCTCTCGACTTTTTGCCGGGACTCATCCCAACCGTCGATGATGCTGTCTATCCAGCGCCACGCCGACTCGACCTCGTCACGCCGCATGAACAGGGCCGGGTTGCCGCGCAGAACTTCCATGAGCAGGCGCTCATAGGCGTCGGGGTACCGAATGCCGAAGGTTTCTTCGAAGCTCAGGTCCAGCGAGACGGGCCTGAGATCGAAGCCGCCGGGTCCGGGCTCCTTGGCCATGACAAGCAATTTGACGCCTTCGTCAGGCTGTAGCCGAATCGTCAGCCGATTCGGCACGACATTGTATTTTTGCTCCGGAAAGATCGAATGCGGCACGTCCTGGAATTGAATGACGATCTCGGAGTGCTTGTTCTTCAGGCGCTTGCCAGTGCGCAGGTAGAACGGCACGTTGGACCAGCGCCAGTTGTCGATTTCGACCTTAAGCGCAACGAAAGTCTCGGTAGCGCTCGCCGAGCTTTCCAGTTCCTCGCTGTAGCCCGCCACCGTTTTGTCCTGAATTGCGCCGGCCGCGTACTGGCCACGCACGGTGTTGCTGCGGACAAGCTCGCCATCAATTGGCCGTAAGGCTCGCAGAACTTTTATTTTCTCGTCACGCACCGCATCGTGATGCAGACTCGACGGCGCCTCCATGGCCGTCAGGCAAAGCAGCTGCAGCATATGGTTTTGCACCATGTCCCTGAGCGCGCCGATGCGGTCATAGAACTCGATTCGATTGCCGACGCCGAGATCCTCGGCAACGGTGATCTGCACATGGTCTATCGCACCGCGCCGCCACAGCGGCTCGAACAACGAATTGCCAAAGCGCAAGGCAAGCAGATTCTGCACCGTCTCCTTGCCGAGATAATGATCGATACGGTAAATCTGGTTCTCGGTGAAGCACTCGCCGACGTCGGTATTGATCTGGAAAGCCGTCTCGAAGTCCCTGCCAAGCGGCTTCTCGAGAACAATGCGACTGGTCTCCGTAACCAGGCCGTTGTTGCGAAGCCCCTGCGCTATCGGGCCGAACAGGCTGGGTGCCGTTGCAAGGTAAAAAACGCGAACACAGTGTTCGCGGCCACTGAGTGCTCCGGCGACGGCATGCCATTCGTCGTGCGCGAGCGCGTCGGACTGAACGTACTCGATGCGGTTTCGGAAAATCTGCCAGTGCGCGGCGTCGAACTCGCCGTTTGCAAGATTGCTGCGCAAGGCCTGCTCGACGAGACCCAGGTAGTCTTTGCGGCCCAGTTCGCTGCGCCCTGCTGCGATGATCCGACTATCCGCCGTAATCTGCCCATCGCGGTCGCGGTGATACAGAGCGGGCAAAAGCTTGCGCATCGCGAGGTCACCGGTACCGCCAAAAATTGTCAGGTCGAAAGTATCGACCGGCAGAAGCTTTGCCATAGATCTTCTCTGGAATATTTTGAAAGTTTACTACATTTATTCGGTCTAATTGCAATAAACGGTGGAAAATTGGCCCAAAGTTTTGTAATTTTACTACATGCTTGACCGGATAGAACAGCAGATGCCCACATTGAGCCCGGCCGAACAGCGGGTGGCGCGCTGGGTCCTCGGCCATCCGCGGCAGGCCGCGCGCGCGAAACTCGCCGTTGTCGCGCAGTCAAGCGGCACGAGCGAACCCACGGTGATCCGATTCTGCCGGCACCTGGGTCTGAGCGGCTTCCGGGAACTCGCCATAGGCGTGACCGAGGCGCTAAGCCGGCCTGCGACTTACGTGCACCGTGACGTCGGTGCCGACGACGCCACGTCCGATGCCGTCGCCAAGGTCATCGACGCGTCCGTCCAGTCTTTGCTGGACGTTCGCTCCCGGCTGTCCGCCATGCCAATCGACGCAGCCGTCTCATCGATGTCCGGAGCGCGACAGCTTGCATTTGCGGGACTGGGCGCATCCGGGCATGTGGCCCGCGACGCCTGTCAGAAATTTTTTCGGCTTGGAATTCCGTGCGCGACGCTGCTGGATTCGCCAATGATCCTGCAGTTTGCCGCGATTGCGCAGCCACGGGACGTGCTGATCATCACCTCTCAAAGCGGGCGCTGGCCCGAGTTGGCTCGCGCCGCGGAGCTCGCCCAGAACGGTGGCGCGACCGTGATCGCCTTGACCGATCCGCAGACCAGCCTCGCTGCGGCCGCTGACATTGTCTTTCCCTATCATGCGCTCGAAGATACGAGCATCTATACACCGATGAGCTCGCGTCTCGCACAACTCGCACTACTGGACGCCCTGCAGGTCGCTCTGGCGCTGGCCCTCGGCGCACCGGCGGTAGCCAATCTGCGGAACGCCAAACGCGCGCTGCGGGCAGAAACCGCGCCACAAACAGTCCATCGGTAGAGTATGGGCCTGTCGCTGGTCGCCATTTTGCGCCCGGCAGACGACGAACTCGCAGATAATAACGATGACGAAAATGCGCCACCTGAACAAAGGGCAACAGCGAACAAATATTGCTCAACGAGCGCGCTGTGGCGGTACTATACAGCGACAGGTTATCGGGGCGGATCGTTGAGAAATTCGAATAAGCTGGTTGTCATCGCATTGCTGTTGTTACTGGCTGCCGGCGGCGCGTATTGGTATTTGCAGGTGCTGCCGGAAGATGCTGCGCCCCTGGTTCCGGCCCTTGAAACGGCCCCGGAGCGCATGGAGTCCGCCTCGCCGCGCTATCCCATTCCGACGATGCCCCGACGGTCCGCAGAGCTGCCGGACCTGGTCGAACTGCCCCCCCTCGACGACAGCGACGGCTATTTTGCGCTGGCGCTTGTCGATCTGTTTGGGCGCGAGGTCAGGGACCTGCTGGTCGAATCGGCGCTGATCGAGAAATTTGTCGCAACGGTCGACAACCTGACCCGCAGTCACGTAGCCGACAGGATTCGACCGCTGCGCAGCATCCCGGGACCATTCCTGGCAGACGCTCACGGCGATAACGAAACCTACACGCTAAACGACGACAATCATGCCCGTTACGAACTGTTTGTCGGCTTGCTCACCGCAGCCGATACCGACCGCATCGTCGAAACCTACCGGCGCTTTTACCCGCTGCTGCAGCAGGCCTATGTGAGTCTCGGCTACCCGGACGGGTATTTCAATGACCGTGTTGTCGAAGTCATCGATCACCTGCTGGCAACGCCACAGCCTGAAGAACCCATTCTCCTGATCAGGCCGCATGTGCTGTATCAATATGCCGACGCGGATCTCGAGGCTTTGTCGAGCGGCCAGAAATTGTTAATCCGGACCGGAAGTAAGAACACGGCCAGCATCAAACAGTTCCTCGGCGAGCTGCGGGCGCGCATCGCTATCGGCAATTAATCGAATGAAGGAACGAAGCCATGGACGGGCACTACCCGCCGTAAAACAGGCCGGAGTTTGTCTCCACGTCACCTCGCTGCCCGGCCGCTACGGCATCGGCGAGATTGGTGCGCAGGCTTTACGATTCGTCGATGCGATGCGTGACATGCAGCTCGGTGTCTGGCAGTTCCTTCCGACCGGCCCAACCGCGTACGGGGACTCCCCTTACCAGCCGTTGTCAACATTCGCGGGCAACGAGATGCTGATCGACATCGGCCGTCTCGTCGACAGCGGGCTGCTGCGAGCGGACGAACCGCGGCAGCTAGAGACCTTGCCGGAGCATGCCGTTCACTACGGCGCGCTGATTCCCGTCAAGAACGAACTGCTCAAGATTGCCGCCGGCCGATTTTCTATCGCGGCAAACAGCAGGCTCAAGTCCGGGTTCGACGAATTCCTCGAATCGAACAGTCAGGCCTGGCTCCACGACTACGCGTTGTTTCGCGTGCTCAAAAAGCGGCACGGCGATCGCCCGTGGCCGGAATGGAGCCCTGAATACGTGCATCGTGATGCCCGGGCGATGCGACAAATGGAGATCGAGGCGGGCCGAGAGATCGAGGCAATCAAGATCGTCCAGTTCCTGTTCCATGACCAGTGGCGTCAGCTCCGGCAGTATGCGAATGACAACGGGATTCGCCTGTTTGGCGACATGCCGATCTATATTTCACTGGACAGCGCAGATGCCTGGGCAAACCCGGAGCTTCTGCAGATCGATGGCGATGGCCGGCCAACCGACGTCGCGGGCGTGCCGCCGGATTATTTCAGCGAGGACGGTCAGCTCTGGGGTAACCCGCTGTATGCCTGGGATGCCCATGCCGCCAGCGGTTATCGCTGGTGGATCAGCCGCTTGCAGGCGTCGGCCGAACTGGCCGACATCGTTCGCATCGATCACTTTCGTGGTTTCGAAGCCTACTGGTCGGTACCGGCCGAGGCGAATACGGCCCGCACGGGCGCCTGGGTACCGGGGCCGGGCGATGCGGTTTTCGACGCGATCGAGAGTGCGCTCGGCCGATTACCGATCGTTGCAGAAGACCTTGGTGTTATTACCCCGGAGGTCGAGGCGCTGCGTGACCGGCTCGGCATACCCGGCATGGTCGTCCTGCAGTTTGCGTTCGCGGATCGCGATTTCGATCCTGGTGGCGTGGCGGAGAACTGTATCTGCTATACCGGGACCCACGATAACGACACGACGCTCGGCTGGTTCCACGGCGGCCCCGATGACATCCGCTCGGCCGATGAAATCCATCGAACCCAGGCCGCCGTGCTGGAACTCACGGGCGGGAATCCCGAAACCGTACACACCGACCTGATCAGAACCGCATTTTCAACCAGCGCCCGACTCGCGATCGCACCCTTACAAGACTATCTGGGCCTTGGTTCGGAAGCACGCATCAATACGCCCGGCACGTTGCACAACAATTGGCGCTGGCGCGCTCGCAGCTCCCAGCTTGACGAGCGAATGCGCGACGGGGTCGCAGAACTCGTGGACGCATCGGGGCGTGCCGGACAGGACGGCGTGGACATCGCATTTCCCGGATTGGCGCCCACAGCCGCAGCAAGTCTGGCAGACTAGGCAGCCTGGTACAGAGTCTCGGAACAGTAACATGCCCGTTAGCGAACACTCTCAAGACGCGCGTTTCATCAGCCGACTGACGCGCGAAACCCTCGCCCTGATCCTTGCTGGCGGCCAGGGATCGAGGCTGCGCGAACTCACGACCTGGCGTGCAAAACCGGCGCTGTACTTCGGTGGAAAGTACCGCATCATCGATTTCCCGTTGTCCAACTGCATCAATTCGGGCATACGCCGTATCGGCGTCCTGACTCAGTACAAGGCGCATTCGCTGATCCGTCACCTCGTGCACGGCTGGTCATGGTTCCAGGCCGGCGCCGGCAACCGGGAGTTCGTCGAAATCCTGCCGGCCTCGCAGCGCGTGGGCGGCGAGTGGTACCGCGGCACTGCGGATGCCGTTTATCAGAATCTGGATATCATTCGCACGCACGAGCCTCGATACGTGCTGATACTGGCCGGCGACCATATTTACAAAATGGACTACGGGCCGTTCCTCGCGTTCCATGCGGACACCAAGGCCGATATGACAATCTGCTGTCTGGAGGTGCCGCTGGCCGAGGCCGCCGGCACGCTCGGCGTCATGACTGTCGACGAAACCGGGCGCATCATCGCATTCGATGAAAAGCCTGAGCATCCGAACCCGATTCCGGGCAAACCGGACCTGTGCCTCGCCTCGATGGGTAACTACATTTTCAATACCGAGTTTCTTTACGAGCAAACCATCAAGGATGCTGATACACCGGGCACCCAGCACGATTTTGGTCGCAACGTCATTCCGGCGATCATCAGTGACTACCGGGCCTATGCGTACCCGTTTCGGGACCCGGATACCGGTGAACAGGCTTACTGGCGCGACGTCGGAACGCTGGACGCGTTCTGGGAAGCGAACATGGAGATGGTGTCCGTATCACCACAGCTCAATCTCTACGACAATCGCTGGCCTGTACTCACGCACCAGATACAGTCCCCGCCAGCCAAGTTCGTTTTTGACGAGGCGGGCCGCCGCGGTGAAGCGATCGAGTCGATGGTGTCGGGTGGCTGCATCGTATCCGGGGCGCATGTGAGCAAGTCCTTGCTGTTCTCGCGAGTCCAGGTCCATTCGTACAGCAGCGTGACCGAGTCGGTCGTGCTGCCCGCCGTCGATATCGGCCAGCACTGCCGAATTCGGCGAGCCATTATCGATCGCGGCGCAATCATCGAGAAGGGAACCGTTATCGGCGAAGACCATGAAGCCGACAGGGCACGAGGATTCAGGGTCACGGACAGCGGCCTGACGCTCGTTACCCCGGACATGCTGGGTCAGCACCTGCATTTCACCCGCTAGCGCAGGTATCCGCGGATCACCAGGAAACATGTCATCTTCGTTGCGGCCGAGAACGGCGCATTGCCTGGCGGCAAGGTGGGTGGCGTTGGGGACGTTGTCCGCGACCTGCCAGCGGCACTGGCCCGGCTTTCCTGGTCCGCAACCGTCGTTACCCCGTCCTACGGGACGTTTGCCAGGGTTCCGCACAGCCGGAAACTGGGGTCCATCAACGTCTGGTTCCGTGCAGGCCGGCACGTGGTAGATGTCTTCGAGGTGCCCGGCAGCCTTCCCGAGGTGCGCAACATCGTGTTCGAACACGCTCTGTTCTCACCGCTGGGCCCGGGCAAGGTTTACTGCGCGGCAGACTCGGAGGGACCGTTTGCAACCGACGCGAGCAAGTTCGCGTTTCTAGGTGCCGCGACGGCCAGCTGGATACGGCAACTCGGGGAACCACCCGATATCGTGCATCTGCATGACTGGCATGCGGCTTTCTATTGCCTGTTGCGGAACTTCGATCCGGGGTTCAGCTGCCTGCAGGAGATCCCGACCGTATTCACGATCCATAACCTCTCGTACCAGGGGACGCGTCCGCTCAGCGGTGACGACTCGTCCCTGGAGGCATGGTTCCCCGGCCTCGACTATGAGCCGGCCCTGGTTCGCGATCCCCTGCAAACCCACTGCATTAACCCGCTGGCGCTGGCAATACGCACGGCCGATCGAATCAGTACCGTGTCGCCGACCTATGCGCAGGAGATTCTGCGCCCGAGCGTCCCGGATCAGGGCTTTATCGGCGGCGAAGGGCTGGAGATACAGCTCGCTAATGCCGCCCGGGCCGGACGCCTGGTCGGCATTCTCAACGGCTGCGAATACAGCGGGACGGAAGGACGCAGACCGGGTTGGCAACGCATCGTTTCTGCGGCGCGCACCCAGGTCTTCGACTGGCTTGAAGCGAACCCCGTCGATCCCATACACAAGCTCGCGGCCGCGCGACTCGACGCACTGCCCAAGAGGCGGCCCGCCTACGTGCTGACCAGTATCGGCCGGCTCGTGCAGCAAAAGGTCAGTTTGTTTCTCGAGAATGTGGCCGGCGGCCCAAGCGCCATCGAGCAGATCGTCGCCAATCTTGGATCACGAGGGGTACTTTTCCTGCTCGGCAGCGGCGAGCCGGCGCTGGAGCAGCGAATGTACGATGTGGCGCAGCGCAGTCCACGACTCATCTTCTTGCGCGGCTATTCCGAGACGCTTGCGGAGCCGCTTTACCACGCAGGCGACCTGTTCCTGATGCCCTCGAGTTTCGAGCCCTGCGGAATCAGCCAGATGCTCGCGATGCGAGCGGCGCAGCCCTGTGTCGTCCACGGCGTGGGCGGCTTGCGCGACACGGTTGAAGATAACAAGACCGGCTTCGTTTTCGAGGGCGATACGCCAGCCCGCCAGGCTGCGAATTTCGTCGCCGCCGTGGACAAGGCGCTCGCGCTAAAGTCCAATGCGCCCGAGCGCTGGCAAAACCTTCGTCGCAAGGCTGCTGCGCAGCGCTTCGACTGGGCTCGCTCGGCACGACAGACCATCGATGAACTCTACCAATCTGCGAACTGATATGACCAAACGGCACGAGACTTATGCGGCCCTGGTCCAGGGACGATTCTACGACCCTTTTTCGGTACTGGGCCCACACAAGGTCGGCAATGCACGAGTCGTACGCACGCTGCAGCCGCAGGCGCGAACCGTGGACCTTATCGATGGCGACGGCAACCTGCTGGCAGCCATGGAGCGCGTGCATGCCGACGGCCTGTTCGCGGCCGCCATGCCGCCGCGCAAGCGCAGGTATAAGCTCCGCGTTACATTGCACGACGGGGACAGCGTCGATATCGAGGACCCGTACCGTTTTGCGACGACGCTCGGCGATCTCGACCTGTATCTGCTCGGCGAGGGCTCCGATCGCAAAATCTACGAAAAGCTCGGCTCGAAGATTTGCCGCATCGACGGAATCAGCGGCACGCGGTTTGCCGTTTGGGCGCCGAACGCATCGCGAGTCAGCGTTATCGGGGACTTCAACGACTGGGACGGCCGCCGGCACGTTATGCGGCTGCACCCCGCCAACGGGATCTGGGAAATATTCATTCCGGGCGTGACTGCCGGCGCACGGTATAAATATGAGCTGCTCGATCAAGAGGGCGAGCTGCTGCCGGTCAAGACCGACCCGTTCGCGAGTTTTCACGAGCCGCCGCCGGGCAACGCCGGCATCGTCTACGAAAGCCGCTTCGAATGGCAGGACGCCGGCTGGCTCGAGGAACGCTCAACCGTGCCCGACCTTGCGCGCCCGGTCAGCATTTACGAAGTGCATCTAGGTTCCTGGCGCCGCAAGTCAGATGACGGGCATCGCTACCTGAACTTTCGCGAACTCGCTGACGAACTCGTGGGCTATGTTGCCGACATGGGCTTCACGCACGTCGAGTTCCTGCCGGTATCAGAGCATCCGTTCGACGGATCCTGGGGGTACCAGCCGATAGGAATGTTCGCGCCGACGCAGCGTTTCGGTGAGCCGGACGACTTTCGCTACCTGGTCGATCGCTGTCATGCCGCCGGCATCGCGGTGATCGTTGATTGGGTGCCCGCACACTTCCCCAAGGACGAGCACGGCCTGAGGCGCTTTGACGGCACGGCACTCTATGAGCACGAAGACCCGCGCAAGGGTGAGCATGCCGACTGGGGAACATTGATTTTTAACTTCGGCCGTCGCGAAGTGGTCAACTACCTGATCGGCAGCGCCTTGTACTGGATCGACGAATTTCATATCGACGGCATTCGCGTCGACGCTGTTGCCTCTATGCTGTATCTCGATTATTCCCGCGAGGACGGCGAGTGGGTTCCGAACAAATACGGCGGTAACGAGAATCTCGAAGCCGTCAGCTTCCTGCGCAATCTCAATACGGAAATTCATGCCCACGGCGCCGTGTCTTTCGCCGAGGAATCCACGGCGTGGCCCGGCGTTTCGCAGCCAGTCGATGCAGGGGGCCTGGGCTTCACCTACAAATGGAACATGGGCTGGATGAACGACACCCTGTCTTACATGGGCGAGGATCCGGTTCATCGCAAGCATCATCACAACAAGATGACGTTTGGGCTCGTCTACGCGTTCAACGAAAATTTCGTGCTGCCGTTATCCCACGACGAAGTCGTGCACGGCAAACGATCGATACTGGGCCGCATGCCGGGCGACGAATGGCAACGTTTCGCGAATCTGCGAGCCTATTACGCAAACATGTACGCGCATCCCGGCAAGAAGCTTCTTTTCATGGGTAATGAACTGGCGCCTTACGACGAATGGAACCACGACAAGCCTCTTGACTGGCATCTGCTCGATTACCCGGTTCACAATGGTGTGCAAGCGCTGATCCGTGATCTCAACGCCCTGTACAGGCAGACCCCGGCATTGTACGAGATCGATTTTGCCGGCGATGGCTTCGAGTGGATTGCCTGGGACGATGCGGACAACAGCATCCTGTCCTGGATACGCCGCGACCGCTCTGGCGGCCATGTCGTTTGTATCTCGAACTTTACGCCGGTGGTCCGGCACGACTATCAAATTGGCGTACCTGCGGAGGGCCGCTATTGCGAGCGCCTGAATACCGATGCTGAACGCTACGGTGGCAGCGGAGCCCGCAATCGCGGTCTCGTGGCCAAAGCCGCCGGCAGCCACGGTCAACCGTGCTCAGTGTCCTTGACACTGCCGGCCCTCGCGACGCTAATACTCGAACCGGCCCGGCCGGATAGCGGCGACTGAAGGAGAAAATTGTATGCCCGCTCGCACTGATACTTCATCGGGGACAGGCGATATCGAGCTGTTGCAGGCACCGGATCTGCCGATGACAGCCGACGCGATCCTGAAGGATTTCACGCACTATTTCGGGCGCATGCTCGGCCGGCGCACGATTCGCACCAAGTCGCCGTTTCTCTACCAGGCTGTCGTCTACGCGGCACGCGATCGGCTCATGGAGCGCTGGGCGCGCACGCGCATGGCAACCGAGCGCGACGGCAGCCGCCGTGTCGCCTACCTGTCGCTCGAATTCCTGATGGGCCGCCTGCTGCGCAATGCGCTGCTCAATCTCGGCATCGAGGACGAAACGACCGAAGCGCTCGAACGCCTCGGCCTGGCGCTCGAAGACGTCTGCGACCGCGAACAGGACGCCGGGCTCGGCAATGGCGGCCTCGGCAGGCTTGCGGCCTGTTTTCTCGACAGTTGCGCAACGCTTGGCCTGCCTGTAACCGGCTATGGCATCCGCTACCAGTACGGGATGTTCCACCAGCGCATCGAGAACGGTCACCAGGTTGAAGAGCCGGATTCCTGGCTTCGGGAAGGCTTTCCGTGGGAGATCGAACGCATCGAATTCGCGCGAACCGTGCACTTCGGCGGCCGCACATCGGCATACACGGACGACGCCGGCAGGGATCGGTTCGCCTGGGTCGATACCCAGGATGTGCTTGCGATTCCGTTCGACGTGCCCATTCCCGGCTACCACAACGGTGTCGTCAATACGCTGCGGCTCTGGTCGGCCGCCGCCACCGATGAGTTCGATCTCGATGAATTCAACGCGGGCAGCTACTCGGAAGCCGTGGCATCGAAAAATATGGCCGAGAACATCACGATGGTGCTGTATCCCAATGCGGCCAACGAGAATGGCCAGGAACTGCGGCTGCGGCAGCAATACTTTCTTGCCTCGGCGAGTCTTCAGGACCTGTTGCATTTCTGGACCGAGGACCACGGTGAGGACTTCAGCTCTTTCGCCGACAGGCATTGTTTTCAGCTCAACGATACGCACCCGGCCATTGCGGTCGCCGAGCTGATGCGGCTGCTCATGGACGAGCACGGGCTCGAATGGGATGCCGCCTGGCAGATCACGCGAAGCACCATGGCCTACACCAATCATACGCTGCTGCCCGAAGCCCTCGAGATGTGGCCCGTGGCGATGTTTCGACGCCTGCTGCCGCGGCTGCTGGATATTATTTACGAAATCAACGCGCGCTTTATCACCGAGATCAGCCAGCGCTGGCCCGGCGACAATGAGCGCATTCAGCGCATGTCGCTGATCCAGGAAGGCAGCGAACCGATGATTCGCATGGCCTACCTTGCGATTGTCGGCAGTTTCTCGGTCAATGGCGTCGCCGAACTGCACTCGCAGCTGCTCACCAGGGGCCTGTTTCGGGATTTTGCCGAATTCTGGCCCGGCAAATTTAACAACAAGACCAATGGTGTCACGCAGCGTCGCTGGCTCGCGGCGTGCAATCGCAGCCTCGCGAACCTGGTCACGACAGCGATCGGCTCCGGCTGGGTAACGGATCTGTCTCAGCTCGAGCAACTCCGGGGCCTGGCCGACGATGCCGAGTTCCAGGATTCATGGCGCGCCGTCAAGCTCGCCAACAAGGTCCGGCTTGCACACGACCTCGAGAGCAAGACAGGGCTGTCCGTTGCGACCGACATGCTGTTCGATGTGCAGGTCAAGCGCATCCATGAGTACAAGCGCCAGTTGCTGAACATGCTGCACGCCATACACCTGTATGACCGCATTCGTCGCGGCGACGGCGACGACCTGGTGCCGCGGGCCATCATCATCGGCGGCAAAGCGGCCCCCGGGTATGTCATGGCCAAGAACGTGATCAAGTGCATCAATAATGTCGCGCGAGTCATCAATGCAGATCCGCTCATGCACGAGCGGCTGCGGCTCATTTTTTACCCCGACTACAATGTGTCCGCGATGGAACTGATCTGCCCGGCTGCCGAATTATCCGAACAGATCTCGACCGCCGGCAAGGAAGCGTCGGGTACCGGCAATATGAAGTTCATGATGAACGGTGCAATCACGATCGGCACGCTCGACGGCGCCAACGTCGAAATCCGTGAGGCCGTCGGCGATGAAAATTTCTTTCTTTTCGGGCTGACGGTCGACGAGATCAACGAGATCCGGGGCCAGTATGACCCGAAAGCAATCATCGACGCGGACGACGACTTTGGCCGCGTGATGCGCCTGATCGAGAGCGGCCACTTCAATCGCTTCGAACCCGGCGTGTTCGACTCCGTGGTGCGATCGATCCGCGAGCCGGCGGATTCATGGATGACCGCAGCGGATTTTCGAAGCTTCGTCGATGCACAGGCCGAGGCGGACAGCGCGTACAAGGACAGGCAACGGTGGACCCGAATGAGCATCCTAAACTGTGCAAGCTCCGGTCCTTTCTCAACGGATCGCACGATGAGTGATTACAACGCCGGTATCTGGAAACTCGAGACCATTCAGCTCGGTCACAAATGATCGAGGCCGGCAGCCCTGCCCCGCTCGGCGCTACGGCGGATCATGAGGGCGTTAATTTTGCGCTGTTCAGCTCGGTGGCCGATGCGGTCGAGCTATGCCTGTTCGACGCCGATGGCGGCGAGCGCAAACTCTTGCTCCCGGCCTGCAGCGGCGGCATATGGCACGGCTACGTGCCCGGCTGCCGCCCCGGACAGCGTTACGGCTATCGTGTTCACGGTCCTTACGCACCCCAGGATGGCCTGCGCTGCAACCCGGCCAAGCTGCTCGTCGATCCCTATGCCCGGCAGCTCGACGGCGAATTTGCCTGGGATGACGCCGTCTTCGACTTCGAACCTCCGGCGGCTGATGCAGCCTGGGCAATCAACAAGGCAGACAGCGCGCGCTACGTGCCGAAGAGCGTTGTAACCGGGCCCAGTGCCGCAGGACCGGCAACGCGCCCGCGTATCCCCTGGTCCGAGACTGTCATCTATGAGGCCAATGTCCGTGGCTACACGATGCGCCACCCGGCCGTCGACGGTCCGCAGCGCGGTACTTTTGACGGAATGCGGCACAGCGACGTGCTGGCCTATCTCAAAGGGCTCGGCATCACGTCGCTGGAGCTGATGCCGGTACACAGTTTCATCGACGAGCAGCACCTGGTGAAAATCGGGCTGCGGAATTTCTGGGGCTACAACTCGATCTCTTTTTTCGCACCGGCACCGAGGTACGCACGGCAGGACGGCATCCGGGAATTCCGCGACATGGTGGCTGCGATTCACGATGCCGGTATCGAGGTCATACTCGACGTCGTTTACAACCATACCGGCGAGGGCGATCAGTACGGTCCGACGATCAGCTTTCGCGGCATCGACAACCTGGCCTACTACAGCACTGAGCCCGGCAGACCTGGCGAATACATTAACGACACGGGATGTGGCAACACGATAAATGTTGACCATCCGCGCGTACAAGAGCTGGTGCTCGACAGCCTCAGGTACTGGCACAAGACCATGGGCGTCGACGGATTTCGCTTCGACCTCGCGCCCATACTCGGGCGTCATGATCACGGCTACTCGGCGTCGCACCCAATGCTCGCTGCGATCAGCAAGGACGATCAGCTGCGGCATGCCAAACTCATTGCCGAACCCTGGGATCCGGGCCCGGGCGGCTACCAGCTTGGCGAATTTCCCGAACGGTGGGCGGAATGGAACGATCGCTACCGTGATGCCGTGCGGCGCTACTGGCGCGGCGACTCAGGAAGCAGCGCCGGGCTGGCACGACGCCTTCGTGGCTCTGCCGATGTCTTCGAAAAGTCGGGCCGCCCGCCGACATCGAGCATCAACTTTGTCAGCAGCCACGATGGCTTTACGCTCGCCGATCTCGTCAGTTTCGAGCACCGGCACAATGCCGCTAACGGTGAAGGCAACCGGGATGGTCATCGCCACAACTACAGCTGCAATCATGGCGTGGAGGGCCCGACCGACGATCCCGCTGTCCTCGCGCTGAGGCGCCAGCACCGCCTTAATCTGCTTGCCACGCTGCTGCTGTCCCAGGGCACGCCCATGCTGCTTGCGGGCGACGAGTTCGGCAACTCTCAGCACGGCAACAACAATGCTTACGCGCAGGACAATGAGACCGGCTGGCTGGACTGGTCAGGACTCGCAGGCGATACCCAGTTCGCGACAAGGGTTCGGGAACTCATTCGCTTGCGCCGGGATCTGCCGCTGCTGCGGATTCCCGAGTACGTGCACGGCCATCGCCTCTTGACCGGCAAAGACATCAGGATTGAATGGCGGCGGGCTGACGGTCACCCGATGGGCGACGAGGACTGGCTCGAGATGCCTGCCTTCGCTGTCGTCATCTCGGCTGCGGAGAGGGCCGACATGGCCACGGCGCTCGCGATTCTGTTTAATGCCGCCGATGTCGACGTAGCGTTTCAGCTGCCCGAACGCGGCCAATGGCGGCTCGAATTCTCGAGCGCCGCGCGCCTTGACCTGACAGACGACACCGCGAAGCTTCCGTCCGCAGCGCTGGCTTGCCTCTCAGCTGGCTGACATCCATAACGGCGCGCCCGGGAACAGCGGCGATCCTGAATTGCACGGCAGCCTGCGGTCGGCGCTCCACTGCTGCGTCGTGAATACCGTTTTTTGCCCTGCGACGCCAATGTCATCAGGTTGTTAGCGGGAGTTTCGTCGTGTACTTGACGCGCCGCAGCACGAACGTGGAACTCGCGGAGCGAACGGCCGGGTGCTTGAGAATCTGTGCGTTGAGAAAGGTGTTGTAGGCATCCATCGTCCGGACAACGACGTGCAGAACGTAATCCCGCTCACCCGATACCGAAAAACACTCGGTGACCTCCGGCAGAATGCCGACGTGCCGCTCGAAGTCGTGGCGGTTTTCGTCAGTGTGCTCGGTCATGGCGACCGATAGCAGCACCTGGATATGAAACCCGGCGCGCTGCGGGTCGAGCACTGCGACCTGGCGCTCGATCAGCCCTGCCGCCTCGAAGTCCCGGACGCGGCGCCAGCAAGAGGTGCGGGACAGACCCGCGATCTCTGCCAACTCGGTCTGGCTGCGTGTCGCATCTTCCTGCAGCGCATCGAGGAGGCGCTGATCTGACTTGGACAAGCGCATGAAATATTTGTCCTCAAAATTAGTATTTTTTAATTATACGTTTCATTTTCTTTCAAAATCTCATATTTTTTGGACACAAAATCAAATATTCGCGCGCATAATGTCGAAAACCGGTTTTTCCAGGAGCATCCAATGGCCGACCTTTTTGACAATCCCATGGGCCTCGACGGCTTCGAATTCGTTGAATTTGCCTCCCCGACGCCAGGCGTTCTCGAACCCGTATTCCATCTGCTCGGTTTCGAGGCCGTCGCGCGGCATCGATCGAAAAAAGTCACCCTGTACCGGCAGGGCAACATCAATTTCATTCTCAACGAAGAACCGAAGAGCCTCGCGGCATACTTCGCCCAGGAGCACGGCCCGTCCGCCTGCGGCATGGCATTCCGCGTCAAAGACGCGCACCTCGCCTACCGGCGTGCGCTCGAGCTCGGCGCACAGCCCCTGGACATACCGACAGGCCCGATGGAGCTGCGCCTCCCGGCGATCAAGGGAATCGGCGGCGCGCCGCTGTACCTGATCGACCGGTACCGGAAAGGCAGCACGATCTACGACATCGATTTCGAGTTTTTCGACGGCGTCGATCGGCATCCGGAGGGATGCGGGTTCCACGAGATCGACCACCTTACGCACAATGTCTACCGTGGCCGCATGAACTTCTGGGCCGACTTCTATGAACGCCTGTTCAATTTCCGCGAGATTCGCTACTTCGACATCAAGGGCGAATACACCGGGCTGTTCTCGAAAGCGCTGACCGCGCCTGACGGCCGTATCCGGATTCCGCTCAACGAAGAGGCCTCGCAGGGCACCGGCCAGATCGAGGAATTCCTCATGAAGTACAACGGCGAAGGGATTCAGCATATCGCGCTGTCCTGCGACAACCTCATCGAGTGCTGGGACCGACTCAACGAACGCGGGCTGACCTTCATGACGCCGCCACCTGCTGCCTATTACGAAATGCTCGATGAGCGCCTGCCAGGCCATGGCGAACCGATCGACGAGCTCAAGCCCCGCGGCATTCTCGTCGACGGCTCGACTGAAAACGATGAACCACGACTTTTGCTGCAGATCTTCTCCGAGACTATGATTGGTCCTGTCTTCTTCGAATTCATCCAGCGCAAGAAGGATGAAGGATTCGGCGAGGGCAATTTCAAGGCGCTGTTCGAGTCCATCGAGCGCGACCAGGTCGCTCGCGGCGTTGTCGGCGACCAACCGGAGGCCTCATGAATCTGAAACGTATCCACCACGTCGCCTATCGATGCAAGGATGCAAAGGAAACGGTCGACTTTTACCGGCGGGTTTTGAACATGGAGTTCACGCTAGCCTTCGCCGAAGACCATGTGCCCTCGACGAAGGAACCCGACCCCTACATGCACGTGTTTCTCGACGCGGGCATGGGCAACGTACTCGCGTTTTTCGAGTTGCCGACGCGACCCGAAATGGACCGTGATCACAATACCCCCGAGTGGGTACAGCATATTGCCTTCGAGCTCGAGGACTACGATGCATTACTGGCTGCAAAGCAACAGGTCGAGGCCGAGGGCATCGATGTGATCGGGCCGACGAATCACGGCATCTTCCAGTCGATATACTTTTTCGACCCTAACGGCCATCGCCTGGAGCTTGTCGCGAACACGCAAACGCAGGAGCAGCTCGATGAACTCAGGCGCGTCGCACCCGACATGCTCGAGGAATGGAGCCAGACAAAGAAAGCGCCACGCCACGCCGCCTGGCTGCACGAACTCGAATTCCGGGGATCCGAGTAGATGAAACTGGCATCGCTTCGAAATGGCCGGGATGGCCGCCTTGTCGCCGTTTCTCGCGACCTGACACGCTACCTGGATGCCGGCAACGTTGCGGGCACGCTGCAAGCCGCCCTTGACGACTGGCACGCGATCAGGCCGGAACTCGAACGCCTTGCCGAACAGCTCGAGACTTCGTCAGCCGGCGAGGCTTTTGACGAGTCCGCCTGCGAGTCGCCGCTGCCGCGTGCGTATCAATGGGTGGATGGCTCCGCCTACGTCAACCACGTCGAGCTCGTTCGCAAAGCACGCGGGGCCGAAATGCCGGAAAGTTTCTGGATCGATCCGCTGATGTACCAGGGCGGCTCGGACTCCTTCCTCGGCCCGCGCGATGACATCCCGGTGGGTGATGAAGCCTGGGGCATCGACTTCGAGGCCGAAGTCGCTGTTGTCACCGACGACGTTCCGATGGGTGTGCCCGTCGCGGATGCCGGCAAGCACATACAGCTCATCATGCTCGTCAACGATGTTTCGCTGCGCGGCCTGATCCCGGCCGAACTCGCCAAGGGCTTCGGCTTCTTTCAGTCCAAGCCGTCGAGCGCGTTCTCGCCGGTTGCCGTGACTCCCGACGAACTCGGCGCAGCATGGAAGGACCACAAGGTGCATTTGCCGCTGATGTCGGCATTGAATGATTCGCCGTTCGGCAAACCCGACGCCGGCATCGACATGACGTTCGACTTCGCTCAGCTCGTTGCGCATGCGGCGAAAACCCGCCCGCTCTGCGCCGGCTCGATCGTCGGTTCGGGCACGGTCTCGAACAAGCTCGGCGACGGGCCCGGAAAACCCATTGGCGAAGGCGGGGTCGGTTACTCCTGTATTGCCGAAATCAGGACGATCGAGACGATCCAGGCAGGATCGCCGCAAACGCCTTTCCTCCGGTTCAACGACCGGGTGCGCATCGAGATGTGCAGCGCTGATGGCCAGTCGATATTCGGCGCCATCGATCAGGCCGTCGTTCGCTACGACGAGTAGGACGCTTCGGGTGACGATCAGGCTTTACAGTTACTGGCGCTCGACGGCCGCATACCGCGTACGGCTTGCTCTGAATCTCAAGGGACTCGAGTACGAAACAGTGCCGGTATCGTTATTGCCGGGCCAATCGGAGCATCGGCGGGAAGCGTACCGGGCTCGTAACCCCCAGATGCTCATACCTTTTCTCGAAGATGGTGACTTCGGCACGGGGCAGTCACAAGCCATTCTCGAGTACCTCGAAGAAGCCTACCCCGGGGTGAGCCTGCTGCCCGAATCAATCAATGAGCGCGCCGCGGTGCGGTCGTTTTGCAACTTGATCTGCTGCGACATTCATCCTCTTAACAACCTGCGCGTCCTGCTTTACCTCCAGGACGAATTTAAGGTCACCGACGAGCAGCGCGATCACTGGTACGCAAACTGGATTCACGAAGGCTTCCGTGCCGCCGAAATCGCGGCCGCCGCGCACGCCGATTCAGGGCCATTCGCGTTCGGCGAATCGGTGACACTCGCAGATACCTGCCTGGTACCGCAGGTATACAACGCCCGTCGCTTCAACGTTTCCCTGCACGACTATCCCAGGCTGGTCGCCGTCGATGCACACTGCAGCAGTCTGCCTGCCTTTGCCGAGGCCATTCCCGAGCGACAAGCTGACGCCCCTGGGCAAGCATGACGTAAGGCGGTCCGGCCGGGCCTGACGAACCAGCTCGATGCCCCGGGCTTGTCCATCATCGTGAAGCGCTCGAAGGCGCGGGCATTTTCCCGGGCCTGCCGCGGCACCGGGTCCCGGCAGTCCAAACGACCTCAATAAAAAAGCACAAACTGGTTAAGGCGCTCGGCATCCTGGGCAATCCGGCTGACCCGCGAAAATCCCGCCGCAGTCGAAAGACGGCGGTACGTCGACACGGTTTCCGGGAAGTCGCTCGACCGCACGTGCGCCAGCAGGTCTTCGATTTCCTCGGCATCGAGCGCCGCGTATCGGCTCTGCGCATTGGTGGTCCAGCGCTCCAGATAGGACCCGATCGATTCGCCGGGTTCGAGAAAAACATCGATGACGGCCAAAAGTCCGCCGGGGACAAGACAGCGCCGGCACTCTTTCAGGACGTCCTGTTTTTCTTTTACGTCAAGGTGGTGCAGCGAGTAACTGCAGACGATGAGGTTGTAATGATCTGTAAGTTTGCGCAGCTCGTGGAGAATCTCTCCCTGGCGAAGATCGAAATTCAACCCGGCAGGCAGGAGTCTCGCGCGCGCACGTCGCAATGCGCTTTCGGACTGATCGATCCCGAGGTAGTCGTGAACCTCGAAGCACCGCAGCAAGTCGAGAATCGGAGCACAGTCCCCGCAACCCAGATCGGCGACCGACAGCGGCGCCAGGTCCCGGGCTTTGACCTCTTGCACGAGAGCGACGAAGAAGTCACGGTGATGCATATAGTCGTTGGCGACGACTTTTTCGTAGGTGTTCCACGAATCGAACAAATCAGGTGTCGACATTTCGGATTCCGGACCGTAACAGCCATCGATCACTGCATGGACTCGAGGAGTGCAGGCACTGCGAGGAATGATACCGTTCTCGAAGTCTATAGGAATCTCGCCACGACCGGTTGTCCCTGTTGGCGCCGGACAAGTGCCCGACTTATCTGTGACCGCTGTCTCGGTATCCAACTCGCAGGGCCGATATTCTTTTCAATTACAGAGACTTAATTTCTGCAGGAGTTCCCGGGGCCGCACGGGAGCCGGGATCACGGAAGCTTATATGCTGGATGACTGGGAAAAAACGGAAAAGCCGCTGGTCCTTGTCGCCGCCGCCGATGCTGCGGATCGCAAGCTGATTTGGGGCGCCCTGCAGAAATCGGGGTTTCGGACGCTGCCCGCGGCCGACGGGCCAACTGCCCTCGATATGTTCTCGAAAACCCAGCCAGACGCCGTTCTGCTCGACGCAAAATTGCCGGAAACGGATGCATTCTCCGTTTGCCAGGCCATCAGGGCACGGGATGCGGGCCGCGAAACACCGATTTTCATGGTCACCGACCGTGACGACAGCGAGTCCGTTGAGCGCGCCTACAGCAGTGGTGCGACCGACATCATCGACAAGCCACTGGCTTTGCTTGTCCTTCCGCATCGAATCCTGCATGCCCTGCGAACCGCCAGGTCACTCAGCGACCTGACCGGCCTGATGCGGGCTATTCCTGACCTCATCTTCGTCGTCAACGAGGAGGGAATGGTTCAGGACGGCTTGAGTGGCCCGGATGCCACCCACACGCTGCAGCTGAAAGCACTGACAACGGCATCGCAAATCGATTTTTATCCCTGTGAGAATGACGACAGGGCCAGGGCCTGCATCAAACGAGCGCTGGAGACGGGCAAGCCGCAGGTTTATGAGCACGAGTTAAAAGGTCTCGACATTCACCTTGAGACACGATTTGTCACCCGCGACAAACATACGGTGCTGGCGATCGTCCGGGACATCACGGAGCGCAAGAATTCAGAAGCAAAAATATACAATCTCGCCTATTACGACGAACTGACCGAACTGCCGAATCGAGAACTGTTCAGCCAGAGTCTCGAGAGGACGATCAAGGTTGCCCGGCGTGATCAGCAGAAATTTGCTGTTCTTTTCGTGGACCTGGACCGCTTCAAACGCATCAACGACACGTTGGGCCATAGCATCGGCGACGAATTGCTCAAAGACGTGGCAGCAAGGCTGGCCAACTGCATACGGGCCGGCGACTCCGTTTCGCTGGTGGACCCGGTTCCGCGCGGGGCCATCAGGCTGGCCCGTCTTGGCGGTGACGAATTTGTCATCAAGCTTTACGGCGTTGGCGACGAGGAGACCGTGGCCAAGGTTGCGTCGCGCATCACGGATGCCCTGACCCCGCCGTTTAGCTGTGCCGGACATCAGTTCGTAGTGACGCCCAGCATCGGCATTGCGCTCTACCCTCGGGACGGCGATACGGCAGAGGAACTGCTGATGAACGCCGATTCGGCAATGTACAGAGCGAAAAACGTAGGGCGCAATAACTACAAGTTCTACTCCGAGACCATGCGCACCAAGTCGTTGCACAGGCTCGATCTCGAAAACCTGATTCGGCTGGCTATCGAGCAAAAGCAATTCGAGCTGCACTTCCAGCCAAAGGTTGACGCCAAATCGTTTCGGCTAGTCGGTGCCGAAGCACTGCTGCGCTGGCATCATCCTGAGAGAGGAACGATCCCTCCCGGCGAATTCATTCCGATTGCCGAGGAAACAGGCCTGATTGTGCCGATCGGCCAGTGGGTTGTGCGCGAAGCCTGCAGGCAGGTCAATGTCTGGTCGACCTCACCCGTCGGGGCGGTACCCGTGTCCGTCAACATATCCAGCGAGCAATTCCGTGACAACGGCCTGGTGCAGGATATTCTCGGCGCAATAGCCGAGGCGAACATCACCCCGGGTCTCCTCGAACTGGAGATTACCGAAACCGTGCTCCTGCAGGACGTCGACAAAACGCTTGCGGAACTGCAGGCCTTCAAAAAGGCCGGTATTGCGTTGTCGATCGATGATTTCGGCACCGGCTATTCGTCGCTGAGCTACCTGAAACGATTCCCGATCGATACGATCAAGATCGACCGGTCTTTCGTGAAAGACCTTCATCAGGACGCCGACGATGCCGCGATCTGTGCGGCGATACTTGCGATGTCGAGTCAGTTGGGCCTCAACGTCGTGGCGGAGGGTGTCGAAACGCGGGAGCAGCTGGAATTCCTGCGCCACCACGGATGCGATCACATTCAAGGTTTCATTTGCAGCGAGGCACTCTCCCCCGCTGACTTCATGGCGCTGCTGGAAGATCTAGCGAACCCCGCCAACGAGTCTCCGGGACAGGACCAGGCGATCGCCTGAGGAGAATCCTGCGAACAGCATCCGTAGCGATTCACGCCCGCTACTGCTTAATCTTGACCACCGGCACCGCGACATCGAGCAACCCGCGACGGCCTCGTCTCTCACCTGCCGAAGAGGCGCCTCGTCAGCATGTCGCGGGTATTGGTCATCAAGCGATAGACGATAATGGACGGCGTCCTGAGGAAACGCCCTCCCAGGACGTTTTTATGATCGAAGCTGCCCAGGAACTCGAACCCGTCAGACTCTGCACAAATCGCGTTTGCCAGGTATTTTCCGACCAGGGGCGCGATGCCGACCCCGTGGCCGGTGTAGCCCTGCGCATACAGTAGGTTCGGCGCCAGCCGGCCGACATCCGGCAGCCGGCTTCGCGTACCGGCAAGTGTGCCGCCCCAGGTATAGTCAATTTTCACATCCCTCAGATTGGGATAGACGTAGTTGATGTGCCTGCGGCAATCCCTTTCGAGGTTTCCGGGCGGGCGACCCGGTATGCCGATGCTGCAGCCCATAACCAGCCTGTTATCGGGCGTCAGCCGAAAGTAATGTACGCTGTTGCTCGTGTCCCAAATACAGATTTCGCCTTTTAACAGCGTATTTCGCGTCTCTTCATCCAGCACCTCGGTCGCCGCCTGGTAGTTATTAACGGGCAGGATGCGTTTAGCCAGCGATTTATTCAGCGCCTGCAGGTACCCGTTGCAACCGAGCACCACGTAGTCAGCGGTAATCTCGCCAGTCTCGAGGCTGACTTTCGCAGGCTCGGCAACCTGGATATCGATCGCGCGAGTGCCCTCAAAAATTGAAACACCCGCTTTTTCGGCCGCCCTGGCGAGGCCAAAGGCATACTTCAGCGGATTAATGTGGCCAGCTCTGTAAGAGAGTATCGCGCCCGTATAAATAGGGCTGCCGCTCGTCTCCCGTGTCGATGCCGCGTCGAGTCGCCGGTAGATATCCGTACCGTAACTCTCGACAATGTCAGCGTGCCGAAGCAGGTGGTCAAGATTCGACTGCGTCGTGGCACATGCCATGGTGCCGGGCCGGAAGTCGCAGTCGATCGAATGTCTCTCGCACAGGTGATGGAAGAGCTCTACCGATTCGACGGAAATGTCCCAGAACCGCCGCGCCGCTTCTGCGCCGAAGCGACGAACCAGCTCGGGCTGCATGACCGTCATGCCGTATCCCAGCTGGCCGCCGTTGCGTCCGGAGGCTCCCCAGCCGACCCGGTGCGCTTCGACCAGGGCTACGTCGAGACCCTGGGCCGCCAGGTGCAGAGACGCGCTCAGCCCCGTATACCCGGCACCGATCACGCAGACGTCGAATCGCTTTTGTCCCTCCATCCTCGGATATACCGGCGGGGGCAACGCATTTGCAGCGTGATGAGAATCTGGAAACGACAACATCTGGAACCATCAACCGCCGGTTGGAGATACTTCCGAACTTACACTATTCGGAGTGCTGGATGTACGCACGGCAGACATACCTCCGACGCCAATACGACTCGATAGACTCGGACCGAGCAATGCTGTGCGCGAGCGGCAGGATGCCGCCGTTTCGAATTCTCCTTTCAGGGACTTGAAGTGGACTTGGGACTTTGGTAAAAAATTGCCCGCTCGCCGCCAACCGACTGGCGATGTCTAGAACTCATCATGATTGAAATACAGGGTCTAACCAAACGTTATGGACGCCACACGGTTGTCGATAACCTGAGCTTTCGCTGTGAGCCTGGCGAAGTGCTGGGATTTCTCGGACCGAACGGAGCCGGGAAATCAACGACCATGAAGATGGTCACGGGCTTCGTTGCCCCGAGCGCTGGCAGTGCGAGCGTCTGCGGACACGACATACAGTCGGATACGCTCGCCGCGCAGCGAAGGATCGGGTACCTGCCCGAGGGCGCGCCCTGCTACCCCGAAATGACGCCCGCGCAGTTCCTAAAATTCATTGCCGATGTGCGTGGCCTGTCAGGCGATGGTCGCGATCATCGACTCACCGAGGTTATCGAGCTTCTGCACCTGGCGCCGGTTCTCAACCAGTCCATCGACACATTGTCCAAGGGCTTCAAGCGCCGCGTCGGGCTGGCCCAGGCAATACTGCACGATCCCGACGTGCTCATCCTCGACGAGCCCACGGACGGCCTTGACCCCAATCAGAAACACGAGGTCAGGGAGCTCATACGCTCGATGTCGGAAGACAAGCTCATTGTCATCTCGACACACATACTCGAGGAGGTCGAAGCCGTCTGCACCCGCGCCATCATCATCGCCGACGGCCGGCTGCTCGTAGACGACACGCCGGGAAATCTAAAGGCGCTTGGCGCGGGTGATCTCGACGAGGTGTTCCGGCGGGTCACCCAGGGGGGGCTCCCTGCCGATCAGGGGGCCACGCAATGAACATGATTAAAGCGCTTTTCCGCCGCGAACTGCAGAGCTATTTCGCAACGCCGGTCGCTTACGTGTTCATAGTGATCTTCCTGATGCTGATGGGCACGTTTACGTTTTATCTCGGCGGGTTTTACGAACGCGGACAGGCCGACCTGCGCGCATTTTTCAACTTCCACCCGTGGCTGTATCTATTCCTGATCCCCGCGATCGCAATGCGCCTGTGGGCAGAGGAACGCAAGACCGGCACGATCGAACTATTGATGACCTTGCCCGTCACGCCGTTACAGGCCGTGCTTGGTAAATTCCTTGCCGCGTGGGCATTCTCGGGCATTGCGCTGACCCTGACCTTCCCTGTCTGGGTTACGGTTAACTACCTGGGCGATCCGGATAACGGCGTGATCCTTGCAGCTTACCTGGGCAGTTTCCTGATGGCCGGCGGCTTTCTCGCGATCGGGTCCTGTCTCTCGGCGTTCACGCGCAACCAGGTCATCGCCTTTGTCATTACAGTTGTCGTGTGTTTCGGCTTTCTGCTGGCCGGTTTCCCGCTGGTGCTCGATGCGTTCTCAGGCTGGGCTCCGCAGGTACTGATCGACGGCATCGCGAGCCTGAGCTTCCTCACGCATTTCGCAAATATATCGAGGGGCGTCATCGAGCTTCGCGACCTGGTTTATTTTGGACTGGTCATCGGCACCTTTTTGTACGCCAACACAATCGTGCTGCACTGGAAACAGGCGGACTGACGATGAGCACCCGATCACAACAACGCCTTGGAGCATCGAGTCTCGTGCTGCTCGCGATCGCATTTGTGGTAGCGGTGATCGTCTCGAATCAGCTGTTCAAAGGCCTGCGCATCGATCTGACCGAGAAGGGCCTGTACACGCTGTCCGACGGCACCAAGCGAATACTCGCGAACATCGATGAGCCTGTTAATCTCTACTTCTACTACTCGAACCAGGCGACCGGGGGTCTGCCCTCGTTACGCGACTATGCCAATCGGGTACGCGAGATGCTCGAGGAGTTCGAAGACGCAAGCCGCGGCAAGCTGCGTCTGAGCGTCATTGATCCCTTGCCATTCTCCGAGGAGGAGGATCGGGCCTCGCAATTCGGCCTGCAGGGAGTACAGCTCGGCTCGGCACCGGATCCGGTCTACATCGGTCTCGCCGGCACGAACAGCGTTGGCGACGAGGAGACAATTCCGTTTTTCCAGCCGGACAAAGAGGCGTTCCTCGAATACGATCTCGCCAAGCTCGTCAGCACGCTGGCAAACCCGGAGCGCCGTATCGTCGGCCTCGTCTCGGGTATCCCGATGACCGGGCAATTCGATCCGCAGACGCAACGCATGCTGCCGGCGTGGGTTGTGCACCAGCAGGCGCAGCAGTTATTCGAGATCCGTGACCTGGGCACGTCCTTCACGACGATCCCTGACGACATCAGTTTGCTGTGGATCGTGCAACCGAAGAACCTGTCGAATGCCACGCAATACGCGATCGACCAGTTCGTGATGCGTGGCGGCAAAGCGCTCATCTTTGTAGACCCGCTGGCCGCTGCGGACTCCGCTCCGACCGAGGGCATGCCGGAGGGCTCGCCGCCGATAGCCCAGCCTTCCGACCTGCCGTTGCTGTTCGAGGGATGGGGTATCGAATTTGATACCACGGACGTCGTCGCCGACGCGCAGCTGGCGCTGCAGATCAACACGGGCTTCGGCAACCGTGTCACACGGCATTATGGCTACCTGGGGATTACGCCGGCTCAAATGAGCGCCGAGGATATCGTCACCGCAGAACTCAACGTGATTAATTCCGCGATGCCTGGCCAGCTGCGGCTTGCCGAGGGCAACAGCGCAACGCTCGAACCCTTACTGACCTCGAGCCTCGCGTCGACCCTGATGCCGGCCTCACGCTTTGCGTTCCTGCCGGATCCGGGCGCTTTGCAGGACGGCTTTACGGCGGGCGGCAAACCACTGATTATCGCGGGCCGGGTCAGTGGAACGTTATCGAGCGCATTCCCCGATGGAAAACCGACCGTTGCGGTGGGCACGGAAGACGAGGAAAAGGGCGAGGCTGCCGGCGAACACCTGCACGAATCCGCGGAGCCGGTCAACCTCATCGTTGTCGCCGACGTCGACCTGCTCAGCGACCCGATGTGGGTTCAGGTCCAGAACTTTTTCGGCCAGCAGATAGCGACCGCTTTCGCCAGCAACGGCGCATTCGTCGTCAACGCGTTGGAGAATCTCGCGGGCAGCACGGACCTCATCGCCGTACGCAGTCGCGGCAGTTTTTCACGGCCGTTTACCCGGGTCGATGAGCTGCGTGTCGGCGCTGAAGCGCGCTATCGCGAGACCGAACAGCGTTTGCAACAGGAACTGGCCGAGACCGAAATGCGGCTCGGCGAACTGCAGTCCTCACGCGAAGACTCCGGCAGCCTGCTGCTTACGGAGGAGCAGCAGGCCGAGATCGATCGCTTTATCGACCAGCGCGCATCGATACGCAAGGAACTTCGGGCAGTACAGCGCGGCCTCGACAAAGACATCGAAGATTTAGGCACTCTGCTGAAGGCGATTAACATCGGACTCGTTCCGGTACTGCTGACGTTTGCGATACTCTTCGCAGCCTGGAGGCGCCGGCAGAAGGTGCAGTCATGAGCCGGAAGACCATTCAGCTGCTCGCGGCCATCGTGGTCGGACTCGTATTGCTCATGCTCGTCATGCAAAGCAGCGACCAGGATGCAGTAACGGATCCGGGAAGACAGTTGCTACCGGGTTTCGAAGACCTGGCTAACGGCGCTACAGAAGTCCGCATCGCCCTGCCGGATGGCATCGAGACGTTGACCATTCGACGCGATGCGGATGCCTGGGTCATCACCTCGAAGAACAACTATGCGGCCGATGTCGGCAAGCTCCGGCAATTGATCGTCGCGCTATCCGAGGCCAGGATCGTTGAAGACAAGACGTCAAACCCGGAAAACTATGCCCGGCTGGGCGTCGGTGACCCGGACGACGGAGGCCAAGGCTCCAAAGTCGAGATCACCGGAGCTGACTTTTCCTACGCCGTAATCCTGGGTAACACCGCACAACGTGATTTCCGCTATGCGCGCATTCCGGGCAAGCCTGAAAGTTATCTCATTGATCGCAGCCCGGAGATTCCACAATCCTCGAATGACTGGCTGATGTCCAGCGTCATCGATATCAGTGCAGACCGCGTCAAGAGCGTCTCGATAACGCATTCTGACGGCGAATCGATCGTGATCGGGAAAAGCTCGCAGGATGAGCCGGATTTCACAGTGCTCGACATCCCCGAGGGCCGGGAGCTCAGCTACAGTTCCGTCGGCAACGGCATTGCCGGCGCACTAAGCAACCTGGATCTGCAGGATGTGCGGGCGCACGTCGAGGCGCCGATCGAGACGACGGTGGTCTACCGAACCTGGGACGGACTCGAGATTACGGCTGCCGTGGCATCGGATGACGAAACGTCGTGGGTGGCTTTTGCCGTAAATTCTGTGGCGGATGCGTCCGGAGAGGATCCGGCTGACGCCAGCGCGAACCAAGAGGCAGGCGCCTCGGCCACCGATGGCGAGGCCGAACGCCTGATGTCACGGCTATCCGGCTGGCAATACGAGGTCCCCGGCTACAAGAATAACCTGCTCATAAGACGTTGGGACGACCTGCTCAAAGCGCCGTGATCGGAAAGCCCCTGGCCGCGATGCGACAGCGGCCTCAGCACGCTTCGCCGCGACGGCAGCAGTACGCCCAAATATAATTGACGCCTCGCATTCCGTAAGCGATAAACTCTGTGCTCCGTCGGCTACGTCGACTCCCTGCGTTAACGACACGAGCAAACCATCGCCGATGGCTCAAGACCAATCAGAAAAAACCCACCAGGAGCGCGTTGTCCTTGGTATGTCGGCCGCGATGGGCGCTTTCTTCATGTTCACGGTCATGAACGTTTTCGCCAAACTATTAAGCGTCAACCATTCGGTGATCGAGGTTGCTTTCTACCGCAACCTGATCGCAAGCGTACCGTTTCTCATCATGGTTTTTGTCCTCGGCGATCGCGACATTCTCGTCATCCGCAGCAAGCCCGCTCTTGTGGCGTCGCGCGCTGTCTTCGGTTCTATCACGATAGTCACGACATTCGCCGCCTACTCGCTCATGCCGATGGCGGACACGACGGCGCTGCTGTTCACCTCCTCATTATTCATCCCGGTGCTGGGCGTGATTTTCCTGAAAGAGCGCGTCGGCCCTTACCGTTGGACAGCCGTAATAGTCGGCTTCTCGGGCGTCCTCATCATGCTGAAGCCAACCGGTGATATATATGCATTGGGCATTGCGGTAGCGATGGTTGCCGCTTTCATGCAGGCCAGTCTGCAGGTCGTGCTGCGCTACCTCGGCGGCCACGAGCGCCCGGAGACCGTGACCTTTTACTTTTTTGTTATCGGGACGCTCGTCACCGCGTTGCCGCTGCCTTTTGTCGTGGTCCGGCCCACACTCGCCGAAATACCGTTGCTGTTCGGGGTAGGCCTGTCAGGCGCCGCGGCCCAGTGGCTGCTCTCCACGGCCTTCAAGAATGCTCCAGCCGCCATCGTCACGGTGTTCAATTACAGCGGAATCGTCTGGGCCACATTGTTCGGGTGGATGATCTGGAACGAATGGCCGTTGCCCGCCGTATTCGCCGGCGCCGCTATCGTGATCGCCTCAAACTTCCTGATCATCTGGCGCGAGAGCCGGATCGGCAAAACCGTTGACGCGCGCGTCGCCACGAAGTTATAGCGCGTCGCGAGGCCTCACGAGTTATTGGTCGGGCTGCGCCGTAAGGCTCTCGTAATCGATGCTGACCTCCCGCTCGAGGAAGTTGGAGTAGGCATCCGGCACGTTCATATCCTCTCGAGTGATCGCTGTCGCGCCGAGCGTCATCAGCAGCGCTGCCGTGCTCTCGTGCAGGCCGTATTCGCCGCGACCCTGTAAGGACGGGCTGATTCCGGATGCCATGCTCCACGGGGTCTCGCCGCTTTTGGTCTTGAGGTCAATTTCGGCACCGCTGTCGGCGAGGTAGCGTACGACGTTATCAGCTCCGGAAAATGCGGCCTTGTGCATGGCCGTCTCGCCGTCGGCATTGACCGCGTTGATATCGACCCCCATCTCGATGATCGTCCTGACGGCAACCAGCGACCGCTCTTTCTTTTCCAGGGTGAGATTGTCGTCCTGATTTTGTCCCGTGCAGGCGGATCGCGCCGCAACCATGAGCGGCGTCGTGCCATCGCTGGTACCGATCTCCGGATCGGCCCCGTGCTCGGCCAACAGATTCAGCAATGTTGTATCGGCCGAAATAGCTGCCAGGAAGAAGGGCGTTGCGCCGACCATGTCCGACACGCTCTCACAGCTGCTGCGGATCGCAGGCCCCACCTTGTAGCTCTTTGCGATCTGCACGTTTGCCTCGGCGCCGCCCTCGAGCAGTGCCCGGGCCAACTTGTGCATGTTATTCGGCCGCACGCGGTACACCGGGTCATACGTCACGCCGTGCATCCGGGCGAGTCCACTCTGGTGTGCATGATGAAGAGCCGTCACGCCATTTTCATCGCGTAATTCGGGATTTGCACCCTCGGCCAGCAGAAACAGCGCCAGTTCTTCATGGCCGCTGGCGCTGGCAACCACCAGCGCACTGCCGTGTTCCGCCGTCGCCCCGTCGATGTCGGCTCCGGCTTCGAGCAGGAGCATGGCGGTCTCCAGGTCGCCGGATCGGGCCGCAAACATCAGCGCCGTAAATCCTCCGGGTGACGGCTTCCACTCGCAGATCCGGCAGGTATTCGGCACCCTGTCGACCGTTGCGCTGGTGGTCGCCTCGACGTCCGCACCGTGCTCGATCAGCATCTGGACAATGTCAGAATGTCCCCCGTTGGCAGCCCACATCAGCGCTGTCTGGCCCTGGCTGGACTCCGCAACGTTGGGATCTGCTCCGGCGACGAGCAGCGCCATTACCGCGTCGGCCGTGCCGGTTCGGGCGCAGGTCATCAACACGGACTCACCGTTCCATAGTCTCGCGTCCGGGTCAGCCCCGCCTTCCAGCAGGGCGCCCACCATGTCAGCGCTGCGATTGGTGCAGGCAAGTGACAGCGGCGTGACGCCATAGTCATTTGCTGCATTTGCGTTCGCACCGGATTGCATCAGGGCGCCTGCAATTTCGCGGTCGTCACGATGCGCCGCATAGTGAAGCGCCGATGTACCATCAGCCTTGGCAGCATTGACGTCCACGGCAGAGTCGAGCAGGAATAGCACTTTCTCGCGATCACCGTCTTTGGCAGCTTCAATCAGCCGCGCGTCTTCCGTTGCGGCCACCGTTAACGGCATCGCCAGCAGGAAAATGACGATCAAGCTGCTACGCAAGTCCTGTTTCATGTTCTCCCCCGAAGAAGCCGTTGTGCATTTTTCCCTTCAAGCAATTGAAGCAAGATCCAGTGTCCCGGTGCTGTCGCCAAACTGCTCTAGCTCGATGTCGAGATTGTCGAGTATTGCCAGGTACAGGTTAGTCACGGGAGTATCGTCACTGAATCGAATGTGTCGCCCGCCCTGCAGCTTGCCGGACCCGCCTCCGAGCAACAGGATCGGCAAATCCTGAAGCAAATGATCGTTGCCGTCGCTGATAGACCCGCCGTACATGATCATCATGTTGTCGAGCAGGGAACCATCGTAATCCGGCGTTGAGCTCAGCCTGTCCAGGTAGTACGTCATCAGCTCCGAATGGTACAGATTGATCTTGTACAGCTTCTCGAGACTGACCGGATTGCCCTGATGATGCGACAGGGAGTGGTGTACGTCAGGCACACCGATTTCGGGGTAGGTGCGATTACTCTGTTCCGGCCCGGTCATCAGCGTCGTCATGCGCGTCATGTCCGTCTGGAATGCCAGAACATTGAGGTCGAACATCAGCTTGAGGTGCTCCGAAAATTCTTTCGGAATACCGGTAGGCGGATTTGCCGTCGGCAGCTCCTTGTCGGACTGCTGTTCGGCCATCTGAATTCGGCGCTCGATCTCACGCATGCCATCGAGATATTCGGACAATCTGACCCGGTCCTCGTAACTTACGGTCCGCATCAGATCGGACGCTGCATCGGTAACCGAATCGAGAATGCTTTTCTGATCTTGCAGGCGCTCCATTCGCAATGCCGGGTCGGCGCTCTCGCCGAAGAGCCGCTCAAAAACGGCTCGTGGCCTGTTTTCTATGGGTAGCGGAGTGGTCGGGTTCCGCCATGACAGCGTGTTGATATAGGCACAGCTCCAACCCTTTTCGCACTGGCCAACAGCGTCGCTGCTGTGCAGTCCGAGTTCCAGCGACGCAAGCTGAGTCTTCTTGCCGAGCTCCCTGGCAATAATCTGATCAATGGAAATGCCGGTATGGCCTTCTCTCCTGGGATGGACTCCGGTTAGAAAAACACCCCCCGCTCGCTCATGCGGCGCCGATTCGCCCTCGCCGGGCAACGGATAACCCGCTTTATTCGCCAGCCCGCTCACGACCAGCATCTGTTCCCTGTACGGTGCGAACGGTTGCAGCGTAGGCGTTAACTCGAATGCCTTACCCGTAGCAGCGGGTGTCCACTTCGCCATGTTCATTCCGTTCGGAGCATAGACAATCGAAAACCTGCGCGGAACCGACGAACCCTCGACGGATGCGAGTGCCGGAAACATAGCATCCAGCAACGGCAGCGCTACCGCAGCCCCGGCACCCCGCAAAAACGTCCGGCGGGGAATGGATTTCTTAAATATCATCACGGTTCGATACCCTCCTCATCTGATACGGCGTACTCGATACAACCGCCATGATCAGAGACGGCAAGCTATGTTCCGCGGGAGTTGCCTCGCGGATAATGGAGCGGATGAACGGCGCGTCCGTATGCACGACCTCGCGTCCAAGCGCATAGGTAAGTAGTTTTTCGACGGCAGTGTAAATGAAGTCATCCTGGCGTTTTTCCATCAGCACGGCACGCAATTCGAGCGGCCCTTCAAACGTAGTGCCGTCGGGTAATGCGCCGGTCGAATCGATGCGCGCGGCGGACGCTCCGTCTACCGTTCGCCATTTGCCAATCGCGTCATAGTTTTCGAGCGCGAATCCCAACGGGTCCATCGCCTTGTGACAACTGGCACAGACCGGGTTTGCACGATGCTGTTCCATGCGCTCGCGCATGGTCAGTATGACACCATCTTCATTCTTTTCCCGGAGCCCCGGGACATTCGCCGGAGGCGGAGGCGGAGGCGTGCCGAGAATATTTTCCAGAATCCATTTGCCGCGAATTGTCGGGGCGGTGCGATTGGCATAGGACGTAACCGTAAGAATGCTGCCCTGCCCCAGCAGGCCGCCACGGGTCTCATCGGGCAGCGTGACCTTGCGGAAATGATTCCCGTAAACGCCTGGTATCTGGTAATGCCTCGCGAGACGTTCGTTGACGAACGTGTAGTCCGCCGTGAGGAGTTCGAGTAATGGACGCTCCTGCCGAAGGACGTGCTCGATGAACAACTCGGTTTCCTTCCTGAAGGCCTGCCTAAGATTTTCGTCAAAATAAGGAAAGATTTCAGTGTCCGGCGCCGCCACGTTGAGCTTTCCGAGCGTAAGCCACTGCGCCGCGAAATTTTCTACCAGCGCCCTGGAACGGGGGTCCCCGAGCATGCGGCGAACCTGCTGTTCCAAAACGACCGGGTCCCGAAGATGCCCTGCTTCGGCAACGCTCAAGAGCTCGTCATCAGGGATCTGGCTCCAGAGAAAAAAGGACAGGCGGCTGGCCAGCTCGAGATCCGACAGCTGATACAGCTCGCCTGGCTCCGCGTCCTTCGGCACAGTTTCGGTAATGAACAGAAATTCCGGCCCGGCCAGTATGCGCTCCAGGGCCAGGCCGATGCCCGCTTCAAAATCACTCGTGCTCTGCCCTTCTCTGTAGAACTCCAGCAGCACGCCGAGCTCTTTTGCTGTTGGGGGTCGGCGATAGGCGCTGCGCGCGAGCCGTGTGAGGATGCGTCGGGCACAGGCCTCGTCATTTTCGGGGGTCGGCCGACAGATCAGGACCTTCGCACGACTGGCCGTTTCGCCGGGACCGCGTGCATCAAACGGACCGCCGATCGCAAGCGTCCGTAGTCCAGGACTGCCTCCCTTGTACTGGGTGTAGTCATAGACCGTGTGTTCCGGGTAGAGCGGGCCCTCCGCTATGACGGTCTCTTTTGGAAAGGTCGCCGTGATCAGCTGCTGACCCGCCTTGGCAAAGAAGCGAACCTCCAGCGCCTGGTCTGCATAGCGTTCGTACTCCTCCTGGCTGACGTCGCCTTGTGCAGACGTCGAATACAGCCCGGACGAACGGCCGTGCCGCTCACCGCCGATGGTTAAAAGCGCGATACGCGCGTCGTTCATTCGCACATCGAGCTGATGTTCTTTGTTGACCATTCCGCGAATATAGTCGCGATAGTTTCTTTGCAGCCTGAGCTGTATGACGTATTCGCCATCCATCGGAAAGTGGTGACGAACCGCGATGCCGCCTCGGGATCCGAAGGGCAGGTCTTCGCCCATGCGATCGTTCTGCAGCAGCCCTTCCGGGACGCTGTAATACTCGTATTTTGCGTCGATGTCGGGGCTTCCCAACGCCTGCAGCCTTACCTTGCGAGCTGCGGCAATGTAACGCTCGATCAGTAATGGTGACAGAGTCAGTACAGTCCCGATATTGTCGAAGCCGAACATCGCATCGTCGGGCGGGAGCAATGTGTTCCCGTCTACGTCGATGGAGAGTAACTCTCTTATCGAATTCACGTATTCCGTTCGGTTTAGACGGCGAATCGACGGCCGGCCCGGCTTCGGATTCTCCCGGGCGCTCCGGTTCAACTCGGACTCGAGGTAGCCCGCGATCGATGCGTAAGTGGCGTCAGGCGGCCGCGGGACGCCTTCAGGCGGCATCGCCCTGGCGCGCAGCTTGCGCAGAACCTTTTCCCAGGTATCCGCGCTGCCACTGACGTTGCCAATGTCGATATCGTGCAGCGACAGTCCGGCAATCATGAGCGCGCTGTTATGGCAGGTAACGCAGTACTGATTGAGGGTTTCGCCGTATTGAGAATGATCGGGTTGACGCTGCGCACCACACAGGCTGCTGTACGCAACGACTGCGATACCGGTCCAGAGCGCCAAATATCTACTCGTCATCATGCAGCCGTTACCGTTACCGGATATAGCGCGACGACAGAACCCGTCGCTGCCAACCCCTAGATTATATCCAGCATATTTCGATATCCGCATCCATGCCAAATCCGTTTCAGATGTTATGAAACAGCTTGGCACTAGGTGGCAGAGCGCCGGCGCGATAAACTACGGCATCTTCCGTCCAGATTGAATACTGGGGTGTCGGCTCCATGTCACGACGCTGGCCACACATCGCTGCTTTGTTGGTAACCGCATGCTCCGCAGCGCAAACGGCAGTTGCAAACACGGCCGATAGCCTGCCGCTGCAGGCTACGGTCAATCGCTATTGCGTCACTTGCCATAATGATGCCCTGCTGACCGCCGGGCTTTCGCTGCAGCATGCGAGTGTCACTGATATCGCGGCGGGCGCCGATACCTGGGAAAAGGTCTTGCGCAAACTCAAGGTCCAGTCGATGCCGCCGGCCGGCGTACCGCGGCCCGACGATTCCACCTATGCCGAATTTGCCGGGTATCTCGAAACCGCGCTCGACACCTATGCCAGCGTCCGGCCGCAGCCAGGCCGGTCCTCTATACGCCGCATGAACCGCAGCGAATACATCAATGCCGTCCGTGACCTGTTAGCGGTCGAGATACGCGACGACACGATACTGCCCGCGGACGACACGATGTTCGGCTTCGACAACATCGGCGATGTGCTGACGCTGTCACCGCTGCTTGCGGAACAGTATATCGCGGCAGCGCGAAAGGTCCGCCGCCAGGCGCTGGGGGAACCGGAGATGCAGCCGGTTTTCGATATTTACACCGTATCCGGCTACCTGATGCAGACGGGCTGGATGGGCGACGAGATGCCTTTCGGTTCCCGCGGTGGAACTACGGTCCAGCATCATTTTCCGCTGGATGGTGAATACGTTGTCCAGGTCACGCTGCAAAGGAATTCGCGCGAATACATACGAGGACTGACCGAACCCCACCAGTTCGACCTGCGACTCGACGGAGAACGCATAAAGACCATCACGATCGGTGGCGAGGTACACGGCGAGTCGGCGGGGATTTTTTCGTCGGGCGAAGCGGGTGACGTGGAACAGGAACTCTACGAACGGACGGCCGACGAAGTTCTTCAGGCCCGTTTCAGCGCGAAAGCCGGGACCCGAAAACTCACCGTAACCTTCCTCGACGAAAACACGATTCCTGAAGAACCGCTCACTCCGCGCCATACTCTCTACGATTATGCTCAGTACAAGGGCGGCGTTCCGGCGGTACACACCGTCGCCGTGGGCGGTCCCTACAACGTCAGGGGCATCAGCCAGACAGCCAGCCGGGAGAAGATCCTGATCTGCCAGCCGTCGCAGCGTGAAGACGAGGCCTGTGCCAGGCGCATCCTGTCCGATCTCGCGCACCGGGCCTACCGCCGGCCGCCAACCGAGCTGGAACTGGACGAACTCATGCTGTTCTACCAGCAGGGCGCAGACAGCGGATTTGAGCAAGGTGTCGGCCTCGCTATCGAACGCATGCTCGCGGGCCCGGAGTTCCTGTTTCTCGTGGTCGAACAACCGGACAAGGTAGAGCCGGACGACATCTTTGCCATAACGGACCTGGAGCTCGCCACGCAGCTGTCGTTCTTCCTGTGGAGCACGCTGCCCGACGAGGAACTCCTCGGCCTCGCCGAGGCGGGCCGGCTCTCGCATCCCGGGACCCTCGAGCAGCAGGTGCGGCGAATGCTGGAGGACCCCCGCTCCGACACCCTGGTCAGCAATTTCGCGGCGCAGTGGTTGCAGTTGAGGAAACTGAACGCGGTGGCGCCTAACACCGATCTGTTCCCGTACTTCGACGATAACCTGATCCAGGCGTTCCAGACCGAGACCGAGTTGTTCTTCGAGTACATTTTGCGGAATGACCGGCCGCTGCTGGAACTGCTTGATGCCGATTACACGTTCGTCAATGAACGACTCGCAAGACACTACGAGATCCCGAATGTGTATGGCAGCCATTTCCGGAAAGTGCCCCTGGCCGATCCGAATCGCGGCGGCCTGCTGGGCCAGGGAAGCATCCTCACGGTCACTTCCTACCCGAACCGGACCGCGCCGACGATTCGTGGCAAATGGGTGCTGGAGAATATCCTTGGCGCACCACCACCGCCGCCACCAGCGAACGTACCGGGCCTTCGCGAGGAGAATGACGAGGGCAAGGTATTGAACATGCGTCAGCAGATGGAGCAGCACCGGGCCAACCCGGTCTGTGCGAGCTGCCACAAGGTGATGGATCCGCTCGGCTTCGCCCTCGAAAACTACGACGCGATCGGCAAATGGCGCACCATCGATGCGGCATCGAGTTCGGCCATCGACTCGTCTGGCGCGCTGCCTGACGGCACACCGTTCAACGGGCCCGTCGAGCTACGACACGTACTCATCGAAAAGCGGCAGGAAGACTTTATCCTCACCGCTATCGAGAAACTTCTCACCTACGCGCTTGGCCGCGGGATAGACCACCGCGACGCACCCGTGATGCGCGCTATCATGCGTCAGTCAGCACCAGACGACTACCGGTTGTCTTCCATGATTATGGCCATCGTGGAAAGCACACCATTTCAGATGAGGACGGCACACAGCCATGATGATATTTAAGAAATCCATGCCCCGGCGCAGCTTTTTGCGCGGCGCCGGCGCCGCCATCGCCCTTCCGTTTCTCGACGCGATGTTTCCGGCCTTTGCGTCACTCAATGAGATGAGCAAGGCTGCACGCCGGTTTTCCATCGTGTATGTTCCGAACGGTATGAACATGGAGTTCTGGACGCCCGGGGCTACCGGTACGGCATTCGACTTGCCGGCGACACTGGCGCCGCTGGCACCTTACCGAGACCAGATGCTCGTGCTCAGCGGCATGCAAAACAGTGCCGGCGACGCGCTGCCCGGCGAGGGTGAATCCGCACCCCATGAACGCGCGGGCGGCGTATTTCTAACGGGCGTTCATCCGCTCCGCGAGGGACGTGTCGGCACATCTATCGATCAGATCATTGCCAGGGAGCTGGGTCAGCATACGCAGCTCGCTTCGCTGGAACTCGGCCTGCATAACACCGACGTCGTCGGCAGCTGTGAAAAGGGCTGGAGCTGTGCCTACCGGATGACGCTCAGCTGGCGTTCCGAGTCCACGCCATTACCGATCGAATACAGGCCCCGCGCTGTCTTCGAACGACTGTTTGGTGACAGCAGCAGCACCGATCCAGCTGTACGGCTGGCCCGGATCGAGAAGGAACGCAGCATACTCGATTCAGTAACCGATGCCGCTGCGCGTCTTATGAGCAAGGTCGGACCCGAGGACAAAGCGCGGTTGACCGAATATCTCGACGGCATGCGGGATGTCGAACGCCGTATCCAGATGGCCGAACAGCAGACCGCGCGCGAGTTTCCGTCCGTAGAGCGGCCTGCCGGCGTCCCGTCGGAGTTCGCCGACCACCTGAAACTGATGTTCGACCTGCAGGTCCTCGCGTTCCAGACCGACATGACCCGAATGATCACGTTCATGACAGGCCCTGAGCAAAGCAACCGGACCTACCGGGAAATCGGCATTCCCGATGTTCACCACTCGCTGTCCCATCACCGCAACGACCCGGTCAATCTCGAGAAGATTGCACGAATCGACCTTTATCACTCCAACCTGTTTACCTATTACCTCGACAAGCTGCGGGCGACGCCGGACATCGATGGCTCGCTGCTGGACAACATGATCATCATGTACGGAAGCGCGATGAGCGATGGCAATGAGCATTTGCTGCAGAACCTGCCCATCCTGCTGCTGGGCGGCGGCACGGGCCAGCTGCAGGGAGGCCGGCATATCCGTTATCCGGACGATACGCCGATTTCGAACCTGTACCTGACAATCATGGACAAGCTCGGCATCGAGGCGGACCGATTCGGCGACAGCACCGGCAAAGTTGATTTGCTGTCGGTCTAGGCGCATTCGAACCGATATGTACGGTCAACCATGCAACCATAGTACTGGCCGGCTCAGGGCCGGGCTGACGGCGCTGCTGATACTCGCGTCAGCCCCTTTGCCTGCTAGCGATGATTTGCGCCTGATCGACGCGGCACGAAGCGGTGACGGCGGGTCAGTATCGAACATGATCGAGCAGTCGGTCGACATCAATGCCTCGGAAGCTGACGGAACCACCGCATTGCACTGGGCCGCGCACCACGACGACCTGGACATGGCAAACCACCTCCTGGCGGCTGGAGCCAATGCCGATTCGGCCAACGAGTATGGTGTCGCGCCACTGCACCTGGCCTGCACGAACCGCAGTGAGGCGATGGTACGGGTTTTGTTGAGCGCCGGGGCTGACGCCAATGCTGCGCTGTGGAACGGCGAGTCTGTGCTCATGAGGTGCGCAAGGACCGGCGCTGCGGCAGCAGTCGAGGCCCTGCTCGCCGGGGGCGCGGATCCGAACTCACGGGAATCCCGGAAGAACCAGACCGCGCTGATGTGGGCCGCCGCGGAAGGTCACGGTGACGTAACCGGCATCCTCATCGAAAATGGCGCTGACATCGCGGCCAGATCGGTGGGTAATTACACGCCCTTGCTCTATGCCGCCCGCTCCGGTGACCTCGAATCGGCCCTCGCCCTGCTCGATGCAGGCGCAGATCCGAATGAAACCGCCCCCGAACACGGCAATACGCTTCTCGTGGCTGCGGCCAGCGGGCATGAGCCCCTGTCTTTACTGCTGCTGAAGTCGGGAGCCGACGCTGACGTTGAGGATGCCAACGGGATCACTGCGCTGCACTATTCCGTCGCCAATGGCCTCGCCGCGTTGAGAGGCGTGCGCTACGACCCGGTCTACAGGCGGCTACCCGATAACATGCATGGCCTGGCCGAAGCCCTGCTCGAGGCGGGTGCCGATCCGAACGCGCAGATCGCCAGGAGTCATCGCCTGGGGCCCGACGGCAGCCCGTTCGACATGGTGGGCGCGACACCGTTCCTGCTCGCCGCGATATCCGCCGATACCGAACTCATGCAGCTATTCAAAGCACACGGTGCCGATCAAAACATTGTCGCCAAAGGCGGCACAACATCGCTCATGGCCGCCGCCAGGGCCGCCTGCACGGGTGCCTGCGCATTCAAGGGCGGCAACGAGGCCAACGACCAGGACATAGAGCGAGCCTACCAGGCGGTCAAGGCGGTTGTCGCAATGGGTATCGATCTCAATGCCAGGAACGAGGATGGGCAGACTGCCATGCACATGGCGGCTTTCACGGGCGCCGATCCGGTCGTCCGTTATCTTGCAGACAACGGTGCCGATATCAACGTCAAAGACAATTACGGCGAGACGCCCTGGAGCATGGCATCGGGGATCAGCCCGGTATTGCGTTACCGCGGCCTGTACGGATACCACCAGACTACGGCAGCGCTGCTTGAACAGCTCGGCGCCACGACGACGTCTCGGGATGCGATGGATCCCAACGCGCCGCCGCCGCCAGGGCAGTAACCCTCATTTCAGCCGCGGCCTCGCCGCGGGTGCGCAGCCATCAACCCCAGCTCGGCTCCTTGACGGCATGACCGCCGGCAATATAGCCCTGGGTCACGCAGCGGCCCTGGCCATGCTGACTGGAACCGCCGGCCGATTCACCACCGCAGTAAAGCCCCTGTATCACCTGCCCATGCATATCCATGACCTGGCACTGCATGTTGATGCGCAGGCCGGTGTAACAGTCGTGTACAACGGGCGTCGCCCAGGCGGCATAAAAAGGCGGCTTCTCGAGCTTGTACTTTAGATTGGGGCGCTCGAAGTCGGGATCACTGCCCGCGTCGACGAACCCGTTATAGCGTTCGATCGTCGCTTCGAGATTGGCAGGCGGCATGTCCGGTTTCTGATAGGGGTTGGCTTTGATCTTCTTTGCCAGGCCGGCCAGCGTTTGATCGCTGAAAAAGTACAGCGGATCGGTAGCCGGCGGTGACAGATCCCACCGCTCCCGAGGCACCGCATCGGCATCAAAGATCGCCCACACCGGCCCGGCGGCGTAATCCGGTGGCTCCGAGCCTTCGTTCGGTGCCAGCGCCGCATCAAGGAAATTCTGCGGGTCGTACTTTATCCGGCGCGCGTTGCGCCAGTCGCCCTGCACATAGGGGTCGAGAAACCCGTGGTGGGTCCCGTAGGGCCAGCTGCCGGCCTCCTCGTTATAAAAACGTTTGCCGACCTGGTTGACCAGTACGAGACTGTCCCAGGACCGCACCCTCAGCCCAGATGCACGAACGAACGGAAACAGGATACTGTCGGGAGTGTAGTAGAGGTACGTGTACTGGCAACCGATGATCGGCCGCTTCCGCAGGTAGCCGTTGCGTTCCAGAGACTGGTTCGCGGTACCCCAGAGCGAAGCCCCGATCGCCATGGCAGCCATCTCACCACTGGCATCCTGATCCGAATAGGGGCCCGCCGCCAACTGGTAGACCTCGGTTATCCGGGGGTCGAAAATCCGCCGGAAGTTTACGTTGCCCGTGCTGCCGCCCGTGCCGATCACGATAGCCTGTTTCGCCTTCACGGTGACATGCGGTTGAGTGAGATCGACGTTGCCTTTGGAATGGAAGCTCTTCATCGGCGTGGATTCACCGGGCAGAAAACGCGGCGTGTATCCGGCCTGTACGCCAAGCACCCGTCCACCATTAGGGGACTCGCGGAAAATGACGTCCATGTGGTAGTTCAGAAGAAACCTGACACCCTTGTCGCGGGCGCTGACCTCGAGCGTTCGGTATATGCCGGTACCGCCCCCGCCACGCGGTCCCTCGGCGCCCTGGATTCCGTTCCAGGTCACCTCGTGTGCCCGCGGGGCCGAGATGCCGGTCGCATGCGCGCCTTCCGTCGACGGCGGTATATCTTCAAATCTGACGCCGTTTTCCTCCATGAAATCGAAGGCTGCCGCGCTGTTGTCCGCCAGCGCCCGTTGCACCGCACGATCGTTAAAACGGTAATCGGGCATGCCGTTGGTCTCAACGACGGACCAGTCCGTAAGGTCCCTGAACATCGTGTCGGGTGAGTCCTCGATGCCGTATTTCTTCTGTAGTTTGGTACCGCCCCCGAGCTGAATCGTGCCGCCGTTCATCAGGCCGTGGCCGCCTACGTCATAGTTCGCCTCGACAATGATTACGGATGCGCCTGCGTCGCGAGCACGAATTGCAGCCGGCAGTCCGGTCGGCCCGGAGCCAATCACCACAACATCGGCTTCGAGGTCCCATTCCTCGGGCACCTGGTAAGGGTTCTGCTGGGCCCGTGCCGCATCGGAGGTTACGGAGGCCACGCCGCCCAGCGCCGCGGCGCTTGCGCCCGCGCCCTTTACGAACTCCCGCCGGCTAATCGTATTCGGCTTATCGTCGTCGTTCTGACCCATCGTCAGCTCCTGATGTGTCGGCAAAATCTAACGCGGCGCGCCACGGCATGGCGGCGGCTGTTGCGCGTTCAGCTAACTCGCGATTCTCCATCGCCGGCCGCCCGCTGCTCGTCATTACTCAGACGCCGGCGCTGCACGAGTTCAGCCAGTATGGATACGGCAACCTCCTCCGGCGTAACCGCACCAATGTAAACGCCCGCGGGCGCATCAATGGCATCGATCGCCGCCGCGTCGTGGCCCCGCTTGCTCAGTGTCTCCTTGAGCCGCGCACTCTTCTTCGGGCTCGCGATGAGCCCGACGTAGCCGGCCCCGGAGGACAGCGCCGCCTCGAGGCCGCGCGCATCGCCGGAACCCTGTGTTGCAACGACAACCGCCGCCGGGGCCGGCTTCAGCCCCGCCACGTCGTCTAGATCATCCAGCCAGTCTCGCGCATCAACGAAGTCTTCGCGCCTGCCGCCTGGCGCGGCGACGATGACGTCGAATCCGACCCGCGCAGCAAGGCCGCACAGCGCGCGTGCGATCGCGGTTTTTCCAACGACGACGAGTCGATCTTTCGGCATCACAGGCTCGATGAAAATGTCCAGGGTCCCGCCACTCTGGCAGGTCATCGGGTAGCCCATGATACCGCTTTCCAGCGAATCAAGGTCACGGCTGATCCGGATCAGACGGGTGCGGCCGTCGCGTATCGCCTCGGCCGCATTGCGGGTTACCGCGGGCAGCGCGCAACCGCCGCCAACCCAGCCAGCGACAATACCGGTCTCGTCGACGATCGCGCGATCACCGGCTTTCGCCGAGGTAGGCGCCTCGGTGCGGACCACGGTCGCAATCACGTACGCACTCCCTTCACGCGACTTTTTGTCGATGACTTTTTCGATGTCATGCATGCTCATTTCAAGGAGTCCTCCGCAACACGCGCCTACAGCCGCACCAGTTCAGGTTCGAGTGCAAGCAGGCTTTCGAGATTATGCGCCGGCGCAAACAAATCCACCCACGGCAATGCCGCCGTCATGCCCGTTGCCGTGGGTTCGTAGCCGAGCCGGCCCAGCAGCGGATTCAGCCAGACCACTCGCCGAGCACGGGATTGCAGCCGCTGCATTTCCTTTCCCAACAGCGCCGGCTCGCCGGTGTCAAAACCGTCGCTGACAACCATGACCACGCTTTTGCGGCTTACGAGTTGCCCGGCGAACTGGTCATTGAAACTCCGGATCGATTCACCGATGCGCGTACCGCCGGACCAACCCGACGAGAGCAGCATCAGGCGATCCCGCATCCGCTCCATGTTCTGTTCCTGCAGTGCATCAGTGACCGAAACGAGGCGAGTATGGAACACGAACGCGTCCGCCTGCCGAAAGCCGAGCACGACGGCACGCGTGAATCGCAACAGCATATAAGTGTAGATGCTCATCGAACGGCTGACGTCCAGCAGCAGCACGAGCTGCGGTGGCTTGTGGCGGCGGCGCCGGTAGCTTAGCTGCAGCGGCACACCGCCGAACTGGAGGCTGTTCCGCAGCGTTCGCCTGAGGTGCAAATGACGGCCGGATTTCGCGATTCTTTGCCGGCGGACGATTCGCCGGCGCATGCGCGCCGCCAGACGATCGATCAGGCGTTCGATCTCCTGCAGCTCACCGTCTGAAGACAGCAGCCGAAAATCCTTGCTTGCCAGGGACTCTTCGCTGCTGGCGCCGCCCTGGACGGCACTGTCTCCGGCGACATTACTCGCATCGCCGGCCCCCTGGCGCACGTCGCCGAGCAGACCACTGGTCCTGGTCGTATCCGAGCCCGCCGTTTTCCTGCGCCCGCTGGCCGGGCCCGTTGCCGCGCGCAGGATGCGACGATTCGGCGGCAGCCAGTAGGCATCGAAAAGGTCGTCGAACCGGGTCCAGTCACCGTGGCCGCCGCACAGCAGGCTGCGCAAGCTTGCCCGGAGCCGGCGCTTGTCCGTAATGTCCACGTAACGCGCGAGCATCAGGGCATCGACGGCCTCGGGAATACCACCCTGGAATCCGTGTCCTCGCAGAAAAACCTGGAAACCAACCACGCGCCGGGTCAACCGGTCCGCTGCATCGATTGGTGCCAGGGCAGTGTTCACGCGCTGCTCGCAATCAGCCGGTCTACGTCGAGGTCGCTGATGGCTGCGCAGTCTTCCCGGGTCTTGAGAACGCAGACCAGCGATTGCCTGATCGCCTCCGGATCATCGTTCAGATCGGTGACATCGAGCTGCAGTATCGCGGTCGCCCAGTCGAGCGTCTCGGCAATCCCCGGTGTCTTGCGCAGATCGAACTCGCGCAGGGACTGCACGAACGAGACAACCTGGCGCGCAAGCTTGTTGCCCATGTCCGGCAGGTGCGCCTTCACAATGCGCAGTTCCTTGTCGAAGTCCGGATACTCGAGGTAGTAATAGAGACAGCGGCGCCGCAGTGCGTCGCTAATGTCCCGAGTGCCGTTGGAAGTCAGCACGACGAACGGCTTGCTCAGAGCCTCGATCGTGCCAAGCTCGGGAATGCTGATCTGGAAGTCGGAGAGCACCTCGAGCAGGTACGCTTCAAATTCATCGTCTGCGCGGTCGATTTCATCGATCAGCAGCACGCAGGGCTCAGGTTCCGTGATCGCTTTGAGCAGCGGGCGTTTCAGCAAATATGTTTCGCTGAATATGTGCCGCTCCGTCTGCTCGGCCGGCAGGTCTTCGTGTTCGCGGATCTTGATCGCCAGCAGCTGGCGCTGATAGTCCCACTCGTAAACTGCCGAACTTGCGTCGAGGCCTTCGTAGCACTGGAGCCGAATCAGCTGTGTGTCGAAAACCCGGGCAAGGGCTTTGGCAATCTCGGTCTTACCGACACCGGCATCGCCCTCGACCAGCAGGGGGCGCCCAAGAGCCTGCAGTAGCTCCAGGACCGATGCGAGAGCCGGCTCTGCGATGTAGCCCGCAGCGGCAAGCCGCGCCTGGAACCCGGTCCGCGTATCCATGCTCAGCCGTTAAGACGTACCCTTGCCGCCAAAGAGCCGGCGGAAAAATGCCTTGATCATGCTCCACAGCAGCGCAAACGCATTGAGCGCCTGGGGCTGTTCAGCGACGCGCTCGGCCGCCGCCGCCGCAGCCTCACCCTCGCCGGCAGCCAGTACCCGGTTAGAGAAATTGGCCAGGAACTGATCGATGAGTTGATCGGCTACGCTCTTAATCATGCGGGCGCCGAAATTTGCCATCTTGCCCATGACCTTGATTTCGGAGTTGCCGACCAGCTCACAGCCGCCGCCCGAGCCGGCAGAGACCGACGCCGTCAGCTGCATCGCGGCGTTCGACGTGCCGGACTTGTCCTTTCCCTTCGCACTCAGCGACAGCGTGTGTGCCGACTGATCCACTTCGATAATGTCGATCGTGCCCGCGAACGCCGACTGCACGGGCCCTACTTTGACACTGACCGCTCCGGTGTACTGATTATCACCGGTTTGCTCGGTAATGCTCGCTCCAGGCATGCACTCGGCGAGCGCATAAATGTCATTCAACACGCTCCACGCAGCATCAACCGGCGCGTCCAGTGCGAACTTTTTCTCGAGTTTTACCTGCATCTACTGATTGATCCCGAGTTCATTGATCGTTTTCCAGACCGAATAGGCCGTGTGCGGCATCTGTAAATGCGTCACGCCCTTGTGCGCAAACGCATCGATGACGGCGTTTGAAATTGCGCTGACACCGCCGACGTTCGGCGATTCGCCGACACCCTTGGCGCCGATCGGATGATGCGGTGACGGCGTCACCGTGAAATCCGTCTCCCAGTGCGGGGTTTCGACCGCAGTGGGCAGGAAATAATCCATGAAACTTGCGCTGAGAATGTTGCCGTCCTCGTCGAAAGAGAGTTCCTGCCCGAGAGCGATGGCAAGCGCTTCGGTCAGGCCACCGTGCACCTGGCCCTCGATGATCATCGGGTTTATCCGCGTGCCGCAATCGTCGAGCGCATAGAAACGCCGTATCTTTACCTCGCCCGTGTAGCGGTCGATATCGACGACACACAGATAAGCTCCGAAGGGGTACGTGAAATTCGGCGGATCATAGTACTCCACGGCTTCCAGACCCTGCTCCAGGCCTTCGGGGAGATGCTGATACGCGGCCATCGCAATCTCTTTGATCGTGCGCGACTGATCGGGCAATCCCTTGACAATAAAACGGTCCGTATCCCAGTCAAGATCGGCGGGGCTGACCTCCATCATCGCGGCTGCAATCTTGCGAGCCTTGTCTTTGACCTTGCGCGCCGCGCGGGCCGCGGCAGCGCCGCCAACCGGAGTGCTGCGCGAACCATAGGTGCCGAGCCCGTACGGCGCGGTTGCCGTATCGCCTTCCTCGATCTGAATATCGTCGGAGGGAATGCCAAGTTCGGTCGCTATGATCTGCGCATAAGTCGTTTCGTGACCCTGGCCCTGCGACTTGGTGCCGAGCCGGGCAATCACGCTGCCGGTCGGGTGGACCCGAATCTCGCAGCTGTCGATCATGCCGATGCCGAGGATGTCGCAGTTCTTGGTGGGGCCCGCCCCGACGATTTCGGTGAAGAATGCGACCCCAATGCCCATCAGGTCGCCATTGGCCCGTTTTTCGGCCTGTTCCTTGCGCAGGCCCTCGTAGTCAACAGCCTCGAGCGCCTGGTTCATCGCAGTATGGTAATCGCCCGAGTCATATTCCCAGCCCAGGCACGATGTGTAGGGAAACTGCTCGGCCTTGATGAAGTTGCGCGAGCGGATCTCGGCCGGATCGACACCGAGCTTGTGCGCGAGCACATCCATCATGCGCTCGATCAGGTAGGAGGCTTCGGTTACGCGGAACGAACAGCGGTAGGCGACACCGCCGGGCGCCTTGTTGCTGTAGACGCCGTCCACCCGCGCGAATGCCGACGGTATGTCGTAAGAACCTGTGACGATGCTGAACAGGCCGGCCGGAAACTTGGACGGGTCAGCGCAGGCATCGAACGCGCCGTGATCAGCCAGGACGTTGACCCGAAGTGCCTGGATGCGGCCGTTTTCATCGGCCGCGATCTCCCCGTGCATGTGGTAGTCGCGTGCGAATGCTGTCGCGGCGAGGTTCTCGACCCGGCTTTCGATCCACTTGACCGGCCGACCGAGAACGATGGAACCGACAATCGCGCACACGTAGCCCGGATAGACGCCAACCTTATTGCCGAAGCCGCCGCCGATGTCCGGTGCAATGACGTGGACTTTACTCTCTGCAATGCCCGACAGCATCGACACGACGGTGCGGACCACGTGCGGCGCCTGCGAGGTCAGGTAGACGGTTAGCTCGCCGCTGATTTTGTCGAAGTTGGATACGCAGCCGCAGGTCTCGAGCGGGCAAGGGTGTACGCGCTGGTAGCTGATGTCCTCGCTGACCGTGATCGGGGCTGTGTCGAAAGCCTTGTCCGTCGCTTCCGCGTCGCCGACATCCCAGCGAAAAATATGGTTGGCGTGAATTCGCTCGCCATGAGCGCCCTCGGTCTGCCCTTCAAGATCATCGCGAATAACCGGCGCATCGTCATCCATCGCCCTGCGTCCATCGATGATGACCGGCAGTTCCTCGTATTCGACTTCGACGAGTTCGATGGCGTCTGCCGCGACGTAGCGGTCTTCAGCGATCACGAAGGCGACTTCCTGCTGCTGGAAGCAGACCTTGCCGTCGGCGAGCACCATCTGCTTGTCACCTGCCAGCGTCGGCATCCAGTGCAGGCTCAGCGGTGCGAGGTCCTCTGCCGTCAATACGGCCAGCACTCCGGGATGCGCGAGTGCGGGCTCCTTGTTGATCGAGACGACTCGCCCATGCGCGATGGGACTGCGAACAAAAGCACCGAACACGGTGCCGGGTAATTTCAGGTCGTCCGTGTAATTGCCCTTGCCCTGAATAAAGCGCGCGTCTTCTTTACGTTTCCTGGAGCAGCCGATGCCGTCAACGGGATCCTTAATTTCTTCTGCCGGGGTTGCCATTGTCGTCTCCTATTCCGCGCTCAATTTTTCGGCCGCGTACTGCACCGCACGCACGATGTTTTGATAGCCCGTGCAGCGGCACAGGTTCCCGGAAATGCCGGTCCGTATTTCTTCTTCGGAGGGGTTCGGATTTTCCTGCAGCAGTCGGTATGCCCTGATCATCATGCCGGGTGTGCAAAATCCGCACTGCAGTCCGTGTTTCTCCGTGAATCCTTCCTGCACCGGGTGCAGTACGCCGTCATTCGCGAGCCCTTCCACCGTCAGGATATCTGCACCGTCCGCCTGAACGGCAAGAAGCGTGCACGACTTAACCGACTCACCGTTGAAGTCGACGGTACAGGCACCGCAATGACTGGTCTCGCAGCCGATGTGGCTGCCCGTGAGTCCGAGTTCCTCGCGGAGCGTGTGAATGAGCAGCTGACGCGGCTCCACGGCGACCTCATGCGTCTGGCCGTTGACGGTCATGGAAATTAGTTTCTTGCCCATCTTATTGCCCCCTCGCACGTGCCAGTGACTGCCGGATGGCCCTGCGTGTCATTTCCCCCGCCATTTTCGTCTTGTATTCGACATCGCCACGCAGGTCCTCGGTCGGATCGCACGCGTCCATTGCATGTTGAGCGGCCGCATCGATCAGGGCCTCGTCGACTACCTGGCCCGAGAGCGCATCTTCCGCTGCCGCGACCCGAATTGCCGTTGCGCCGACGTTGGTCAGCGCTATTCGAACCGAAGAACATCGATCGCCGTCGAGAGTCAGCTGGACAGCTGCCGCGGCCGTAGCCCAGTCGCCGGTTTTGCGCTTGAGCTTCACATACGCACTCCCAGACGACCCGGCCGCCGCCGGCACCCTGATCGATGTCATGATCTCGTCAGCTTCCATGGCGGTATAAAAGCTGCCGAGGAAAAACTCGGACGAATGCACGCTGCGCTCCCCTTTCGGTCCCTGCAGCACGTAGGTCGCATCCGCCGCCATGGTGACCGCGGGCTGGTCGTTTGCGGGATCGCCGTGGCAGATATCTCCGCCGATCGTGCCTCGATTCCGCACCTGCGGATCAGCGATCTGCTTTGCCGCTTCGGGCAGCAGCGGACAGTGCATTGCCAGCACATCCGAGGCGATGATTTGCTTCTCTGTCGTCATCGCGCCGATGACAATGGTGTCGCCATCCTGACTGATGCCGCGCAAACGATCGATACGGTTCAGATCAATCAGATGCTGGGGCGTTGCAAACCGCATTTTCATCATCGGCAGCAGGCTGTGGCCACCTGCAAGTACCTTGGCATCGTCACCGTACTCCGACAGCAGGGACAGGACTTCCTCGATCGAGTTCGGAGCGTGAAAGTCGAACTTGGCGGGATACATAGGCGCTTCTCCATTGTCATGGTCAGTGTTGCGTACACTGAAATAGTCGTCGGATCAGCAGCGGCAGTGGGAGCTCACATCTTCTAATTGTGACGAGCGTTTGCTCTGTTTAGGCCCCGGGGTTGTGCCGGCGCTGCTGAGTCCACTTTCGTGTTCGAGTTTAGAAGATTCCGGTGGAAATAGATATTGGCCCGGGCGCACAGCTGGGGCTGGTTACGAATCGTTTCATTTGCAGCCAATTCAGGAACAGCATTGGGGCAGGATCCGACGGCTGACCGGATACGACTTGTTACACAAATCCGCTGGCGCGCAACTCGGTCGCAATGCACGATAGCGCGGTAATGAAAAGTGCCCGGGTTTCGGGCCGTCGCGTTTTTGGAGTTCATCATGCGCTTATCTACAGGGATTCTTTTGATCATGACATCCACTTTTTCCGTCGCCGCAGGCGATTCGCTCCTTGACCAGGACTTCAGGCGACTGGCGTCCGACGAAGTCGTGAACATCGGCGAGACGTACCAGGGCAAAGTCATCCTGGTCGTCAACACGGCCTCGAAGTGCGGCAACACACCGCAGTACGATGGACTCGAAAAGCTCTACGAGGAATACGGCGACGATGGCTTGGTTGTCCTCGGCTTCCCCTCCAACGATTTTTTCGGGCAGGAACCCGGCACGGAAGAGGAGATCCAGGAATTCTGCAGGCTGACGTACAAGGTTCGGTTCCCGATGTTCGAAAAGGTGGCCGTCAAAGAGGGCAACGCGCACCCGTTTTTCGACAAACTGGCCGCAGAAGCGGGTACCTACCCCACCTGGAACTTCCACAAATTCCTGATCGGCCGGGACGGCAAGCTGATAACCCAGTTCAGCCCGAGAACGAAACCCTACAACGAGAAGGTCATCGCCGAGATCGAGTCCGCACTGGCGATGTAAGCGTCTGGCATGGCGCACTCGAAAGCAAACCTGCCCGAGAAGGCATGCGGCACCTGCGGGCGGCGGTTTACCTGGCGTCGCAAGTGGGCGCAGGACTGGCCGAACGTCAGGTATTGTTCCCGGCGGTGCCGCAACGAGCGGCTGAGTTATGCCCGAAGGACCTGAAATCCGACTTGCGGCCGACCGCATCGGCAGGATTCTCGCAGGCAAGACAATCGAAGACGTTGCGCTGACGCTTGCGCCGTTACGGCGATTCGAAAAGCGTCTGCGCGGCAAGCAGGTCACGGCGGTCGACACTCGCGGCAAAGCGATGCTGACCCGCTTCAGTAACGGGCTGACGCTGTACAGCCATAACCAGCTTTATGGCCGCTGGTTTACGACGCGGCGGCCGAAGCTGCCGAAGACCGGGCGGCAGTTGCGCGTGGCCCTGCACACGGCGACGCACAGCGCCCTTCTCTACAGCGCTTCAGAAATAGAGGTTCTCACCGATCGTCAGCTCGCCGCGCATCCGTTTCTGTCGCGACTCGGGCCCGACATCCTTGATCCGGCATTGACGGTCGAGCAGGTGTCGAAGCGATTGAACTCGGCGCCATTTCGCAACAGGGGGCTCGGCGGCCTGTACCTCGATCAGTCGTTCCTTGCCGGCAACGGGAATTACCTGCGGTCCGAGATTCTCTGGGCGGCGAAGGTGAATCCTGCGCATAAGCCTTCGATGCTCGATCCCGAGGCCCTGAATCGAGTCGCCCGCGAAACCCTGAAAATCAGTCGCCGTTCCTATCGCACCCGAGGCATAACGGTGCCGCAGAGCCTGGTCAGGGACCTCAAGGCGCAAGGGCTGACCTACCAGGGCTACCGCTTCCACGCGTTCGGACGCGACGGCCTGCCCTGCTACCGATGCGGTACGCCGATCGAACGCCGAATCCTTGGCAGCCGCAACCTATTCGTTTGTTATCACTGTCAGGCGTCCTGACGCACGCCTTCATCGCTTCCGTGGGCCGCCGGCCCGGGGGCAGTTCGGGCAAGAGCGCCGCCACGGGACAGACAAATCCTCTGCCAGGATGCCGCGGGAGCAGCACGCTGCCGGCTGCCAGAAGACACCTCCGGCCTACAAACAGAAGTTGAAGTTATTAATCAGCATTCCGGGCACTTTGGCGCCGCCCAGCGCGCGCTGGTCGTAGCTCAGAACCGTCGGCTGTATCTCCGCGACCTCGGTCAACGCTTCGAGGTTATCGCCCCAGAAATTGTAGAAAGTCTCGTCGAACCGCAGGTCCTGAATCGGCGACACGATTTCACCGTTCTCGACCCAGAAGCAGGCAAACCGGGTCATGCCGGTGATCCGGCCTTTCGTCGCGTCACTCCAGTTCAGGTAGTGCAAATTGGATATGTAAAGCCCGGTATCGAGAGCCTTCAGGATATCGCGTTCGGCCAGTTCACCCGGCTCGATCGACAGCGAGCGCGGCGCCTCGGAGTCATTGGCCTGGTTCGATTCGAGCCGGTACTCCTCGGCTGTCCTCGACGAGGTCAGCAGGTTAACCAGTTTGCCCCGGCTGATCAGGCTCAGCCGCTCCGGCGCGGGTTCTCCCAGCGCGTTGAACGACGGAACAAGTCCCAGGCTGAAATCCTCGGCCATCGACAGCAGCGGCGACAGGCTCTTATTCCCGCTATCGAGATCGGGCATGGGGCTGTTGCCCCGGGACAGCGCGCCGCGACTGAAGCCGTTCCAACCCATCAGCTCGACGATCTCCCCGATGGCTTCGGGCGAAAAATAGCAGCGGTATCGACCGGGAGCCACTACCTTGTTGGGCTTCTCCATCTGGTCGAGATAATCGAGGCTCGCGGCAATCTTGCCCGCGTAGATGCCGGGGTCGAACCGGGTGTCGGCATACAGGCCCTTCACGGCCTTTTCCTTGGCACTGTAAACCGAATAATCGAAATAGAAGGAGCGCGTCACAAACCAGTGCGCCTGCCCCTTGGAGTTTCGGTTGCCGACATAGTTGGTGCCGCTAACCAGCAGTCCGGCCAGGTCCACGCCAGCCACGGGTCCGAGCAGCTGCTCGCAAAATTCGTTCGCGCCCGGCAAGGCGTCCCCGCTCATGTCCTCACGAGATTGCCCGTTGTTGCGCATGCTGAGCGCGAACGGATCGTCCGGCAACTGCCGAACTTCGTCGCGAAGGTCATTGAGGCTGGCATTCAGGAATTCGTGGCCCTCTCCGGTCTCGAACAAAGTGGCGGGTATCTGCAGCGAGTGCTCGGCATTTTTTTTGCCAATCTGCAAAAACAGCGAGACCTTGATTTGAGTCACATCGACAATCTGCCGCACCTTCGACTTGTTGAAACGAATAAACAGGCTTTCCTCGGCCTCGAAATTGATGTTCAGATCCTCGGACTCCGCGAGGTCGGCAAACAGAACGTCGCATGTCCGCTGGAAAAGCGTTTCCATAGCGCTGCTCATTTCAGGCGCCTCCGAACACGTCGAGGTTTCTGAACAGGCAGGCAGGCACGGCGTGACCGACCCGGATCGCCTGATTGGGTTCGCCCTTACCGCAGTATGGCGAGCCCCAGATCTCGCGGCTGGCGAGGTCGCCGACCATGGCAAGCTTGTTCCAGAACGGCGTCGTGATACCGCGGTAGTTTGGGTTTTTCAGGGTCTTTGTAATCCTGCCGTTTTCTACCTGCTGGGCATATTCACAGCCAAACTGAAACTTGTTGCGGTAGTCATCGATGGACCAGGATCGATTGGTATGCATGATGATGCCGCGATCCATCGCGGCCAGCATGTCTTCGTAGCTCGAGTCGCCGGGCTCGATGTTGATGTTGCCCATGCGGTCGATGGGCGGTCGATTCCATGAGCAGGCCCTCGAACTCGATACGCCGGGTAATGCGCTGCGTTGCTGTGATTCGATCCCGCCGATGCCCCTGACCAGCAGGCCATTCCTGATCAGGAAGTGTTTTTCGGCCGCCACGCCCGTGTCGTCAAACCGGTAGGTGGCCATCTCACCGGCCAGCCCGGGGTCGAAACTGATGTTGAGCAGCGGCGAACCGTACTGCAGTGAACCGAAATCTTCGGGTGACACGAAACTCCATCCCGCGTAGTTCCTCTCGTCACCGAGAATACGATCGAGTTCCAGCGGGTGACCGACCGACTCATGCACCTGTAGATAAAGCTGATCGGGCATGAGCAGCGTGTCGAACTGGCCGGTCGGGCACTCCTCGGCATCCAGCAGTTCCAAAGCCTGCTCCGCCACGCGGGCGATATCGTCGGCCATCACCGAGACGTCGAGCGCCTCGGCGCCCCACTGACGGCCCTCCATGCCGAGGCTCCTTCGCTGGAAATCCCCGTTACCCTGAGCCGTCGCGGCGAAATCCCGTGTGATGATCGAAAACTCCTGGCTCCAGTCCGCGCCGTTGGAGCTGACGAAATTGACCTGCAGCCGCGTTATCAGCGCAGACGCCTGGGTCTCGATGATCTTGTCGCTGATCTTGAGCCGCGAGGTAATGTCGATGAGCGACTCCTGCACCTCTGCCGGCGTAATCTCGTCCAGCGGGCGCGCCACCGCACTCCTGTAGCCTCCCGACCCGGCAGGCCGCGCCGTATCGTCGAATTTGTGCAGGTTGTAGCGGTTAGCGAGAGCAGCGAGGCCCGCAGCCCGATCATAGCAGCGCTGCACCCCGGCCCGGGTAATGTCGGTCGTTCCCGCATAAGCAAACTGGCCGTCAACCAGCACCTCGACCATGATGCCCTTGTCCCGGTCCGTGCTGTTGCTGTATGCATTGCCGTTTCTCGCCGTGCGCAAACAGGTAATCTCGGCGTGTTCTCGCAAGCCCACCCAGTCGGCGTCGCCCGAGAGCTGGTCGAGCAGGTCTTTTAAGTGGGTCGTCATACGTGGTTTACTTGAGTCATGTGAACGCAGCAACCTACTACAGCAGCGCCATGCGATCTATCAGTTTTTGTCAATGCACATGGCCATGCCGGAGACACTTTATGATCATTTCTGCCGCGCGGTCTGCGAAAGTCTTCCGAACGACCCCGGTGCTTCTGCTTGCCCTGGCTCTTACGGCCTGCGGTGGCGGCGATAACGCAGCGCGGGCCGGGGCCGGAAACGGTGCCGGTGCTGGCGCGAACCTCAAAGTGCTCAACATAGGCTTCACCCAATATCCGTCGACCATGCACCCTAACATCGAAACCATGGTTGCCAAGTCCTATGTGCGCGCCATGCTCGCGCGTGCAATTACGATCTATAACCACGATTGGGCACTCGAATGCTCACTCTGCGTGACGCTGCCCACCCTCGACAACGGGCTCGCGGTACTCGAGGAAACACCGGACGGCAGTCCGGGGATTGCAGTCACCTATGAGCTGCACCCGCAGGCCACCTGGGGCGACGGCACGCCGTTGACGACCGAGGATATCTTGCTGGCGTATGACGTCGGCCGCAATACGTCTACCGGCGCAAATAATACCGATATGTACCGCCGGACCTACAAGCTCGACATACTCGACGAGAAGCGATTCAGGATTCATATCGACCGGGTCACGTTCGACTATAACGCGCTCGGCGATCTCTACCCGCTGCCTGCGCATATCGAGCGGGAACTCTTCGAAGCGGATCCCTACGAATACCGTCACCGCACCCAGTACAACGCCAGCGTGACCAATCCGGGTCTCTGGTTCGGCCCCTACCTGATCAGCGAAGCCCAGCAAGGCTCTTTCCTCGTGATGACGCGGAATCCTTACTGGTACGGAAAGGAACCCTTCTTTGATCGCGTCACGACGAAGGCCATACAAAACACGTCCGCGATGGAGGCCAACCTGCTGTCGGGCACTATCGATATGATCGCCGGCGAACTCGGGCTTCAGCTTGATCAGGCCCTCTCGTTCGAGAGCCGGCACGGCGAGAAATTCAACATTATTTATAACCCCGGGCTGCAGTACGAGCATATCGACGTCAACCTGCAAAACCCGATACTTGCCGACAAGCGGGTTCGCAAGGCACTGCTCCACGGGATGGATCGCGAGCAGATGAACCAGCGCATCTTCAGCGGCAAGCAGCCGGTTGCAGACACCAGTGTCAGTCCGATGGACCGGGTCGCTTCGGATAACATTACGAAATACGAATACGACAAGGAAAAAGCAGCCGCCCTGCTCGAGGAGGCGGGTTGGACTGACATCCGTCAGGGCGTGCGCCATAATGCGGCAGGCGAGCCGCTCAGAATCGAGATCATGAGCACTGCCGGCAACAAGACCCGCGAACTGCTCGAGCAGATCATTCAGGGGCAGCTCAAGGAGATTGGCATCGACCTGCGCATCCGCAATGAGTCACCACGGGTCTTTTTTGGCCAGACGACGCGCGAACGGCGCTTTACCGGGCTTGCGCTATTTGCCTGGGTGTCGGCGCCCGAGAATGTCCCCCGATCGACCCTGCACTCGACGGAAATTCCGACAGCGGAAAACAACTACGCCGGGCAGAATTATTCGACGATCAGCATGCCGGAGCTGGATGCGGCGATCGAAGCCGTTGAGGAGGGCCTGACGATCGAAGAGCGCCGGCCGCACTGGGAAACAATCCAGCAGATCTATTCAGAGGAACTGCCCGTGCTGCCCCTTTTCTGGCGGCCGAATTCGTATATTTTCCCGCACTGGCTGAAAGGGGCCCGCCCGACAGGGCATCTCAACGTCAGCACGAACTGGATTGAAGAATGGAGACGTGAGTGATGTCGGATGCTGGAACTCCAGCGCTGCAGGTCGACGATCTCAGCATCGGCTTCGATACCGATGACGGCCTAGTGAGAGTGGTTGAGGATGTCAGCTTCACCCTCGACAAGGGCAAGACCCTGTCCCTTGCGGGCGAAAGCGGCTGTGGCAAATCGCTGACGGCGCTGGCCGTTCTCCAGTTGCTGCCGCCCTTCGGCAAAATCCTGTCCGGCTCGATCAAACTGCACGGACGGGAACTGACCGGCCTGACCGACGAGGCCATGCAGAAAGTGCGCGGCAGCGATATCTCCATGATCTTTCAGGAACCGATGAGCGCGCTCAATCCCGTGTTCACCATCGGCAGGCAAATCGGCGAGGCACTTTTGCTGCACAAGGGCATGAACAAGGCCCACGCGCACAAAAGAGCCATCGAGATGCTCGAATCGGTCGGCATTCCCGATCCCGAGTCGCGGGCCAACAATTATCCCCACCAGCTGTCGGGCGGCATGCGCCAGCGCGTAATGATCGCCATGGCGCTGGCATGCGAGCCCGACATCCTGATTGCCGACGAGCCGACGACGGCACTCGATGTCACTATCCAGGCGCAGATCCTCGACCTGATGCACGATCTGCAGGAAAAGTTCGACACGGCGATACTGTTCATAACCCATGACTTCGGCGTGGTTTCACGGATGGCGGACGAAATCGCGGTCATGTACGCCGGCCGGATCATCGAACACGGCAGCGCCTCGGATGTATTGCTCACGCCCAGGCATCCTTACGCGCAGGCGCTGCTACAGACCACGCCCCGCATCGACGTCAGCGTCGATCGCCTGCCTGCGATTCCCGGGAGAGTGCCGCCGCCAACCAATCGGCCGCCCGGATGTTGTTTCAAACCGCGGTGTTCCATCAGCCAGGATATTTGCGGAGTCGAACGTCCGCACGACACCCGACTGAGCGAGACCCATTTCGCCGCCTGCCACGAGGTAGCCAATGGATAAGCAAAGCTACATCGTCTCAACAAAGAACCTCAGTAAACGGTTCAATACCAAGGTCGCGACCGAGAAAGGCTGGAAAAAGACGACCGTCGCAGCCGTTTCGGACGTCACGCTCGATATTGCTCCCGGAGAGACGCTGGGGCTTGTCGGCGAAAGTGGCTGCGGCAAGACCACGCTAGGGCGCATGCTGTCACTTTTCTACCTGCCCAGTGAAGGGAGCATGATTATCCACGGTGTCGATGTTTCGACGCTCAAGCCGAAACAGGTCAAACCGCTGCGCCAGCACGTACAAATGATTTTCCAGGATCCCGTGTCTTCACTGAATCCGCGGCACACGGTCGAGAGCATTCTGACGGAACCGATGAAGATCTTCTCGAAGGACAGCGCCCAGGTCCGGCGGGAAAAAGCGGGCAACCTGCTCGAGGCCGTGGGACTGTCGGCTGCCGACCTCAGCAAGTACCCACACGAGTTCAGCGGTGGCCAGCGCCAGCGGATCACGATCGCGCGCGCACTCGTTCTGAACCCGGCATTTATCGTCGCCGATGAACCCGTATCGGCGCTCGACGTTTCGGTGCAAAGCCAGATACTGAACCTGATGAAGGATATACGGGAGGAATTCAACCTGACGTACCTCTTCATCAGTCACGACCTGGCCGTCGTGCATCATCTCTCAGACCGTGTCGCCGTCATGTACCTCGGGCGCATCGTCGAAATTGCGGCGCGGGACAGCCTGTTCAACGACGCCCGGCACCCTTACACGCACTCGCTGTTGCGCTCGGTTCCGACCGTGGTCCCTAACAAAAGCAAAATCGGCAGAATCCTTCAGGGCGATCCACCGAGTCCCATCGATCCGCCGACGGGCTGTCCGTTTCATCCACGCTGCCCTCACGCGGTCGACATCTGCCGGGACACCGTTCCGGCGCTGACGACAGTCAATTCCGCGGCACGCCACGAAGCGGCATGCCATCGCATGGACGACATAAAGCAGCAATCGGGAGGTCCGCTGTGAGACGATTCCTGCTGATCCGCGGCCTGCAATCCCTGGTCGTACTGACGATCATGTCCTTCGTGATATACAGCCTGATCGGGCTGATGCCCGGCGACCCGATCGACCTGATGATCAGCGCTAATCCCAACATGACCGCCGCCGATGCCGCGGCGCTGCGCGAGCTTTACGGGCTCGATCTGCCCGTCTACGAGCGCTACTGGAACTGGCTGACCACTGCCCTGTCCGGCGACCTTGGCTACTCTCGGCTCTTCGGCCAGCCCGTTCTTGATGTCCTGATTCCTGCGTTGAAAAATTCAGTGGTCCTGATGGGCACGGCGTTTGTCCTGGCCGTCTGTATCGCCATTCCCATCGGCACTTTCGCCGCATCGAAACCACGCTCGGCGCTGGATTATGGCGTCAACCTGTTCGCCTTTGCCGGAATTTCCATCCCCTCGTTCTGGCTCGCCCTGATGCTGATCATCGTATTCGGCGTTTTCCTCGGCTGGCTGCCAGCCGGCGGAATCGCCGCCGATGGTGCCAGCCTGCTCGAGCAGGCCAAGTACATGGTCCTGCCCGTGGCGACGATCGCGACGCTGAGTATCGGCAGTTACTCGCGCTACACGCGTTCCTCGATGTTGGAAGTACTGCGGCAGGACTACATCCGCACGGCGCGCGCCAAGGGCGCAAGCCGTTCGAGGGTCGTCTGGAAGCATGCGCTGCGCAACGCGATGATTCCTGTTGTCACGATCCTGGCTCTCGACTTCGGCTACCTGTTCTCGGGCGCTCTGGTAACCGAAACCATCTACTCCTGGCCCGGCATGGGCAAGCTCATCTTCGATTCGGTTATGGGCAACGATTTCAATCTCGCCCTGGTCGCACTGCTGTTCGCCACCGCACTGACTTTGACCGGCAACCTGCTGGCCGATATCTGCTATGCATTTCTCGATCCGCGAATCGTTATCGGCGGAGAGAAAACATGAACAACAACTCTCCCCTGTTCCTGGCGATACGCCGCTTCCGCCGCCATAAACTCGCAATCTTCAGTGCCTGTGTCTTGGTCACGATGGTCCTGCTGGTCATTATCGCGCCGCTCTTCGAGATCTGGCTGGGTGTCGGCGCCAACGACGTTGATCTCTACAGCCGCATGGTAGGGCCATCCCTGGCGCATCCGCTCGGTACGGACGAACTCGGGCGCGACGTCCTGTTGAGACTGCTCTACGGGGGGCGCGTCTCGCTGTTTACCGGGCTGACCGCTGCCTGCTTCGCGGCTACGATCGGCACCGTCATCGGCCTGTTTGCCGGTTACTTCGGCGGTCGGCTCGACGCGGTACTCATGCGCCTGACCGATAGCGTAATTGCGCTGCCACTGCTGCCGTTGCTGATCGTCCTCGCAGCCATCGACCTGAACAAAATCGGCTTGCCGCAGGCCATCGTCGAGTCTGAAGACGTGAGTTTCTATCGCATCGTGCTGATCGTTGCGATCACCGGCTGGACGACGGTCGCGAGGCTGGTGCGCGGAGCGACCCTGAGCATCAAGGAAAGAGAATTCGTAATGGCGGCAGAGGGTGTCGGCGCGACGCACGTGCACATCATGTTCCGGCATATCCTGCCGAACCTGCTGTCACCCATCATTGTTGCCGTCACGTTATCGATCGGCGGGGTTATCCTGCTCGAGTCCGTGCTCTCGTTTTTCGGCCTCGGTATCCAGCCGCCGATGGCTAGCTGGGGCAACATGCTGACCAATGCGCAGCAGCTGATCTGGGAAGCGCCCATGCTGGCGGTATACCCGGGCCTGCTCATCTTCGTTACCGTGATCTCTTTCAACTTTCTCGGCGACGGCCTGCAGGACGCCTTCGACCCGAAGGCTGAGTACTAGGGACTCGCGAGAATCCGTGGATACCGGCAATCAGCCGGCTTCGCGTGCGTACCCGACCGGGCAGCGAACAGTTGAGCCAGCCGTCGTGTCGCACAAACGTCGATTCGCCGCGTTAGTCGGGCTCCGCAGGATTCAGTCGCGCCAGTGTCTCGTCCATGAAAAGGGCGACCCACATACCGGAAAGCGCCATTGCTGCCGCCGTAAACCAGAATCCGGCTTCGAGGCCACCGAAGGTATCGGCGATCATGCCCAGCAATAACGCCCCGATACCGTAACCGAGGTCGCGCCAGAAGCGATACACACCGAGGCTCGAACCCCGCCAGTCGGGATGCGAGATGTCACCGACCGCGGCTATGAGTGTCGGATACAGCAGTGCCATGCCGACGCCTGTCAATGCAGCCGTGAATGACCAGCCGACGATGCCTTCGACCATCAGCGTGGCCACAACGCCGAGTGCACAAGTCCACATGCCGATCACGATAGGCCATTTCCGGCCCACTGCATCCGACAGCGGGCCGGTCCACAGCTGGCTGCCGCCCCAGACGAAGCCATAGCTACCGACGACCCAGCCGATATCGACCAGCGACAGGCCTTTCGCATACAGGTAGGCCGGAAAGAATACCCAGACGAGCGCGTCAACAAATTTTTCGACGCACCCGGCCTGCGATAGCGCGGCAAACGTCCGGTGTTTGAACGAGACCAGCGCGAAAATTTCGGCTGTCGTCGGATGCCCGGACACGTTCGACGGAAATCGCGGCCTCGGACCGGCCTGCGTGCCCGCCTTGTGGGCCGCGGACTCGGCTCGCGCCCAGGGCAGCGTCTCCCTCGAAAAAAGCAACGCGGAGAGGAGCGCCAGCACGATGACGGCCAGGCCGAACACGAACAGGCTCCAGCGCGGGTCGAATTCCGTCGCGAGATAGCCGGTCAGCAGCCCGGCCAGCGCGACGCCGCCGTAACCCGCAAACTCGTTGAAGCCCGTCGCGAGACCGCGCTGCTCGGGGCGGACGATGTCCAGTTTGGACGTCACGGTCATCGACCAGGCGAATCCCTGGTTCATGCCGAGCAGGATGTTGCCTGCCACCACCCAGCTCCAGGACGGTGCCAGGAGAAAGATGAACGGAATCGGCAAGGCCACCAGCCATCCCCAGATCAGGACCCGGCGGCGGCCGGCGCGTTCGGAGAGGCGTCCGGACACGAAGTTCATGGCGCCCTTCACGAAGCCGAAGCTCACGACGAAGGCCATGAGCAGCGTCGCAGAGCCTGCCGGAACACCGAACTCGGACTCGGCCAGGGCGGGCACGACCGTACGCTGCACGCCGATCGTCATACCAACGAAAAAAACCTGCAGCAGCTGCTGAGCAAACTGGCCAAGGTTCTGCCGAATGCCCTGAGCAAAACTCATCACTGACACATGACAGCCGGAGCCGTGCGGTCGGGCGTCGCACCGCGCAGGGTAATTAGTCCGGCAGTTTTCATGAGCCGCCTCCGGGGCACTGCGGTTAATGAAGCCATCATACTTACCTGTCGCCAGCTCATAGGCAAGCGTGAACCGGAATCCGGCTACCAGGCGGCCGGCCGGGTGCCGGCGGTCCGGCGTATACGCACTTCCCGCAGGAACCCGATTGAACTACTTACTCTTAAAGCGGGTTGATACGACTAGAATACTGGTAATTGAGCGATCTGCCGGGTCGAACGAGTTTGCGACGATCGGACTAGAGGGCGGTCTTGCGGGTAACACCCGGTAAAGAGGCACACCGGGGAGCGGCTCGATCAAGAATCTTTTTCAGGACGAATACCGTGGCTAACCTGGGGAAAGAATATAACGATGGCGAGGTCATCGTCCGTCAGGGCGAAATGGGCGACTGCATGTTCGTGATCCAGAAGGGCGAAGTCGAGGCCATCGCTGAGGCGAACGGTAAGGAGCTGCGGCTGCGGAAAATGGGCGCCAATGAATTCTTTGGCGAGATGGCCCTGTTCGAAGAGGAAACCCGTACGGCGACGATCCGCGCGCTTGGGCCTGCCCGCGTCCTTACGATCGACAAGAAGAATTTTCTGGGCGGCATTCACGAGGACCCGTCTCTCGCTTTCCGCATCATCAAGACAATGTCGCATCGAATTCGGGATCTGACCGATCGATTGGCGCACTACGAGGAAAAGGTTTAACAGAGACGATTGCATAAATCAGCGCCTGGCGACAGGCCGATCGATGATCCGCGTTACAGCCGATAGGAACGTTGTCATCTGCGGGCACGAAATTTGGTTTGGCGCGCCAGTGAGACAAGATTGCGGCCAGCGCCGCAGCAAGGTATTGGGATCGAGATGGATACCGCTGGAAATCTGAGTTACCTGAGCGAACGCGCTCAGCAGGCGCGCCCGGTCCAGCCCGGCACGCTGCAAGACGGCTCCCGAATTGCCGTCATCGGCGCAGGACCTGCCGGCTCGATGTTCAGCTATTTCTTGCTGAACATGGCCGACACCATCGCGTTGGATATCGACGTCGACATTTACGAACCGCGGCATTTCTGTCACCGGGGACCTGCCGGCTGCAATCACTGCGGCGGAATCGTTTCCGAGTCGCTTGTCCAGCGCCTTGCGACCGAGGGCATCATGCTGCCCGAGGACGTGGTTCAACGGGGCATCGAATCGTACACGCTGCACATGGATGTGGGTGATGTCGAGATCGCAACACCGCTTAATGAGAAGCGCATTGCCGCCATTTACCGCGGCAATGGCCCGCGAAACTCAGAACCACTGGATACGCACAGCTTTGACGGCTACCTGCTGGACATGGCGCAAAATAGCGGGGCACGGGTGATCCATAAACTGGTTACGGATGTCCGCCGCAACATGGACGGCATGCAAGTTACCAGTGCGGATCAACACTGCGATACTTACGACCTGGTGGTGGTTGCGACCGGAGTGAACAGCCGCCTGATGGAGACCCTCGAACAGCAGACGCAGGAGTTTCGGCGGCCCGAAAGAACAAAAACGTTCATTTGCGAGTTCAAGCTGGGTCGCGAGGTCATCAGGAACACGTTCGGCCCGTCGATGCATGTTTTCCTGCTCGATATCCCGAGGCTGGAATTTGCAGCATTGATTCCCAAGGGCGATTACGTGACGCTGTGTCTCCTGGGCGACGACATCGATGACGAGCTGATGGAAAAGTTCTTCGAATCGCCCGAGGTCAGAAATTGTTTTCCGGGCGGCGTGATTCCGGCCCATGCCTGTCACTGCTACCCGCGCATCAATATCCGGGCGGCCAAACCAGCTTACGGCGACCGGCTCGTCATGATCGGCGACAGCGGCACAACCCGGCTGTTCAAGGACGGCATCGGCGCCGCGTACCGGACCGCCAAGGCCGCCGCTAAGACAGCGGTATTTCACGGTATCATGGCCGAGGATTTCAAGGCCCATTACTGGCCGCTATGCCAGAAGATCAACAATGACAACCGGGTTGGCAAGATGGTCTTCGCTTTTGCCACGCTGGTGCAAAAGGCTCGCTTCGCGCGCCGCGGCGTCTTGCGCATGACGGTCAACGAGCAGCGACAGGCAAGCGTAACGCCACGCATGTCAGGCGTCCTCTGGGACCTGTTCAGCGGCAGCGCACCTTACACGGATGTGTTCCTGAGGACCCTGCATCCGGCGTACATCGGTAGCCTGCTCTGGAACCTGCTGGCCAGCAACATGCCTGGCCATGCCGCTGAACACGATCTTCAAAGCGAATCGGAGCACCGGCATGTCGAGCACTGAATCGAGGCAGAGTGCGCCGGCTGAACAGCCGTTTCGGACGCTGGCACAGCAGCTCGAGAAACTACCGCCCTGCCAGGCGCAGTGCCCGAACAGCGGCGACATTCGGGGCTGGCTTGGAATCATCGCCCAGCACGAGAAGCTTGGGCTGGGCCTGCAAGATGCCTACGACAAAGCCTGGCAGAGACTCACGGAGTTAAACCCGTTGCCCGCAACCCTGGGTCGAATCTGCCCGCACCCCTGCGAGAGCCTGTGTACGCGCGCAGGCAAAGACGGAGCAATTTCGATCAATGCCATGGAACGCTTCATCGGCGATTGGGGTATCTCCCGTTCACTCGCACTGGCAAAACCAGCACCGGAACAGCACCCGGAATCCGTCGGGGTTATCGGCTCAGGGCCCGCCAGTCTCTCGTTCGCCTATCAGATGGCTCGACGCGGTTATTCCGTAACGGTTTACGAAGAGCACGACCTGCCTGGCGGCATGCTGCGCCACGCTATTCCGGATTACCGGCTGCCGAGGGACGTCCTCGATGCCGAGATCCGGCGGATATTCGAGCTCGGCATAAACCTCGAGCGCAACTTCAGGATCGGCAAGGACATCAGCTTCGATGAGCTGCGCGATCGCCATACCCTGATATTCCTCGGGCTCGGCGCCCAGGCTGCGAGGCACCTGGGTATCCCGGGAGAGGATGGACCCGGAGTGATCTCGGGGATCGACTACCTGCGGCAACGGAAACGGCGCATCGCATCGCTGACGGGCAAACAGGTCGCTGTCGTCGGCGGCGGCAATACCGCGATTGACGCCGCACGAAGCGCCAGGCGTGAAGGCGCCGGGGTCACACTGCTTTATCGCCGCAGCGCCGAGGAAATGCCGGCCGCCGCCCACGAAGTCGAGGACGCGATCAGCGAGGGAGTGAAGATCCGGTACCTGGTTGCACCGACACGAATCATCCGGCAGGGAACCGAGATCCAAGAGGTCGAAGTCCAGGCCATGCGCCTCGGCGAGGCTGACGAAAACGGCCGGCGACGCCCGGTGCCGGTTCCCGGCGAACTGGAACGCTTGCCGGTGGACGCCGTTATCGCAGCAGTTGCGCAGGCGCCAAATTGGCGCGGAATTGATCCACTCGGCGACGCCCGGAATTGGCTCCGTACCGAGGAGGACGGCAGGCTCGACAATAATATCTGGGCTGGCGGTGACGATCGCGGACCCGGCATTGCGAGCCAGGCCATTGCGCAGGGACGGCTTGCGGCCGAGTCGGCCCACGCCGAACTGCGCGAGGAGCCGGCTCCGCCGCGCACGCCGACGCGCAAACCCGTGGAGTCGACAAACGTCAAGGCTGACTATTATCGAGCGCAGCAGCGTGTGTGCAGCCCCAGGCGCGCCGAGCACGATTGGCTTAGCAACCCGGAACTCGAAATCGACCAGACGATCGATGACCAACAGGCCCTCCAGGAGGCTCAGCGCTGCATGTCATGCGGCCTGTGCTTTGATTGCGAGCAGTGCTTCATGTACTGCAATGTGGGCGGCTTCACGCATATTGAGGAAGCAGGACCCGGGCGTTATCTTGCGCTTGCTCTTGATGCCTGCGAAGGTTGCGGCAAGTGCATCGAAGTCTGCCCCTGCGGCTATCTCGAGGCTCGAGACTATACGACTTAATGCTGACACGCTTTGTATGGGCGATTAATCTCGCGACGGACCGAAAATGAGTAGTGATAAGGCGCCCAGGGCACTGGTTTTCGGTGCCAGCGGCTACATCGGCACCAATCTGACGCCCCGCCTCCAGAGCACCGGCTGGCGTGTGCGCGCCGCGGCTCGGCACCGGGCGGTACTGGCCGCACGCGGCTGGCAGGGAGTGGACATTGTCGCCGCCGACGCGCTGCGCCCGGAGACCCTGGATGCTGCGCTGGCTGAGGTGGATGTCGCGTTCTACCTTGTGCACTCGATGGCGGCCGGCCAAAACTTCGCCGAACTCGACATCGAGGCGGCGCGTAATTTTGCGGCCGCCGCAGCGCGCGCGGGGGTCGGTCGAATCGTCTATCTCGGCGGCCTTATTCCCGAAAACCCGAGCTCCCTGCACCTCCAGTCCAGGGCGGCGACCGGGGACACGCTTCGCCACGGCCGCATTCCCGTCACCGAGATCCGCGCGGGGATGATCGTCGGGCCGGGCTCGGCCGCCTATGAAATCATCAGGGACCTGGTCAACTACCTGCCCATCATGATCACACCGCGCTGGGTGCAGTCCCGATCGACGCCGATCGCGCTCGATGATCTGCTCGACTATCTGATCGGCGTCGCTCGAATGCCGGAAACGCAGGGCAAAATTTACGATGTCGGAGGCCCGGAGACCCTGAGCTACGAGGATCTGATGCGACAGTATGGCGAGTTAGTCGGCAAGAACTTCCGGCTGTTGAGTCTGCCGATCCTGACGCCGCGGTTATCCTCTTACTGGCTCAAGCTCGTGACGGCGGTCCCGACCAACATTGCTCGCGCGCTTATCGACGGGCTTGAGCACGACGTCATCGCAGACGACGATGAAATACGCAGGCTGATTCCGCTGCAGCTCAAAGACTTCCGGCAGTCCATACAGGCGGCACTCGATGTGGAGCAAAATAATGCCGTCTGCGCACACTGGGCAGAAGGATCCATCGTCTGCCGGAACTTTCACCCTGAATACTCCTATTATGCGAAGAAAGCGGGCAGCGAGGTGGATACGTTTGCAAGCAGCGGTGCGCTATGGCGCCAGGTAACCGCTTTCGGTGGCAAGGAAGGCTACTACTATGCGAACACGCTGTGGTTTTTGCGGCGGCTGCTCAATTGGTTGTCGGGAGGCCCCAGCTTCAGTCGCCGCCGCCGCCATCCGACCGATGTTCGCGTGGGTGACGTAATCGACGCCTGGCGAGTGATTGCGGCCGAACCCGGAAAGCGTCTTACGCTATTGATGGAGATGCGGGGACCGGGGTCGGGAGTGCTCGAGTTCGTAATCAGTGACCGGGGTGAGCATCGCACACTCAGCACGACCGCTTACTGGCACCCGGCCGGGCCCGCCGGTCTGCTTTACTGGTACGCACTATTGCCGGTGCACACGTTCCTGTTCCGGGGCCTTGCGGACGCAATCGCGCGGCGCGCCGAAAAACATCAAGACGTGGCTACTCCGGTATCATTGGGCGGACAACAGTAACCCGGGCCTCAGGAGCCAAATGATGGTCTCTCACGATCAAAAGCCGTGCCATGCGGCAACCGGCGGTTTGCAGGATCCCGTCTGCGGCATGACCGTCAAAGCCGATTCAGCGCATCAATTCGACTACGAGGGCACTACCTATTTTTTTTGCTGCGCGGGCTGCAAAAATAAGTTCGCGAATGATCCCGCTCACTATCTGGACCCGGAACAGGCGGCGAGCCCTGTCTCCGTAGCAAAGCCCGTTGGCAGCGGCCCCTATGTCTGCCCGATGTGCCCCGAAGTGCGGGAAGACGAGTTCGTGCCCTGCCCCAAGTGCGGCATGGCGCTCGAACCGGAATCGCCGCCTATCGCCCTGACGAAAACGCAGTACACCTGCCCGATGCACCCGGAAGTGATCCAGGATGTCCCTGGGGACTGTCCCCTCTGCGGTATGGCGCTCGAACCCGTGACCGTAACCCTGGAGCAGGAGCAGAATCCGGAACTCGTCGACATGACGCGCCGGCTTTGGGTAAGCGCCGTTCTCAGCGTGCCTGTGCTGTTGCTCGCCATGGGTGAAATGCTCGGGCTTTCGTTTGCGGGCCTGGCATCGCAGCGGACACAAACCTGGCTGGAACTGCTGTTCGCAAGCCCCGTGGTTCTGTGGGGTGGCTGGCCGTTCTTCGTTCGCGCCTGGCAATCCATCGTCAACAAAAGCCTGAACATGTTTACGTTGATCGGCCTGGGCACCGGTGTCGCGTATGCCTACAGTCTCGTCGCGACAATGGTGCCGGCGGCTTTTCCCGCATCGTTTCGTGATGCTCACGGCGAAGTCGCCGTCTACTTCGAGGCGGCTGCCGTAATCATTACCCTGGTGTTGCTCGGCCAGGTACTGGAGCTGCGCGCCCGTGGCCGCACGGGCGCAGCCATTCGTGCGCTGCTGGAACTCGCTCCCCGGACTGCCCGGCGAATCGATCCGGACGGCAGTGAACGGGACGTGCCGCTCGATCAGGTGCGGGTCGGTGATCGTTTGCGGGTGCGCCCGGGAGAGAAGATACCGGTGGACGGCGACATCGTCGAGGGGACAGGCAGCATCGACGAGTCGATGATCACGGGCGAACCGATACCGGTCGAAAAACAGGTTGGCGATAGCGCAATCGGTGCGACGGTCAACGGCACCGGCAGCCTGATCATCGAGGCCCGCCGGGTGGGCAGTGATACCTTGCTCGCACAGATCGTCCAGATGGTCGCGACCGCGCAGCGCAGCCGCGCTCCGATCCAGAAACTGGCCGACGTTGTTGCAGGCTATTTCGTGCCGACTGTCGTACTGGCTGCCGTCATTACTTTTGTCGTCTGGGCTGTCGTCGGACCCGAACCGGCCATGTCCTACGCGCTGATCAATGCGGTGGCCGTGCTGATCATCGCCTGTCCCTGCGCGCTGGGGCTTGCGACACCGATGTCGGTGATGACGGCCACTGGCAAGGGTGCGACGGCAGGCGTCCTGTTCAGGGATGCGGAGTCCATCGAGATCATGCGGCAGGTCGACACGCTCGTTGTCGACAAAACCGGTACGCTGACCGAGGGCAAGCCGAAGCTCGTGCATATCGAGCCCGCCGATGCGTTCGACGCGCAGCTGCTGCTGCGGTATGCGGCTACGCTCGAAAAAGGCAGCGAGCATCCCCTGGCAACGGCCATCGTCCTGGGTGCCGTCGAGCGTAAAGTCGATCTCGGGACATTGGAGCAGTTCGAGTCATTCACGGGCAAAGGGATCACGGGCACGGTTGACGGCCGACAGGTGGCCTTGGGCAACCTCGCGTTGCTGGATTCGCTCGGCATTGCTGCGGGCGAACTGGCCGAAAAAGCCGAGTCGCTGAGAGCGGAAGGTCAGACCGTCATGTTTGTCGTCATCGGCGGCAAGGCAGCCGGTCTGCTCGGTGTCGCAGACCCTATCAAGGCAACATCGGCTGCCGCCATCGATGCGCTCCACAAGGACGGGGTAAGCATCATCATGCTGACCGGTGACAGCGAAACGACGGCACGAGCCGTCGCCCGCGAGCTCGGCCTCGACGAGGTCGTAGCGGGCGTCCTGCCAAATGAGAAAGCGCAGCACGTCCGCCAACTTCAGGAGCGTGGCCGGATCGTGGCGATGGCGGGCGACGGGATCAACGATGCGCCCGCGCTCGCCCAGGCACACGTCGGGATCGCCATGGGCACCGGAACTGATATCGCGATGGAGAGCGCCGGCATAACGCTCGTCAAGGGCGATCTGCAGGGACTCCTCAGGGCACGGCGCCTTTCCCGTGCGACGATGAAGAATATTCGTCAGAACCTGTTTTTTGCTTTCGTCTACAACTCGGTGGGCGTGCCAATCGCCGCAGGCGTGCTCTACCCGGCCTTCGGCATACTTCTGAGTCCGATGCTCGCGGCTGCCGCGATGAGCTTCAGCTCCGTTTCTGTCATCGCCAACGCATTGCGACTCAATCGCGCGCGGCTTTGACGGTCACCTGACGCGCAAGCCTGACCCGTGAAGAGCTTTGCTCAAGCGGGTTCAGGGCCGCGTTTCTTGCTCTTCGCGATATCGACCGCAAGGGCCATCTGCGGTTAACGCCCGGCCGAAGGGCTCAGCGCCTGGTCGAGATCCCAAAGGATATCGTCGAGCGTCTCGAGTCCGACCGAGATACGCACCATGTCCGGGGTGATCCCCGCTGCCAGCTGTTGCTCTTCGCTGAGCTGCCGATGCGTGGTCGATGCCGGATGGATTATCAGCGTTCGCGCGTCGCCGACGTTTGCAAGGTGGCTCATGAATTGCGCATTGTCGATAAACTCCCGGCCTGCATTGCTACCGCCCTTGACTCCGAAGGTCATGATCGAGCTTGCGCCTTTGGGGAGATATTTCTTTACCTGTTCGCGGTACGGATTGTCTTCGAGCCCGGCGTAATTGACCCAGCTTACCGCGGGATGGGCTAGCAGAAACTGCGCCACGCCCCGCGCGTTTTCGCAGTGACGGTCCATGCGCACCGGCAGTGTTTCAAGGCCCTGCAGCATCATAAAGGCGTTGAACGGGCTCATCGCCTGGCCGAGCGTGCGCAAGGTTTCGCACCGAGCCTTCATCGTGAATCCGAAATCGCCGAAAGTTTCGTAAAACCGGATGCCGTGGTAGCCCGCTGACGGCTCGACCATGCCCGGAAAATTGCCGTTACCCCAGTCGAAATTGCCGGATTCGATCATGACGCCGCCCATGCTCGTGCCATGCCCGCCGATGAACTTCGTCGCCGAGTGCACGACGATATCGGCACCATAGTCGATCGGCTTGCATAAATACGGCGTGGCAAATGTGTTGTCGACGATCAACGGGATGCCCGCCTCGTGCGCGATCGCCGCAATAGCCTCGATGTCGATCACGTTGTTGGTGGGGTTGCCGATCGTTTCAGCATAAAGCGCACGGGTTTTCCCTGTAATCGCTCGCCGAAAATTCTCCGGGTCGTCGGAGTCGACAAACGTCGTCTCTATCCCCATTTTCCGGAACGTCACATCGAACTGCGAGAAAGTGCCGCCATAGAGCGTCTTGGCCGACACCAGTTCGTCACCCTGCTCCATCAGCGTCAAGATCGCGGTCATCTGCGCGGCCATGCCGGAACTGACGCCGAGCGCTGCCCGGCCGTTCTCAAGCGAGGCCATGCGCTCTTCGAACACCGCGGTGGTCGGGTTGGTCATCCGAACATAGGTGTTGCCGAAGGTCTGCAGATTGAAGAGGCTGGCAGCGTGCTCGGCATCGTCGAACACATACGACGTGGTCTGGTAGATAGGCACCGCACGGGCGCCCGTCACGGGATCAGGAATCTGGCCCGCGTGCAGGCAAAGGGTCTCAATCCCGAATTTTCGATCGGCCATGGGGCTTGCTCCTTCTAGCGGTTGAACACGACAGGGCGCTGCGCGGAGATCACGCCGGTATTGACGCCGATCGTATTCAGACCGCCGAACAGGCGTGCGTACTCGATCTTGATGCAGCGGTCCATGACCACTTCGAGCCCGGCGGCGCGTGCTTTTTCTGCCGCTTCCTCGTTCACGATGCCGAGCTGCATCCAGACGACTTTGGCGCCGATTGCGATTGCATCGTCGACGAAAGGCGGCACCCGATCTGCCCGCTGAAAAAGGTCGACGATATCAACCGGCGTCGGAATCGAAGCAAGGTCCGGATAGCACGTTTGTCCCAGTATCGACGGGTACTTAGGGTTGACCGGGATCACCTCGAAGCCGTGTTCGAGCAGGTACTTGGCAACGAAATTGCTTGGCCGCGACCAGTCTTCAGACAGTCCGACGACCGCGACGCGCTTATAGTCGGTGAGGATTCTTCGCAGTGTTTTGATATCGGTCATAGTTGCCTGGCACGTTCGCGCAATTCAAATTTCTGGATCTTGCCGGTCGAGGTCTTCGGCAGCGGGCCGAAAACGACTCGTCGCGGCACCTTGAAGTGCGCCATGTTATCGCGGCAGAAGTCGATGATCTCCTGTTCGCTGACCGCACCGGCGTCGGGACGAAGCGAGACAAAGGCGCACGGGCTCTCGCCCCACTTGTGATCCGGCATCGCGGCCACGGCGGCCTCGAGTACCTTCGGGTGACGGTAAAGTATCGATTCAACCTCGATGCTCGATATGTTCTCGCCACCGGAAATGATCACATCCTTGGATCGATCCTTGATCTCGATGTAGCCATCAGGGTGGCATACCGCGAGGTCGCCGGAGTGAAAATAGCCGCCCGCGAATGCTTTGCGGCTGGCGTCAGGGTTTTTCAGATAACCTTTCATCACGATGTTGCCCCGGAACATGACCTCGCCGATGGTTGTACCGTCACGCGGCACCGGCTCCAGCGTTTCAGGGTTGGCCACGATCAGCTTCTCGAGCATCGGGTAGCGCACGCCCTGGCGCGCTTT
>JAACFB010000035.1 GCA_009937615.1 Gammaproteobacteria bacterium | reverse complement strand
CTTGGCCATGGTCTGCGCGCAGAAAGGCTATCCGCTCGTCGTGACAATGGCAGAGAGCTTCAGTGTCGAGCGCCGCAAGATGATGCGCTTCCTCGGCGCCAAGGTCGTGTTGACGCCGGCTGCGCTCAAAGGCAGCGGTATGCTGGCCAAGGCCGTCGAACTGGCCGAAAAGCACGGCTGGTTCCTCGTCCGGCAGTTTGAGAACGAGTCCAACGCCGATGCTCATACGCGCACGACGGCGCCCGAGATTCTCGAGGCTTTTGCAGATACCACGCTGGACTACTGGGTGACGGGTTTCGGCACGGGCGGCACGCTCAAGGGTGTCTCGCGCGTGCTCAAGGCAAAGTCGCCACGGACGAAGATCATCGTCTGCGAACCGGACAATTCGCCCATTCTCGGCAGCGGCATTCCCCAGGAAAGAGACGCAAACGGCGCACCCAAGGACAGTCATCCGCTGTTTCGGCCGCACCTGATGCAGGGCTGGACGCCGGATTTCATCCCGAAGCTGACCGAGGACGTCGTCGACGCCAGGGTGATCGATGAGATTTTGCCAATTCGGGGTGACGACGCGCTGCGCCTGTCGAAGTCACTGGCCCGCGATGAGGGTATTTTCGTCGGTATCTCGGGCGGCGCCACGCTTGCGGGCGCCCTGGCCGTTGCCGGGAAAGCCGCACCGGGCTCGAATATCCTCTGCATGCTTCCCGATACCGGCGAGCGCTACCTGAGCACGCCGCTGTTCGACGGCATATCCGAGGATATGTCCGCCGAGGAGCAGGACATCTCGGCGTCTACGCCGAATTATCGATTCGACGCCGCGCCCCCGCCGCCGCCCGCCGAAGACGAGCCTGCGGCAGCCGTCGAGGCGCCAGCCGAGGCGCTTGAGTTTCTCGATCAGGTGACGCACGACCCGGAGAATCCGGTCGTACTGTTTGCGCTCGAGTGGTGTGAGTTCTGCTGGTCAGTGCGCAAGATGTTCGCCGAGTACGAGATTCCTTACCGCGCCATTGACCTGGATTCGGTCGCCTACCAGGACGGCAACTGGGGCGGCAAAATTCGCCAGGCAATCGAGCAGCGCACAGGCCTGAAAACCATCCCGCAGATCTACGTCGGCGGGAAGCACATCGGCGGAGCTTCGGAAATATTCGACGCGTGCAGGGATGGCAGCCTGTCCAAACTACTCGCCGACAACAGCGTAAGCTGGAATACCTCGGTGGACACGGACCCGTATTCCTTCCTGCCGGGCTGGCTGCACGCGCGCTGAACTCGTCCGCGCTGCCGGCTGCCTGTGACTACTGCTTATCTGGCCTTCGATCCGCTTACTCGCGGAAGAAATACATGCCGAGAGTTTCTGCAACGCAGGCTGGCTTGCGTTCGCCGTCGATCTCGATCCGCACCTCGGAGGTCAGCAACAGGGCTCCGGCGCGACGCCGGGCCTGCAGTACCGTCGCGCGCGCGCGGACCCGGGCGCCGGCGGGCACCGGGGTATAGAAACGCACCTTGTTGACGCCGAAATTAATCGCCCGCGCCAGGTTCGGAACTTCGACGAAGTCGCCGGTGAGCGCCGGGATCAACGAGAGCGTCAGGTATCCGTGTGCGATTGTTTTGCCATTGGGCAGTTCCCTGGCCGCACGCTCGGTATCAACGTGAATCCACTGGTAGTCCGACGTTGCCTCGGCGAACTGGTCGATGCGATTCTGGTCGATGATCGTCCAGTCTGACAGACCCACTTCCTGGCCCTCGAGTGCTTTCGCATCTTCGATCGAGTTGATAATCCGAGTCATTCGAAACCTTTAAATTTGCTGGCAGCCGCTGCCGCTGGCGCTCCTGCAGCCTGCTAGAGATACACACAAGCCAAAAGAGTAGCAAGTATTCTTTGGCGAATGGACGGTAGAATGCAGCAATGGTAGCGCAGCCGACTGTCGGATCTATATTTGCCGTGGTAATGGCGGCCGGCCTGTCGAAGCGCTTCGGCGCAACCAAACAACTGGCCACCATTGACGGCGTGCCGCTGGTAAGGCGTGCGCTCGACAACGCACATCTCGCGTGCGGCATGAACACGGCCCTGGTGCTGGGACATGACTGGCGAGCCGTCAGCGTCGCCTGCGCTCCAATGCGCGGCTTTCTGATCTATAACGACGACTACGCCGGCGGGCTCGGGACGTCGATCGCACAGGCTGCAAGGTCTCTGCGGCATGTTGCGCAGGCTATCGTCGTCATGCTTGCCGATCAGCCGCGCGTCACGGCGGAACACGTGCGAGCAATCTGCGGCGCCTGGTCGGGCGACGCCGACGAGATCGTTGCCACGACCTTCAACGGCACCCACGGGCCACCCGTACTGTTTCCCCGCGGCTGTTTCGACGAGCTTGCGGCACTGGAAGGTGACCACGGCGCTCGCCAGCTGCTCGACAGCGATCGTTACCGAGTCACTTCGATCGACTTTCCGGATGCCGCGATCGATATCGATCGGCGGGAAGATCTACTGACGCTGACGTAGCCCGCGAGACTGGCTCAAATACTTTTTTTAAAGCGCGGCTGCGCCGTGCTTCGCACACTGCTCGCAGTTGACCCAGCCCGAATGCCCGTCTTCGTAATACTCTTTCTTCCAGATCGGCAGCCGAACCTTGAGGTGGTCGATAATATAGCGGCAGGCGCTGAACGCCTCGTCTCGGTGCGGCGATGACACTCCGACCCATACGGCACAGTCACCGATCTCGAGCAGTCCCGTGCGATGCACGCAGTGCGCGTGCAGATGCGGGAACTGCAGGCGAGCTTCCTCGATAACCGCCTCGCCTTCGCTGAGCACCAGCGGCTCATAAGCCTCGTATTCGAGCCTCAGGACGTTCTGGCCCTCGTTGCGGTTTCGAATCCAGCCCTCGAATCCGCAGTAGGCGCCGGCGGCCGGGTCGAACAGCTGCCGGCGTAATTCATCGGGGCGGATCTCGGCGGTCGTCAACGTGATCATGTCAACCTCCTGCCACCGGCGGGAACAGCAGCACCGTGTCGCCGTCGCTCACGGGCGAGTCCCAGTCGGCCATGACGTCGTTGACCGCCACCTTGCAGTGGCCGTTGGGCTGCGCTGAGCCGTGCCGGTGCCGGGTAGCGCCGAACACATCGGCAGTGGTCGCAACCTCGAGCGTCAGGGTTTCCTCATCGAGGCCGGCATGCTCCCGGAACATTGCGAAATAACGCACCGTGATCGTCTTCATGACGCCGCCTCGAGAACACTGTCTTCGAGATCCTCCGGCGTATTGACGTTATCGAGCGCATGCGGGTTCGGCTGCTCGAGAAGCGCCGTATCGGAGCGGATCAGAATCTTGCGCGGACAAACAAACCCGCCATCGACGAACGAACGAATTGCCGCGTCGCTGCCGGCCGGATAGATCGCGCAGAGCGGCTCGGGCAGCCCATCGTAACTGCTGCGAAATGCCGTGAACTGGTTCGCCTCCGAGTGATTCTGCAGCAGGTATTCGAGCGTCGCCGCGTCAACGTTCGGCAAATCGCAGGCGACAACGAGCCAATTCACGCCGGGATGCTCCTCGAGCGCCGACAAGATGCCGGCAACCGGTCCGATGCCGTCATAACGATCGACAATCTGCGGGAAGCGGTTGCGCTCGGCGTCGTCGCGCTGACTTCGGCGAGCCGACACGAACACGCGATCGGTCACGGTCGCCAGCAGCTCGACCATGTACTCGAGCTGGCTGCGCCCCTCTCGCGCGAGCAGGGCCTTGTCCCTTCCCATGCGGCGACTCTCGCCGCCCGCCAGGACGAGACCGTATGTCGGATTCGGCTGCTCAGTCGACATGGCGGAAATCCTGCTTGCCACCGGACTTGGCGATCAGGCGCGTCTCGCCGATGACGATGTCGTGCGACATGGCTTTGCACATGTCATAAACAGTCAGCGCCGCGACCGACGCGCCCGTGAGCGCTTCCATTTCGACGCCGGTCTTGTGATGCACTCGGCACGTGCAGTCGATCACGGCATTGTCACCGTCAACTTCGATCGTGATCCGGCAATTCTCGAGGCCGAGCGGATGGCAGAACGGAATCAGTTCATGCGTTTTCTTCGCAGCCATGACCCCGGCGATGATAGCCGTCGCGAAGACCGGACCCTTTTTGGTCGCGATCTCGTCGCCATCGAGTTCGGCGACGATTGCCGGGCCGAGCCGGACGATCGAGCGCGCATGCGCCTCGCGGTCGGTTGCGGTCTTGTCGCCGACGTCGACCATTCTCGGCCGCTGACGATCGTCGATGTGGCTCAACTTACTCATTCATCCGCCTATCCGATACATCTCTACTTTGCTCAGGGCATGGTGTTCCGCGACGTCCGGCCGCCGCAGTTCGCTGTAACGATCCGCGCGCTGCAGCCAGATTCGCGACAGGATATCCCCGAGCTCCTCGTCGTCCGCACCGTTCCTGATCGGCTCGCGCAGATCCGTACCCTGCGTTGCGAACAGGCAAGTATAAAGCACTCCGTCCGCGGACAGGCGCGCCCGGCTGCAGCTGCCGCAGAACGGCTCGGTCACCGAGGAGATAAACCCGATCTCGCCCTGACCATCGACATACTGGTAGCGTCGTGCGACCTCACCGGGATAATTGCGGCCAACGGGCCGCAGCGGCCAGCGAGCCTGCACCATCGTAAGAAGCTCGCGCGACGGCACCACCTGGTCCATACGCCAGCCGTTTCGATTGCCCACGTCCATGAATTCGATCAGTCGCACGATATGTCCGCTGCCCCGAAAGTGGTCGAGCAGGTCGATCACCGTGTGATCGTTGACCCCGCGCTGAACCACGGTATTGATCTTGATCGGCGCAAGCCCTGCCCGCTCCGCGGCCGCAATACCCTCCAGAACCGTTTCCAGGTTGCCACGGCCGCCGCTCATGCTTTTGAAGACCCGCTCATCCAGGCTGTCGAGACTGACCGTGACCCGGTTAAGCCCCGCCTCGGCCAGTTCCTGAGCGACGGGCGCGAGCAACATGGCGTTGGTCGTCAAGGCCAGGTCGTTGACGCCCGGAAGCACGGCGATTCGGCCCACGAGACCCGGAAGCTTCTTGTCCAGCAGCGGCTCGCCGCCGGTCAGGCGAATCTTCGAAACGCCGAGCGCAGTCGCCACGCGGGCTACTTTGAGAATCTCGTTGTGCGTCAGCCGCTGCGATCGCATCAAGAATTCATAATCAGCGTGAAACTCTGTTTCCGGCATGCAGTATGGGCAGCGGAAATTGCAGCGGTCCAGGAGCGATATTCGCAAATCGTGCAAGGGCCGGCCGAGTGCATCGGCAGTCTCTTTCGGGATAGATCGCCCCTCTTCGTCAGGCAAAACATTGGAAGTCATCGGCTCATTTTGCCTGAACTCGCCGCATTGTTCTTTATTTTACCCATCAATTGCTGCATCCTTTGGCGCCGCATCGTGCTCGCCCCAGGGATCCGAATGAACGTTACATTCACCGCCGATGAACTGGCATTCCGCGACGAAGTGCGAACTTTTTTTCGCGAAGAGCTGCCCGAGGACATGCGGCAAAAGCAGTCTCAGGCTGTCGAGCTCAGCCGCGAGGACATGATTCGATTTCAGAAGTGCCTGCACGCGAAGGGCTGGTCCGGCGTCAACTGGCCGGTCGAATACGGCGGTACCGGCTGGTCCACAATCCAGAAATACATATATGCCACCGAGATGGCCGCAGCCAACCTGCCGGAGCCGATCCCGTTTGGCATAGGCATGGTCGGCCCGATTATTTACACGTTCGGCAGCGAGGAGCAGAAACAACGATTTCTTCCGGACATCCTCGAAAGCAATGTCTGGTGGTGCCAGGGCTATTCTGAACCGGGCGCCGGCTCGGACCTGGCGTCACTGAAAACGCGCGCCAATCTCGACGGCGGGCACTACGTCGTCAACGGCAGCAAAACCTGGACAACGCTCGCACAGCACGCCGACTGGATCTTCTGCCTGGTGCGCACGAGCTCCGATGTCGCGCGCCGGCAGGAAGGCATCAGTTTCCTGCTCATCGACATGCAAACACCGGGCGTGACGGTCAAGCCGATCATCACGATCGAGGGGGACCACGAAGTGAACGAAGTCCACTTCGAAAACGTCCGCGTGCCAAGAGAAAACCTTGTTGGCGAAGAAGGTAAAGGCTGGACCTACGGCAAGGTATTACTGCAGCACGAACGCACCGGCACAGCCGGAGTCGCGCGCAGCAAGTATCGCCTGAAACAGCTGCGGCGACAGGCGGCCCGTTCGGTTCGCGGCGGCGAACCGCTCGCCGCCGATCGCAACTTCATGCGCAAGATCGCGGCCACCGAGGTCGAGCTCAAGGCGCTAGAATTCACGGAGCTACGCACATTGGCGGCGGTATCGTCAGGCAAGGCACCGGGCCCCGAGTCGTCGATCCTGAAATTCAAGGGCACCGAACTGCAGCAGGCGGTCGCTGCACTCTATCTCGAGGCGGCCGGCTACTACGCCCTGCCCTACGTCCCCGACCAGTACGTACTGGACTTTCCAGAGCAGGATCGCGTCGGCGAGGGTGCCGAGACAAAGACGTCGCTGCGCTACTTCAACTTTCGCAAGACCTCCATTTACGGCGGATCGAACGAGATTCAGAAAAACATCATTGCCAAGCACGTCCTGGGCCTGTAGGGATCACTGTCGATGGACCTCTCGCTGAACGAAGTGCAGACGATGCTGGCGGACAGCGTCGAAAAATTCATTAGCAATGACTACGATTTTGAGGCACGCCAGGCCTATGCGGCCAGCGATCCCGGTTTCAGTGCCGACGTCTGGCAAACATTTGCGGAACTCGGCTGGACCGCGGTTCCGTTCAGCGAGGAAGACGGCGGTTTCGATGGCGGCGCGATGGAACTCACTATCCTGATGATGGAATTTGGCCGCGGGCTCGTGGTCGAGCCGTATCTGGCCAATATCGTTCTTGCGGGGGGCATACTTCGGCGTACAGCCGACGCGTCCCAGAAAGCCCGATGGCTGCAGCCGATTATCGCCGGCGAACTGCAGGCAACGCTGGCTTTCGTCGAACCCCAGGCCCGCTATGACCTCAACAATGTCAGAACCACTGCAAGAGCCGACGGCGGCGACTGGATACTCGACGGCTCGAAGGGGGTCGTGCTCAACGGTAACACGGCCGACCTGCTCATCATTCCGGCCAGAACGGCGGGTGCACAGGCGGATACCGACGGCATCACGCTGTTCGCGGTCGCGGCCGGCAGCGAGGGCCTGTCCCGGCGCTCCTACCCGACCGTGGATGGCCACCGGGCCGCAGAAATCATGCTCGAGGATGTGCGTGTCCCCGCAGACGCTGTACTCGGACAGCCCGGTGCGGGCTACGCCGCACTGCGTGCGGCAGCCGACGACGCGACGCTTGCCGTTTGCGCCGAAGCTGTCGGCATCATGCAGGTCATGACCGACAAGACCGTCGAGTACACGAAAAGCCGGGTTCAGTTCGGCGTACCGATCGCCAGCTTCCAGGCGCTGCAGCATCGCATGGTCGACATGTTGACCGCCTGCGAACAGAGCTATTCGCTGCTGTTATGGGCGGCGATGGCGTCCGCCGACGATACCGAAGAGGCCGCGCAGGCGATAAGCGCCATCAAGTACCAGATCGGTATGGCCGGGCAAAAGGTCGGCCAGGAGGCTGTGCAGCTGCACGGCGCGATGGGCGTCACGTGGGAACTCGACATCGCCCATTATTTCAAGCGACTTACCGCGATCGGGCAGATGTTCGGCAATGCGGACTGGCATCTGGACAAGCTCGCCGGCTGACATGCCCACGACCGTCAACTGCAGCCCATGATTCCGCAAAATGTCGTCATCTTTTTCGCCGCGAACCAGGAACTGCTCTGGTTGACAACGCTCACACTCGACCTGGGCGGTACCGTGATCCTCTTCAGGCTGTTCGGCAAAGCCGGCCTGCAGGTCGCGATCGCAACTGCGATCATCCTGGCCAACCTCCAGGGGCCCAAGCTCACGGTTATCTTCGGCATGGAAACAAGCCTCGGCGTGATCTTTTACTCGAGCATATTCTTTGCCACGGACGTGCTGAGCGAGAACTACGGCAAAGCGGAAGCGAACAAAGCCGTGCGCATGGGCTTCGCCGTCAGCGTCATCGTGCTGATCATGCTGAGCTTTGCGACGCTGTACCTGCCGAGCCAGGAGCCCGCCAGCGCCGAATTTTCCGCGAATATCCACAGCGCATTTGCGACGATCATAAACTTTACGCCGCAAATCATACTGGGCTCACTGATGGCCTACCTGATCAGCCAGAGCTTTGACGTCTGGGCGTTTCACAAGATCAAGACACTGACCGGAGAGCGCCGGCTGTGGTTGCGCAACAACCTGTCGACAATGAGCTCCCAGGTCGTCGATACGTTGATATTCTCCCTCGTCGTCTGGATGCCGATCGTCGGCTTGCGCTCGGCGCTGGCTCTGGGCGCCTCCAAGTTTGTTTTCAAAATCGTGATCGCGATCATCGATACGCCTTTCATCTATTGGGCGAAGCAGACCTTTGGACAACGGCACCCGGCGGAAACTTCGACAGCCTGATAGAATTCCCGAATCGCGGCAGTTACGGCAGCAAACCCATGCAACCCTCTGGCGTCATCACAATCACGACCGACTTCGGCCACAAGGGCCCATTCGCGGCCGTCATGAAGGGCGTCATCCTGAGCCGCTTCCCGGATGCGCGCGTCATCGACCTCGCACACGATATCCCGGCGCAGTGGCCCCCCGAGGCTGGCTTCTGGGTAAGCCGTGCTTATAAATATTTCCCGCGCGGCAGCGTGCACCTCGCGATTGTCGACCCCGGCGTAGGCACCGAGCGCGACATACTGATCGTGGACTATGACGGCCACTGGTTCCTGGCGCCCGACAACGGTTTGCTGGCGCTGATGCTCGACCAGGCGGCCGATGGCCATGTTTTCAAACTCGACATCGAGGCGCTCGGCCGTCTCGGCATCGAACAGCCCAGCATGACGTTTCACGGCCGCGACATATTTGCTCCGATCGCCGCGGAACTGGCGGCCGGCCGCACGACCCCGGTTGCGATCGGCAAGGCGACGACGGAGTGGGCTCCGGCGTGGCTCGATAATCCGGAAGCTACGGCCGGCAAGGTCACGGGCGTCATCGTCACCCTGGACAGTTTCGGTAACCTGATCAGCAACATCGACCAGGCGTTGCTGCTCGAAATGAAGGAACCTGTCGTTCGCGCCGCGGGACACACCATCGAGATGCGCGCGACCTATGGCCGCGCCAGGCCCGGTGACTACCTGGCGTTGATCAATTCGTTCGGTGTTCTCGAGATTGCGCGCGCCGAGGGCAATGCGGCCGATGGCCTCGGCATCGAACGGGGTGCTCCAGTGACCGTAACCGACGGCGTTAAAACTTAATCACCGGCCTTATGGGCGTTGCTGCCAACCAGTAACGGGCTCTTTTAAGCGGGGGGCCGCGGTCCGGCCAGTATTTACCGGCATGGCTCGCTGCGCTGCGCTTTATTGCCGGTAAATACCGCCCCTCCCACGCCCACCAGCTTCGATAACCTCAAACGGCGTGACAAGGGTTGCGGGCGCAATATCCCTCTCGCTCATGGCTCGCTGCGCTGCGCTTTACTTCGTTCGAAGAATATTGCGCCCGCAACCCTTCGCGTTTCGAACGCGTTTATAGCGGCGATCAGCGGCCAAGCACGGTCTGTCAGGAAGCCGGCATTGCCTGGCGCTCGATTTTCGCCCACGAATCCCGCAACGTCACGATTCGATTGAATACCAGGGCCTCGATGCTGTGGTCTTCGCTGTCGACGCTGAAGTATCCAAGTCGCTCGAACTGCACGGCCTCACCGGCCGGCTGTTCGGCCAGCGCGGGCTCGAGCTTTGCTTCGACGACCTGCAGCGAGTCCGGGTTCAGCGCGGTCATGAAATCTTCAACGGCGCTCGGATCCGGCACCGTGAACAGCCGGTCATAAAGGCGCACCTCGGCCGGGACGGCCTGCGCCGCCGACACCCAGTGAATCGTGCCTTTGACCTTGCGATCGCTGGTTCCGCTGCCGCTGCGCGTATCGGGATCGTAGCTGCAGCGAAGTTCGATGATCTGGCCGTCGCCGTCTTTGACGACCTCGTCGCAGCGGATGATGTAGCCAAAGCGCAGCCGCACCTCACCGCCCGGCTTCAGCCGGAAGAACTTACGCGGCGCTTCTTCCATGAAGTCGTCCTGTTCGATCCATAGTTCACGTGAAAAAGGCAGCTCGCGGGTCCCCAGTTCTGGGCGATTCGGGTGATTGAGGGCGCTCATCATCTCGACCTGGTTTTCCGGGTAGTTAGTCAGCACCACTTTGAGCGGTCTCAGCACGGCCATTCGGCGCTGCGCCTGCTCGCCAAGTTCCTCGCGAATGCTGTTTTCAAGAACGCCCATCTCGATCAGCTTGTCCTTTTTCGTGACGCCGCAGCGTTTCACGAAATCGCGCATTGCCGCGGCCGGGTAACCCCGGCGCCGCATCCCCGCAATCGTCGGCATACGGGGATCATCCCAACCCGTAACGACATCCGCTTCGATTAATGCATTGAGCTTGCGCTTGCTCGTTATCGTGTACGCCAGGTTGAGTCGCGAAAACTCGATTTGCCGCGGCCTGTGCGCAGGCTCAAGCTGGTCGAGAAACCAGTCATACAGGGGCCGATGATCTTCGAATTCGAGCGTACATAGCGAGTGCGTAATTCCCTCAAACGCATCCGACATCGTGTGCGCAAAGTCATACATCGGGTAGATGCACCAATCACTGCCCGTTCGCTGGTGGTTGATGTGCCGAATTCGATAAAGGGCGGGGTCGCGCAAATTCATGTTGGGCGAGGCCATGTCAATTTTCGCGCGCAACACATGTTCGCCGTCGGCAAAATCCCCTTTGCGCATGCGTCGAAACAAGTCGAGATTCTCGGCAACGCTACGATCGCGGTAGGGGCTGTTCCTGCCGGGTTCGGTCAACGTCCCTCGATGTTCACGAATTTCGTCGGCAGTCAGGCTGTCGACATACGCGACACCGAGCTCGATCAGCCGCTCGGCTGATGCGTACAGCTGTTCGAAGTAGTCCGACGCGTGGGTCAGACGATCCTCCCAGTCGAATCCGAGCCAGTGCACATCCCGCTCGATCGCGCGCACGAATTCTTCTCGCTCCTTGCCCGGATTCGTATCATCAAAGCGCAAGAACGTTTTGCCGCTGGTCTCCTCGGTAACGCCGAAGTTGAGGCATATGGACATGACATGACCGACGTGCAGATAGCCGTTCGGTTCCGGCGGGAACCGCGTCACGATCGTCGCATGTTTACCCGACTGGAGATCGTCGTGAATGATCTGGCGGATGAAATCCCGCGGTGGCATGTCGTTCATAGTCGGTTTTTCTTCGGGTAGGCGAGCAAGCCGCTATTTTACGCACTTGCGGCGGCGATCCCGCAACTATCGCAAAGCCCCTCGATTTCGAGGATCTGCCTGACGGCCGTAAATCCCAGCGCCATCGCCTTGGCGGCGACCAGTTCCTCGATATCGCCGTCGCCGAGCTCAATCACGGTCCGGCACTCCCTGCAAATCAGGAACTGGCCCGTATGCATGCGGCCCGGGTCGGGGCAACCGACGAACGCGTTCAGCGAGTCGAGCCGGTGCACGAGTCCCGCCTCGATAAGAAACTCGAGCGCCCGGTATACGGTCGGCGGCGCTGCCGTCCTGGCGTTGCCGCCGAGGCGCCCGAGGATGTCATAGGCGCCTATCGGCTTGTGGCTCGCCCAGACAAGCTCCAGGACCCGGCGCCGCAACGCGGTCAGGCGCAGGCCGCGATCACGGCATAACAGCTCTGCCTTTGACATCGCCGTCTCGATGCAGCCGGCATGATCATGACCCTGCGGTGGTAATTGGTGTCGTGCTGTGCTCATAGTGATCGGTGCTGTTTTGCCTGAGTTTACAGCGCCTAATTTCTGTACAATAGCGCGCCGTGCCTGCAGGTCCGGATTTGGAAAAACCAGCAAGACCATACCATGCCGAATATTACACTTCCCGACGGGTCCGTCCGGCAGTTCGAAACTGCCACGACCGGCGCCGAGATCGCCGCCAGCATCGGCAAGGGCCTGGCGCGTGATGCCGTGGCCGTCCGCGTCGACGGCGAGCTTGTCGATCTTACCCGGGATATCGAGGAGGATGCAGCGGTAGAAATCGTGACACGCGAGTCCGACGATGGCCTCGAATTATTGCGCCATGACGCCGCTCACGTGCTGGCCGAAGCGGTCAAAGAGCTGTGGCCCGACACACAGGTCACGATAGGCCCTGCCATCGAAAATGGCTTTTATTACGACTTTGCGCGTGAAGCGCCGTTTACCGAGGACGACCTCGAGGTCATCGAGGCTCGCATGCACGAGATCGTGGCTCGGGACGAAGCCATCGAGCGAGAAGTCTGGGAGCGCGACAGTGCCGTCGACTTCTTTCGCAATATCGGAGAGGAATACAAGGCCGAGATCATCGAAAGCATCCCGTCGGATGAAGCGTTGACGCTGTATCGACAGGGTGAGTTCATCGACCTTTGCCGCGGACCGCACCTGCCGTCCACGGGCAAACTGGGCAATGCCTTCAAGCTGACACACGTGTCCGGAGCCTATTGGCGCGGCGATTCGCGCAACGAAATGCTGCAGCGCGTTTATGGCACCGCCTGGCCTCACGAGAAACAGCTGCGCCAGTACCTGCTGATGCTCGAGGAGGCCGAAAAACGGGACCATCGGCGGCTGGCACGGACGATGGATCTGTTCCATTTCCAGGAGGAGGCACCAGGTGCCGTATTCTGGCATCCGAAAGGCTGGACCCTGTTCCAAAGCCTGATCAATTTCATGCGCCAGCAGCAAAACGCCGCCGGTTACCGCGAGATCAACACGCCCGAACTGATGGATCGCTCTTTATGGCAGGCGTCCGGGCACTGGGAGTCCTTCGGCGAAAACATGTACACGACCGAGACGGTCGACGGCCGGCACTATGCGATCAAGCCAATGAACTGCCCGGGTCATGTCCAGGTATTCAAGCAGGGCATCACGAGCTACCGCGACCTGCCCTACCGGCTGGCCGAATTCGGCAAGTGCCATCGCTATGAACCCTCAGGCGCGCTTCACGGCATGATGCGTGTGCGGGCGTTCACGCAGGACGACGCACATATTTTTTGCACGCCCGAGCAAATCACCGATGAGTCGATCGCGGTTTGCGACCTGATCCTCGGCATTTATCGCGACTTCGGATTTGACAACGTGCGCATCAAGTTCGCGGATCGGCCCGAAGTTCGGGTCGGCGAGGACTCGGTGTGGGACCAGGCGGAAGCCGCTCTTTTGAAAGCACTGGAAGTCGCCGGACTGGACTATACGCACAATCCCGGCGAAGGCGCTTTTTACGGGCCGAAGCTGGAATTCGTGCTGCGCGATGCCATCGGCCGTGACTGGCAGTGCGGCACGCTGCAGGTCGATCTGAATATGCCTGGCAGGCTTGGCGCCACCTACATCGGCGAGGACGGTGACAAGCACCTGCCGGTGATGCTGCATCGGGCTATATTCGGCTCGCTCGAGCGCTTTATCGGCATCCTGATCGAGCACCATGCGGGCAATCTTCCGCTGTGGCTGGCGCCGATCCAGGTCAAGGTACTGACGATCACCTCCGATGCCGACGACTACGCCGAGACAGTCGCTCGCAGGCTCCGCGATGCAGGACTGCGCGCCGAGACCGATTGTCGTAACGAGAAGATCTCTTACAAAGTACGCGAACACAGCGTACAGAAAGTGCCTGTTCTATTGGCCGTCGGCCAGCGCGAGGTTGAAGAGCAAACCGTCGCGATGCGGCGCCTGGGCTCGAAGAACCAGCGCGTGCTTTCGCTCGAGGAAGCGCTTGCAGAACTCGATGACGAGGTTCGTAACCGCGGCCGCCTCAGCTAGCGGCGGGGGTCCAGCGGTACCCCCGACAGCTGGCCTCACTCGTATTTTTCCCGTCCCGAGATAGGCGCTGCAGCCCAGTTGTGATGCGGCCTGCACTCAAAATGTGCGCCGCGTCACAGATTCGGCCATCGAAGGCCTTTGGGTAGCGTGTCGGCGAATCCCCACGGATATACTTCTGTAGCGCGACAACTGTATGCGCGATTCAACATAAACCACCGCAGGAGTTAGAGAGTGCCGCTGGAACAATTCAGAACGCAGGTGTTACTGCTGCATAGCGAACAGACCGTCCTCGACAGATTGAGTAGAGGGTTCGGCGATCGGTATACAGTGCATTGCGCGACCAGTGGCAGCGAGGCTCTGAACACGCTGGGCGAGACGTCGATTGACGTGATTGTCTCGACTCAGGACCTGCCGGGAATGAGCGGACTTGAATCGCTGCGCGAAGCCAGGAGACGCTCACCCGAAACCATTGGCATCCTGCTCGCCGGACAAGCCGGTAATGCCGTCGAGGCGCTTGTCGGCGAAGACGAGGTATTCCAGGTGGTGCGCGGCAGCGTGACGCCCGAGGCGCTCTGCAGCCTCGTTGACAGCGCGACGAGTCAGACGCGCCTTCTCGCGCTTGCCGAGTCCGCCAATGATATGTCGGCGAGCGTCGATGAGCCTGCGGCCGAACACATCGTCATGGAGACGTCCGAGGATGGTTCTGCGATCGTCAGCGACGGCACGGGACGCATGCCCGCCCTGAAACCCGGGCAGGTCTCGGTCTCGCCAAACACCGGTGACCGCAAGATCGACGTACTGGTATTAACCCGCGACGAGAATTTTCTGAAGACGGTAATTGAATCAGCGCGTGGCATGCACAACGTGCTGCATGCGACAACAACTGAGCAGGCCGGCGATGCCCTCCGCGAGCAACCAGTCGGTGTCGCTATCGTTGATGCAGCGATGGCCGGCCCCGACGTGGAAAAAACAACGTTGCAGCTTCGTTCTGCGGCGCCTCGCCTTGTCTGCATTATTGCCGGTCGGCGCAACGACGGCGAAATGCTGATGGGCCTCATCAATCGCGGCAAAGTGTATCGCTTCCTGCTGAAACCGGTGTCGCCGGGACGTGCAAGGCTCGCGATCGAAGCGTCCGTAAAGCATCACCTCGAAGCACCGGATGCCGCCTTCAAGCTTGCGGTCACGCCAGCCGCGGCCGACAAAGCCGAGCCCGGGACCCGCAGCAAGGGCCGGCCGAAGCCAGCCGCTCCGAACGCTGACGCGCAGCCCGCCGGCGTTCCCGCCAACGGCAAGGCCGAATCGGCTCCAGCCGACCCCGACGCGCCGGTTGGTGCCCGGTCAGCTATCGATAATGGCCCAGCGGAATCCAGCGCCAGCAACGACAGGCGTTTCACCGAGACAGTGGCGGGTATCGTCAATTCGGTGAAGCCAAGACCCGCAGGCGACGCCGGCAGCGGCAATCACGAGAAACGACCCGTATCCGTATCGGGTTTGGCAGCGTCGAGCGGTTCGCGATCACCGATCGTCAAATTGACAGGTGCTGCTGTATTGCTTGCCCTGGTTGTTGGCGGCTGGTGGACACTGCGCGGCGGCTCGGGCGATCCGGCTGTCACTGACGAACCTGCTGCTGTCGAGGAAATCGCTGCAGAGACGGCGGCAACGCCCGCGGCAGTACCCGTAGCAGAAGCGCCAACGCCGGCTACGGTGAATTCCACAGCCGGCATCGATCCCATGCTCGAGGATGCCCGTTTGGCAGCGGCCGGCGGCCGGATCGTCGAACCGCAGGGTAACAACGCTATCGAGCTTTACCTCGCGGCAGCCGCGGCAGCGCCAACCGACGCTCGAATTGCCGAGGAACTGGCCGCGGTCATCGAGCAGGCACTCGGTATTGCCGAAACCGCGCTGCTGGAGCGCAATCCGGAAAGTGCCGCAACAGCGCTGCAACGAGTCAGCGAGGCCCAGCCGGATAATGTGCGGCTGCCCTTCCTGACGGCGCAGCTCGCGCAAATTCAGCTTCTTGGCTTCCTCGACGATGCCCGGGCCGCCATCAGGGAGTCTCGCTTCGAAGATGCGGAGTCCGCGATCGAGAGCGCGAGGTCACTGGGCCTCGAAGCCGGAGCGGAAGTCGACATCGTTGCGGAGGAACTGAACCGCGCACTCGGTGACCAGCGGACCGAGGACGTTCTGACGCTGGCAAACCTGCGGCTCGAGGAAGGCCAGCTGATCTCGCCGTCCGGTGACAATGCCCGCTACTACTACGAGATGGCATTGAGCAGCGACCCGGACAATTCCGTCGCGAGACAGGGGCTTGCTGTGCTCGCAAGCAAGCTTGTGCTGCAGGCGCGCGTGCAAATCGACGCGGGCGACTTGCCGGCCGCCGAATTGCTGCTCGCTGAGACTCGCAGGCTTGACCCTTCGAGCATTGAGCTGGCCGAAACGGATGCCGCATTAGCTGCGGCTCGGGATCGCCAGGATCAGGAGCGCATCGCCGCCGAACAGGCCGAGGCAGAGCGCATCGCCACCGAGCAGGCCGAGGCAGAACGCATCGCCGCCGAACAGGCCGAGGCAGAACGCATCGCCGCCGAGCAGGCCGAGGCAGAACGCATCGCCGCCGAACAGGCCGCCGCCCCGGTACCGATCAGCTCGCTGACACGCACAAAGTATGTTGCACCCAAGTATCCGAGGGCGGCGCAGCGGCGCAAGTTGTCGGGCTGGGTCGACGTCGTGTTTACGCTGGATATTGACGGCACGGTCAAAGACGTCGTGGTGAAAGGGTCGAGCCCGGACGATACCTTCGTCAACTCCGCCGTGAGTGCGGTCGAGGACTGGGCGTTCGAACCGGTCTTCGAATACGGTGCCGCCGTCGAGAAGCTGGCAGCCGTCCGGATGATGTTCGCGATCGAATAGCCGGCAACCGCGCACCAGGAAAAATTCCAAAGTGGACTACTTAGCGGTATCGGGCTAGTCTATCGGGACCGTCATACCGTGGGAAAAGACTATTGAGTGCAGAAGAACCGGTCGTCGCAGCGGAACCAGGACGCAAGCGGCAGCAGCGCAGCGTCGTAACGCAACGAAAGCTCCTCGATGCTGCCGTTCGGGCATTCTCGGAAAGCGGGTTCAAGGGCACATCTACCCGCGACATCGCTGACCGCGCGGGGGTGCATCATCCACTGATCACGTATCACTTCAAGAGCAAAAACAAACTCTGGCGGGCGGCGGCTGACAACATATTCCGCGAATTCAACATCTCGTTGCTGAAGGCGATGGCAGACGTCTCCGAGGATGACGCGAAAGCCCGCGCGGAGACCTTCATTCGCACCTACGTCCGCTATGCGCACAGACAACCGGCGCTGCACAAATTCATACTGCAGGAGTCGAGCTATCCGAGTCAGCGACTCGACTGGCTTATCGAGACCCATCTGAAGCCGATGTACGAGACTGCCGTCACGCCTCTGCGCCAACTGCAGGACCTCGGGATCGCTCCGGCCGGCGATCCAGCCCTCCTCTACAACATGATCCGTGTGTCTGCGGGCGGCTTGCTGGCGCTCGCACTCGAAATTCGCGGGACCACTGATGTCGATCTCGAACTCGAGGAACAGCTCGACGAACTCTCGGAGATGATCATCCGCGTGTTCCTGCCGGGCAATCCGCCGCCGGATCCGGATTAAGGCGAGGCCAGCACCTGCTGCATTTGCGCAATGATCGACAGCGCGATCGGGCCGGGGCCGCGGCCACCGATTTCAAGCCCCGCAGGACCGTGCAGCCTGCCGCGCAGTTTTTCCGCCCCGCCCTCTATGTCCTCCAGTAGCCGCTCGCGGCGGCTCGCAGGACCCAGCAAACCGATATAACGCATGTCAGTCTCGGCAAGCTGAGCGAGGTATCTGCGATCGCTGGTCAGGTTATGGCTCATGATGATCGCCATATCGTACTGAGACAGATCCAGTGTTGCCGCCAGCTCCTCGGCGGCGATGCAGTGCGTCGCCTCCGCGCCGGCGAAATCTCCGTTATCGACGTAGGCTGGCCGGTGATCCACGACCGTGCACCGCCAGCCGACCTCCTTTGCGACCCTGACCAGCGGCTCGGCGTCCAGGCCGGCCCCCAGCACGAGTATTCGGGGCGGCGGCTCGACCCTGATGCGAATCTCGCCCGGCGATCCGGCCTCGACCGGAATCGTGATTTCTGCAGCCGTGTGCCCGCGCAGCACGTCCGCGACTCGATCAAATGGCGCGTAATCGCTTTGCGGCAGCAGCGGCTGCAGGACAACCCGCATCTGGCCGTCGCAGCCGACGCCGAGCCCCCACAGCTCATCGTCGGGTGCGAGATCGTAATTCACCGTCTGCGGCCTGCCAGATTCGAGCACTACCCGAGCCCGGGCAGCCAGGTCACCCTCGAGACAGCCGCCGGACAACATGCCGCGAAATACGCCCAGCTCATTGATCAGCATCTGCTCGCCGGTTTTGCTATAGGTCGACCCCTGCGTCTCTACCACGGTCACAAGGACGAGCGGCTCACCGCGGTCACGGTGATCGGCAAAGAACTGCAGCAGCCTTTCCGCTGTCATGATGTCGTCATCCTGTAATTAAGCGTATGCCGAAACGATCTGAGTAAGTCGCCAGGGCCGCCGTCAACAGCTTGAAATCGGGCCCGGCGCCACCACGTCAGGTTTCTGAACCAGGGAGTCGAATTATGAACCAAACCGCAACTCGTCCGATAGTCGTTACCGATGGGGATTTTGCCGACAAGGTATTGAGGTCGGAAAAGCCCGTGCTTGTAGATTTCTGGGCCGAGTGGTGTGCACCCTGCCGCGCGCTCGGACCGATCATTGAATCGCTTGCCGACGATTTTGCGGATCGCGTGACCATCGCCAAGGTCGATATCGATGCCAACCAGGAGGCGGCCATGCGCTATGGGATCCGCTCCATACCAACCGTGGTGCTGTTCGACAAGGGTCAGGTCGTGGACACGTTCATCGGTGTCCGCCCCAAAGCCGACTACATTGCCTCGCTCCAGAACGCGCTGAGCTGACGCCCGAGAGATTCTCTGCGGCGGAACCACGCGCGAGTTCGGCGGCGATCACGCCGGCAGCGCAGCTGGACGCCGAACACGCTCGGATTTCAGGACGCCGGTCGCGCCTAGGCCGACGAACGGCTGGCGTAGAGGTACAGCATTTCCATGGCCAGGTGCGACGCAGCCAAGGCCGTGATCTCGCCGATATCGTAAGCGGGAGCGACCTCGACAACGTCCATGCCAATGACGTTGATGCCCGCCAGACCGCGCAGAATTGCCATCGCCTGGTGGCTCGTCAGTCCGCCGCAAACAGGCGTACCGGTGCCCGGCGCATAGCTTGGATCGAGGCAGTCGATATCGAACGACACATAGACCGGGTTATTTCCAACGAACTCTCGCGCGCGCGCGATCGTTGCGTCGATTCCGTTGGCGTGCACCCAGGGCGCGTCGAGTACGTTGAATCCCATCGTATCGGGATTTGTCGTTCTGAGGCCGATCTGCACTGATCGGGCCGGGTCGACGAGACCGGCCTTTGCAGCGTGGTAGAACATCGTGCCGTGATCGATGCGCCCGTCCGGGTCGGCCCAGGTGTCGCTGTGCGCATCGAAATGCAGCAGCGACAGGGGACCGCCGTGCTTTTGCACGTGCGCCTCGATTAACGGGTAGGCCACGAAATGATCGCCGCCCAGCGACAGCAGGGCCGGTCCCTGGTCAATGATCTCGAAGGCGTGCTTCCGGATCTGTTCCGGCACGCCCTGTGGGCGCCCGAAATCGAAGTAGCAGTCGCCGTAGTCGACGACGGCGAGCTTGTCGAAAGGGTCGAATGCCATGCCATAGGGCCGCTCCCAGGCCATGATCGTGGATGCGGCGCGTATGGCCCTTGGGCCAAACCGCGCCCCTGGCCGGTTCGTTGTCGCGGTATCCAGCGGCACGCCGGTCACGACGACATCGACACCGTCGAGATCCTGCGTGTACTTGCGCCGCATGAAGGAGGTAACGCCGGCATACGTCGGTTCCGGCAGCGTGCCATAGAGGCTATCGCGCGTTATCGCCGCATCGCTGCTGCTCATGTGCTGGGGCGCGTTCCCGCGTTTCTTGTCAGCCATCGCGCAGCCCCTGTCAGCTCGACAAGGCCTGTTGCGTCAGGTCGAGACACTTCCAGGCCTTGTCGAGCAATTCGTCGGCTTCTTCGTGCGACAGGATGAACGGCGGCGCAACGACGATCGTGTCGCCGACCGCGCGCATGACGAGCCCGTTGTTGACGAGAAAGTCCCGGCAAATCGTGCCGACACCCTGCTTCTCGTCGTAGCGTTCGAGTGTCTCCTTGTCCTTGACAATCTCCAGCGCGCCCATCAGGCCGACCATGCGCGTTTCACCCACCAAGGGATGCTCGCCGAGTTTCTGCCAGCCTTTTTGCAGGTAGGGCCCAATGTCGTTCTTCACGCGCTCAATGAGCTTCTCGCGCTTCAGAATGCGCAGATTCTCGATCGCAACGGCGCAGGCAGCCGGATGGCCTGAATACGTATAGCCGTGGAAGAACTCACCGCCCCGGTCGATCAGCACCTCGGCGACGCGGTCGGCGACAAGCACGCCACCGAGCGGAAGGTAGCCCGACGTCACCCCCTTGGCGAACGGCATCAGGTCGGGTTTTGTGCCGAAGTAGTCGGCGCCGAACCACTCGCCGAGCCGCCCGAACCCGGTGATGACTTCGTCAGATATCAGCAGGATGCCGTACTCGTCACAGATGCGCTGCACCTCGGGCCAGTAGGTATCGGGCGGAATAATGACGCCACCCGCGCCCTGGATCGGCTCGCCGATGAAGGCAGCTACCGTATGGGCGCCGAGCTCCTGAATCTTGTTCTCCAGCGATCGGGCTGCGGCCAGTCCAAATTCATCAGGGGGCAGCGTCCTGTCGCTGCCGAACCAGTATGGCTGCTCGACGTGCACGATGCCCGGTATCGGCAGCCCGCCCTGCTCGTGCATGGGTTTCATGCCGCCGAGACTCGCGGCCGCCACGGTCGAGCCGTGGTAGGCGTTTTTACGGCTAATGATCGTGTGCCGCTCGGGCTGCCCCAGCAGGTCCCAGTAGCGGCGCACCATGCGCACGATCGTGTCGTTCGATTCCGAACCCGACCCCGAAAAGAACACGCGATTGAACTGCGGCTGGCTCACTTCCTGCAGCATATTGGCGAGTTCGATCGACGGCGGATGCGCACACTGGAAGAAATTGTTGTAGTACGGCAGTTCCCGCATCTGCGCAGCCGCCGCGTCAACGATTTCGTCGCGGCCATAGCCGGCATTGACACACCAAAGACCTGACATGCCGTCCAGAATCTTGTTGCCGTCCGCATCATAGATATACACGCCTTCGGCCCGCGTAATGATTCGCGATTTCTTGCGATGCAGATCCTTGTGATCGGTAAATGGGTGCAGATGATGCTCTTTATCGAGCTCCTGCCATTCCGAACGCGAACGTTTTTCGAGCGCGGCCATCGTTCACCTCTGAACTGTCGTCAAACGTTAAACATCAGGATCTCACGCTCCCATGGCGTAATGATTTCCTGAAATTCCCTGTACTCGTCTTCTTTGAGCTTGCAGTAAAGATTTACGAACTCATCGCCAAGTATGCTACGCATCGCCTCGCTGTCGCGCAAAGACTCGATAGCGGCATAAATGTGCCGATGCAGCGAGAAGTCCGCGCCGTATGCACTGCCCTCGATCGGCTCAGTCGGTTGCAGGCCCTCGGTCATTCCGAGATATCCACAGGCCAGCGTAGCGGCGAGAACCAGGTAAGGGTTTACGTCGGAGCCAGCCAGGCGATTTTCGATGCGGCGATTTTCGGGCTCAGAATCAGGCACACGCAGCCCGACCGTGCGGTTGTCAATCGCCCAGGCCAGATTCACGGGCGAAGACCAGGGGTTGAGGAACCGCCGGTACGAATTGACGTACGGCGCAAATATCAACATCGCATCGGGCATGTAGTGCTGCAGTCCGGCCAGAAAGCCGTAAAACAGATCGCTCGGTGCGCCATCTTGCTTTGAAAAGATGTTGTTGCCGCTCTTGTCGACAATACTCTGATGCACGTGCAGCGCGCTGCCCGCTTCTTCAGCCATCGGCTTCGCCAGAAACGTTGCGTGCATTTCGTGCTCGATGGCGACCTCGCGTACGGTACGTTTGAAAAGGAATACCTGGTCGGCCAGGTCGACCGCATTGCCGTGCAGAAAATTGATCTCGAATTGGGCAGGCCCCATTTCCTGGGAAAGCGTGTCGATACGAATTCCCTGCACCTCGCAGTACTCATACAAATCGTTTATGAACGGATCGAAGTCGTTCATCGTGTCGATGCTGTAGGGCTGACGCGCGCCCTCGGTCCAGCCCAAACGGCCTTCCGGTGGCTCTGCCTCGGCGTTCGGGTCCGAATGCGCGCTGAGCAGATAGAACTCGACTTCGGGCGCAACCACGGGCACCCAGCCGCGGGATTCATACTTGCCAAGCACGCTGCGCAGAACCCCGCGGGGCGACGTCTCGACGGGTGAGCCGTCGCTGCGATAACAATCCAGAAAGACCGATGCCGCCGGATCGGTCGCCCACGGAACCGGCCGCAATGTCGTCGGGTCGGGAACCAGCTGCATGTCGCGGTCTTCGACGTTCTGTTCATTATCGACGTAATTTCCGGAAATGGTCTGCCCGAAAATGGCCTCGGGCATTTTCATTTTTCCAGAGCCGAACTTGTCCGCCGGCACGACCTTGCCGCGCGCCGAACCTGCCATATCGGGCACGAACGCCTCGACGTCTTCAATCTGTCTTTCTTTCAACCACAGTTGAAAAACTTCATCGGTACTCACGTTACACCTGTCTTTGCCCGGCCGCATACGCCCTGCACGCGTCGCCGAATGCCTTGAATATTGCCATTGAAAAATCGTTGCTGGCCGCCTGCCACTCCGGATGCCATTGCACGGCCAGCGTAAATCCGCTGGCGCTGTCGACGGTGAATGCCTCGATCAAGCCGTCGTCGGCGACCGCCTCCACCGACACGCCCTTGGCGAGCCTGGCCACTCCTTGTGAATGCAGCGAGTTAACCCTGACGCTGGTCTCACCGGACAGCCGATTCAACAGGCCGCCTTCGACCAGGTTGATGTCATGCGAAGGCCCGTATTGGACGTCCAGCGGCTGATCGGGATCCTCGTTGTGCCGATGATAACCGGGCACCTCGTGCACCTTCTGATGCAGTGTGCCACCGAGTACGACATTGAGCTCCTGAAATCCGCGGCAGACCGCCAGCAGTGGCATGCCGATGTCGATCGCTTTCCTGGCCAACGGCAGTGTCATTGCGTCGCGATGCGGGTCGTGCCAGGTACCGGGTTCGCTCGGCTCTCCTGCGTAATGGTGAGGCTCGACGTTGGACGGGCTGCCCGTCAGGAACAGGCCGTCTATTTCGCGGATCACCTCATGCATATCGAGGTGTTCGGCAAGTACCGGAATGACGAAGGGCAGCGCCGCCGCACCGTCAATCAGCGCCTGAAGATATTTTTCGCCCACCATGTGAAACGGGTGAGGTTCGACAATACGCCGGTCCGCCGGCACGCCAATAATGGGTTTTCGCAACATATGGGGACGAACCCCGTTACTCCTCGTCAGCCTGGCCGCGGATAAGGATACGCCGCGGCCTGATCAAAGTACACGATCAGCCAGCCGCGGCGTCGGCACTGCGGCCGAAATAACGCAGCACCCCGATCAGTATCAGCGCTCCCACGATCAGTGAAATCCACGGCGGCAGTCCGTAGCCGCCGGGGACCGTGCCAACCAGGATCGCGACGGTCCCGACAATCAACGCGTAAGGCATCTGGGTCCGCACGTGTTCTATATGATCGCAGCCGCTTGCTATCGACGACAGGACGGTCGTGTCCGAAATCGGCGAGCAATGATCACCCCAGACGGCACCGGCAAGCGTGCAGGCGACCGATGAATACAGAATGTGCATGCCCGACGGATCCGCCATTCCGTTGATGCTCATTACGGCCCAGGCCAATGGAATCACGAGCGGCATCAGGATGCCCATCGTGCCCCAGCTCGTACCGGTGGCAAATGCAGTTACGGCGGCAAGAAGGAAGACGATGGCGGGTATGAACGCGACCGGGAGTGAGTCCCCCAGGATCGAAATCAGATAGCCCTTGGCATTCAAGTCACCGGTTACCGCCGACATTGACCATGCCAGGACCAGGACGATCATACCGAACAGCGTTGCCCGGGCGCCTCCGTACCACGCATCAACCGTCTCGTGCGCGTTCAGTATGCGTTGGCCTACCGACATGCCTGCTGCGGTCAGCGCGCCGACAAACGATGCCCACATCATCGCTTTGTAAGGGTCGGCGCTGCCGACGATTTCCGTAACCGTGTCGCCTTCGCCCGTTATATAAAGACTCACGCCCAGGCCGACTATCAGCGTGATGATCGGCACAAACGCATTTGCCGCCCGCAATGGAATATTGGCCTTCGGCTCGAGCGTGTCGCCCTCCAGTGCGGGCATTGCGTCACCGGCTTTCGCAGCAACCTCGCCCCGGCGAGCGCGCAGTTCGGCTTTGTACATCGGCCCCAGGTCCCTACCCGTCGTCGCGACAGCGAGCACGAAAACGACGGCAAGAATCGGGTAGAAACTGTACGGAATCGACTTCAGGAAGATCGTGTAGGCCGCCACGTCGGCAAGCTCGTCGATACCCTGCAGCGCATCGTCGATCAGGCTAACTTCGTAGCCGATCCAGGTTGTCACGAGCGCAAGGCAAACGACGGGTGCCGCCGTCGAATCGACGATATACGCCAGTTTCTCGCGCGAAATCCTGAGATGGTCGGTAATCGGCCGCGCCGTGTTACCAACGACCAGCGTATTCGCATAGTCGTCGAAGAAAATCATCAGGCCCATCAGCCACACGGAAAACTGCCCGCCGATCGCTGTTTTGGCGCGGCTTACGATCACGAGGACCACGCTGGCCATGCCGCCATTCCGCGTAATGATGCCGACCATGCCGCCGATCATCATCGTGAACAGTATGATCGCGGCGTGATCCGCGTCCGCCACGGCGTGCGTGATGAAGACGGCAAAGGTATCCAGCAGACCCTTCAATGCGCCGACCGGTGAAAATGTCTGCAGGGCCGTGGCGCCTAGCCAAAGCCCCAGCAGCAGAGCCGGCACGACGTTGCGGATCAGCAAGGCTACGGCAATCGCCAGGAACGCAGGCATCACCGACATGAAACCAGGAATAACCCGGACGGTTTTCGAAGCCGTATCAGCGCCGACCGTCGCAGTGACCTGCGCCGCGCCGCTAGCCTCGACGACGACATCAGCGATAACCGCCCGGCCGCCGGCATCCGTTGTGGCCGAGTAGCTTTTCGCGCCGACCGTGACTGCAACAGCAGCTCGGTTCGCCGCGCCGGTCAATACGATCTCCATCGGCACACCGGTCAGCCCAAGTGCCGGAGTTTCGATTTCCAGCGCCTGTGCGGTCATCGATCCGATGGCCGAGACGATGGCGACGATGGTGAATCCGGATCGTCGGATAAACGTGCAAAGGTTACGATTATTGATGTTCTTGTTCCCGCTGCTTTGCTAGCGCGCATGTTAACACGAGGGTGGGTCTTGCGGCCCCTGCGAAGATGTTGGAAGCTGTTGCCCGTATAACAAAAAGGGCAGCTTCATGACGAAGAAGAATATAACGCTGAAGACGGAACTGCGCCGACTGTTGCGGCGGTATCCCGACACCGAGTCCATGGAATTACTGATTCCGGATCTGACCGGTGTTCTGAAGGGCAAACGCATCCGGGCCAAGGACTTCGAGAAAGCCTGCACGGAACCCTTCTGGTTCTGTGGCGGCACGGTGTTGCTGACAGCCCTTGGTGAGGTAGTCCCTGGCCTTCCCGGCTCCGGGGACGGCGACCCCGACGTCCCCTGCTCCGTCGTTCCCGGCAGCCTCGCGCCCGTGCCCTGGTCCAGCCGACCGATGGCCCAGGGCCTGTTCCGGATGTTTAGCGCCGATGGCGCCCCGTTCAAGGCCGATCCCAGGGCTGTTGTCGAACGCGCGACGGCGCCGTTGCGAAAAATGGGCATCTCGATCGTGATGGCAACGGAACTCGAGTTTTACCTGCTGGATGCGAAAGCAAACAGGCCGAAACCAAGGGCACCTCGCGTCCCGGGTATAGGGCGTCCACAGCCCGGCGTGCAGGTATACCATCCAGACGACCTGAACGAGGTCCAGCCATTCCTGGACGACGTCTACGACTATTGCGAGGCGCAGAACATTCCGGCCGATACCGTCATTTCGGAATACGCCCCCGGCCAGTTCGAGATAAACCTGCTGCATGTCGATGACCCTGTGCTGGCCTGCGATCACGCCGTGCTTTTAAAGCGAGCCGTCAAGGCGGCGGCACATCAGCACGGCTTCGTCGCCTGCTTCATGGCGAAACCGTTCGCCGAGGAGTCCGGCAACGGCCTGCACATTCACATGAGTCTCGTCGACAAAAACGGTAACAATTATTTTTCGCACGGCCGCGACAGCCTCGCGACGCCGCCGTTCTCGGCACGACTCCGCCATGCGGTCGGCGGGCTGTTGAAAACAATGCCTGAAGCGACCGCGATTTTCGCGCCTAACGCCAATTCCTACCGGCGCCTGTTGCCGGAGAACTTCGCCCCGGTCGATCCCAACTGGGGGGTCAATCATCGCGACGTTGCGGTGCGCATTCCGCAGTCGGACAGTAACAACCTGCGCTTTGAGCACCGGGTCGCCGGCGCCGACGCGAACCCCTACCTGGTCACGGCGGCCGTCGCCGCAGGCGTTCATTACGGGCTCAAGAACAAGTGCGATCCGGGTCGAATGGTCGAGGAAGGCGAGCATTTGACGTTAACGACTCGGATCCCTGACCGCTGGGACGCGGCGCTCGACAAATTCTCGCGCAGCAAAATACTGCCGGAGTATCTGGGCAAGGATTACTGCAAGTACTATGCGATAAATCGCCGCGCTGAAGCCCGGCAATTTCACAATACGATCAGCCCTCTGGATTTCGAGTGGTACCTGCGCTCGGCATGAAGACGGCCGTCAGGAAAAAAGTGACGCCAGCAGCATCGCCTTCGACAGGTCCCCGTCGATACGAATCTTGCCGAACATGTAGGCGGAAGTTACGTTCAGCTCACCGTCGAGTACCGACTTCAGGTCGGTTGCGCTCATGTGCAGCGTGACGCTCGCGCCCTCGCCGTCGTTGCTGACAACGATGGGCGCTTGCGTTGCGACCGCAAAAATATAGCCGTGTTCGGCAAGGTCGATTTTAACGTCGTATCCGACCGGCTGCTTGGTGGCAACCAGTTCGCGGACGCGTATTGTCAACTCATCAAGCATTGGGCTGCTCACTCAGTCATGTTCGTCGGCACGCAGCAAATCGTCTTCGATGGACCTGCCTGCCTGATAATAAAACCAGCCGGCCAGCGGTAACAACAGCGAACTGACGATCAGCAGGCTATAGCGCATCGATTCCGGCCCGAAGCGCGGTTCCAGCGCATCGCTCAGCAATCCGGTCAACGGGGGGCCCATGGCCAGCCCGATGACATTGATAATCAGGAGCATCAGCGCGGATGCAACGGAGCGCATGCGCAACGCTACCAGGTTTTGAACCTGGCTCAGCACCGGCGCCAGGTAGAAATTCGAAACGGCTACGGGAATTATCAATGCGACCAGGCACCCGAATGCCGAGGATGAAAGAAACACGGGAACGTTGAACAACACCGTAACGATCATCGCCATCGCGATAAACCGGAGCGCCTTGCGGTGGCCGCTGCGGCCGATGTGATCGGCAATGTAGCCCCCCATAAAGAAGCCGAAGCCGCCGGAGAAACCGTAAATCAGTCCGAGCCACAGCCCGAGCGCCGCAACGTCGATCCCGAAACTGCGGACCATGAAACTCGGCATGAAATTAACGACGGAATAGCCGACGAATGCGCTCAGTCCCGCCGCCACGGCCATGTAGAGAAACGACCGCCGGGCGAGCAGAAATCGCGTGACGAAGATCAGCGACGGCTGCTTGCCGCTGTCTGTCCGCTGCTCGGATGCGCCGCGCGCCGGCTCGGGCACCGTGAATCGGACGATAAGCGCCAGCAGCAGCCCGGGCGCGCCGACGATGAAAAAAGCCTCGCGCCAGCCGATGTTCTGCGCAACCCAGCCGCCCGCAAGGTAGGCCAGCATGATGCCTGCCGATATACCCAGCGTGTAAAAGCCCATCGCCGACGAACGCCGCTCGGGTGGGTAGTAGTCGGCAATCATCGCGTGCGCCGGCGGACTGCAGCCTGCCTCGCCGATACCGACACCGACACGGGCCAGCGCCAGGTAAACGACATTCGATGCCCACCCGGACAATACCGTCATGCCGCTCCAGACGGCGACCGCGATTGCGATCAGGTTGCGCCGGTTGAACCGGTCGGCAAGCTGGGCAATCGGAATGCCGAGAATCACATAGAACAGTGCAAATGCGGTTCCGGCCAGCAGGCCGAGTATCGTGTCACCGACCTGGAACTCGTCGCGAATCGCAGGCAGCAAGATGGCGAGTATCTGCCGGTCGATAAAATTAAACATGTAGACGATCGCGAGAACGACCATCGCATACCGGCGCGCCGCCGGGGTTATGCCGGCCCGTGCAGGCTCGCTACTGGCGATCATCCACTTCAGCCGGTGCTGTAGCGCCCGCATGCGGCCGGCGTGTGTCCGAGGCACCGCGAAACAGGCCGTCCTTGAGAGCCACTGTTTGCAGGCTGCCCATCGAGCGGGCACCGGGCTTCAGAGTATGACCCCGTGCCTGCAGCAGGCGAATCGTATCCGGACTGAAACCCGCCTCGAGTTCCAGCACGTCAGGCAACCACTGGTGATGCAGTCGCGGCTGATCCGTGGCGTCGGCTATGTTCATGTTGTGGTCGATCACGTTGACAAGCATCTGCAGCACCGCCGTGATGATGCGGCTTCCGCCCGGGCTCCCGGTAGCGAACCAGGGCTCGCCGTCGGCAAAGACGATGGTCGGCGTCATCGAACTCAGCGGCCGCTTGCCGGACTCGACGGCATTTGCTTCGCCACCCAGCAGGCCCCAGTCGTTCGGCGTATCGGGACTTGATACGAAGTCGTCCATCTCGTTATTTAAGAGGAAGCCGGCCCCGACCACCGATATTGCAGACCCGTAGTTCAGGTTCAACGTGTACGTATTCGAGACGACATTGCCGTCGACATCGATTATCGAAAATTGCGTCGTGTCCTCACTCTCCTGCGCAGTGACAGTGCCCGGCGCAACCTCGAGCGACGGGCGCGCCTTCTGCATGTCGATCGACGCGGCCAGCTTCTCTGCATAAGCGTCGCTCAAAAGCCAGTCGAGCGGGACCGGGTAAAAGTCGGGATCGCCGAGATGCCGGCTGCGGTCAGCGTAGGCAAGCCGCATCGTTTCTGCCATCAGATGCGTTACGTCGGCGCTACCGGCACCCATATCGGCCACCGGGAAATGCTCGAGAACGTTCAGCATCTGCAGGAGATGCGCACCACCCGAGCTCGGCGGGGGCATCGTAACGACCGCGTACCCGCGGTAGCTACCGCGCAGCGGCTCGCGCACCAGCGGCTTGTATGCGGCCAGCGCCTCTTTGTCGATCAGGCCGCCACCGCGTTTCATCTCGGCGATTATTTTTTCGGCGATCGCGCCACGGTAGAACGCGTCGGCTCCCTCGTCGGCGATCAGTTGGAGCGAGTTCGCAAGATCCGCCTGCACGAGTCGTTCGCCCATTGCGTACGGCACCCCGCCCGGCTTGTAGAAATAGGCGCAGGTAGCGGCATTACGGCACAGGCGATCCTGCATGCTGACAAGGCTGCTCGCAAAACCATGACTGACGACGATGCCGTCTCGCGCCTGGTCTATCGCCGGCTGCAGCAACCGCCGCCACGGCAAGCGGCCGAACTTCTGGTGGGCGAGATACAGCCCGGCGACCGTGCCGGGCACGCCCGAGGCCTTGTGGCTGAAGCGCGAAATATTGGGGTCAGCGTCGCCGTCGGCGGTAAGAAACATATTACGATGCGCGGCCGGTGGCGCCATTTCCCGGTAATCGATCGCTATCGTTTCGCCCGATGCTGCGTCGTGAATCAGCATGAATCCGCCGCCGCCGATATTGCCTGCGCGCGGCAGGGTCACGCTGAGCGAGAAACCGACGGCAACCGCTGCGTCGACGGCATTGCCGCCGTCTGCCAGTATCGCCGCGCCGACCTCAGCCGACAGAAGATTCTGGGCCGCCACCATGCCCGTCGAACTGAACTGCGGATGGTGCCGAACATCGGTTTCCTGAGCATTTGCCCAGGACAACTGAATCAATAGGGCGATTAGCAGCAGGCTGCGCACGCGCAATGCTCCGGAATTACGGTAAAAATGTCTTGAAGGCGAAGAAAAATACGATAGCGAGAATCGCCCCGGCCGGAATCGTTACGACCCAGGACACCAGTATCCGCCCGACGACCCGAAGGTCGATCGCCTCGATCCCGCGAGCCAGCCCAACGCCGAGTACGGCCCCGACGAGTGTGTGGGTTGTCGAAACAGGGATACCGGTTCCCGATGCGATAACGATCGTCGTCGCAGCCGCAAGCTCGGCCGCAAAGCCGCGGCTCGGTGTCAGCTGCGTGATCTTTTTGCCGACCGTGGCAATAACGTGACGACCGAAAGTTGCAAGACCAATGACGATACCGCCACCGCCCAGAATCAGGACCCACGGTGACAGCGCCGACTGGGCGGCAACCGCCCCCGTCTGGGCCACGCCAATGACAGCCGCGACGGGCCCAATCGCATTGGCGACATCATTCGAACCATGAGCGAATGCCATTCCGCACGCAGTAACGATCATGAGCACGCCAAAAACACGTTCTACGGTGTGGAAATGCTGCGACTTTTCAGCCTTGGGATCGGGTTTGATTCGCCGAATCGCTACGGCGCCGACCAGCGCTATGCCGACAGCGATAGCAACCGCCAGGATGTAGCTGTCGCGAAGGCTTATCGTGAGGCCCACATGGGTGAGCCCCTTGAGAATCGTCACCAGGGTAATCGTAAAGGCCGCCAGGAAGATATAGACCGGCACGTAGCGCCGGGCCTTTGCGAGCGGATCTTCCTGCCGCAGGATCAGTACCTGCACGCTTCGGTAGATAAAATAGGCAATGAATCCGGCCGTCAGCGGCGAGACGACCCAGCTCATCACGATCGTGCCAACCTTGCTCCATTGCACGGCATCGATGCCGATGCCAACTGCCGCGAAGCCGACGATGGCACCGACAATGGAGTGCGTTGTCGATACCGGCCAGCCGTTGCGTGACGCAACGAGCAGCCAGGTGCCGGCAGCCAGCAACGCCGCCAGCATGCCGTAAACGAGCAGCTTAGGGTCTCCGGCCATCAGATCAGCATCGACGATGCCTTTGCGTATCGTCGAGGTAACCGCGCCACCCGCCAATACCGCGCCCAGGAACTCGAAGACCGCCGCGACCAAGATCGCCTGCTTTATCGTCAGGGCTTTCGAGCCGACCGATGTCGCCATCGCGTTAGCGACATCGTTCGCGCCAATGCCCCAGGCCATAAAAATACCGAACACAGCCGCGAGCCCGATATAGACGATTTCTGCTTCCATAGCTGCCCCGTGGAGCGAATGCGCCCCGTCTTTTTGTTCTTAGTGTGAGAGCAATAGCTCGAGGCGACGACCGACACGTTCGGCCATGTCGGCAATTTCACCCGTCAGTTCGATAACCTGGTATATGAACACGGCGTCGATCGGATTCAGCGACGCCTCGATATCGAATAACGCTGCGCGCAGGGCCGCCTGCTGATCGTCGGTCTCGGTTTCGATCCGGTCAAGCTTTTCAATCATCGCGGTAACCAGGTCAACCTCGGCACCGCGAAACCCGGCAGTGAATAACTCGTCGAGTTCACGAACGCTTTTTCGGGCCTGCTTGGCGGCATCGACGTTACGATCGACGAAGGTGAGAAATTGCTCGGCAATAGCGGACGGAATCTGCATCCTGCGGCCGAGTACCAGCCCGGAAATATCCTTCGTGCGATTCGCGATCTTGTCCTGCACGAGCAGCAATTCAAGAAGATCCTCTCTCGGCACCGGCATGAAGAGGCTTTTCGGCAGGCGCAGCCGGATTTCTTTTTTCAGATCGTCAGCCTGGTGTTCAAGATTTTCAATCTCGTTACGAACGGCTGTCGCAGCGTCCCAGTCACCGCGGATCGCGGCCGCGAAAAACTCGCGCAGCTGCTTGGCGCATCGATAGGCGACATCGATGTGTTTCTCGAGGGACATGACCGGAGAGGCCCCGAAAATATTGGCTAGCACGTTGGTCATTTGAATTATCCTGCGGGCCGCATTTTGTGCTTCTATGCTACCACAGTGCCTCCGCCGGAAGCGCTGCCACGTGGTACACTCGCGGTCGTTTTCCTGACAAGAATTTGGCGAGCAATGGCACACTGGCTGATGAAATCCGAACCTGATGCATACAGCATCGATGATCTCGAAAGCGACGGCCGAGACATGTGGGACGGCATTCGAAACTACCAGGCACGCAACATGATGCGCGACGACATGCGCATCGGTGACGAGGTGTTCTTCTACCACTCCAATTGCAAGGAGCCGTCTGTCGTCGGCATCGCACGAGTCGTAAGCGAGCCGTATCCTGACCCGACACAATTTGACCCCGACTCAAAGTATTTTGACCCGAAAAGTGACATGGAAAACCCGCGCTGGTGCCTGGTCGACGTTGAATTCGTTCGAAAACTCGACCGGCCGATTACGCTCGCGGAACTCAGGGGACACCCGGGCCTCGACGGGCTTGTTCTGACACGCAAGGGTAACCGCCTGTCGATCATGCCGGTCAGCGACAAACACTGGGACCTGATCCTCTCGCTTGAATAGCCCCGTGCGCAAGTTCATCCACATCTCGCTGATCCTGGCGCTGCTCGCACTCGTCGTTTTCCTGCTAACGCCTTCGGCATTGGTGAATTCGGCGGTCCAGCCCTCCCTGCCGGCTGATATCGAGTCATACATCGCTGAACGGGAGCGCACAGCAGACGAACGGTATGGCCTGATCCCGGAAACCGGGAAGCGAATACGCTGGCAGGCGAGCAGACAGCCCACGGAATACGCCGTGGTTTACCTGCACGGATTTTCGGCGACGCGCCAGGCCTTTGCCCCGGCTGCGGAACTCGTCGCCGATGCGCTCGGCGCCAATCTGTTCGAGACGCGGCTGGCCGGCCACGGACGCGTCAGTGAGCCCATGGCCGATTTCCATGCCGAGGACTGGCTCGACGACGCGGCCGAGGCGCTTACGATCGGCACGCGCATAGGCCGCAAGGTCGTTGTAATCGGCACATCGACAGGCGCGACACTCGCGCTGGCGATGGCTGAACATCCGGCGATACGCGACGTTTCTGCCTTGATCCTGATCTCACCGAATTTCGCTCCGGCGGACGACAATGCGCAGCTGCTGACAGGCCCGGCTGGACCTTTCATCGCCAGGCTTGTCGTCGGCGACACACGCACGTGGACGCCTTACAACGAGCAGCAGGCGCGTTACTGGTCAACCAGCTACCCGATCGATGCGGTCGTCGAGATGATGCGGCTGGTCGACTACACTCAGTCCCTGTTGCCCATGACATTGGAACGTGACCTGCTGGTGCTGTTATCGCCAGAAGACCAGGTTATATCGACCTCGGCGGCTCGGCAGGCCTTCGACAGAATCGCGGCACGGCGCAAACAGTTGATTGAAGTACACGACGTCGGCGATCCGAGCAACCACATACTGGCAGGCGACATCATGTCACCGGGCACGACGGCTGACGTCGTTGCCACGATCGTGTCATTTGTCCGCGGCGATGACTGAATTATCTGAACAGCGCCGGGTCGAATGCTATGTACCGTTGCAGAACCCATGCATTCAAATACGCAGAATGAACCATGAAACAGCCGATTCTTTGTGTCGCGCTGCTGTCGCTCGGTCTGTGGGCCTGCGGTAGTGAATCAGACCCTGACCTTGAACATGGACCCGCTTCGGGAGCCCCGATGAACGATGCAAACCCTCTGCTCGTCGAGTGGGACGCGCCTTTCGGGGTGCCCCCATTCGACCGGATAGCGTCAGAAGACTATCTCCCGGCGCTTCGTGCCGGCATGGCGGAACAGGTGCGCGAAATCGACGCAATTACCGGGAACAGCGAACCCGCGACATTCGCGAATACGATTGAGGCGCTCGAGCGAACCGGCGCTGCCTTGAACAAGGTCAACCGGGTTTTTTCAGCGCTCAACTCCGCACACGCTGACCAGGTGATCCGTGAGACCAGCAAAACGATTGCACCGGAGCTCTCCGCCCATCGCGACCATATCCACCTGAACGCGGCTCTATTCGAGCGAGTGCGCGCGGTGTTTGAGCAAAACAACGACCTGGACGACGAGCAGCAGAAGCTGCTCGAGGAAACCCACAAGCAGTTCGTTCGCTCGGGTGCGGACCTGGACGACGAGTCGAAGGCAAGATTGCGAGATATCAATTCCGAGCTTGCTTCGCTCGACACCACGTTCCAGGAGAACCTGCTGGACGAAACCAACACCTTCGAACTGCTCGTGACCGAAGAGGCCGATCTCGGCGATCTGCCCGCCAGCCTGATCGACCTCGCCGCGGAAGAGGCAAAACGGCGCGGACACGACTGCGAGTGCTGGGCATTTACATTGCAGCGAGCGAGCATAAATCCGTTCCTGCAATACTCTCCGAACCGCGATCTGCGCAAAGCAATATTCGAAGGCTATGCGATGCGCGGCGACAACGATAACCAGTCGGATAACAAAGAGGTCGTCGCAAGGACGGTGGCGCTGCGTGCCGAGCGCGCCGCGCTGCTCGGCTACGACAGCCACGCACACTACGTGCTGTCAGACAACATGGCCGAAACACCGGAAAACGTTTATGAATTTCTCGACCAGATCTGGGATCCGGCGCTGCGAGTTGCCCAACAAGAGCGAATCGCGCTGCAGGACATGCTGCACGAGGACGGAATCGACGACCAACTGCGAGGCTGGGACTGGCGTTATTACACCGAAAAAGTTCGCAAGGCGAAGTACGACTTCGATGAAGATGAGCTGCGGCCTTTCTTCGAGGTTAACGCGCTGCGCGATGGCGTATTTGCGCTTGCGACAGAGCTGTTCGGATTGCGCTTCGAGGAACGCGAGGACCTGCCCAAGTGGCACCCCGACCAGAGGGTGTTTGAAGTCAGCGATGCTGACGGCACTCACATTGCCATCCTCTACATGGACTACTTCGCGCGCGCGACAAAGCGTGGCGGAGCCTGGATGAACTCGCTGCGGCCACAGTCGAAAAGCGACGGTAACGTGGTGACGCCGATCATTACGAACAACTTCAATTTTCCACCTCCCACCGCGAACTCTCCATCGCTGCTCAGCCTGAGCGAGGCCGAGACGATGCTGCACGAATTTGGCCACGCGTTACACGGCATGCTGTCCGATGTGACCTATGAGTCCCTGTCGGGAACCCGCGTGCCGCGCGATTTCGTGGAATTCCCGTCGCAGGTCATGGAAAACTGGCTGTGGGAGCCCGATGTCTTGCGCCTGTTCGCTCGTCATTATGAGACTGGCGAGCTGGTCCCGCAGCAGATCATCGACAAGATCACCGCGTCGGCGAAATTCAACCAGGGTTTCACGACGGTCGAGTACCTGGCAGCCGCGTATCTCGATATGGCATACCACGTACTCGAATCGCCGGCCCGGGTCGAGCCGCGCGAATTCGAGATTGAGGCAATGAAGAAGGTGGGCCTGATCGACGAAATCATTCCGCGCTATCGCAGCGGCTACTTCGCCCATGTCTTCTCGGGCGGCTATGCGGCCGGCTATTACGCCTATATCTGGGCGGAGGTGCTCGATGCCGATACGTTCCGGGCGTTTAAAGAGACCGACCTGTTCAACCGGGAATTGGCCGCACGCTACCGTAATGAGGTACTGAGCAAAGGCGGCACGCGCCCGGGCATGGAGCTGTATGCGAACTTCCTCGGCCGCAGTCCCGCCATCGGGCCATTACTCGAGAGACGCGGGCTGAACTAGCGGCTGGAAATCCTACCGGGTCCGGCCGCGTGCGGGCGGCCTTGCCCAGCTACAGGCTCTTCAGCTTGTCGTAGAGTTCCTGCGAGCGCTCCAGCGCCAGCATGATCACGAGATCGCCGGGCTGTGCCCAGGTCAGCGCCGAATTCAATGAATCGATTTCGTGTTCGTGGTGTTCGATCTGTTCGTCGGTTGCGCCGCAGCTGATCAATTCTTCGCGCATCAGGCGGAACACCTCACCGGCTCCCCTGCCCCGATAATACTTGGCGAGCTCGGAGACATGCACGCGGTCGAGCCCGGTCGCCCAGGCGTCGCGCGCGAGCTCGCGTATAAGGTCATCGGTTCGATCGCCTGCCTGCCCGAAACACAACACCTTGCGTTTCCCCGGAAGCCGATGCGCCATTTCCAGGAGCGCCTGCAGGGCCTGCGGATTGTGCGCAAAATCGACAATGACCGTAAAGCCATTGACCTTGTAGAGGTTGCCGCGGCCGGGATTTGCGTCCTGGGACATCGTGCTCAGGCCCATGCGGATCGTGTCCAGCGACGCACCGAGGCAGGAAGTCAGCGCGGCGGCGGCAAGGGCGTTGGCCGTATTGTGCCGGGCGGCCCCGCCCAGCGTAATGGGTATGTCGTCTTCGCGCAGCAGAAGCTCGCGCGACTGCCCGTCGATGAACAATAGCTCTTTGCCCGAGAGCACAAACGCTTTACCGCCGTTGCCGGCATGCGCGGTTATCACCTCGTTATCGGGATCCAGCGAAAACCAGACGATGGTGCCCGGATAGTTGCCTGACTTGCCGACCAGCAGCGCATCGTCGGCATTCAGCACGAGCTGGCCCCGGTCGCGCACGGCCCGGGATACGATCCACTTGATATTCAGCAGCTCTTCGAGATTCTGCGAGCCAAAGTCGCCCAGGTGGTCGCGGGCGATGTTGGTGATCAGCGCCGCGTCGGCGCTGGTGATGCCGAGGCCACGCCGCAGAAGGCCGCCGCGCGCTGTTTCGAGAATAGCGATGTCCACTTCGCTGTGCCGCAAAACGAGGCGCGCACCGCCCGGACCCGCCCAGTCGTCACGGTCAACGACCTGGTCGCCGATCGCGATGTAGTCTGTCGAGCTCATCCCGGCCCGCAGGCCGTCTCGACCCATGATGTGCGCTGCCAGCCGCACTGTCGTGGTCTTGCCGTTAGTGCCGGTCACGAGCGCGATCGGCACGTCGGAGAAAGCCTGCCAGTCCAGCGTGCCGGGATCCGGCAGCTCCCGCACCGGCCAGGTCGTGGAGTGCCGTCCGAGTCCCAACGACGCTTCATCGTCGTCCCACAAGAGCGTTACGTCTCTCGCTGCCGCCGCCGCCTCGAGGGCGAGCAGCACAGGATTGGACTCTTCCTCCCGCGACGTCTGCAGCGCCGATAGCGTCGCCGCAAAGTCCGGCACGTCCGCGCCCTGGAGGTCGGCGTCACACTGGGCCCACGCCCACTCATTGAGTTCGGATGCCGCGTACAGCGCATCGATAGGGGCTGTAAAGCCGACGCTGACACCGCCGGCCAGCAACACGGACGCGAACTTGGGCTCTTGACGCCAGTCCAGTTCCGCCAGCATGCGCTGGACATTGGCCCTCCAGACCGGGATCAGTCGCGCCGCTTCCTCAGGAGAGCAGCTGACGTCGAGTATCGAACCCGGCTCGTCGAACAGCAGGCTCGGGCCGGTCAGTCTGCGGGCGTCGATGAACTCCATCAGCAGCGGCTTAGTCGGCTTCTTCCCGGGCGATGCGCACGCCGCGCTCATCACTGATGATCTCGACGTCGTCCGCAAACCTGAAAGCCTCGGTTTTGGGCAGCTCGATCGTGACGGGCGTTTTGCCGCCGGAGTCGTCGGCCTGCTCGCCCGAGTTGAAATAGATGATCTGCTTCCAGGTCCGTTTGATGTTGTCGCCCAGTATCAGGATCAGGTCGCCGGCCTCGGCCAGCTCCAGGCTTCGATTCGTCGCTTCCTGCTCGTCGATGATGACCTCGATATGCTCCGCAGGCACGCCGCTCTCGAGCAACGAGTCTCTCAGCATCAGGGGCACTTCGTCGTTACCCCTGCCCCGCGGGTTGTTGTCACGACGGCAGATGTAATGATCGAAGTGACCGGCGGCGATACTCGCGATATCGCGAATATCTTCATCCCGTCGGTCCCCGGGCGCGGCCAGCACGATGATGCGCTTGCCGTCAATCTCGAACCGGTCCGCCAGCCCGCACATCGCTTCGATTGCTGCCGGGTTGTGCGCGTAATCGAGTATCACCTTGAACGGATGTTCGTTGTAGATGTTCATGCGACCCGGTGCCTGGAAAAACGTCGAGTCGAACGTGCGCAGGCCGTGGCGGATGTCCTCGATGCCGATAGCCATGTTGTAGGCCAGGGCCGCAGCGAACATCGCGTTCTCGACATTGTGCAGCGCGCGGCCCTCGATGGTCGCCGGTATCAGGTGCGTCCACAGCAGCGGCGTATGCGTCTCGCCATCGTAGATCGTTATCATGTGGCCGTTCATCGCTTCCTCGAGCACGAACGCCTGTCCGCCCGCGCGGATGTGCTGCTTCACGAGTGCGTGCGACGAATTCATCGTGACGTAGCAAAGCCGCTCTGCCTCCGTGTAGTCGGCCATTTGCAGGCACAGCGGGTCGTCGGCATTCAGCACCACCGCATCTTTCGCGATTTCGATCGGTATACGCTTGATCTCGGCCAGCTGCTCGAGCGTTTCGATGCCGCGCAGCCCAAGGTGATCGCCCGAGACATTGATACAGGCCGCCACATTGCAACGGTTGTAGCCGAGACCACTGCGCAGCATGCCCCCCCGCGCCGTCTCCATGACGGCGGCATCGACGGCCGGGTCGCGCAGGACCATTTGCGCCGCCTTCGGACCGGTCATGTCACCCGCTACGGTCAGCTTGCCGTCGATATAAACGCCATCGGTCGACGTCATGCCGACCGTGAACCCGGACATTTTGAGAATATGCGCCAGCATGCGCGAGGTTGTGGTCTTGCCGTTCGTGCCGGTCACTGCAGCGATCGGGATGCGTGTCGGCGTGCCCGGCGGAAACAGCATGTCGATGACCGGCCCCGCAACGTCCCGGGGCGTCCCTTCGCTGGGCGCGACGTGCATGCGAAACCCGGGTCCTGCGTTGACCTCGCAGATCGCCCCGCCGGCATCCTGGTAAGACAGCGAAATGTCGCTGGTCAGAAAATCGACGCCGCCGATGTCGAGGCCCACCGCCTCGACCGCACGAACCGCCATCTCGCGATTGTCCGGGTGAATGATGTCCGTGACATCGATCGCCGTGCCGCCCGTCGACAGGTTGGCCGTCGATCGTAAATAGACCGTCTCACCTTTCGCGGGCACGGTGTTGTGATCATAGCCAATCTTTTTCAGCAGGCGCTCCGCCTGGTGGTCGAATTCCAGTCGCGTCAGCACCTTTTCATGGCCGACGCCGCGGCGTGGATCCTCGTTGACGATATCCACGAGTTCCGCGATCGTATGCTCGCCGTCGCCGACGACGTGCCCAGGCTCGCGCTTGGCAGCAGCGACGAGGGCGCCGTTAACCACCAGCAGCCGGTGATCGAAGCCGACGATATACGCCTCGACGATGATCGAACGGCCATGCTCTCTCGCCTTCTCGAAGGCCACCTCGACCTCTTCCGGGGTTTTGAGGTTGATCGATACCCCGCGGCCGTGATTTCCGGCCAGGGGTTTCAGCACGACCGGGTAGCCGATTCGCTCTGCCGCACGCACGGCGTCATCGGCATTGCGCACGATACGCTGCTCCGGCACCGGCAGGCCGAGATCCCTGAGGATCCCGTTGGTCTCTTCTTTATCGCCGGCAAGCTCGACCGCGATATTGCCGGTATGCCCGGTCGTGGTCGCCTGGATCCGCTGCTGGAAACGGCCGTGACCGAACTGCACGAGGCTGTAGCGGTTGAGGCGCAGCCAGGGGATATCGCGCTCGATCGCCGCGTTGACGAGTGACGCCGTGCTCGGACCGAGCGCACGCGACTGCGCATAGCGGATGAAGCGATCCCGTGCTTCTGTAAAATCCCAATCTGGCGGCGGCGCGCTTTCGGTTTTCAGTTCCGCCGGCAGCAGGTTCAGCAAAAACTTTATTGCAAGCAAGCTTGCTTCGAGACCGACAGTTTCGTCCTTGTACTGAAACACCATGTCGTAATAGCCAGGCTGGCCGTCGATCGATCGCGTGCGGCCAAACGTGACCGGAGAGCCAGCGATAATCTGCAGCTCTATCGCAACGTGCTCCATCACGTGACCGAGCCATGTACCCTCGTCTTCGCGCAGCCGCCGAACAAAGCCGCCAGGCTCCTTGTACGAGCAGCCGTGATCATGCAGACCCGGAAGAAATTCGAGCAACGGCTCAATAAACGCCTCACCGAGCCGGGAGGTCGGCCACTGTTCGAGTTCACCGAGATCGAGCACATGCCGGATAACCCGAAAGTGGGCGAACAGGTTCGGGCCGACGTAGACGTTGGTGCTGACTATTTTCATGCGCGTTGCCCTGCCCGGTTATTCCGGCGTAGCTTCCCGGGACTGGATATGAAATCGCCCCCCGGCAACCAGTATATGCAGCTTCACGCCGATCAGGCTGACGGGTTCGCCGCGGCGGGCGCGATCCATGGACGAATAACTCAAGTGCGTCGGATCGATCACCGTGATGCCGCCACTGCCAACGACCTCGAGATCGTCGTCCGGGCGAATGAACGCGGCCGTGTCCTCGTCGAGTCCGATACCGACCGCGAATGGGTTGTAGGCCAGCGCCGTGAGCAGCCGGCCGAGCCGGTCGCGCTCACGGAAATGCTGGTCGACGATGAATTTGTTGGTCAGCCCGAGCCCGGGCGCCATTGTGACCATGTCGGGTCGCGGTGTGCTCCCCTCGAGGCCGCCCGCAATCATGTGCTCGGGCATGAAAGCGGCGCCCGCCGAGGTGCCCGCCACGTGCATGCCGGCTGCGTTGCGGCGCCGGATCTTCTGTGCCGTTGCGGTTCCCCCCAGGGTTGTTGACAGGCGCAGCTGGTTGCCCCCGGTCAGGAAGATTCCGTCGGACTTCTCGATGTAGTCAAGGTACTCGGTGTGTTCACAATCTTCACGAGTCTCGAAAGGCAGCACCCTGGCATGCTTGACACCGATGTCACGGAACAGTTTCTCGTAGTTGCGGCCCGTGTCCTCGAGTTCGGATGCCGTCGGAATGATGCCGATACGGGCCTGTTTGCCGCCGCAGATCTCGACAAACCGGTCAAGGATCTCCGGGTTGTGGAACTTCTCCTCGGCCCCGCCTATCGGGATGATGTAGCCGCGTTCGGTATTATTGGTCTTGTCTGAAGGGCTCATGGACTCGCCGTCTAAAATTCAGGGCGTCAAAAAGGCCCGGTATTGTACACGAGGAACTGTCGTACACTGTAGTCGCATTCGCCGCAACGGCCGCTGAAATGAACACAGAATCACCGCTTGGAAGACCGACATCGTATCTGCGGCAGTACGCCCCGGAAGTACTGCATGCGATCGCGCGCGCCGATAGCCGGACAGTTCTCGGCCTTGGCGAGGAGCTGCCGTTTCGGGGCGTCGACATCTGGAACGCCTGGGAACTCACGTGGCTTGACAGCGACGGCAAGCCGGCTGTCGCGGCGGTCGAGCTGCGTATCCCGGCCGATTCGACCAGCATCATCGAATCGAAATCGCTGAAGCTGTACCTCGACTCCTTCGCGATGACCCGTTTTGTCGCCGGCAGCGACGTCGCGGAGACTATCGAGCAGGATCTGAGCAGCTGTGCCGGCGCCGATGTTGGTGTGCGGCTGAATCGGGCTTCGCAGGCGCGCGGCATTGCGCATCTGCCCGGGGACTGTCTTGACGAAGCACGGGTTGTTTGCGACGCCTACGAGATCGACAGCACATTGCTTGAGGCCGACCCGGACGACATCGTTCGCGAGGACCTGCACTCGCACCTGCTGAGGAGCCTGTGCCCGGTCACGAACCAGCCGGACTCCGGCAGCCTGCTGGTTGCCTACAGGGGCCCGCGAATCGAACGCAGGTCGCTGCTGCGCTATATCGTCTCGTACCGCGAGCACCATGACTTTCACGAGGCCTGCGTCGAGCGGATGTTCATCGATATTCTCGAGCGCTGCAGTCCCGAACAATTAACCGTCTACGCCCGTTACCAGCGCCGCGGCGGCATCGACATCAACCCGTTTCGCTCGAATTTCGAGAAAATCTCGCCCAACCTGCGCCTCTGGCG